>NZ_JBIVDY010000002.1:0-600497 GCF_044747365.1 Kitasatospora sp. NPDC090091
ACCGAGACCCCCGAACTCGTCGAGGAACTCCGCGCCCACGTGGGCAGGACGCTCGGCCCGATCGCCAAGCCCAAGCAGATCAAGGTCGTCGGCGAGCTCCCCAAGACCCGCTCCGGCAAGATCATGCGCCGTCTGCTGCGCGACATCGCCGAGGGCCGCGAGGTCGGCGACACCACCACCCTGGCCGACAGCACCGTGATGAGCCTGATCCAGTCCCAGCTCCCACCCGCCGGCAGCGAGGGCTGACCTGCGAACTGCGCTGAGCGCAGAGCTGCACGGAACGGTGCCCCGGGGCGGTCAGGAGGACCGCCCCGGGGCACCGCCGTGCCAGGCGGGAAACCGAACCGGCCGGAACGACCGGGCGGCCCCCGCGCCGGTCCGCTGACGCGGCCGGCCGCCCGGCACTCCCTGCAGACCTGGCAGACCTGGCAGGTCGGGCAGGTCGGGCAGGGTCGGTCTGGGCATGGTCGTGCCTGCACAGCACAGCAGAGAGAAGGGAAGAAGGAGAGGGAAAGAGGGGAGGAGGATCACGCCGTCCGGACGGACGGCGCCTGCGATCGACGATAGGGAGGCGTTCACCCGTCTGCATGCGGCCGGCTCCATTCGGGGGCCGTCGAGCCGCCCGTACGGGGGCGGAAGAAGCCACCAGGGCTTAGGTCCTGAAATATGACGATCAGGGTGTCATCTCGCCCTTCCGGCTAGACTGTCAAAGACGCATCAAGATCCAACGCCATTGGATCCAGCGTCACAGGGCGCGCCGGGAAGTCTGGTCGGCACTGCACCACAGGTGCATCCGTATGCCGTTCCCCGCCCCAGGAGGTCTCGCGTGGCCAGCCAGCCGCCCGTCCACGAGCCGACGAACCGACGCCGCCAGCTCCTCGGCAGGCTGCCCCTCCCCGAGCGCACCTTCATCCTCGAAGCCCTGCGCACCGAGACGGTCGGCGGCATCCTGCTGCTCGCCGCCGCGCTGGTGGCCCTGATCTGGGCCAACGTGTGGCCCGCCGCTTACGACAGCGTCCTCGACTACACCATCGGGCCGTCCGGCCCGCTCCACCTGGACCTCACCCTGGCCACCTGGGCCAAGGACGGCCTGCTGGCGGTCTTCTTCTTCGTCGCCGGCATCGAGCTCAAGCGCGAGTTCGTGACGGGCGAGCTGCGCAGCCCGAGCGCCGCGCTGCTCCCCGTGGTCGCGGCGGTCTGCGGCGTCGCGCTGCCGGCGATCCTGTTCGCCGTCGTGAACGCGGGCAGCGGCGGGCACCCGGGCGGTTGGGCGATCCCGACCGCGACGGACATCGCCTTCGCGCTCGGTGTGCTGGCCGTGATCAGCACCCACCTGCCGGCCGCGCTGCGCGCCTTCCTGCTCACCCTCGCCGTGGTGGACGACCTGATCGCGATCCTGATCATCGCGATCTTCTACAGCTCCGGCATCAAGTTCTGGGCACTCGGGCTGGCCTTCGCGGGCCTGGTGCTGTTCTGGTTCCTGCACCGGCGCGGGGTGCACGGCTGGTACCTCTACGTGCCGTTGGCCTTCGTGACCTGGGCGCTGATGCACGAGAGCGGCGTGCACGCCACGGTGGCGGGCGTCGCGATGGGTCTGATCCTGCGCTGCCACCGGGTCGGCGACGAGCAGGAGTCCCCCGGTGAGCACATCGAGCACCTGGTCCGCCCGTTCTCGGCCGGGTTCGCCGTCCCCGTCTTCGCGCTGTTCTCGGCGGGCGTGACGATCTCCGGGTCGGCGCTGGGCGAGGTCTTCACCCAGGCGACCCCGCTCGGGATCATCCTCGGCCTGCTGGTCGGCAAGACCGTGGGCGTCTTCGGCGGCACCTGGCTGACCGCCCGCTTCACCCGCGCCGAGCTGAACCCGCAGCTCAAGTGGGCGGACATGTTCGCCGTCTCGGTGCTGGCGGGCATCGGCTTCACCGTCTCCCTGCTGATCAGCGAGCTGGCCTTCCCGGACTACCCGGCGCTCGCCGACCGCTCCAAGACGGCCGTCCTGGTCGGGTCGCTGCTCTGCGCCCTGCTCGCCACCGTGCTGCTCAAGCTCCGCAACCGGCACTACCGGGCGCTGTACGAGGAGGAGGAGCGCGACCTCGACGGCGACGGCATCCCCGACATCTACCAGCAGGACGACCCGGCCTGGCAGGAACGGACGGCCGAGCTGACGGACCACCCGGCGGAGAACCCGTCAGGGAGCCCGGCCGACAACCCGGCGAGCAACCCGCCAGACCGCCCGGCCGACGGCCCGCCGAACAACCCGTCCGAGACCCCGGCCGACAACCCGGCGAAGGACTCCCCGAAGGGCACGCCCGGGGGCTCGGCGAAGGGTCGCCCGGACCGGGGTTCCGGCACCGGCTGAGGCCCGCGGCGCCGTCGGCAGCAAGGGGACACACCACTCCGGCAGGGCCCCCGGAGTGGTGTGCGACTGACTGCTGGGGGCATGATTCTGAGCTGTCGACAGTCCACAGCCGCCACCGGGCCCCCTCCGGCCCCGGAGAACGCACCGCCCGGCGGCGTACGCCGCAGAGCCGCAGAAGGAGAACCGCTGATGCCCGCAGGAGCCGCAGACCCGTCCAGCAACGGCCGGGCGCCCTACGAGGGCGAGCGTTCGGTGGGGCAGCTGTTCGCGGCGGCCACCGCCGACCTGTCCGCCCTGGTGCACGACGAGATCGCGCTGGCCAAGGCCGAGCTGCGCGCGGACGTCAAGCGCGGCGTCTCCGGCGGCGCCTCGCTGACGGTCGCCGGTGTGGTGGCGCTGGCCGCCGTGCCGATGCTGAGCGCCGCGGCGGCGTTCGGGATCCACGCACTGGGCCTCTCGCTCGGCTGGTCGTTCCTGATCGTGGCCGGTGCCTACCTGCTGCTCGCGGTGGTGCTCGGGCTCCTGGCGCTGCGTTCGTTCAAGCGGATCGAGAAGCCGCACCGCACCATCGAGGGTGCCCAGAAGACCGCCGACGTGCTGAAGAACGCCCGGCCGCGCCCCGCCACCAAGGAGGAGATCGACCGGGCCCTCGGCCGCATCCCGTAAGGACGGACGACCCCGCGGAGCGCGCGGACGCTCCGAGACCGAGTGCCGGGCGCGTGTCCGGCGCACGGATGTGACACGCTCTCGGTATGCCGCTCGACCAGAAGCACCTGCCTGCGCAGCCGTCCGCCGACTCCGGTCCCGACCGCACGAGCGGTCGGGACACCGTCGACCGGGACGCCGTCGACCGGGATGCCGTCGACGAGGCGCCCGACGAGGCGCCCGACGGCGCGACCGCGCTCGCCGACGGCGGCGACCCGTTGTCGGCCGCGCCCGCGCCCGCCTGGGACATCCGCCAGGCGGGCCCCTGGACGCACCGCGACCTGGCCGCGAACGGGGCCCGCTTCCACATCGCCGAGCTGGGCGAGGGGCCGCTGGTGCTGCTGGTCCACGGCTGGCCGGAGTACTGGTGGGCCTGGCGCCACCAGCTGACCGCGCTCGCCGAGGCCGGCTACCGGGCGGTCGCGCTCGACCTGCGGGGCATCGGCGGCAGCGACCGCACCCCGCGCGGCTACGACCCGGGCAACCTCGCGCTGGACATCACCGGGGTGATCCGCTCGCTCGGGGAGAACCGCGCCCACCTGGTCGGCCACGCCTCGGGCGGCACGCTCTCCTGGGTGGCGGCGGTGATGCGCCCCTCGGTGATCCAGAGCCTCACCGTGGTCTCCGCCGCGCACCCGCGCGACCTGCGCCGGGCGCTGCTGACCGACCGCCGCCAGATGGCCGCCTTCGAGCACGTGCTGGGCTTCCAGCGGCCGTGGATACCGGAACGCCGGCTGGTCGCCGACGACGGCGAGCTGGTCGGCCGCTACCTGGACGCCTGGACCGGCCGCAACCAGCTGGACCGGGCCGCGGTCGCGGCGTACCGGCAGGCGATCCAGATCCCCAGCACCGCGCACTGCTCGATCGAGCCGTACCGCTGGCTGCTGCGCTCGATGGCCCGCCCAGACGGCATCCAGTTCGCCCGCCGCATGAAGAAGCCGATCACCGCCCCGACCCTGCACGTCCAGGGCGCGGCGGACCCGGTGCTGCTCTCGCACACCGCGCTCGGCGGCGGCGAGTACGTGGCCGCGCCGTACCGCTGGCGGCTGATGCCGGGGATCGGGCACTTCCCGCACGAGGAGGCGCCGGAGGAGTTCACGGCCGAGCTGCTGGACTGGATCGGCCGGCACAAGGACTGAACGCCGCGGCCGCCCAGCCGGGAGCCCACCCTGGCGGCGGCCCCGGCCGGCGTGCCGGGGCGGAGCGCCGGGCGGCCGGGGCACTCGGACGGCGGACGGAGGGGCGTCGCGGGTACGTTCCTTCCAGAGGCCAAAGGCCCCAACTCCCTTGATCTTGCGTTCATATGACAAACGCATAGGCCAAGTTGGCGCCGCCGCGAGCGATTACCCCGACCGGCCCAGGGGCATCCATTGCGGTATGACCTGGATGCCCGATCGCGGCGGCGCTCCGCGCGGCCGACGCCACAACAGCTCGCAGAGGTCCGGACACCGCCCCGACTGGGCGGACGACCTCGGATACGACGGCCTGGACCGCCGTCAGCGCACGGGGCAACGGCAGCTCGGCATCCCGCGCATCCTGGGCCGGCGCGCCCGCTGGGTGGGCGCGCGCCTGCGGCGCGACACCTGAGGCCCGCGCCGCACCCGCCCACCGGACGGCACCGGACCGGCGGGCTCCACCCCCGGCCCCAAACCAACGGACGGCACCGGACCGGCGGAGCCACCCGGCCCCGGACGAACGGACGGCCCCGAACCCGGCCGGACAGACGGACCCGGCCGGGCAGACGGTCCCGGGCCCGCAGGCGTCAGAGCGCGCAGCCCTGGGTGTCCACCCGGGCGCTCGCCGCGCTGCCCTGGACGGCGTCGTCGCGCACCTCGGCGGCGGTCAGCACGTACCCGGTGTCCGCACTGTCCAGCGACTTGGCGAACACCACGCCGTACACCTGGCCGTCCGGGGTGAGCAGCGGGCCGCCGCTGTTGCCCTGCCGGACCAGTGAGCGCACCGAGTAGACGTCCCGGACCACCTGGCCGCGGTGGTAGATGTCCGGCCCGTTGGCCTGGATCCGGCCGCGGATGCGGGCGGGCTGGACGTTGAAGGCGCCGTTCTCGGGGAAGCCCGCCACGATCGCGCTGTCGTTGGTCTTGGCCTCGCCGGCGAAGGCGAGCGGCGGCGCGTTCAGCTTGGGCACGTCCAGGATGGCGATGTCGCGCTGCCAGTCGTAGCGGACCACGGTCGCGTCGTAGAGCTGGCCGACGCCGCCGATCTGCACGGTGGGCTCGTCGACGCCGCCGACCACGTGGGCGTTGGTCATCACCCGGTGCGGGGCGTAGACGAAGCCGCTGCCCTCCAGCGTCTTGCCGCAGGCGGTGGCGGTGCCGACCACCTTGACCAGGCTCTGCTTCGCCCTGGCCACCGCCGGGCTGGCGGCCAGCGCCGGGTCGGGGGTGTCCACCTGGGTGATCGGCTCGTGCTCGAAGGGGTTGAAGACCTGCGGGAAGCCGTTGCGGGCGAGCACCTTGGAGAAGTCGGAGAACCAGTTGGGCGCGTCGGAGGGCAGCGCGTCCTGGACCCCGCCGAGCACCGCCGAGCTGCGGACCTGCTTGGAGACGGTCGGCAGGGACGTTCCGGCGAGCGCCGAACCGATCAGCCAGGCGACCAGCAGCATCGAGATCACGTTGACCACGGCCCCGCCGGCCGCGTCCAGGGCCTTGGCGGGGCGGCGGTCGATGTGGCCGCGCAGCTTCCAGCCGAAATGGGTGGTGACCGCCTGGCCGATCGCCGCCAGCACGATCACCACCACGACGGCGATCACCGACGCGGTGGTACCCGGGCTGAGGTGGTCGAGCAGCAGCGGCAGCAGTTGGACGGCGATCAGGCCGCCGCCGAGGAAGCCGAGGACCGACATCACGCCGACCACGAAGCCCTGCCGGTAGCCGGACACGGCGAATCCCACGGCGGCGGCGATCAGCAGCAGATCCAGGACGTTCACCCGAACACCCTCCCACGCCCGGCGGGGCGCCCGCGCCGACGGGCGGCCCCCGTTCCCGGGCCACGACGGCGCAGGGCCGGGGAACCGCGGCCTTCCCGACGGACGGCCACGGCCCCCTGAGCAGCCCGACCCGCGACCGCGGCGACCCGGCGTCGCGCGAACACGGCGCCCCCGCGTCGCGTGATCACGGCGACCCGGCGTCGCCGCCCGACAGCGAACCGGCGCGGCCGCGGTCGCCGCCCTGCGCCAGTTCGATCGCCTCCTCGGAGAGGTCGAGCGTCCGGGAGACGTCCCAGGGCAGCTCCAGACCACTGTGGTGCAGTACCCGGTCGATCACCCCGGCGGTGAAGCCCCAGACCAGCCGACCGCCGACCTCGAAGGCGGGGCCGAGGTGGCCGGAGGGGTGCCGCAGCCGGGCCCGGTTGGCCGGGTCGGTGAGCTCGGCGATCGGCACCCGGAACACCGCACCGGTCTCGCCCGCGTCCACCGGCCGGACCGGCGACTCCTCGCGCCACCAGCCGAGCACCGGGGTCACCACGAAGCGGCTGACCGGGATGTAGAGGGCGGGCAGTGTGGCGAAGACCTGCACCCCGGCCGGGTCCACGCCGGTCTCCTCCCAGGCCTCGCGCAGCGCCGCCGCGACCGGGCCGGGCCCGCCGGGGTCGCCGTCCTCCGGGTCCAGCGCGCCGCCGGGGAAGGACGGCTGGCCGGCGTGCGAGCGCAGCGACCGGGCCCGCTCGATCAGCAGCAGGTCCGGTCCGGCGGCGCCCTCGCCGAAGAGCATCAGGACGGCGGCGGCCCGGCCGCCCTCGGCGGGCGGGAGGAATCGGCTCAGCTGCTCGGGCAGGACCCGCTCTGCGGCGTCCCGGACGGGCTCCAGCCAGGACGGCAGGCCGTCCCGCTCCACCTGACGGGCCGGCGCCTCCGGCTGCCCCCCGTTGCTCCGCAGCGTCATCCGGCCACCGCCATGTCCGCGACCTCGCCGTGGTGCGCGGCGGCGTCGGCCCGCGCCGCCGCCTCGCCCGGGAAGTCGGCCGGCGGCCGCAGCCGCTGGCCGGGCTGCCCGCCCATCTCGTACTTGAGGAGCTTCTTCGCCTTCTCCGGATCGATCTCGCCCTCCCCGTAGGACGGGCAGAGCGGCGCGACCGGGCAGGCCCCGCAGGCCGGCTTGCGGGAGTGGCAGATCCGCCGGCCGTGGAAGACCACGCGGTGGGAGAGCATCGTCCACTCGGACTTCGGGAAGATCTCGGCCACGGCCGCCTCGACCTTCTCCGGGTCCTCCTCGGCGGTCCAGCCGAACCGCCGCGCCAAGCGCCCGAAGTGGGTGTCCACGGTGATCCCCGGCACGCCGAAGGCGTTGCCCAGCACCACGTTGGCGGTCTTGCGCCCGACGCCGGGCAGCGTGACCAGGTCCTCCAGCCGGCCGGGCACCTCCCCGCCGAAGTTGTCCCGCAGCGCGATCGAGAGCCCGATCAGCGACTTCGCCTTGGCCCGGAAGAAACCGGTCGGCCGGATGACCTCCTCCAGCTCCTCCGGCACCGCCGCCGCCATGTCCTCCGGCGTCGGGTACTTGGCGAACAGCGCCGGCGTCGTCCGGTTCACCCGGAGGTCGGTGGTCTGGGCCGACAGCACCGTCGCCACCAGCAGCTCGAAGGGGTTGCCGAAGTCCAGCTCCGGGTGCGCGTACGGATACAGCTCCGCGAGCTCCCGGTTGATCCTCCGCGCCCTGCGGACCATGCCCAGATGCGTCTCCGGCTTCCCCGGCCTCACAGCCGCCCTGCTCGCCGCCGGCTTCTTCACGGCCGCCTTCTTCTCGGCCGCGCTCTTCACGGCCACGCTCTTCACGGCCGGCTTCTTCGCGGCCGGCTCCGGCTCCGCGGCCTTCCGGACCTTGCTCTCTGCCATGCCCGAAGGCTACGCCGCCCGCTCGACGGCCGGGAGCACTTCATGACCGTTCACAAGACCCCCTTGTGCAGGGGCGCCGAGTGTGCCGGAGGCGGCGGTTCAGGGGCAGGTGACGACCTGGCCGGCCCAGGAGAGGCCGCCGCCGAAGCCGAGGAGGAGGGCGGGGGCGCCGCTGGGGGCCTCGCCGCGCTCGACCAGCTTGGCGAGGGCGAGCGGGACGGACGCGGCGGAGGTGTTGCCGGAGTCGACGACGTCGCGGGCGACGACGGCCCGGTCGGCGCCGAGCCGCCGGGTGATGGCCTCGACGATCCGCAGGTTGGCCTGGTGGGTGACCACGACGCCGAGCTCGGCCGGGGTGATGCCGGCCCGGCGGCAGGCCTCCTCGGCGATCGGGACGAGGGCGGTGGTGGCCCAGCGGAACACGGTCTGCCCCTCCTGGCGGAACCGGGGCTGCCAGCCGTCGTCCAGCCGGACGGCGTGTCCCCGGGTCGGGTCGGAGCCCCAGACCACGGGACCGACGCCCCCGCCGGTCGGATCGTGGCCGAGGACCGCCGCACCGGCGCCGTCGCCGAGCAGGACGCAGGTGGAGCGGTCGGTCCAGTCGGTGACGTCGCTCATCTTCTCCGCACCGATCACCAGGGCGTGCCGGGCGGCGCCGGCCCGGAGCGCGTGGTCGGCGGTGGCCAGCGCGGTGCAGAAGCCCGCGCAGCCGTTGTTGACGTCGAAGCCGACGGCCGCGGGGACGCCCAGCCGGCCGGCGACCTGGGTGGCGATGCTCGGGCAGCGGTCCATCGCCGAGCAGGTGGCGACCACCACCATGTCGATCTCGTCGGGGGCCAGGCCGGACGAGGCGAGTGCCTTGGCCGCCGCGGCCGCGGCCAGGTCCGTGACGGACTCGGTCTCGGCGATCCGGCGGGTGACGATGCCCGTCCGCTGCCGGATCCACTCGTCGCTGGTGTCGACCGTCCCGGAGAGGTCGTCGTTGGTGAGGACCTTCGCGGGCTGGTAGTGGCCCAGGGCGGTGATACGGGAACCGGGCATGCCTGCTCCTTACGCGGGTGGCGTCACGCATGACGGGGTGTCACGCCGGCGACTATAGCGTCCGAACGGTCGGACGCTAAATGGTCGGCGCTGGATACACTGGCGCGGTGAGCCCCAGAAGATCCGTCGCCGACACCCGCCGGACCCGAACCGCGATCCTGCGCCGGGGCCTGGACCTCGCCTCGGTCGAGGGGCTGGAGGGCCTGACCATCGGGCGGCTCGCCGCGGACCTGGCGATGAGCAAGTCCGGCGTGCTCGGCCACTTCGGCACCAAGGAGAGCCTGCAGCTCGCCGTCGTCGACGAGGCGGTGGCGCTCTTCGTCCGCGAGGTGGTGCGCCGGGCGGACGCTGCCGGCGCGGCTCCCGGGCTGCCCCGGCTGCTCGCCCAGTGCGAGGCCTGGGTCTCCTACCTGGAGCGCGACCTGCTGCCGGGCGGCTGCTTCTTCACCACCGTCACCGCCGAGTTCGACGACCGGGAGAGCGGCCCGGTCCGCTCCGCCGTCGCCGCCAAGAACGCCGTCTGGCAACGCGAGCTGCGGCGGCAGGCCGAGCTGGCGATCGCCGCCGGGCAGTTGCCCGGCGAGCCGGACGCCGAGCAGCTGGTGTTCGAGCTCACCGGACAGGTGCTCGCGCTCAACCACGCCCGGCGGCTGTACCGGGACGGCGCCGCGGCCGGGCGCGCCCGGCGGGCGATGCGGCGCGTCCTCGGGATGCCCGCAGGGGCGGGGCCGCTCGCCGGGCTGCCCGATCCGGCGCCGGGCGAGCCGGCCGGGCACCCGGAGGCGTAGGCGGCGCGCCGGGCCTCGCCGCCCTCGGCCCACCGCCCTGCGACGGCCGCAGACCCCGCGGGCGACCGTCAGCGGCGGTAGAGCGCGTCCAGCTCGCCGAAGCCGAGCGAACCGTCCAGCTCCGCCAGCGTGCCCGCGCCCAGCAGCTCGGCGGCGGCCCGCCGGGCGGCGGTGTACGCGGCCTGCGCCAGGCCGGTGCCGACGCTGATCCGCCTCACCCCGGCGGCCGCGAGTTCGGCGACGCCCGGACCGCCCGCCACCGCCATCGCGTTCACCGGCAGCGAGGTGGCGGCGGTCAGCCGGGCCAGCACGTCGAGATCCAGCAGGCCGGGGACGAAGAGACCGTCCGCGCCGGCCTCCGCATACGCCTCCGCGCGGGCCAGCACGTCGTCCAGGCCGCCCAGCCCGAAGAGGAAGACGTCCGTCCGGGCGTTGACCACCAGCTCCGGCAGGCCCGCCTCGGCGGCCGCCTCCCGGGCCGCGCGCAGCCGGGCGGCCTGCTCGGCCACCGGGAAGAGCGGTCCGCCGGGGGCCGCCGAGTCCTCCAGGTTGACGCCGGCCGCGCCCGCCGCGACCAGCGCCCGGACGGTGTCGGCGACATCGGCCGGCTTCGGGCCGTAGCCGCCCTCGGCGTCGACGGTGACCGGCAGGTCGACGGCCGCGGTGATCCGGCGGGCCACCGCCGCCATGTCCTCCCGGCCGAGCTGCTGGCCGTCGCCGCGGCCGAGCGACCAGGAGACGCCGCCGCTGGTGGTGGCGACGGCGGCCGCGCCGGCCGAGGCGATCACGGCGGCGCTGCCGGCGTCCCAGGCGTTCGGCAGGACGAGCACGCCGTCGGCCACCAGCTCCCGCAGCCGCAGGGCGTGCTCGCGGAGCTTCGTGGTGGGGAGGGTGGCGTCAGTGGACATGCGGGGTCACCGTCTTTCGGGTCTGCGGATGGAGCGGGGCTGCGGGTGTCGCGCATCTGCGAGCGCTTCGGTCTGCGGGCTCGGGCCTGCGGCAGGTGCGGGGCTGCGGCAAGCTCGGGCCTGCGGCGGGTGCGGGGCTGCCGGACCGGCCCTGGTCTGAATCCTGCGCCCGACGCGGCACCCACCTCCATTGATTAAGCTGAGGCCGAATCATCCGCCCCCGACCCCCGGCGCCCGGACCTGGGAACAGGGACACAGGAGGAGCGCGTCAATGCGGACCGAGCTGGCGTTCTCGGCGAACGACCTGGCCCAGACCCGGTTCGCCGTCTCCCCCATGTGGGAGGTGGTGACCAGCCTCCGGGCCCTGGCCCACGCGCCCGCGCCCGCCCTGCACCGCCGCTGGGCCGAGCAGGTCCGGCCCCGGCTGGCCGCCGCCGGGCTGGACTGCGGTCGGCTCGCCGCGATGGTCCCGGCCACCGGCCACCTGCCCGACTTCCTGAACCCGACGCCGACCGGCCCCTCCCCCGCGCTCGCCGACGAGCTGGCCGCGATCGGCGCCACCGCCGCCGAGCAGGTGCGGACCGACCTCGACCACGTCGCGGCGGAGCACGGCGGACGGCTGCCGGCCCGGCTCGGCCCGCTGTACCGGGACCCGGCGGGCCAGCTGCCCCGGGTGGTCGCCGAGATCGAGGCGTACTGGGAGCTGGCGCTCGCCCCGTACTGGGCCCGGATCCGCGCGGTCCTGGAGGCGGACGTCTTCCACCGGGCCCGGCAGGCCGTCGAACACGGCACCGCGCGGGTCCTCGACGACCTGCACGAGACGGTCCGCTGGGACGGCGGCGCGCTGCGGCTGGAGCAGCGGCACTGCGCGGTCGAGCGGATCGACGCCGCGGAGGGACTGCTGCTGGTGCCGTCCGCCTTCGCCCGGCCGCGCGTCCTGACCCGCTCGCTGCCGCCGGACCCGCCGCAGCTCGCCTACCCGGCCCGCGGCACCGCCGCGCTGTGGGAGCGCCGCCCGGGCGCCGGCTCCGACGAGCACGCCGGTGCGCTCGCCGCCGTGCTCGGCCGCTCCCGGGCCCGGCTGCTGGCCGAACTGGACTCGCCCGCCTCCACCACCGAGCTGGCCCGCCGGACCGGGCTCTCCGCCGCCGGGGTGTCCCAGCACCTCACCGCCCTGCGTGCGGCCGGACTGACCAGCGCCCACCGGGCCGGCCACGCCGTCCTCTACGCCCGGACCGCCGTCGCCGACGCACTGCTCGACCCGGCGCGCCCCACCGTCTGAATCCGGGCGGAACCGGCTGAATCCGGCGTCCGCCGGCCCTCCGCAAGGGCCCGGCCGGCGGTACGAATGGCCCCGCGCAGCACACCTCGGCGCACCCCCTCCTCATATGATCGGAGCGACATGCGCCATGCTTGGTGATGCAGAGCACTGTACGGAACTTGCGCCGGCCGGCTTGATCGCCGGGCGGCCGAGAAGGAGGAAGCACGTGGACGACGTTCTGCGGCGCGCCGCACTCTTCGCGGCACTCGACGACGAACAGGCCGGCGAGCTGCGCGCTTCCATGACCGAGGTCACCCTCGCCCGCGGTGAGTCGCTGTTCCACGAGGGCGACCCCGGCGACCGGCTCTACGTCGTCGCCGAGGGCAAGGTCAAGCTGCACCGCGCCTCGCCGGACGGCCGCGAGAACATGCTCGCCGTCCTCGGCCCCAGCGAGATGATCGGCGAGCTGTCGCTGTTCGACCCGGGCCCGCGCACCGCCACCGCCAGCGCGCTGACCGAGGTCAAGCTGCTCGGCCTCGGCCACGGTGACCTCCAGCCCTGGCTGCACGCCCGGCCCGAGGTGTCGATCGCGCTGCTGCGGGCCATCGCCCGCCGCCTCCGCCGGACCAACGACGTGATGTCCGACCTGGTCTTCTCCGACGTGCCCGGGCGCGTCGCCAAGGCCCTGCTGGACCTCTCCCGCCGCTTCGGCGTGCAGTCCGACGAGGGCATCCACGTCGCCCACGACCTCACCCAGGAGGAGCTGGCCCAGCTGGTCGGCGCCTCCCGCGAGACGGTCAACAAGGCGCTTGCCGACTTCGCCGGCCGCGGCTGGCTGAAGCTGGAGGCGCGCGCCGTGGTCCTGATGGACGTCGAGCGGCTCTCCCGCCGTTCGCGCTAACCGCACCCCGTCCGCGTCCGGCCATCGGCCTGCGGCCTCCGGCCGTCTCCCAGCGGCCGACCGGTCCACCGCGAGGGCCCGCACACCACCCGGTGTGCGGGCCCTCGCGCATGCCTGGACGACACCCGTCCGCGCAGGTGGGCGCGCCGCACCGAGCGGGCCCGGGGCGGTCAGATCAGCCCGTGCTCCTCCAGGTACTGGAGCTGGGCCAGGACCGACAGCTCGGCCGCCGGCCAGAGTGCGCGGTCCACGTCCGCGTAGACCCGGGCCACCACCTCGTGCGCCGTCCGGCAGCCCGCCTCGACGGCCGTCTCGACCTGGGCCAGCCGGCCCGCCCGGTGCGCGAGGTAGTAGTCGACGGCGCCCAGCGCGTCCGCGAGCACCGGCCCGTGGCCGGGCAGCACGGTCCGGACGCCGTGCTCGGCGGCCATGGTGTGCAGGTGGCGCAGCGAGTCCAGGTAGTCGCCGAGCCGGCCGTCGGGGTGGGCGACCATCGTGGTGCCGCGGCCGAGGACGGTGTCCCCGGTGAGGATCGCGCCGTCGGCCGGCAGGTGGAAGGTGAGCGAGTCGGAGGTGTGGCCCGGGGTCGCGACCACCCGCAGGTCCAGGCCGCCGACGTCCAGCCGCTGACCGTCGGTGAGGCCCTCGGAGCCGAGCCGGTGTGCCGGGTCCAGCGCGCGGACCTCGGTCCGGGTGAGCTCGGCGAACCGGGCGGCGCCCTCGGAGTGGTCGGCGTGGCCGTGCGTGAGCAGGGTCAGCGCGACGCGCTTGCCCTGCTGCTCGGCGGTCTCGATCACCCGGCGCAGGTGGCCCTCGTGCAGCGGGCCCGGGTCGATCACCACCGCGAGGTCCGAGCCGGGCTCGGAGAGCAGCCAGGTGTTGGTGCCGTCCAACGTCATCGGCGACGGGTTCGGCGCCAGGACGCAGACCGCCCGGGGGGTGGCCTCGCCGCCGATGCCGGCGGCGGGGTCACCCGGCAGGAGACCGCTCACCGGCCGCCCTCGCTGGAGCGGTGCAACATGCGCAGTGGGAGGGCCCGGACGATCGCGCGCTGCGCCACCTCGGTGAAGGGGACGGGGGCGGAATCGCAGGCGGGGGCGTGCGGGGACAGGCTGCGGGCGGGCATCTCGCGCGCCGTCCGGCGAGCCACGTCGTTGTGGGTCATCGGGCGTCGGTCCTTCCTCGGGTCGGTCGGCGTTGTCGGCGTTGTCGGCGTTGTCGGCGTTGTCGCTGGTGTCGGTGATGTTCGGTGGTGTCGGTGGTCTTCGGTGCAGCGGTCGTCGGTGCCGGGGTGATCCGTCGGCCCCGGCGACCGCACCGCGTCCGGGGGGAGGTCAGTCGTCCGCGGGGAAGTGTCCATCGATGGTCAGCTCGTCGTACCCGGCCCAGCGAACCGTCATGCGGTCGCCCCGGACCTCGGCCCGGCCGAGGATCGGTTCGAGCGAACGGCCCGCGGCCGCCCGCAGCGCCTCGGCGGCGCTCTGCACCGGCATCAGCTCGCGCAGCACCGTGACGGTGGGCGGCAGCATGCCGAACCGGCCCTCCTCGCGGCCCCGGACCGCCTCGGCCGGGGTGAGCCAGGTGACCCGGTCGGCCTCGCCGACCTCCAGCGCGGCCCGCTGGCCCGGCGGCAGGGCGGCCACGAAGAACCAGGTGTCGTACCGGCGCTCCTCGAACTCCGGGGTGACCCAGCGGGCCCAGCCGGCCAGCAGGTCGCTGCGGAGCAGCAGGCCGTGCTTGCGCAGGAAGTCGGCGAAGGAGAGTTCGTGGGCCTCCAGGGCGGCGCGCTCGGCGCTCCAGTCCCGCGGTTCCGCGGTGCTCTCCGCATCGGGGCCGGCCAGCAGGACGCCGGCCTCCTCGAAGGTCTCGCGGACGGCGGCGCAGACCACGGCCTGCGCGGTCCCGGCGTCCACCCCGAGCCGCTCGGCCCACTCCTGGGGGCCGGGGCCGACCCAGCCGAGTTCGGCCTCGGCGTCGCGCGGGTCCACGCCGCCGCCCGGGTAGGCGTACATGCCGGCGGCGAAGGCCATCGAGGTGCGCCGGCGCAGCAGGTAGGCCTCGGGCCCGTTCGCCGCGTCCCGCAACAGCACCACGGTGGCGGCGGGCTTGGGCACCGGCGGGGTCAGCTCGCCGGACTCGACCCCCCGGATCCGGGCAGGCCAGCCGGGCGGCATCGGGAGCGTCGTTGCTCGATGGTCCATGCCCCGGATGCTAAGCGCACGGAGGCGGGGTTGGAAGGGCCAACCCCGCCTCGTGATCGACTGCCCGCTCTTCCACCGGCCCGCAATCGGGGCCCGCAGTCGGGGCCCGCAGTCACGGCCCGGTCACGGGGCGGTGCTCAAGCGTCGGTGCTCAAGCGTCGGCGCCCAGGCGCCGCGGTCAGACGTCGGCCTTGATCCGGACCTGCAGCTCGACCTCGACCGGGGCGTCCAGCGGCAGCACGGTGACGCCGACCGCGCTGCGGGCGTGCACACCGGCCTCGCCCAGCACCTGGCCGAGCAGCTCGCTGGCGCCGTTGATCACGGCGGGCTGACCGGTGAAGTCCGGGGCGGAGGCGACGAAGCCGACCACCTTCACGACCCGCTCGATCAGATCCAGGTCGCCGATCACCGACTTCACGGCGGCCAGCGCGTTGAGCGCGCAGGTCTGCGCGAGCTCCTTGGCCTCCTCCTGGGTGACCTCGGCGCCGACCTTGCCGGTGGTCGGCAGCTTGCCGCCCACCATCGGCAGCTGGCCGGAGGTGAAGACGAACTCACCCGTCCGCAGGGCCGGGACGTAGGCGGCGACCGGAGCGGCCACCGGCGGCAGCGTCAGGCCCAGCTCGGCGAGCTTCTCCTCGACCTTGCTCATGCGTTCTTCTCCCGCTTGAAGTAGGCCACCAGCTGCTCCGGGTTCGGGCCCGGCACGACCTGGACGAGCTCCCAGCCGTCCTCGCCGAAGTTGTCCAGGATCTGCTTCGTCGCGTGCACGAGCAGGGGCGCCGTCATGTATTCCCACTTGGTCATGGCCAGACTCTAGACGAGCGGCCCCCGCCAGCGGCGCGGCCCGCGGTCCGGCGTGTGAGGTGGCCCACAAACCGGGCATGATTCAGCCCTGGTCCCCCCGATGCTCCCGGCATCCGGCGCGGTCCCTGGTTACCCTCGCGGGAGGGCACCTGAGCGGTGCCGGCCCTCGGAGACGGACGGAGACGGAGCGTGACACGCACCCCCGGCCAGGAGGCGGCCCGGCGCGACCCCGACTGGGAGGGCGTACGGCTGCACGTGGTCAGCGGCAAGGGCGGCACCGGGAAGACCACCCTGGCCGCGGCACTGGCACTGGCGCTGGCCGCCGAGGGCCGGCGGACCCTGCTGATCGAGGTGGAGGGCCGCCAGGGCATCGCCGAGCTCTTCGGGATCTCCGCGCTGCCGTACGAGGAGCGCAGGATCGCCTCGGTCTCGCGCGCCCAGCTGGGGCTGCCCGGCGCCGGCTCCGGGAGCGGGGCCGCCGGCGGCGAGGTGTTCGCCCTGGCCATCGACACCGAGCAGGCGCTGCTCGAATACCTGGAGATGTTCTACAAGCTCGGCCGGGCCGGCAAGGCCCTGCAGAAGGTCGGCTTCGTCGACTTCGCGACCACCATCGCGCCCGGCGTCCGGGACGTCCTGCTCACCGGCAAGGCCTGCGAGGCGGCCCGGCGCAAGGGCCCGGACGGGCGGCGGGCGTACGACGCCGTCGTGATGGACGCGCCGCCGACCGGCCGGCTCACCCGGTTCCTGAACGTGAACTCCGAGGTGGCCGGGCTGGCCCGGATCGGCCCGATACATACGCAGGCGCAGGCCGTGATGCGGGTGCTGAAGTCTCCCGAGACCGCGGTGCACCTGGTCACCCTGCTGGAGGAGATGCCGGTGCAGGAGACGGTCGACGGCTTCGCCGAGCTGCGCGAGGCCGCGCTCCCCGTGGGCGGGGTCATGGTGAACATGGTCCGGCCCCCGGTCCTGGACGCGGCGGCGGTGGCGGCGGTCGACGGCGACCACCGCGAGCAGGTCGCGCTGGCCCTCGGCGAGGCCGGCCTGGGCGGGCGCTCGCGCAAGGCGGAGACCGTCCGGGCGGCGGTGGACCCGCTGATCGACCCGCTGCTGGACCAGGCTCGGGAGCACGCGGAGCGGGTGGAGCTGGAGCGCGAGCAGCGTGCCGACCTGCAGCAGCTGAAGCTCCCGACGTACGAACTTCCGCTGCTGGGCGAGGGTGTGGACCTCGGCGGGCTGTACCGGCTGGCGGGCGAGCTGAAGCGTCAGGGGGCGGCGTGAGCGACCACGGGGAGAGCGGCGGCCGGGCGGCCGGCAGCCGGGAGAACAGTGGCCGCAGGAGCGGTGTCCGGGAGAACGGCGGTCAGGGGAGCAGTGGCCGGGTGAACGGCGTGCGGGGCACGGGGAGCCGGCTCGCGGTGGACGAGCTGATCGACAACCCGAAGACCAGGATCATCGTCTGCTGCGGCTCGGGAGGCGTCGGCAAGACCACCACCGCCGCGGCGCTCGGGCTGCGCGCCGCCGAACGCGGCCGCAAGGTCGTCGTGCTGACCATCGACCCGGCCCGCCGACTGGCGCAGTCGATGGGGCTGTCCGAGCTGGACAACACCCCGCGGGTGGTCAAGGGCGTGACCGGCGAGGGCGAGCTCCAGGCCATGATGCTCGACATGAAGCGGACCTTCGACGAGGTCGTGCTGGCCCACGCCGAGCCCGAGCGGGCCCGGGCGATCATGGAGAACCCGTTCTACCAGTCGCTGTCGGCCGGGTTCGCGGGCACCCAGGAGTACATGGCGATGGAGAAGCTCGGCCAGCTCCGTGCGGCCGAGGAGTGGGACCTCATCATCGTCGACACCCCGCCGTCCCGCTCCGCGCTGGACTTCCTGGACGCGCCGAACCGGCTCGGGTCCTTCCTGGACGGCAAGGTGATCCGGATCCTGACCGCGCCGGCCAAGGTCGGCGGGCGCAGCGCGATGAAGTTCCTCAACGTCGGGATGGGCCTGTTCACCGGCACCCTGGGCAAGATCTTCGGCGCCCAGCTGCTGACGGACGTGCAGACCTTCGTCAGCGCGATGGACTCGATGTTCGGCGGCTTCCGCGAGCGCGCCGACCGGACGTACCAGCTGCTGAAGGCGCCGGGCACGGCGTTCCTGGTGGTGGCCGCGCCCGAGCGGGACGCGCTGCGCGAGGCGGCGTACTTCGTCGACCGGCTGGCGGCCGACCGCATGCCGCTGGCCGGGCTGGTGCTCAACCGGGTGCACGGGACGGGCGCTCCCCAGCTCACCGCGGAGCGCGCGCTGGCGGCGGCCGAGGCGCTGGAGGAGAACGGCTCGGAGAACTCCTCCCCCGAGGCCGAGCTGCTCGCGGCCGGGCTGCTGCGGCTGCACGCCGAGCGGATGCAGATCATGGCGCGGGAGCGCCGTACCCGTGACCGCTTCGTCTCCGTCTACCCGGACGTGCCGATCGTCGAGGTCGCCGCACTGCCCGGGGACGTCCACGACCTGGACGGGCTGCGGACCATCGGCGAGCGGCTCAGCGGCGGCGCTTCGTAGCGGCGGCACCTCGTAGCGGCGGCACTTCACATTGGTGGCGCCGCACCGTGACGCCCGGTCGGGCGCGCGGAGCCGAAGGCGGCTCGGCCTGTTCCGGCTTCGGCCGTGACGGCATCGGCCGTGGCGGACCGGCCCGTCGGGGCCCGGCCCGTGGCGGCTCAGCCGGCCTGGGCGTAGTCCGTCAGTATCACGCCGGTCGCGAGGGACTCCTCGTACTCGGTGCGGGCCGTCTCCAGCAGCCGCCGCCACGAGATCACCGTCGGCCGGCGGCGCAGCAGCGCCCGGCGCTCGCGCTCCGTCATCCCACCCCAGACCCCGAACTCCACCCGGTTGTCCAGCGCATCCGCCAGGCACTCCGTACGGACGGGGCACCCGCTGCACACCGCCTTGGCGCGGTTCTGCGCCGCCCCCTGGACGAAAAGTTCGTCCGGATCACTAGTGCGGCAGGCGGCCTGCGCACTCCAGTCGTCTACCCAGCCCATGCCGGCGCCGTCCTCTCCCGAATCGAGGCTCCCCCACGGCGGCAACGGCATATTCACCGTTGCCAGTTGAGGACGTTACGGAAGAACGACAGCTTGCAACAGCCCCTTCGGGCTCAATCTCGAATGGTCCGATTGGACTATGGGTATCGGTCAGCTCACTCGTTGGAGTGATCGCAGGTCGCAAGCCTTGCCAAGAATGCCGCGGACACTCTCGTCACGCGCGCCGTCACAGAGCGCCACCAAAACCGCCCGCACCAGGGGTGACAGTCGCCTCAAAAGCACTTCAGAAAGGGGCAATTCGGGCAAAGCTCATCACTCACAAGAGTGAGCGATGTTGACGTACCGAAGCTGTCGCAAGCTTGTGACAAGCCTAGGCGAACACCTGCTCCGCCGGAGGGGATTCGGCAACGTAGGGTTCTCCTCATGGCACCGAAGCGCCCCCAGGCACCCCAGCCCCCAGGCAACACCGGAGCTCCGCGCGGCCGGCGCCGCGAGTCACCGCTGGACTTGGCGGGGCACGGAGTGAAGTTCCTGGGCGTCAGTGTGCTCTCCGGAGTCCTGCTGGCCGGCATGGCCCTGCCTGCGGTCGGCGCGCTCGGCCTGACCGCCAAGAACACCGCGGAGAGCTTCGACAGCATCTCCGACGACTTCAAGACGCCGCCGCTCACCCAGGCCACCCAGATCTTCGACAGCAAGAACCAGCTGATCGCCAAGGTCTACGAGCGCGACCGCACCGTCCTCGCGGCCGACCAGATGTCGCCCTACATGCGCAAAGCGCAGGTGGACATCGAGGACGCCCGCTTCTACGAGCACGGCGCCGTCGACCTCAAGGGCGTGCTCCGCGCGATCGGCAAGAACGCGGAGAGCGGCACCGCCTCTCAGGGTGCCTCGACGCTGACCCAGCAGTACGTGAAGAACGTCAACGTCGAGAAGGCCGGCGACGACCAGGCCGCCGTCCTGGAGGCCCAGCGCAAGACCCTGGGCCGCAAGATCCAGGAGCTGAAGGTCGCGATCAAGCTGGAGGAGGATCTGACCAAGGACCAGATCCTCACCAACTACCTGAACATCACCTTCTACGGCCACCAGGCCTACGGGGTCGAGTCCGCCTCCCAGCGGTACTTCAGCAAGTCCAACAAGGACCTCACCATCGCCGAGGCCGCCACCCTCGCCGGCCTGGTGCAGAACCCCTCCCAGTACGACCCGGTGCGCTACCCGGAGAACACGGTCAAGCGCCGCAACGTGGTGCTCGACAAGATGCTGGAGAACAAGCACATCACGGTGGAGGAGGCGAACACGGCGAAGGCCGCCCCGCTGGGTCTGAAGTACAAGGACCCGCAGAACGGCTGCATCACCGCCAACGCCGGCATGGGCTTCTTCTGCGACTACGTGCGCCACGTGGTCAAGCAGGACCCGATCTTCGGCAAGACCGCCGCCGAGCGGAAGAAGTTCTGGGACCAGGGCGGCCTGAACATCTACACCACCCTGGACCCGGACAAGCAGGCCGCCGCACAGAACGCGGTGACCAGCAAGGTGAAGGTCACCGACCCGGTCTCGGCCGCCGCGACCATGATGGAGCCCGGCAGCGGCAAGATCCTGGCGATGGCCCAGACCCGCCCGTACGGCCTGGACCCGAACAAGAACCAGACCGTCGTGAACCTCAACGTCGACGCTTCGATGGGCGGCGGCAACGGCTTCCAGACCGGTTCGACGTTCAAGCCGGTGCTGGCCGCGGCCGCGCTGGAGTCGGGGATGTCCCCGACCCAGGCGTTCCCGTCCGAGAACCGGATCGACTACCCCACGATGTCCACCTGCTCGGGCACCTGGAAGAACACCGCCAAGGGCAAGGACCGCAGCGTCGGCAACGAGTCGGCCGGCGAGGTCGGCCCGTACGAGCTGAAGCAGGCCATGGCGCTGTCGGTCAACACCTACTTCGTGCAGATGGAGCAGCAGGTCGGCCTCTGCGCGATGAAGCAGATGGCCAACAAGCTCGGCATCAACCAGACGGCCAAGGGCGACCCCTTCGTCGAGGTCCCGTCGATGGTCCTCGGCACCCTGGAGCTCTCCCCGCTGACCATGGCGAACGTCTACGCGACCTTCGCCGCCCGGGGCAAGTACTGCACCCCGATCGCCATCAACAAGATCACCACGGTGGACGGCAAGGAGGTCAAGGTCCCGCAGTCGTCCTGCAGCCAGGCCTACTCCGAGAGCACCGCCGACGCGCTCAACGCCGTCCTGCTCAACGTGACCGAGAAGGGCACCGGTGCCTCCCTCGGCCTGGAGGGCGGCCGCCAGATCGCCGGCAAGACCGGTACCACCGACGAGAAGAAGGCCGCCTGGTTCAGCGGCTACACCCCGCAGCTCGCCACCTCGGTCTGGCTCGGCGGTCCGGCCGGCGGCGTGAAGATGAAGAACATCAAGATCGGCGACACCTTCTACGGCAGCGACGGCGTCTTCGGCGCCACCGGCCCGGGCCCGATCTGGCAGATGGCGATGAACCAGGCCCTGCGCGGCGCCCCGATGCAGACCCTGCCGACGATCAGCATCCCGGACCCGGCCCCCAAGCCGGACCCGAACGCGACGCCGTCGGGCGGCGCCACGCCGCCGCCGAACGGCGACGCGGCGGGTGGCGGCAACCCCGGCGGCAACCCGGGCGGGGGCGGGAACCCCGGCGGCATGATCGGCGGCGGGTTCACCCTTCCGCCGGGCGTCATCGGCGGCAACGGGAACGGCAACGGCGGCCGGCACTGACCGGGCCGACGGACCCGGCCGGCTGACGGCACGCGAGAGGGGCGCCTCCCGAGCGATCGGCTCGGGGGGCGCCCCTCTGTCGTGGTCCTGCACGGCCGCCGGCGGCCTACGAGTCCTCGGGAGTGTCAGCCGGAGAGCGCGGCCTTCACGGCGGCGGCGACCCGGCCGCCCTCGGCCAGCCCGTCGACCTTCGGCTTCACCAGCTTCATCACGGCGCCCATGGCCTGCGGGCCGGTCGCGCCGCTCTCGGCGACGGCGGCGGCCACGATCGCCGCCAGCTCCTCGTCGGAGAGCTGCTTGGGCAGGTACTCCGCCAGCACCTCGCCCTCGGCCCGCTCCCGGGCCGCCTGGTCGGTACGGCCGGCGTTGTCGAACGCGGCGGCCGCCTCCCGGCGCTTCTTGGCCTCGCGCGCGAGCACCTTCAGGACCTCGTCGTCCGACAGCTCCCGCTTCTCCGTACCCGCCACCTCCTCGCTGGTGACGGCGGAGAGCGTGAGCCGGATGGTGGACGAGCGGAGCTCGTCCCGGTTCCTGATGGCAGCCGTGAGGTCCTCCTGCAGCTGCTCCTTGAGCGTCGTCATGGCCCCGAGTCTCCCACCTGCGGCGTTCGGCCGCCCACCATTAACGCCCGGGCCGCCGTTCCGCGACCCGACCGGGCCGGCCGGGTCACGTCCGCAGCCTTCCCTCCGCTTCAGGTAACTCCTTATAGTGGTTACATGACTGACGAGTGGACGCCCGGCCTGGTCCTGCACTCCCCCGAGGGCACGCGGTACCACTTCGACCCCGGGGCGCTCTGCCTGGAACTGCTCACCACCGGCGGGCCCGACGCGTACGCCCGGTACGAGGTGCTGCACCGGCCCGAGGACCTCGCCCAGTGGCTGGAGAAGTCCCGGCTGCGGCTGCCGGCCGACGCGGTCGCCGTCAGCCCCGGCCAGCTGGCCGCCGCGCGGAGGCTGCGGGACGCGCTGTGGCGGCTCGCCGCCGCGCGGGCCCACGGCAGGCCGGGCGCGGCCGCGGACCACGCCGTGCTCAACGAGGCCGCCGCCCACCCGCCGCTGGTCCCGCAGATAGCCCCGGACGGCACGCCGGCACGGCCGCTGCCGGCCGACGGGGCCCAGCTCGTCTCGACCGTCGCCCGCGACGCCATCGCCCTGCTCACCGGCCCCCACGCCGACCGGGTCCGGGAGTGCGGCGCGGCGGACTGCTACCTGCTCTTCGTCGACACCTCGCGCCCCGGGCGGCGGCGCTGGTGCTCGATGGAACGCTGCGGCAACCGCCACAAGGTCCGGGCACTGCGGGCCCGGCGCGACCGGACCGAGGAGTGATCCGGATGACCGGGGAACGACCGACGCCAGGACCGGTGGAGGGCGCCACCGGGAGCGCGGCGGACGGCGCCCCGGGGCGGCCCGACGGGCGGCTTCGGGGGCGGCTCCCGGCAGCACCCCCGGCGGTGCGTCCGACCGGGGGCTCCCCCGGTGCGGCGGCGTGTCCGGGCACGCCCACCAGGCGTTCACCAGCTGATCCGCCGTCTGAGAGCATGGAGCGATGCGACCGCTGTACTCCGTCCCCCTCGGAATCGCCGCCACCGGCGCCGCCTGCCTCGCCTACTCCGTCGGGTACGAGGTCCGTGCCTTCCGGCTCCGCCGGGTCGAGGTCCCCGTCCTGCCCCGGGGCGCCCGCCCCCTCCGGGTGCTGCAGGTCTCCGACATCCACATGGTCAGCGGACAGGGCAAGAAGCAGCGCTGGCTGCAGAGCCTCGCCGGGCTCCGCCCCGACCTGGTGGTGAACACCGGCGACAACCTCTCCGACCCGCTCGGCGTCCCCGCCACCCTGGACGCGCTCGGGCCGCTGATGGACTTCCCCGGTGTCTACGTCTTCGGGTCGAACGACTACTACGGCCCGGCCCGCAAGAACCCGGCCCGCTACCTGCAGGCGATGCGCAGCGGCGTCCACGGCATGAACAATCCCGACGGCACCGCGCGGCGCGGCATCACCGGCGCCGTGCACAACCCGTGGGAGAAGCTGCGCGACGGCTTCGACGCGGCCGGCTGGCTCGACCTCACCAACACCCGGGGCCGGCTGAACCTCGGCGGCCTCGACGTCGAGTTCACCGGCCTGGACGACCCGCACATCCGCCGCGACCGCTACAGCGAGGTCGCCGGGGGCCCGTCCGCCGACGCCGACCTCTCGCTCGCCGTCGTGCACGCGCCGTACCTGCGCGTCCTGGACGCCTTCACCGCCGACCGCTACCCGCTGATCCTCGCCGGGCACACCCACGGCGGCCAGCTCTGCGTCCCCTTCTACGGCGCCCTGGTCACCAACTGCGACCTCGACGCCAAGCGGGTGAAGGGCCTCTCCACCCACCAGGCCGGCGGCCGCCGCTCCTACCTCCACGTCTCGGCCGGCTGCGGCACCAACCGCTACACCCCGATCCGGTTCGCCTGCCCGCCGGAGGCCACCCTCCTCACCCTCACCCCCGCCCGCTGACCTGCGACGGACGCCCGCCGGGAATCGGATTTCGTGTCTCGGCGAGCGTCCGGTAGAGTTCTACTCGTCGCGAAGGAGACGGAGCGACAAACAGAAAGACCGGGGTGTGGCGCAGCTTGGTAGCGCGCTTCGTTCGGGACGAAGAGGCCGTGGGTTCAAATCCCGCCACCCCGACCCAATGCAGAGGCCCTGCCGGAGAGATCCGGCAGGGCCTCTGGCGTTTCCGCAGGCAGGAAGTGCGGTGGGCGGCCCCCGAGGTGAGGGGGCGTCGAGGGGGTGATGCGGAATACACCGCTCGCCACCCGCGCCGCTGTCGACCGGCCGGGTACCGGCTTCGGCCTGCTCGACTTCACCGGCCCGCCTCGGCCGGCACCGCCACATGACGATGGTTTCGGCCGCGTACGCCCCTCGGCCGCGACGACCGGCAGGCCGGGGCCGTCGCGGGCGGGCGGACCGGGCGGACCGGGTGGGCCGGGCAGGCCGCCGGGCCGCTCCGGGCGGGCGCTCCGGGCTCGGCCCGACCGGCCGGGTCGGCCGGGCCGGCGGCGCTCAGAGCAGTGCCGGCAGGTCGGCCCGGGAAGCCACGCCGAGCTTCGGGTAGGCCTTGTAGAGGTGGTGCCCCACCGTCCGGGGGCTGAGGAAGAGCTGGGCGGCGATGTCCCGGTTGGTGAGGCCCTGCGCGGCGAGCCGGACGATCTGGAGCTCCTGCGGGGTGAGCGCGGTGAGCACGCCCGCGGGGGCGTCCGACGGGGCGGGCGCGCTGGTCCCGGTGGCCGTGAGCTCGGTGCGCGCGCGGTCCGCCCAGGGGTGGGCGCCGGCGGCCTCGAAGGCCTCCAGGGCGGCGCGCAGGTGCGGCCGGGCGTCGGTGCGGCGGCGTTCGCGCCGCAGCCACTCGCCGTAGAGCAGCGCAGTGCGGGCCTGTTCGAACGGCCGCTGGGTGCCGTCGTGGAGGTCCAGGGCGGCCCGGTAGGCGGACTCGGCGAGCTCGTCCGGGCCGAGCAGTGCCTCGCAGCGCAGCCGCAGCGCCTCGGCCCAGGGCAGCCCCGCGGCGCGGGCCCAGCGGGCGAACCGCTCGTACGGGCCGGCGGCGCGCTCCGGGGCGCCGAGGCGGACGGCGGCCTCGACCAGGTCGGGGACGGCCCGGGTGCCGCTGACGTGGTGACGGTAGGGGCCGGTCGTGAGGGCGTGCAGGCGGTCGGCGGCGTCACCGGCCCGGCCCCGGCCGAGGTCGAGCAGGCCGAGCGCCCACTGCGTCCAGGGCTCCCCGGGCGCGGGTGCCGCGGCGCCGGCGGCCGCGCCGGTGAGGGCGGTCGCCGTCCGGGCGGTCGCGGCGAGCGCGGTGCACTGCGCGTCGTCGCCGCCGAGCGCGGCCAGGCAGGCGAGCAGCGCGCCGAGCTGACTGACCCACTGGTGCTGCCCGGTGTCCCGGGCGAGGGCGAGGGCCTCGGTCGCGGTGACCTCGGCGTCGCGGTGCCGGCCGTGGAACAGCTCCGCCTCCGCGAGGAAGAACTGCAGCGTGGGCAGCACGCCGACGGCGCCCTTGGCCCGGGCCTCGGCGACGAGTTCCGTGGCGAGCTCGGCGGTCTCGGCGTCCCGCCCGAGGATCAGCGTCGCGCCGCAGAGCTGGACCAGGTCGACCGGGGTTTCGGCACCCGCCCGGCGGGCCGCCGCCGCGGTGTCCCGGACGGCCGGCAGCGGCCCGGCCGGGCGGCCCAGGGCCGGGAGCACGGCGGCCGGCAGGTGCCGGGCCAGCGGGGTGAGCGGATCGTCCGCGGCGAGCGGGAGCCGGGCGAGCCGGTCGAGGACGGCGACCACCGCCTCCTCCCCCGCGTACCAGGCGGCGTGGAAGGCCTGGAGCAGCATCCGGGCGGCGTGGGCCGGCTCGATGCCGGTCGCCGCCGCGTCCAGCAGCAGGCGGTAGGCGGTGGGGTAGGAGCCGCGCCAGAAGTGCGCGGTGGCCCGGACCTGATCGAGCAGGGCGTGCACGAAGACGCTGTCGGTCCGGGCGCCGGCCCGCTCCGCCAGCTCCTCGGCCTGCGCCAACTTGCCCTCTTCGGTGGCGGCTTCGGCGGCGAGGACGAGTCGGCGGGTGGCCGCGTCGCGGTCGGGGGTGAGCCGGGCGGCGCGCTCGTACGCCGCCGCGGCGCCGCCGTGGCCGCCGCGGCCCTCGGCGCGGACGGCGGTGCGCTCCAGCGCGTCGGCGAGCTCGGCGTCGGGCGCGGTGGCGGCGAGGGCGAGGTGCCAGGTGCGGCGGTCGCCGTCCTCCAGCGCCCCTCCGATTGCCCGATGGACCGTCAGCCTCTGCTGCAGTGGCGCGCGTTGCAGGACGGCGGCGCGCAGCAGCGGGTGACGGAAGACGATCCGGCGGTCCGCACCGACGGCGACCAGGCCGGCCTCCTCGGCGGGCGCGAGGTGCTCTGCGGTCGCGCCGAGTGCAGCGGCGGCGGACAGCACGACGTCGAGCTCGCCGTTCTCCTCGGCGGCAGCGACCAGCAGCAGGCTCTGGGTGGCGGGCGGCAGGCCGGTCACCTGGCCGTGGAAGGCGAGCTGCAGCCGGCTGGTGAGCGGCAGCACGCCGGGCGCCAGCGCGGGCTCCGTCGGGCCCGACTCGTTGACGGCGGCGGGAAGTTCGGTGAGCGCCAGCGGGTTTCCGGCCGCCTCGGCGAGCAGCCGGCGGCGGACCTCGCCGCTCACCCCCGCGCCGGCGCGGGCGTCCAGCAGTCGGGCCGCGTCCGGCTCGGCGAGCCCGGCCAGCCGCAGCTCGGGCAGGCCGGCGAGCGGCAGTCCGTCGGCCCCGGTCGCGCCGGCCGGGGCCGACCGACCGCTCCCGGAGGCGCCCCGCGAACCGGCCGCCGAGCCGGGGCCCGGAGCCGCCGCGCCGCCGTCCCGCACGGCGAGCAGCAGGGCCACCCCCTCCGCCTGGAGTCGGCGGGCGGCGAGCACCAGCGCGTCCAGCGAGGAGCGGTCCAGCCACTGCACGTCGTCCACCACGCACAACAGCGGCCGATCGGCGGCGAGTTCGGCCAGCAGTCCGAGCGTGGCGAGCCCGGCGAGCAGTCGGTCGCCGGGCGCCGCCGCACCGGCCGGCGCCTCGGCGAGCCCGAACGCCCCGGCCAGGGAGCGTTGTTGCGGGCCGGGCAGCGCAGAGAGCCGGTCCAGCCCGGGCGCGAGCAGCAGGCTGAGCCCGGCGAAGGGCAGTTCGGCCTCGTACTCGACGCCGGTCGCCCGGATCACCCGGAACGCGCCGCCTGCCGCCGCCACCGCGTGCTCCAGCAGCGCGGTCTTGCCGATCCCGGGTTCGCCGCGCACCACCAGCACCCCGCTGCGGCCGCTCCGCGCGCCGTCCAACAGCGCTTCGACGACGGCCTGTTCGCGTTCCCGCCCGTACAGCATCCCCGGCATCCCCGGCATCCCCCGCATCCCCCCGTGCCTCCGGCCCTCCCGCCCCGGCGGCCACCGGCGCCCCGGCGGCAACACCCGCGCCCCACCGACGACCCTACCCGCGGCTCACCGGCGCCGTACCGGTCCGGCCTACGTACACCCCTACCCATACGTGACAGATTCGGCTGCCGCCCGCCGTCCGTACCTTCATGAGCAGCGGGAACGACCCGCCGAACGGACCAGCCGCACAAGGGAGAAGACGATGACCGAGACCCGGACGACCGACCTGCAGCAGCTCGCCGAGCGCTACCTCGCCGCCTGGAACGAGACCGACCCGGCCGCCCGCCGCAAGCTGATCGACGAGGTCTGGGCGGAGGACTGCCGCTACACCGACCCGCTGGCCGCGGTCACCGGCCGGGAGGGCGTGGACGCGCTGATCGGCGCGGCCCAGACGCAGTTCCCGGGCCTGGTGTTCACCCTCGGCCCGGTGGACGCCCACCACGACATCGCCCGGTTCACCTGGAACCTCGGGCCGGCCGGCGAGGAGGCCCTGGTGGTCGGGTTCGACGTGCTGGTGGCCGACCCGGAGGGCCGTATCACCGCCGTCCACGGCTTCCTGGACCGCGTGCCGGGCGCCTGAGCCACCGAGCGCGCACCAGCGTGCAGGGGCGGGCCGCACGCGCCCGCCCCTCCAACCCCCCGAGGAGAAGCCGAGATGAGCACCGACCTGCGCCCCGCGCCGGCCACCGCCGGCGGCCCCGCACCAGCCGAACCGGTCGAGCACGCCCCGCACGTCGAGCCTGTCGAGTCCGTCGGGTCCGCTCCCCGGGGGCTGCTGCCGGTCGTCCTGACCGCCACCTTCATGACCTCCCTGGACGTCTTCGTGGTCAACGTCGCCGTCCCCTCCCTCCAGACCGGCCTCGGGGCCGGACCGGCCGCCGTGCAGTGGGTGATCGCCGGCTTCGGCCTGGCGCTGGCCGTCGGCCTGATCACCGCCGGACGGCTCGGCGACCGCTACGGCCGGCGCCGGGTGTTCGGCCTCGGCCTGGCCCTCTTCACGCTCGCCTCGGCCGGCTGCGGGCTGGCCCCCACCGCGGCCGCCCTGGTCGGCGCACGGGTCGCCCAGGGGCTGGCGGCGGCGCTGATGGGACCGCAGGTGCTGGCCATCCTGCGGACGGCGTTCAGCGGCGCCACGCAGGCCAAGGCGTTCGCGATGTACGGGCTGACCATGGGCGTCGGCGCGGTGTTCGGCCAGCTCATCGGCGGTGTGCTGATCCGCGCCGACCTCTTCGGCCTGGACTGGCGCAGCTGCTTCCTGATCAACCTTCCGGTCGGCCTGGCCGCGCTCGCCCTGGTCCGCCGCTGCCTGCCGGAGTCCCGTGCCCCGCACCGGCCCGGCCTGGACCCGGTGGGCGTGCTGCTGGTCACCGCCGCGCTGACCGGCCTGGTGCTGCCGCTGATCCAGGGCCGGGAGCTGGGCTGGCCGCTCTGGACCTGGCTCTGCACGGCCGGCTCGGTCGTGCTGCTCGCCGTCTTCGCCGTGCACCAGCACCGGACCCGCGCCACCGGCTCGCCGCTGGTCGACACCCGGCTGTTCCGGTCCCGCGCGTTCACCGCCGGGCTCTTCGCCCAACTCGCCTTCTGGCTCGGCCAGGCTTCCTTCTTCCTGGTGCTGGCCCTGTACCTGCAGCCGGGCCGGGGGCTCGACGCGCTCGGCGCCGGCCTGGTCTTCACCGCGATCGGCGTCGGCTACCTGCTGACTTCCACCGCCGCGCACCGCGTCGCCGCCCGGCTGGGGCGGCAGACGGTCGCGCTCGGCGGGCTGCTGATGGCGGCCGGGCTGGGCCTGCTCGGCCTCGCCGCGTACGCCGGCGGTACGACCGGCAGCGTCTGGTGGCTGGCGCCCGGCCTGTTCGTGGACGGCCTCGGCATGGGCCTGGTGATCGCCCCGGTGACCGCGGTGGTGCTGGCCGCGGTCGAGCCCGCGCTGGCCGGCTCGGCCGCGGGTGTGGTGGCCACCGTCCAGCAGGTCGGCGGGGCGCTCGGGATCGCGCTGATCGGCATCCTCCACTACGGCGCCGGCGACCCGGTCGCCGCCTTCGGGCACAGCGTCGCGGCGCTGGCCGGGCTGGAGCTGCTGCTGGTGGGCCTGGTGCAGCTGCTGCCCCGGCGAACCGGCTGACGGGTCGGCGGACCGGCGGACCGGCTTCCTGCGCACCGGCGGACCGCGGGCTCACCGGCCGGCGGGCTCAACGGCCGGCCGGCCGACCGGCGCGTCTTCGCGGACCGGGCGGGCAGGTGGACGGAGAGCGCACGGGCGGGTGGGCCGACGGGGTCCACCCGCCCGTTCCGTTCGGTCACCCCGATCGGGTTGGATGGGTGGATGAGCGAGGAGAAGAGCGCCGTACCGGCGTGGGAGCAGCGGTTCAGGGCGGCACGGGTTTCCCTGCCGGACTGGGCGGACGACGCCCCCGACCGGGCGCTGTACGTGTCCAACGCGACCGGCACCTACGAGGTGTACGCCTGGGACCGCGCCACCGACACCCACCGCCGGGTCACCGGCCGCCCGAACGGCACCACCGACGCCGAGCTGACCCCGGACGGCGCGTGGGTCTGGTGGTTCGACGACAACGACGGCGACGAGTTCGGCATCTGGCGCCGCCGGCCCTTCGCGGGCCGGCCGGAGGGCGCCGACGGCCCGGACGAGGAGGCCGTCCCCGGGCTGGCCGCCTCCTACTCGGCGGGCCTGGCACTCGGCCGGGACGGCACCGTGGTGGTCGGCCGCTCCACCGACGAGCACGGCACCACCCTGCACCTGCGCCGCCCCGGCGCGGCCGAGGCCGTGGAGATCTACCGGCACGAGGAGTACGGCGGGGTCGGCGACCTCAGCTACGACAGCACGCTGCTGGCGATCGACCACACCGAGCACGGCGACGCGATGCACTCGGCGATCCGGATCGTCCGGCTCTCCGACGGCGCGACCGTCGCCGAGCTCGACGAGGTCACCGGCCGGGACGAGCCGCGCGGGGTCGCCTGCCTCGGCTTCGCCCCGGTCGAGGGCGACACCCGGCTGCTGGTGGCGCACCAGCGCACCGGCCGCTGGGAGCCGATGATCTGGGACGTCGCCACCGGCGCCGAGACCGCGCTGCCGCTCCGCGACGAGCAGGGCCGCGAGCTGCCCGGCGACGTCTCCGCGCAGTGGCGGCCCGGGGCGGCCGCCCTGCTGGTCGAGCACGAGTACGAGGCGCGCAGCGAGCTGTTCTCGTACGCGCTGGACACGGGTGTGCTCACCCGGCTGGACACCCCGCGCGGCACCGTCGGCGGTGCGACCGCCCGCCCGGACGGCACGGTGGAGTTCCTCTGGTCGTCCGCCGCCGAGCCGTCCGCGGTCCGCTCCACGGCCGGCACGGTGGTGCTGCGCGCGCCCGGCGCCGTCCCGCCCGGTTCGGTGCCGGTCGAGGACGTCTGGGTGGACGGCCCCGGCGGGCGGGTGCACGCGCTGGTGCAGCGGCCGGCCGGCGCCGGGGAGGGCGACGGCCCGTTCCCGACCGTCTTCGAGATCCACGGCGGCCCGACCCACCACGACAGCGACGCCTTCGCCGCCGGCCCGGCCGCCTGGCTGGACCACGGCTTCGCGGTGGTCCGGGTCAACTACCGCGGCTCCACCGGCTACGGCCAGGCCTGGACGGACGCCCTGCGCGAGCGGGTCGGCCTGATCGAGCTGGAGGACATCGGCGCGGTCCGCGACTGGGCGGTGGCGAGCGGCCTCGCCGACCCCGCGCGGCTGGTGCTCACCGGCGGCTCCTGGGGCGGCTACCTGACCCTGCTCGGCCTCGGCGTGCAGCCGGAGAGCTGGGCGCTGGGCGTCGCCGCCGTCCCGGTCGCGGACTACCTGACCGCGTACGACGACGAGATGGAGGCGCTGAAGTCGCTCGACCGCACGCTCTTCGGCGGCACGCCCGAGGAGGTGCCCGAGCGCTGGACGGCCTCCTCCCCGCTGACCTACGTCGAGCAGGTCCGGGTGCCGGTCTACATCAGCGCCGGGGTGAACGACCCGCGCTGCCCGATCCGGCAGATCGAGAACTACGTCGAACGGCTGGAGCAGCTGGGCAAGCCGCACGAGGTCTACCGGTACGACGCCGGGCACGGCTCGCTGGTGGTGGAGGAGCGGATCAAGCAGCTCCGGCTGGAGATCGACTTCGTCCGACGGCACCTCGGAGCGGGCGTCGTCGGCGAGAATCGGGTCGACGGGACCGCGGGGGCCACGGGTGCCGCAGTGGCCTCGGGGGTTGCGGGGAGAGACGGGGGGACCGGGTGAGACGACTGCTGGCGGTCGTGGGGGCGGGGGTGGCCGGGGCGTTGGTGCTGACCGGCTGCTCGGGCCAGGACGACGACGACGAGGTGGCCTGCCCGCCGCCGTCGGCTGTGCCGTCCGCGCAGCCGACGGCACAGCCGACCGCGACGGCGTCGCGGTCGGCCTCGCCCTCGGCGGGCGCCTCGGCTCCGGCGAAGGCGTCGCCCGCGGCGTCGGCGGGCGCGACGCGCGTCGGTGCCGCGGGCGTCGGTGCGGCGGGCGTCGGTGCGGCGGGCGTCGGTGCGACGGGCGTCGGTTCCGCGGATGTCGGGACGGCGGATGTCGGGACGGCGGCGTCGGTGGGCGGTCTCGCCGTGCGGGCGGCCTTCGTCACGGCGGAGAACGGTGAGGGCGGGGGCGGGATCGTCCTGCTCGCCAAGTCCGGGTCGAAGAGCAGCTCGAAGGGGTCGAAGAGCTCCAAGAGCGGCCGCAAGGTGCGCCACCACACCGACCACGACTCGGACGACGACGACTACAGCGGGAGCAACAACAGCAGCGGCCGGCGGTGCGACGACCCACCGGCGGCCGGCCCGTCGGCCACCGCGACGGTCTCGCCCACGCCGTCCGCGCCCTCGCCCTCGGCTTCCGCGTCGGCTTCCGCCGCGGCACCGGGTGCGCCGGCCAAGTCGCCGTCGGCCTCGGTGCCCGCGGCACCGCCGAAGTCGCCCGCCGGTGCGGGGGTACCCACCCGCTGAGGCGGGGGCCACCCGCCGGGCGCTACTCCAGGACCGGGTCCAGTCCGAGGGCCCGGTCCTGCTCGGCCTCCGCCTCGCGGCGCGCCAGGCGGAACCACATGAAGACGACGAAGCCGCCGAAGACGAACCACTCCAGGGTGTACCCGAGGTTCTGGAACGCCCGCAGGCTCAGGCCGTTGCCGCCCTGCGGCTGCACGGTCGGCACCGCGGTCAGCCCGGTCGGCACGGTGTCCGCGGCGACCCAGCCGTCGTACCAGCCGTCGTAGGAGAGCTTGTTGACCAGCGCGGCCTGGTTGATCGTGCCGAGCTGCCCCGCCGGGAGCCCGCCGGCCACCGCACCGCCGCTGCCGCTGGTCTCGCCCGCCTGAAGCCGCCCGGTCACCGTGACCTCGCCGGTGGGCGCCGCGACGGCGGACGCCTCGGCGGCCGGCCCACCCGGCGCACCCGGCGCCCAGCCCCGGACGACGGCGACGGTCCGGCCGTCACCCGTCCGCAGCGGGGTGAGCACGTAGTAGCCCTGCTTGCCGTCGAGCACCCGGTTGGGGACGACCAGCTGGTGCTCCTGGTCGAAGGTCCCGGAGACCGTCACGGCCCGGCCGACGGTGTCCGTGGTGACCTGCGGGCGGCCGTCGTCGAGCAGCTCGCCGAGCGGCCTGGCCGCTCCGGCGTCGGTCACCGACTTGCTGATCTCCTGGTGCGAGGAGACCTTGTCCTCGAACCGGCCGAGCTGCCAGGAGCCGAGCCAGACGCACACCGCCACGGCCGCCACGGCCAGCGCGGTGCCGCCCAGCCAGCGCGGGGTGAGGAGGAACCGGTACACACCCCCCACGGTAACCACTCCTCACACCGCTCCCGACCACAGGGGGTGCGCAGCAGCACGGGAAGTCGGCCCGTCCGACTTCCCGTGGACGGGCCGGGGCGCCGAGAGCGCCCGGGTCACCCTCACCGGGCCACCCGCGGGCTCGTCCGCCGGACGTCGGCCCGTCCGACTTCCGGCGCGCGGACTCAGCCGCCCGAGGGGGACGCCGACGGGGTCGCGGCGGGCGGGGGCGGGAGGGGCTGCGGGCCGGTGCGGTAGACCGTGCCGGAGCAGGCGCCGAGGAGGGTCGCCGTGGCCGCGGACGGGCTGCCGGGGGCCGGGGTGTGCGCGATGGTAACGGCGGACGGCGGCGTACTCGGCCCGCCGGTCGCGGTCGCGGTCGCGGTCGGGCTCGAGGCCGTGGTGGGACCGGCCGACGGCGAGGCCGAGCCCGCGCCGCCGCCCGCAGTGGGTCCGGCCGACGGTCCCCCCGCCGGGGCCATGGCGGCCGGGCCGCTGCCCGGCCCGCCGGACCGCGCACTCGACGACGTGCCCGCGCCGCCCGCGTCTCCCCCGCCTCCCGCGATGCCCGGATTGCCCGCCACCGGCCGGCCGGCCACGCCCGGCGTCGCACTGGGCGAGGAGCCGGCCGGTGCCGGGCAGCCGGCGGCGTCCGGCACCCAGCCGAAGTCCACCCGGTACCCCGCCCGCGGCGCGAGGAGCAGGCCCTGGCCGTCCGCGGCCGCGCCGCCGCCGTCGCCCGCGGTGGAGGTCGGGCCCGGCGCGGGCAGTCCGGTCGCGGGATCCCCGGCCACGTGGTCGGTCACCCTGATCCGGGCGGGGTCGGTGCCGGCGGTCTCGGTGACGGTGACCGAGCCCGGCCCGCCCAACCGGCAGACCCGGCCGGAGATGTTGACGACCATGAAGTACCCGTAGATCCGTCCGGCGCCGTCGGCCGCGCCGACCTGCGAGGCGCCGCGCCCGAGATCTCCGCGGGTGCAGAGCGGTACCAGGGGGCCGCCGTCGCTGCCGGCGCCGGCCGACGTGACCGGCACGGTCGGGTCCGGGACGGCGTTGGTGGCGCTCGCCCAGGGGCTGGGTGAGGCGCTGGCGGAGCCGGAAGGGGTGCCGCCGGTGGCGGTCCCGCTCCCCCCCGGGTGCGGGGTGGGGCCGTGGCCCCCGACGGTGCCGGGCCCGACACCGTCGTCGTCGTGGTCCGCGGCCGTCCCGCCGCGCGCGGTGGGCGAGCCCGGCCCGCCGGAGAGCCCCAGGTGGTCGGGGTCGTGCAGGGCGGGCAGGGCGATGGCGAGCGCGAGGGCCAGCGCGGCGGCGCCGGTCAGGGCCCCGCGCCGGGCGGCCCGTCGCCGCGGTACGGCGGTCCGGATCCGCTGCAGACCGGAGGGATCGGGCTCGATCTCGGCGACGGCGCGCTGCATCAGCTCCCGGAGCGTCCGCTCCTCCGCGCCCGCACCCGCGCCCGCGCCGCAGGCCGGGCCGCCCGGTGCGCCGGCCGCCCCACCCCGCCCGCCGGCGTCCGCGCCCTCGGCGCCGCCGCCGTCCCGCCTCGGACCGATCCGATCGTCAGCCATGCCCGGCCTCCATCTGGACCCGGAGTGCGGCGAGTCCGCGCGAGCCGTACGCCTTCACCGAGCCGAGCGAGATCCCCAGGGCCTCCGCGACCTGCGCCTCCGTCATGTCCACGAAGTAACGCAGCACCAGAACCTCCCGCTGACGGCGTTGCAGACCCCGCAGCGCGGCCTTCAACTGGTCACGCTCCAGGGCATCGTAGGCCCCTTCTTCTGCACTGGCCATGTCAGGCATCGGCTTCGGCAGCAGACGCAACCCGAGGATCCGGCGGCGCAGGGTGGAGCGGGACAGGTTGACCACGGTCTGCCGGAGGTAGGCGAGCGTCTTCTCGGGCTCGCGCACCCGGCGCCGGGCCGCGTGGACCCGGATGAACGCCTCCTGAACCACGTCCTCGCAGGTCGAGAGGTCGTCGAGGAGCAGCGCCGCGAGCCGCAGCAGGGAGCGGTAGTGGGCCTGGTAGGTCTCGGTGAGCAGATCCTCGCTGGCGCCGGCGGTGGTGTCGGCGCCGGGATCCGCCGCGCCGGGTGCGACCGCGGTCATCTGGCTGTCTTCCGGCCTATCCGAGGGCCGATGGGCGCGCGGCGGGAAGGTCACCGCGGCCATTGCCGAGATGCCCGCCCCAACCCCCACCATCACGTTCGCCACGCCCGTTGGACACTCGATCCCCTGTCATGGTTGCCCAGCCCGCGGGACATTCTCCCGCATGGGCCGAAGCGCCCTCCAGGGGATTGGGACGTTACCCACAACTACCCGGTCCGAGTCGGCGTCACCACCCCCCGGGCCAGGTCCTCACCGTCTCTCGACCGGGTCCTCACGACCCCTCAGCCGGAGAGCTCGCCCGCCACCAGTTCGGCGATCTGGAGGGCGTTGAGCGCCGCCCCCTTGCGCAGGTTGTCGCCGCAGAGGAAGAGGTCCAGCGCGGTCGGGTCGTCCAGCGCCCGGCGGACCCGCCCGACCCAGACCGGGTCCGTCCCCACCACGTCGTTCGGCGTCGGGAACTCCCCCGCCGCCGGGTCGTCGTAGAGCACCACGCCGGGGGCGTCCCGGAGGATCTCCTGGGCGTGCTCCTGCGTCACCTCGCGCTCGAAGACCGCGTGCACGGCCAGTGCGTGGGTGCGCACGACGGGGATGCGCACGCAGGTCGCGGAGACCCGCAGCGCCGGCAGGCCGAGGATCTTGCGCGACTCGTTGCGGATCTTGATTTCCTCGGACGACCAGCCGCCGTCCATCAGCGAGCCGGTCCACGGCACCGCGTTGAACGCGAGCGGGGCGGCGAACGGGCCGTTGTCGGCGATCACCGCGCGGAGGTCGCCGGTCTGCTCGCCGACCTCGGTGCCGGCGACCAGCGCGGTCTGCTCGCGCAGCGCGTCCACGCCGGACCGGCCCTCGCCGGAGGCCGCCTGGTAGGAGGCGACGACCAGTTCGCTGAGCCCGTACTCGGCGTGCAGGGCGCCGATCGCCGCGATCATCGCGAGCGTGGCGCAGTTGGGGCCGGCCACGATGCCGCGCGGGCGCATCCGGGCCGACGCCGCGTTGACCTCGGGGACGACCAGCGGGACGTCCTCGTCCATCCGGAAGGCGGCGGAGTTGTCCACCACCACGACGCCCTTGGCCGCCGCGATCGGCGCCCACTGGGCGGAGACCTCGTCCGGCACGTCGAAGAGCGCGACGTCGACACCGTCGAAGGCGTCCTCGTCGAGGGCGAGCACCTCGACGGGCTCCCCGCGCACGACCAGCTTGCGGCCGGCCGAGCGCGGGGAGGCGACGAGGCGTACCTCGCCCCAGATGTCCTGACGGAGGGAGAGCAGGCCGAGCAGCACCTCGCCGACCGCGCCGGTGGCGCCGACGACGGCGAGGTTCGGCCGCCGGGTCATCGCCCGGTGCCCCCGTAGACGACCGCCTCGTCCGACTCGCTGTCCAGGCCGAAGGCCGTGTGGACGGCGCGGACGGCCTCCGGGACGTCCTCGGCGCGGGTGACGACCGAGATGCGAATCTCCGAGGTGGAGATCAGCTCGATGTTGACGCCGGCCTCGGAGAGCGCCTCGAAGAAGGTCGCCGTGACGCCCGGGTTGGAGCGCATGCCGGCGCCGACCAGCGAGATCTTGCCGATCGCGTCGTCGTAGCGAAGCGACTCGTAGCCGATGCCCTCCTTGACCCGGCCGAGCGCGTCGATGGCCTTCTGGCCCTCGGTCTTCGGCAGGGTGAAGGAGATGTCGGTGAGCCCCGTCGACGCGGCGGAGACGTTCTGCACCACCATGTCGATGTTGACCTCGGCGTCGGCGATGGCGCGGAAGATCCGCGCCGCCTCGCCCGGCTTGTCCGGAACGCCGACGACCGTCACCTTGGCCTCGGACGTGTCGTGGGCGACTCCGGAGATGATGGCCTGCTCCATCTCGCCCCCTTCGGGCTGGTTCGGGTTGTCGTTGCTGACGATCGTCCCGGGAAGGCCCGAGAAGGACGAGCGTACGTGAATCGGGATGTTGTAGCGCCGCGCGTACTCCACGCAGCGGTCGAGCAGCACCTTGGAACCGGACGAGGCCAGCTCCAGCATGTCCTCGTACGCGATCCAGTCGATCTTGCGGGCCTTCTTCACCACGCGCGGGTCGGCGGTGAAGACGCCGTCCACGTCGGTGTAGATCTCGCAGACCTCGGCCTTGAGGGCCGCGGCGAGGGCGACGGCGGTGGTGTCCGAGCCGCCGCGGCCGAGGGTGGTGATGTCCTTGCTGGACTGCGAGACACCCTGGAAGCCGGCCACGATCGCGATGTTGCCCTCGTCCAGGGCGGTGCGGATGCGGCCCGGCGTCACGTCGATGATGCGCGCCTTGTTGTGGACCGAGTCGGTGATGACACCGGCCTGGCTGCCCGTGAAGGACTGGGCCTCGTGACCCAGGGATTTGATCGCCATGGCCAGCAGGGCCATGGAGATGCGCTCCCCAGCGGTCAGCAGCATGTCGAACTCACGGCCGGCAGGGAGCGGGGACACCTGCTCCGCGAGTTCGATGAGCTCGTCCGTCGTGTCGCCCATCGCGGACACCACGACGACGACCTCATGGCCGGCCTTCTTGGCGTCAACGATTCGACGGGCCACGCGCTTGATGCCCTCGGCATCCGCAACGGATGAGCCGCCGTACTTCTGCACGACAAGGCCCACGTGCGCTCCTCGACTTGTGTCGTTTCCGGGGGCCCGGGGCCCCCGGCACCCCCGGGTGGCGGGGGCTGTGCGGTCGGCGCCAGTCTACCGAGCAGGGGTGGCCCGGCCGCTGCTTTCCATATGATGAGACGCACGTTTCAGCAGGTGGGCGCCGGTGCGGGGACCCGACCGGCAGGTCTGCGGGCGCCTCGCCGCCCTCCCGAAGAATCGGCGGACGAACGGACGACGGCCCCCGGGATTTCCGTTCCGCGGAGATCCCTGAGGTTTCCGTCACAGCGCCGCACAGCGCCGTACAGCACCGCACTTCGCCGCACTTCGCCGCGAACGGCTCCTGGCAGAACCGGGGGCCCTAGCGGTGGAGGCCCAGCTCGGCTGCCATCAGGTCGCCGGCCTGCTGCTCCAGCTGCTCGTCGGTGAGCCCGTCGTCGTCGGTGTCCGCGCCGTCCGGGACCGCCCCGATCGGGCTGTCCAGCCGGACGTGGGCGATCAGCGACTGCAGCGCCCGGAGCACCGCCGTGCAGGTGGTGCCCCAGTTGGAGAGGTACGAGAACTGCCACCACCAGAGCGCCTCGCTGACGCGTCCCTCGCGGTAGTGGGTGAGGCCGTGCTGCAGCTCGCTGACCACACCGGCCAGGTCGTCCGAGATCCGGAACGCGTTGGGCTTCTCCGGCGGACCGTACGGGTCGAAGACCTCGTGGTAGACGTCGATCGGCGCGAGCAGCTCGGCCAGCCGCTCGCGCAGCTGCTCACCGTCCGGCTCCGGCCCGGTGTCGGGCTCGAACCGGTCCTCGGGGACGACGTCCTCGATGGCGCCCAGCCGGCCACCGGCCAGCAGCAGCTGCGAGACCTCCAGGAGGAGCAGCGAAACCGCGCTGCCGGGCTCGTCGCCCTTGGCGACCTCGGTGACGGCGAGCACGAAGCTCTCCACCGAGTCCGCGATCTGCACCGCGAAGTCGTCCGGCTCGGAGCCGTGCGCGTGGGTGTGCGGGGCGTGCCGGTCGTGCTGCGGACCGGCCTGGTGGGGCGTGTGGGGCTGCTGGTTGATCGTCCGGTCAGACATCGAGCAGTCGTCTCCCTTCGAAGGCACGGCCGAGGGTGACCTCGTCCGCGTACTCCAGGTCCCCGCCGACGGGCAGTCCGCTCGCCAGCCGGGTCACCTTCAGGCCCATCGGCTTGCAGAGCCGGGCCAGGTAGGTGGCGGTCGCCTCCCCCTCCAGGTTGGGGTCGGTGGCCAGGATCAGCTCGGTGACCGTGCCGTCCGCGAGGCGTGCCAGCAGCTCGCGGATCCGCAGGTCGTCCGGGCCGACGCCCTCGATCGGGCTGATCGCGCCGCCCAGCACGTGGTAGCGGCCGCGGAACTCGCGGGTGCGCTCGATGGCGACGACGTCCTTGGGCTCCTCGACCACGCAGATCACCGCGAGGTCGCGACGCGGATCGAGGCAGACCCGGCACTGCTCGGCCTCCGCGACGTTGCCGCAGACGACGCAGAACCGGACCTTGTCCTTGACCTCCAGCAGCGCGTGCGCCAGCCGGCGCACGTCGACCGGGTCGGCCTGCAGAACGTGGAAGGCGATCCGCTGCGCGCTCTTGGGCCCGACGCCGGGCAGCCTGCCCAGTTCGTCGATCAGGTCCTGAACCACGCCCTCGTACACGTCGCGCCTTCCCTCAGGTGGTCGGTGGGGCACCCGCTCGGGGCGCCCCGGTGCCATCATCCAACGAATCGGGCGCCGGGCACACCGCCCGACGCCCTACTCCCGCATAAATCACACAGGTCGACTGTCTGAACTTCGGACCGTCAACCCCTCTCACCGCTTGCGGTCGAACCGCACCGCCCGCCGTCCGGGCTCACCGCTCGCGGCCGAACCGGAACGATCGCCTTCGGCCCCGGATCTGCCCTGGATCGGGCCTGGATCGGCCCTGGATCAGCCCCGGAACGGACCTAGAACGGCAGACCGGGGATGCCGCCGCCCAGGCCCTGGGTCAGCGGGCCCATGCGCTCGGCCTGCATCTTCTGCGCGGCCTGGTTGGCGTCGCGGACCGCCGCCAGGATCAGGTCGGCCAGGGTCTCGGTGTCCTCCGGGTCCACGGCCGCCGGGGCGATGGTCAGCGCCACCAGCTCACCGGCACCGGTCACCGTCACCTCGACCAGGCCACCGCCCGCCGAACCGTTCACCTTCGCCTCGGCCAGCTCCTGCTGCGCCTTGGCGAGGTCCTGCTGCATCTTCTGCGCCTGCTTGAGCAGCTGCTGCATGTTGGGCTGGCCACCACCGGGGAACACGGCTCACTCCTTGCGTTCTGTGTGCGTGCTGTCGCGCTTGCGTCGTCACCCCGAGCCTACGTGCTCTCCGCGCCCGGTACGCCCGTACGGCCGGGTGGAGCGCCGGGCACCTCAGCCCCGGGGGCCCGGGGCCATCGGGCCCGGGGCTCAGCCGCCGCTGTGGCGGATCTCCTCCAGGACCGTCGCTCCGAGCTCGCGGATGATCAGCTCCTGGCCGGAGAACGCGTCCTCGTTGATGTCCGGGTCGTCCTCCTCCGGGATGTCGTCCTCCGGGGCGACCGCCTGCACCGGCCGGCCGACCGGCGCGGCCACCGCGGCCTGCGCCTGCACGGGCGGCTGTGCCACCGGCGCGACCGGGGCCACGGGGGGCGCGGCCATCGGCGCGGGCACGGGGCCGGGCGCCGGTGCGGAGGGCTGTACCGCGGGCGCGGGCGCAGCCGGGCGCGCCGGGGCGGCACCCCAGCCGCCCCCACCGCCCCCACCGCCCCCACCGCCGCTGCCGCCGAAGCTGCCGCCGCCGGCCGAACCGCCACCGCCGGCACCACCGGCGCCGCCCGACGGGTCGACGATGCACTCGATCCGCCAGTCCACACCGAGGGCGTCGGCGAGCGCCTGGCGCAGCACGTCGTCACTGTTGCTGCCGACGAAGCTGTCCCGGGCGCCCGCGTTGATGAACGACACCTGGAGCACGCTGCCGTCGAACCCGGCCACCTGGCCGTTCTGGCTGAGCAGGATCCAGGTGAAGCGGCGGCGGTTCTTCACCGCCTCCAGGATCTGCGGCCAGAGCTGGCGGACCTGCGCCGCGCCCTGCTGGGCGGCCTGCGAAGGCTGTCCGCCGCCCGGCGCGGCCGCCGGCGCCTGGACGGGCGCGGCCGTTGCGGGTGCGGGCTGTACGGGCTGTGCGGGCGCCTGCTGCACCGGTGCCGGCTCCGCCGGCGCACCGGCCGCACCGGCCGGCGGGAAGCTGCGCGGGATCGGCCAGGCACCGGGCGCGGGCCCGGCCGGGGCCGGCGGCGCCGCGGGCGGAGCCACCGGGGCGGGGGCGGCCTGCACGGGCGCCATCTGTACGGGGGCGGGCTCGTCCACCACCGCCGGGGCCGCCACCTGCGGCACTGCTGCCGGCACTGCCGCCGGAGCGCCCAGGGGAGCCGCCGCAAGGGCTCCCGGCTGTGCCGCGAACCCTCCGGCCGCCGCCCGCCGCTCCAGCTTGTCCATCCGCGCCTGCAGCGACAGCTCGTCGCTGTACGCGCCCGGCAGCATCACCCGGGCGCAGATCAGCTCCAGCTGCAGCCGCGGCGCCGCGTTCCCCCGCATCTCGGTCAGCCCGGTGTTGACGATGTCGGCCGCCCGGCTGAGCTCCGCCGCCCCGAACGCGTCCGCCTGCGCCTGCATCACCGCGACGCGGTCGGCCGGGGCGTCGATCAGCCCCTTCTCTCCCGCGTCCGGCACAGTGGCCAGGATCACCAGGTCGCGCAGGCGCTCCAGCAGGTCCGTCACGAACCGCCGCGGATCGTGCCCGCCCTCGACCACCCGGTCGATCACCTGGAACACCGTCGCCCCGTCGTGCGCGGCGAAGGCGTCCACCACCTCGTCCAGCAGCGCCGAGTCCGTGTACCCGAGCAGCGCGGTGGCCATCTGGTACGTCACACCGCCCTCGGCGGCCCCGGCGAGCAGCTGGTCCATCACCGACATCGAGTCACGCACCGACCCGGCGCCGGCCCGCACCACCAGCGGGAAGACGGAGTCCTCGACCTGGATCTGCTCCCGGCCGCAGACCTCCGCCAGGTAGTCCCGCAGCGTGCCGGGCGGCACCAGCCGGAACGGGTAGTGGTGCGTGCGGGACCGGATCGTCCCGATCACCTTCTCCGGCTCCGTGGTGGCGAAGATGAACTTGAGGTGCTCCGGCGGCTCCTCCACCACCTTCAGCAGCGCGTTGAAGCCGGCCGAGGTCACCATGTGCGCCTCGTCCAGGATGAAGATCTTGTACCGGCTGTGCACCGGCGCGAAGAAGGCCCGCTCGCGCAGCTCCCGCGCGTCGTCCACACCACCGTGCGACGCCGCGTCGATCTCGATCACGTCGATCGACCCGGGCCCGCCCGTCGCCAGGTCCCGGCAGGACTGGCACTCCCCGCACGGCGTCGGCGTCGGCCCCTGCTCGCAGTTCAGGCAGCGGGCCAGGATGCGCGCGCTCGTCGTCTTGCCGCAGCCGCGCGGGCCGCTGAACAGGTACGCGTGGTTGACCCTGTTGTTGCGCAGGGCCTGCTGGAGCGGAGCGGTCACGTGCTCCTGCCCGATGACCTCGGCGAAAGTCTCGGGGCGATAGCGGCGGTACAGGGCTAGGGACACACCACCGACGATATCGGGACGGACAGACAAACGCGTCGCCCCTCGTCCCGCCCCCGCCCACCCTTCCCCGGGAACGCAAAGACCCCTCGCGCACCCGCCAGAGCCCTCCTACCCTTGCTGCCTTCCGGCCCTGGGGGGGTTCAGAGAGATAACGCCACACGAGGGGCTGACCCCCACAGTACCGGATCCCCGCCCCTCACCTCCACCTCCCCGATCCGCAGGTCACACCACTCCCCCGCCTACGAGATACGTGGTCGCGACCACCCCTGAACATGTACTAAGCTCTCCCTCGGAGGATTCGCCTAGAGGCCTAGGGCGCACGCTTGGAAAGCGTGTTGGGGGCAACCCCTCACGAGTTCGAATCTCGTATCCTCCGCCTCCGCCCGCCAGGGCAAACGAAGGCCCCCGACCGCCCAGCGGTCGGGGGCCTTCGTCGTGTCCCGTCTCCGTTTCCGTCTCAGTCGGCCGTTTCTGGGCCGCCGCCGGCCGCTCCGGCGGGCAGACCCCAGAGCAGACCGCCGATCTTCTCCGCGACTTCTTGCAGCATCGGGTCGGTCACGTGCTGGTAGCGCTTGGCCATGGAGGTGGACGACCAGCCCATGATGGCCATCACGATCCGCTCGGGGACCTTGGGAAGCAGCAACACGGTCCCAGCGGTGTGGCGGGCGTCATGGAGCCGGGCTTCGCGGACGCCGGCGGCCCCCAGGATGTCCTTCCACTCGTGGTAGTCGGTGTTCGGGTTCAGCGGCTCCCCCGTCGGCGAGGCGAAGACGTAGTCCTTGTCCGTCCAGAGCTGCCGCGCATCAGCCCGCTCCCGGGCCTGCTCCTCCCGGTGCTTCCGGAACAGCTTGATCAGCTCGTCCGGGAGCGGGATCGGGCGGCGGCCGGCCCGGGACTTGGTGCCCTTCGTCTCCCGCCGGGTCTGCACCCGCTGACGGCAGTAGCCGGCCTTCCGCCCGCAGTCGCCGCCGCAACCGTGCGCATACTTCGACCTGAGGCCCCCCGGCGAAGCCTGACGACGCCCAGCTCCAGGTCGACATCTGACCACTTCATACCGAGCGCCTCTCCTTGGCGCAGGCCGAGTGCAAGCGCGATGACCCACCGGGCCGGATGCCGACGACGTCCGACCTCCAGCAGGATCTTCTGCACCTCACCGACCGAATAGGGCTCGATCTCCTTCTCTTCGAGGCGCGGCGCTTTGGCGATCGTGGCCACGTTGCGGGTCACGTGGCCACGCCGAACGGCCTCGCCGAGGGCTACCCGGACCGGGGCCTGGTGGACAGTACCGGCGGCGCTGCCGCTGGCCTGCATCTTCTTGTAGAAGCGCTCCAGGTGCTCGGGCTCCAGCTTCTCCAGGCGGTGCGCGCCGAGGCCGGGGACGAGGTGCACGCGGACAGCGACCCTCGTATCCGGCGTACGTGTTCTCGCTGACGGTGCCCGGCACGATCTCCTTGATCCATTAGGTCAGCCACTTGCCGGCCGAATCCTCCGGCCAACCACCTCGCCGAGCCCTCACCCCTTCGATGTCTTCTCCGGCGGCCGGGTACCATCCCGGCCGCCGTGCGTCCTGTGTGCTTGCCAACCGACACCCGACACCGAAGGACACCACTTGACCAACCCCAGCACCGACCACGACGGCCACCACAGAGCCGTCATCCGCGCCGTCCCCCACCCCGGCGAACTCGACGCCCGCGGCATCGTCATCACCTGCCCCAACGCCGCGCCCGCCGCGATTGGCTTCTCCTCAACGTCCGCCAGCAGGTATTCGTCCGCTTCCGATGCGCGGCCGAGTGGCACGAGCCCGACCTCACCCGCGCGTACTTCGACCTGCACTTCACCGCCGCCGAACACGAATGGGACGACTACGACACCGCCATGCGGGCACTCGACTTCGACGGCCTGCACGCCGGCACCACCTGGGGCTGGGCAAACAGCTCTACGGGCGGTATCGCAGCGCGGGTGAGCACGGTCAGGCCGACGACGGCAGGGGCTCGGAACTTGCGAGTCGCGCCCCCTCCGTCCACAGGTGCAGGACCGGCTCGCTGCAGCCGTTCAGGCCGCGATCCCCCGAACGCTCCCAGCTACGGCTCCAAGCGGTGGGGCCCGCGGAAGAGGAAGGTGACCTCGCGGATGGTGGGGAGGCCCAGGAGCAGCATGAGAAGCCTGCCAAGGCCGAGGCCGAGGCCGCCGTGGGGCGGGGTGCCGAAGCGGAAGCAGTTCAGGTAGCTGGCGAGGGGCTCAGTCTCCATGCCCTTCTCGCGGGCCTGGGCGATGAGACGCTCGTGGCGGTGCTCGCGCTGGGCGCCCGTGGTGATCTCGATGCCCTTCCACAGCAGGTCGAAGGACTCGGTGACGGTGGGGTCGTCTTCGGGCCGCAGGTGGTAGAACGGGCGGACGGAGGCGGGAAACCGCGTCACGAACACGAACTCGTGCCCGGTCTCCTCCGCGATCAGGGTGGAGAGCTTGCGCTCGCCTTCGGGGTCGAGGTCGTCCTTGACGCCTTCGGGGTCCCAGCCGGTGGCCCGGAGCTTGGTGAGGGCGTCCGCCATTGTGATGCGCGGGAACGGCGTCTCGGGGACCACGACTTGGACGCCGAAGTGCTCGTTGATGGCGTCGCCGTGGCGCTCGGAGACCTTCTGGAGGACGCGCTGGAGGAGGCGTTCCTCGAAGGCCATGACGTCCTCGACGCCGTCGATCCAGGCGAGTTCGGCGTCGACGCCGGTGAACTCGGTGGCGTGGCGGGAGGTGAAGGACGGCTCGGCGCGGAAGACGGGGCCGATCTCGAAGACCTTGTCGATGCCGGCGGCGATGGCCATCTGCTTGTAGAACTGCGGGGACTGGGCGAGGTAGGCGGTGCGCTCGAAGTAGCCGACCTTGAACACCTCGGCTCCGGACTCGGAGGCGGTGCCCATCAGCTTGGGGGTGTGCAGCTCGGTGAAGCCCTCCTCGGCGGTGACCTCGCGCATGGCCTGCTCGACGGTGGTCTGCACCGCGAAGACCAGGTGCTGCGAGGGCCGGCGGATGTCGAGGAAACGCCAGTCGAGCCGCTGGTCCAGGCCCGTGTGCTCGTCGATGGGCAGCTTCGGCTCGGCCGGGGAGACGACCTCGACGCGCTCGGGGACGATCTCCAGGCCGCCGAGCTTGACCTGCGGGTTGCCGACGACCTTGCCGGTGATCTTCACGGCGGACTCGGCGGTGATGCTCTCGAAGACTGCCTCGATCTCGTCGCCTTCGCCGCCTCGGGCGTGGGTGACCTGGATGAGGCCGGTGTGGTCGCGGACCAGCACGAACTGCATGCGCCGCTGGAGGCGAAGTGTGTTGATCCAGCCGTAGACGGTGACCGTCTCGTCGAGGTGGCTGGACAGGTCTGCGACGAGGGTGCGCGTCATGGCTGGCAACTCCCTGGTTGCGGGCGCGTTGGTCGCGCCAAAGGCGTCGGACGGTAGACGGCCGCCCGGGGGGACTGGTTCACCATAACCGAACCTGTCCCGCCCGCCCCGCCGGATTAAGCCGTTCGTGATCACGCGAGGCTGAACACGCCGGAGAAGACCGGGAGTTCGTAGCGGTCGATGATGTCGTTGAAGCCGACGTGGACGTCGATCAGTCCGTCGAGGTCGTACTGGAACGGGATGTCCATCTGCTTGACGACGAACGGGGTGAGGACGGTCGGCGCGGGGCACACGCCCAGCTCGGCGATGGTCTCCAGACCACGGAGAGTGTCTTCGGCAGGCTCGATGCCGGCGAGCAGGCAACTGCCGACCTCGAGGCGACCGAAGACGTCGACTGCGTCGGCGAAGACGGCCGTGTAGTCGTCGAAGGTCAGGGTGCCCTTGTAGCCGTGAACGTGGCGCTGGCGGTAGTCGTTGTTGACGATCTCGACGCCGGAGTTGAAGCGGCTGATCCCGGCTTCGCGCAGCGTGGTCAGGTAGTCGTGGCGGTGGGCTGCGTCGCGGCGCATGCGGTCGGGGATGACCTGGGAGACGTAGATGCCTCCGGTGTAGCCAATTCCGCGCAGGGTGGGGGCCCCGACCGCTCAGCGGTCGGGGCCTTCGTCGTTCTGTGGTTGCAGTTTTAGCGCAAGAGCACGGCGGGCGAGTACCTGCGGGTACGGCACGGCCATGCCCGTCTCAAGATCGGCTACCTGATCGAGGACGCCGCCCAGCCACTACCGCACCTGCCGAGTCGTCACCCCCGGCATGACCGCCCGGCGCTGGGGCCGCGTCGTCAACATCTGCAGCGTCAATGCCCGCGCCGGACGCCCCGGCCTCGCCGCCTACAGCACCGCCAAGGCCGGACTGATCGGCTCACCAGATCGCTGGCCAGGGAACTTGGCCCGGTCGGAATCTGCGTGAACACTGTCCTCCCCGGGGCCATCCAGGTCGAGGCGGAGAACGACCTGCCCGCCCACCACCGCGCCCGACCCTAGGACCAGATCCGCCGCCAGTGCGTCCAGCGCCGCGGTCGCCCCGAGGACGTCGCCGCCGCAACGGCCTTCCTCGCCGGGCCGAGCGCGTCCCTCATCACCGGCCAGTCCTCGCTTCTCTAGCGAGTCCCGTGTTGTTGCAGATCCGTGTTGCTGGGTGCCGCGTACCGGAAGCGTCACCGATTCGGGTGAACGGGTGGCTGTTGAGGCCCTGGTGTGACCTGGGGCAATGCAGGATCCGTGGCGTGAGATGGAGGGTGTACTTTCACGGGGAACGCGTGGGCCTTCTCCCAGAGTGCGACGACCCAGTCGTGTTGCAGCACCGGGACGTCCTCTTGCGGGCCGCAGCCAGGCCGCGGAGGGCTGGCCAGCCATTCCTGCTCGATCCTCTGGGCGCCCCAGATCTCCGAGTGGACAGTTGGTTCGACAGCGACGACGTTCGCGACCTGGGGCGGAAGACCTGGCGGAAGTACGCGTACAGCCTTGCGGTGTGGCTGAACTTCCTTTGGTCGTACGGGCGGCCATGGGACGGCGTCGAGCCGACGGCAGTGGAGGCCTTCAAGACCTGGCGGATGCTGGACGGGCGCAACCCACGTCTGGTGGAGTCGGGCACCTACAGCGACAACCTCACCCACATCCGGCTGTTCTACCTGTGGGCGGCGAACGAGTTCCAGATCACCAACCCGATTCGGACCCGCCCGGGGCGGGGCAAGCGGCACGACGGCACACGGTCAGAGAAGCCCGTGACCGATCCGAAGGCGACACGGGACCGGGATGTGAAGTGGTTCGACCCGGCCGGCTACGAGCGGTACCGGGACTGCGGGCTGCTCGGACTGACGCTGGAGGGCGACGAGGACCCGAGCTGGCGGGGCCGCAACGGGCAACGGAACGCCGCCTTCGCGGACTGCCTCTACAACTCAGGGCTGCGGCTGGAGGAAGGCGGCTCGCTGCTGCTGGTCGAGCTCCCGCCGGACGACCCCAGCCGCGGCTTCTACACCTGTCACCTTGCCGAGCAGACCGCCAAGGGCAGCGTGGCGCGCAAGTACTGGATGTCGCGCAAGGGCCTGGTGCCAGTGCTGAATTACTGCGAGGGCGAGCGGGCCACCGCGGTGCGTCGGGCACAGGCCGCCGGACGCTACGAGCGCATCGCGGGCACCCGGTTGCTGACGCGGACGCTGTCCGGTCGGCGGGTGAGGCTGATCGGACCGGACGGCCTGGTCGAGGAGGTGCCGCTGAGCTCGCTGACGCCGGAGGCCCGCCGACTGCTACTACGTGAGACACCGCAGGGGTTGGAGCCGGTTGCACTGTGGCTGAACGAGGACGGGATGCCCCGGGATCCGCACGGGTGGCAGCACGTCTTCACCCAGGCCAATCAGCGGCTGCGCGACGGCCTGGGGCTGGAGGGGTTCGCGGGCGCGGCCCATATGCTCCGCCACAGCTTCGCGCTGCGCTGGTTCTCGGTGGGTCGGCTGCTGTTCGACAGGAAGTTCGCGCACCTGGACGGGGAGGAGCTGCGGGATCTGCGTTACGAGTTCGGCAGCACCTGGGACCTGGTGCGACTTTTGCTCGGGCATGCGGACCAGCGCACCACCAAGGAGATCTACCTGGAGCCCTTCGAGGCCCTGGAACTGGAGTTGCTGCTGATGCATGCCGACAGCAGCGGCATCGCGGACCTGATGGCGGCGGTCTACGGCGCTGACCGGCGGGTGCTGGGCGATCCAGTGGCGGCTCGATGAGCCCGGGGCGCCCGGCGACGATGCCGGAGGCGGGCTACGTCCCGCCGCAGCGGCTGTTCCTTGAGGAGGATCAGTGCCGGGTGCGGTTCTTCTCGGAGCAGGACCCCGACGAGGTGGCCGACTACGACTTCGCAACGCTTCCGGTGGCCCGTCCGCTGCAGGAGGCGTTCGCCCGTGCCTTCAACGCGCACGTAGGACCGGCCGGGAAAGTGAAGGCGTCCGCTGTTGCCAGCAACACCTTTCGACTGCTGAGTTACTTCGTCGACATCCTGCTCCTCGACGAGAAGCATCCGCAGGCCCCGCAGGACCTGGCGCCCAGGCACCTGACGTCGTTCCTCCTCGGCAGAGGAGATGCACCGACTGCCGGGATGGCTGTGGGGGCACTGAGGGCTCTCCTGATGAACGTGGAGGGGCTGACGCCGCAGTTCGCCGCGAAGTGCGCGGAGTGGGTGCCAGCACGACGGGACCGGATCGCCTCGCGGGGCAGCTACAGCCTGGCCGAGGAGAAGGCGATCCTGGACAACGCGCGGAAGGTGGTGCGGGCGGCCGCGAAACGCATCCGCGAGTCCCGCGAGGTGCTGGGGCGGTGGCGCGAGGGCCGTACCTCGCGCGAGGAGGAACCGGTGCTCTACGAGTACGGCTCGATCCTCGACCGGGTCGAGGCGACCGGGGGGCTGCCGCGCAACAAGCGGGGCAACGGACTTGCACCGTGGGTAGTCCCCCACGGGACCGTGGCCGAGTTGACCACCCGGCTGCACCTGACCCGGGATGAGACGTGCGCGCTGGTGATTCTGCTGGTGCGGCTGACCGGGGAGAACGGCTCGACGATCATCAAGGCGCCGGCAGCGTTCCACCGCACTGACGGCGGGGCCGGGCCGCTGGCCACGGTCCAGGTCGACCTGAGCAAGCCCCGACGGGGCAAGCGGCGCTACATGACTGCCGCGCTGAGCGACCTGCCGCCGTGGGCGCCTGCACCAGCGGAGGAGGGTGAGCTGTCGGCCCGAGACGAGTTGCACACACCGTTCGGCCTCTACATGCTCGCGCTGGAGCTGACCGCCTCGTCGCGAAGGATCAAGGGCAGCAACCGGCTCCTGGTCTACTGGGTTCCCAAGGCCGGGTCAGGGCGCCCGTCCAAGAGCATCGAAGTGATCAAGCGCCGCAACGTGTGCGGGAGGGGCTTTCGCGACCAACTGTCGCAGGCGGCGGTGGGTGAGTGGGGCGCTGGCCTGAACCTGGTCGCCGATGAGCCCGGCGAAGAGGGCAACCCCCAGCGGCTGATCGTGGGTGCCGGGCGGATGCGGGTCACGCACGGGGCACGCGAGCAGAAGCCGGTGGCCCAGACCCGGGAGACCCTGGCGAACATCTACCTGCGACGGGACAAGTCGAGCCTGCGCGAGTACCAGAAGGTGGTCGCCGACGTCCTGGAGAACGAGGTCGCCAAGGCCCGCACCGCGGGCCGAATCCCACGACTGAGTACGGCGGACGTCGCCGAGGCCCTGCGCGCCCCTGAGACGGTCGCCAGACGGTTCGGGGTGACGACGGAGATGATGCGGTTGCTGGTCGCCCGGGACGCCGACACGGTGCTGGCCGCCTGCGTGGACAACGACAACAGCCCGCACAGCACGCCCGGCGAGCCCTGCCGGGCGTCATTCCTAAAGTGCCTGGAATGCCCGTGCGCCCGTGCGATGCCCCACCACCTGCCGCTCCAGGTGGTGGCCCGGGACATGATCGACGAACGCCGCACGCACATGACAGCCCTCCGCTGGGCCGAGCGGTTCGCCCTGCCCTTCGAAGAACTGGATGATCTGATCCGGTCGGCGGGCAAGCGGGCCGAGGACCGGGCCCGCGCGGCGGCGGGCCAGGAGGAGCGGGACCTGGTACGGCGACTGCTGGATGGAGAGCTGGACGAACGATGAGCCACGACGAAGCCGCCCGCGCGCCAAAAGAGATGTTCCTGCCCGGCCCGGGCACGGTGGTGCTGCAGAACCGGCAGCTGCGGCCCGGCACGGACCACTCAACGCTGTCGGTGGTGGGCGACCTGCGCTGGAACCTGCGGCCGGCCATCCTTGAGGATCACATGGCCTCGGTCAGCATCAACTTCGCGTTGGTGCCCGAGCGGTTCCGCGACATCGCCAAGGTCTACATCTGGATGGAGCTGAACTGCGAGGAGGGGTTGACGATCCTCCGCAGGGCGAACATCAACGGCAAGCTCGCAGTGTTCACGATGGTCTCTCAACTCCGCAACCTGCGCGGGCTGTTGGACTGGCTGGATGTCCACGGGTTCACCTCGGTCGCGGAGGCGACGTCGGAGGACCTGGAGGACTACCTCGACGCAGTGCGGGACGCGGAGCTCACCCACGGCTACCGCAGCGATCTGCTGCAGGCCGTCCGGAGGTTGTGGGCGTTTCGCGAGCTGCTGCCTCCCGAGGGGCGGCTACCCGAGATGCCGCCCTGGGGAGGGAAGGAGTCCAGGGTCCTACTGGGCAAATCGCGGCGGGACCGGGAGAACGGCACTCCCCGCATCCAGGAAGCGACGATGACGATGACGGTGCTGTGGGCGGCGAGGTTCGTCGAGGACTTCGCCGAGGACATCATCGCGGCGCTGGAGGAGTTCCGGCCGCTGTTCGGCTGCAAGCCCGGCCGCCACACTCCCGGCCCCCACCGCCGGGTTCGGATCCCGGGCCAGGCAGGGGCAGCCCCGGAGGTCGGCGCCCTGATCAAGTCCTTCCGAGTGAGCGGCCGTGACCTGCCTGGCAGGCAGAGGGAGGACGGCACCTGGGAACCGGACTGGCCCTTCCTCGCCAAGCTCCTGGATCTCGGGCTCACCACAATGCAGAAGAACCAGGCGTACCGAGACATGTTCCTCACCTCCGGCATCCCCGTCGCCCACGGCACGTTCCTTACTCTCCAGCCCCGGCGCCTGCTGGACGGCAAACCCTGGGCGAAGAACATCGCCTACAACGACGTCAAGCAGCTGGTGCGAACACTGTCGACCGCATGCTTCCTTCTGGTGGCCTACTTGACTGGCTGCCGGCCCGGGGAGGCGCTCAACCTGCGGCGGGGCTGCTTGCGCCGGGACCGGGTGACGAAGCTGTGGGAGGTCCACGGCCGGAAGTGGAAGAACGCCCGAGACGAGAACGGCGAGAAGATCCCCGAGGGGCAGTTCCGCGACGAGCCGTGGATCGCCCCCGCCCTCGTCGCCACGGCGATCGGCGTCCAAGAACGCCTCCACGACGCCGATGTCCTGTTCCCCGTCTGGCTGGTAGCGGACGAACGTGCCGAGCACGAGGGAGGCGAGGCCCGCACGCTCGCCTCGATCAATGAGGACCTGAACCGGTTCGTGACCTGGGTGAACCACTTCTGCGACCGGCACGGCCGCAGCGATGTGATCCCCGTCGATTCCAGGCGGCTGACAAGCTCACGCCTGCGGCGCACGCTGGCCTGGTTCATCTGTCGCCGCCCACGCGGCATGGTCGCCGCGGCGATCCAGTACGGGCATCTCCGGGTCCAGATCACTCAGGGCTATGCCGGCACATACGCCTCGGGATTCCCTGACGATCTGGCGTTCGAGCGGTGGCTGACCCGGCTGGAGGACTTGCAGGACGCAGACCGGCGCTTGAAGGCCGGCGAGCACGTCAGCGGCCCCGCCGCCGACACCTACCGATCGCGGGTGGGCGGAGGGACGAGGAAGTTCGCCGGGCGGGTCCTGAGGACCGGGGCTGAGGCGAGGCACGTGATGGCGAACGCCTCGCTGCAGATCTACCCAGGTAGGGGAATGACCTGTGTATTCACCGCATCGACGGCACGCTGCGAGCTGAATCCCTCCCTCGACGACGCACGGGTCACTCCGGACACCGAGGGCTGCCATCCGGCCTGCGTCAACATCTGCCGGACCGACGACAATATCGACGAACTGCGGACCGAGGCAGCGGAGTTGAGAACCGTGGTCGCTGACGAGACGAGTCCGCCGATTCGCTGGGAGCGTGAGCGCCGGCGCCTGGCCCAGCTGGACCGGCTCATCGAGGACCACGAGCGTGGACGCATCGGAGGGGACGCGCGGTGAAGGCCGAGCAAGAGCCACCGCAGGAGTTGTGCGTCAGGCTGAGGGCCGCCGCCGACCGGCTGCTGGCTGGCACCCCGCTGCACTCATCGGGCAAGCTCACCGTCCTCGACCTGGCAGAGGAAGCCCAGATCAAGCGGTGGCTGCTGACGCACAAGTACCCGAACGTCCTCATGGCCAAGTATCAGGCGGAGTTCAAGGCCGCCCAACACCGGAGCGAGCCGGTCAGGAAGGCCGAGGCCGAGATCGACAAGCTCCGCGAGGACCTGGCCCGGGCCAGGAAGGAGAAACGTCAGCTGGCAGACCTTCTGGGCAGCTACGCGGTCATGATCGAGCAGCTGGCTCGTGAGCGAGCCGAGGCCATCGCCGAACGCGACCAGGCTCTGGCTGCCCGAGATGCCGCTCTGGGTGTCACCGCCCTGAATCCGCCACCGCAGCGGACGGCCCCCACCGGCAGGGCGCACCGTCCGCTTCCGCGCGGTCGGCGGTGACCCTTGCGGCCCGTTTCCGCACATCAACCATTTCAGGGGCTCACTGCTCGTCGAACCTCTCGGTTGTGCGTAGCCGCCACTTCGATGGCCCGGCCGAGTTCACAGGCTCCTCGATGAGCTTTCCCTCCTTGACCATCTTCTTCACGTAGTCCCTCCACCGTTCGATGCCATACTCCCGAGTCCACTTCATCCGGACGTCCTCGTCCGGCGGGTTGTGGCGCTCGTTTACGACGATCGCAACGCGGATGTTCGCGATCTTGTCTCTGAAGAACGCCTCGATCGCACTCTCGTCGGCCGGCTCCTCGGGCAGGTTGAGCAGTTCCCGCATTCGGCGTGGACTGCTCGCCAACTCGTTCTGTGTGAGCAACTCGGACACCTGCTTATACGAGTCGCCCAGGAGAGCGTCACCCGAAGCCTCGGATAGGTCCAGCCGGTCTACCTGGCACGAGGTCAGCCGGACAGTGATGCCTGGTCCGACAACCAGGTTCCGGATCTCCGCCTGGTCGAGCGAAACAAAGCCCGAGCCACCAAGTTCGAGCCTGTCGACAACGATCCGGCTCGCGGATCGCGTGCCCTCGGCGGTCCCGTGCACCCTCGCCCACAACTCGCCAAGGCTGGCCATGGCAAGACGACAGTGCTCGGGGGATTCCGCCGCAGTCACCCGCACCTGGAGCTCAGCAATTACGCGCTCAATCGTTTCGGCCTGGCCCTGCGGCCACATCGAGCGGATCAGCTGAGCGCATAGTGCCGAGATGGCGACATTGGACAGCAGGGACAGCGCCTGATCGAACGGCACCCGCGTGACCTGCCGAGCAAGGAAGTGCTCGGCGATCGCTAGGTGAGTGAACCTGAAGGACAGTTCCTCGTCCGACCATTCGGCGCTCATGCCACACAGCGCGACCAGCCGGCGCTTCTCCTCCTGCTTGAGTTCTCGCTCCAGCGCCTGCCACGCCGCCAGTTCCAGGTCATCTTCGGAGATGTCTGGCGTCACCTTGCGGGCGCTCAGTTCCGCAGCCTCGCAGAAGATCTCGGCGAGCTCGTCCTGATCAAAGATGGGGACGCCTTGCTGGCCGACCAGCTTGCTGAGCTCCCGCTGCAGGTAGGCGTCGACCACGAACCGCAGAAACTCAGTCGACTGCTCAGACTGCTTCCAGGCGGCATAGGCAAGGCAGAAGAACGGGGTGGTCAACAGCTGCCGGATCTCCGGGGAGTTGACTGCGGTCCCCACGTCAATCGGCAATTTTGCGGTGAGCGCCCGCAGTTGCTCGGGCCGCCACGGCAGCAGCTCCATAGTCGTCAGACGATGGTGCGACTCCTTCGCGGGATGCTCCCTCAGGCTGTTTCGCAACCGCGCCTCGGAGTAACTCGACCGCGCCGACAGAATGACGGCTCCCCTGTTGCGCAGCTGATCCAGGATCGGCTGCAAGCCTGACAGCGGGTTGTCGTAGGTTCGGAAGCCCAGCATCTCATCGAAGCCGTCGATGACCAGTATCGCCAGACCCGCGCGGCAAAGGGCCAGCACCGACTCCCGGTCCAGGATCCTCGTGCCCGCGACGCAGTCGTTGATCAGCTTCTCTAGGCTGGTCGCACCGGATCTACTGGACGAGATGTAGATCGCCACAGGTTCGAGGTCGCCGCCCGGCGCCAGAGAGTCCCGGGCAAACTGCAACAGACTGTGTGTCTTGCCAGACCCGGCCTCGCCTGTCAGCGTGATGAGGTTCGTGCTGCCGCGGTAGGCGCTGACGCCGTCTGTGACCTTCGCGCACGCCTCTGTGATGGTCAGGTCGCTTTGAGCCCCACGATAGTCATCGTCGATCCGTACCAGGGTGGGTACGTGCGATACGTGCCGCCGCAGGTTCGGGAACAGCTCGTCACTGATCCGGTCTTCTGCGGCGAGTTGCTCCTCCAAACCCTCCAATAGCCGCTGTTTGAGCAACGACCAGTTGCAGATGTCGGCCAGAAACGCCTGGTACGGCCTCCGCCCAGCCTCGGTCAGCCAGGTCCTGGCATGGTCCGTGGTGAGTTCGAACCGGTCGACGCGCCTCTCTGCCCCGTCGGAGGTGCGCCGGTCCCAGCTCACCACGATGGGCTCCGGCGGCGAGACCAAGGTGCAGACCGAGCCCCTCTCAGAGAAGCCCTTGAGGTCTCGCGCAATGTCCCGGGCAAAGTCATCGAGCAGCAGGTCACCGCGCTGCAGCCCCAGACTCTTCAGCGCGTTCAGGGTCTCGCGATCCGTCACGTCGACAGCCTCCCCATGGCGGGGCCAATATCGTGCGACCACCCCCGAGTAGGAGTGCAGAGCAGCGAGGTCGCCGTTGACCGGACGGAAGAGTGGCTGCAACTCGACGGCGTGCCCATGCTCATAGATCCGCACGATCCGTTCGGCGTTGTCGGACACCACTCGGTGGAGAACCTCCAGGTCCACGCTCTCCGGCATGGGGCCGCCGTGACACACCTGGTTGCGTACCTGCTGGATCGATAGCAGCGGGTCATTGACCACCGTGGCGTAGATGCAGGACGCAACAGCATGCGCGTCCTGCTGGCACTCGGGACAGCCAAGCCTCTCGCTCTGCAGCTTGCTGTACTCTGCCCATTTCTCCAGCGATCCCGGGGTGCTGAACTTGGCCGGCGTCTCGTCTGCAGCAGCGCAGAGCAGCCCCAGCACCCGTAGTTGGTACTCCACGTGGACCAGCGTCCTGAATGGATCCTGCTGCAGGTCCGGTGCCGCGACGAGGTCCGCGATGGTCAACATCCACTCCATGACGCGCAGGGCGGCCGCACACACGGAACAGCCGAAAGCATCTACCAATCAGATTACTGACGTCCTGTCAAGTTGATCGAAGTCCTCTGTGGCAGGACCGCAGGGTGGGGCGCTCGTACAGGACAAGTCCGTCGCTTCGCCTGAGCAACTGACCAGCAACAGACAACACACACAGACCGGCTAGAGAACGTTGCACGTCGACGGCGGCTCGATCCTCCACTGACCGCCCGGCACCACCGAGACAGGAAGAGACCACCATGCAGCACCGAGTCCGCGCCGTCCTCCTCACCCCGAACAACACCACGCTGCTGATCAAGCGCATCCGCCCCGGCATCGAGCCGTACTGGGTGATCGTCGGCGGCAAGATCGAGCCGACCGACGCCAGTCCCGAGGACGCCCTGCAGCGCGAGGTCCGCGAGGAGATCGCCGGCGAGGCCGAGATCATCAGCCTGCTCCACACCCTGGAGACCGACGAGGAGCGCCAGGACTTCTACCTCGCCACCATCGACAAGTGGAGCTTCGAGGATCGCACCGGCCCCGAGTTCAGCCAGGAGGGCCGAGGCGATTACATCCTGGAGGAGATCCCCCTGACCGCCGAAGCCCTCGACGCGATCAACCTCCTGCCCCAGGAGATCGCCACCGTCCTCCGCGAGGCCGTCGAGCGCGGAGAACTCCTCGCTACCAAGTAGTCCGAGGAGAGCACGGCCTGGCGAACGCCAGCCGTGTCCGGCAGGCCGTGCTCAGGCCAGAGTGCCGCAAGAGGATCTCCCGCAGTGTGCGTCTGTGCAGCACCTGCTTTGCCGCGGACCGTGGAGGTTCTCGGCGTCAGCGGCGGGTGCGGATCGGTTCGAATCTCGTATCCTCCGCCTTCGCCCGCCAGGGCAAACGGAAGGCCCCGACCGCACGGCGGTTTCTAGCGGTCAGGGCCTTCCGCGTCTCATCGCCTGCGGCCTCTCCGCGTTCCTACCGCCGGACCGTTTCAGCCACCGCCACCGCCACCGCCACCGCCGCCGTCGCCGTCGCCGGGCGACGCCCCGGTGACGGCCTGCATCTCCCGCCCGGTGATCTCCTGCAACGGCAGGCCGTCGCAGTTGCCGAGGACTACGCCGACCCAGCCGGTGTAGGGGTAGATGTTCCAGTGGGCGCTGACGCCTGGGTTGGCACCGCCGCGCCCGAACACCCACTGGCCGTTGGCGATGCGGACCGACATGTCGTAGGCCCCGAACGACGAGCCGCTGTGCGGGATCTTGGCCCCGGTGAGCAATTCGGCCCAGGGCCGGTGCAGCACCGTGCCGTCGCCCAGTGCGCGCGCGAACCGGACCAGATCCGGAGCGGTGGCGAAGCCGCCGTCTCCGGGGGTGTCGATGAAGCCGCGGCCCGGGTTCTTGCCGAGTACCTCCGGGTACGGGCTGCCCTTGTCCAGGTTGCGGACCGCGTCCACCCGGCTTCCGTCGGCCAGCGTCATGTACGGGTGCGCGATGTGCTCGTCGGTGAGCCACTGCGGCCTGGTGCAGAACGCCGAGCCGGTCATGCCGCAGCGCCCGAAGATGTTCTCCTGCACGTAGTCCCAGTACGTCTTGCCGCTCACGGCCTCCACGATCAACGCGGGGATGCCGACATCGGCGCCGGAGTGGCTGGTGCGAGTGCCAGGGGCAGCCACCGGCTTGGACTGCCGGACCCACCGCTCGTGGTACTCGTGCACCTCCTCCCGGCTCCGGAAGATGCGTTGCACGTCCTCATCCGGAGTGTTCAGTCCGGAGGTGCCGGAGAGCAGGTGGTGGATGGTCACCTGCTCTGCGATGTCATCGGCGTAGCCCTTCAGGTAGGTGCCCACCGTGTCCGACAGGCTCAGCGCGCCCTGCTGTGCGAGCTGCAGAACGGCCACCGCACCGAACGGCTTGCCCGCCGAGCCGAGGCTGAACGCGGTGCCTTCGTGATTGCGAATCCCCTTCTCCCTGTCGGCCATGCCGTAGCTGCGGGACAGCACGGTCCTGCCCCGGTGCGACAACAGCACCACGCCGGAGAACTTCCCCTCGGCGGCCAGCTTCGCCACGTACTGGTCGTAGGCTCCGCCAGGACGGGTGGCCGGTGGGATTTCGAAGTCGGTCGGGGCCGGTTCGGCGTGGCGGGGTAGGGCGGCCGCCGGCGGCGCGGCGGCCGCCACCACGCCGGCGGCCGCCGACCCACCCCACCCGAGCAGCCGCCGCCGATTGATACCGCGTACGGAACCCGAATCCATGGTCACGATCCTTTCCTGATCGACAAATCGACCGGTGCAGGTCTACCGGCGACCGCTCGGCAACCGATCACCCACCCGTGTGGCCCTCGTGCCACTACTGAAGACGGAAGACCGTTGCGGTGGCGTACGCGATTCTCGATACGGCCCCGATACGCCGAATCCCCGGCATCGAGGAACTGGCGCGTGCCGGTAGTGCGCCGGTCCTGCCGCTGGTGATCGCGACAGCCCGGCTGCTGCAGGTGCGGACGACTCGTCGGTGAGCATCCGGGTCCGGAACGGCTCCAGGGCCCGGCGGCCGGAGCGGCTGTGCCGGAAGGTCTAGGAGCCGCTCGGGGGCGATGCCTGCGGCGTGCCGGGAAGTCGAACCGTGACGAGGAGACCGCCGGTGGGGCGGGGTGCGAGGTCGATGGTCCCGTCGTGTGCTCGGACGATGCTGTGCACGATGGCCAGCCCGAGGCCGACCCCGACGTGCCCGTCGGTGCGCGTACGTTCCTTTCCGCGTTGGAAGGGTTCGGTGAGGGTCGGCAGGATTTCCGCCGGGACGACCCGGTGGCCGGTGTTCTCGACCCACAGCACGCTCGCGTCCTGCTGCGATTCGATGCGGACCGTGACGGTGCCGCCGGAGGGGACGTTATGGACGATGGCGTTCTGGACGAGGTTGGTCACCATCCGCAGAATGAGCGCCGCGGAACCGAAGATCCGTGCCTTCTCGCCGGTGACGTCGAGCGTGATCCGGCGCCCTTCGGCGAGGGGAAGCAGCGTTTCGGTGGCTTCCTCGGCGATGAGCGACAGGTCGACGGGCTCGCGGGTGAAACTCTTGTGGCCGACGCGGCCGAGCAGCAGAAGGGCCTCGGTGAGGTCGATCGCCCGCGCGTTGACGGCGTGAAGGCGGTCGATGAGTTCACCCTGGTCCCGCGTGGGATCGGTGCGGGCGAGGTCGAGGAGTGTCTTCGAGATCGCCAGCGGGGTGCGCAGTTCGTGGGAGGCGTTCGCGGCGAACCTCTGCTGTTCGCCGACATGGGATTCGAGTTGTTCGAGCATGATGTCGAACATGTCGGCGAGTTCGCGGAATTCGTCGTGGCGACCTCGCATGCGGACCCGGTGGGACAGTGACCCGTTCGCGGCCGCCCGTGCCGCGTCTGCGATCCGCGTGAGTGGTGCGAGCATCCGGCCCGCGAGGATCCATCCGCCCAGGAGGCCGAACGCCAGCAGGAAGGCCAGTGCTACGGCTGCGGCGGGGGCGAAAATGCGCACGAGGAGGTAGCGGTTGGGTGCGACCCCGAGAAGACCCTGGGAGCTGTCCGGTACGTAGCGCAGCAGGAACACCCACACCACGGTCAGCAGGAGAGAGCCGGCGATGAGGAGGAATCCGGCGTAGCTGATGGTGAGTTTCACGCGGGCGCTGAGCCCTGGGCGCCTATTCATGAACGCTGCCGGGGTGAGTGGCGTCCGTACCGGTGTCGATTCGGTAGCCGACGCCGGGCACCGTGGCGATGAGCCATGGCTCTCCGAGCCGTTTGCGCAGACCGGAGACGGTGATGCGGACGGCGTTGGTGAAGGGGTTGGCGTTGGCGTCCCAGGCCCGCTCCAGGAGTACTTCGGCGCTCACGACACCGCCTTCGGCGGCGACGAGGACTTCGAGCACAGCAAACTGCTTCCGCGTGAGCGCGACGTAGCGTCCATCGCGGAAGACCTGTCGGCGGAAAGGGTCCAACCGCAGGCCCGCGATCTCGCTGACCGGGGGTCGGGCGTGCGCGCGTCTGCGGTCCAACGCCCGCAGCCGCATGACGAGTTCCCGGAGCTCGAACGGTTTGGTGAGGTAGTCATCGGCGCCGAGCTCGAACCCGGACGCCTTGTCGTCGATACGGTCGGCAGCGGTCAGCATGAGGATCGGGATGCCGCTGCCGGAGGCGACGATGCGTCGGGCGATCTCGTCACCGGAGGGGCCGGGGACGTCGCGGTCGAGGACCGCAAGGTCGTAGGAGTTGACGCTCAGCAGTTCCAGGGCGGAGTCGCCGTCGCCGGCGATGTCGGCGGCGATCGCTTCCAGCCGGAGACCGTCCCGGACGGCTTCGGCCAGGTAGGGCTCGTCCTCCACGATCAACACGCGCATACCAGGAGCCTAAGCGGCGCGGCATATCGCCGACATATGCTTCTTCACCCGGCTCGGGGTCAACCCCGCCGTCGCCTGCTGGCCCATCCCACACCCCCGACCGTGGCCGGTGGCACCTCGGCGACGGCGGTCTCCTGGCGGTGACCGTTCCCCAGTAGCTCCCGTCGGCAAAAGCCCACCGCACCGGACGCCCATTGCAGCACCAAGAGCCTGAAGATCAGCCCGAGCCTGTGCCCATTCCCACGGCGGCACCACCTGATTGGTCAATGGTCGGTGGCGAGTGGTCTCAGTCCAGGTCATCGGTGGCACCGGCATGAGGCTCGCCTCCGTCCGTGCACTCGGCCCGGTGTCAGGAGCCCACGGCAGAATCACGGGGACAACGCTGCCCCGGAACTCGTCCGGGGCCCATGAGAATCCTGCGGAGAGGGCGACGTGCCGAAGATCCCGAGAGGCCGGCGTGTAGGACAGGCGGCGGTGAACGCGGTCCGCACCCTCCTTGAGGAGCACGACCACATCGTCCAGGAGATATCCGGCCAGAACGACTTCGGCGAGGACCTCTACGTCACGTTCGTCGAGGACGAACACGTGACGAGCGACGTGATCAGGGTCCAGGTCAAGGGCGGGGAGAAGTGGCGCCGGGCCAACGGCTACGCGGTGCCTGTCAGCCACCACGGCGACACCTGGGCGGACGGGAACATCCCTGTCTACTGCGTGGTGTACGACCCGGACAGCAAGCGGCTCTTCTGGGCGAACGCAACACAACAGCTCCGCCGATTCGGCCCCTTCAACCGCCCGAAAGTGATCGGTGTCAGCCCCAACGCGGTACTGGCCGACACGACCATGGGGTCGTTCGTCGCGCAGGCCCGTCGCTACGTGGGGCGATACCGGGGCAGGCAGGCCGTCCTCACTCACCTGGGAGAGATGTCCGGGGTCGAGTTCGACCTGGCGGACCACGTCCTGCACTTCGTCAACGGCTACGACGAAGACCTCATCTTCTGGCGACACCCGGGGGCCGAGCTCGCGACCCTGCTGCACAGCGCACTCGGCTGGGAGCCGCATCTCGTCAGCCTGGCGTCCCTGATGCGCTCCGAAATGCCTCCTCCGGACGTCGAGGTAGCTGGTGAAGCTGCAGTTCGTCTCTGGAATGACCTCGACCTGTCGTCGGCCGAGGACTTGGAGTTGAGCCGATCGGAGATCATGTGGGTCGCCTCCTGCTTCATGTCCACTCGGCAGGCAGACGAGGAGTCGGAGGCCGTAATCGGCTCTGACGAGTGCGAAGGGTGCCCAAGTTGTACGGGCGATGACCCTGTGGAACACGCCAACATCGCAGCAGATGTACTCCACCAGTACGTCATCGACCGAATTACCAGCCGGATCGAGGCCGAGCCGGAACTGCTCCGGCGCTCAATCTCGGTCATGCGCGAGGATGGCGGCCTTGAGCCGGAGATCGTGGCAGAACTCGGGCCCCTCGAAGCCGATCCGCACATCGTCCGGCAGGTGGCGAAACTGAACCGCTCGACCGTGGACAACCTTGAACCGGAAGCGCTCCGATTGGCGCTCCTGTACCTGATCCGTCGCATCTACGTCGGCAGTCCCTCACTCCCGCTGGACGAGCAGGTCCGAATCATCTGGCGAATCCCCGAGCCCTCCGCCTTGATCGAAGACTCTGACCGCTGGAGCAGTGGATGAGATCAGGCGTGCTGCCCCAGCAGCAGGCTGCCGAGTGCTGTGCGCCGGTGCAGAACGGCCTTCCCGGCACGCTCGGTGGAGATCAGGCCGGCGCCGCGAAGGGCCGCGGTGTGGGCGGAAACCGTGGCGGCGCTGATGTGAAGGCGGCGGGCGAGCTCGGTCGTGGTGTGCCCTTCGGCCAGGAGATGCAGCAGTTCGGCACGGGTGTTCCCGATCACCCTTCCGAGCGTCCGCGGGCCGGCGGAGCCGTCGGGCCGCGGCAGGAGGAGGCCGGGGCCGGCCGGATAGGTGACCACGACCGGACGGCCGGGGAGATCGGACAGCAGCGGCCCACCGGACCAGTGGAAGGTCGGCAGGAGAAGGAGTCCGCGCCCGCCGAGGTGGACGTCCCCCGGCGCGCCCGGGAGCTCCCAGACACTGCCGTGCAGACGGGCACCGGGCAGCAGCCCGGCCAGCACCGGGCCGACGCCTTCGGCGAATTGCACCGCACGGCGCACGAACTCGGCATGGTGCAGGTCCTGCACCTGATCCCAGACCGGTCCGAGCAGTGCCTCGAACGCCGAACGCTGCGCACGATGGACCAGCCGCCGGGCCTCGGCGTCGCCCCGGCCGAGGTCGTTGATCCACCCCGGCACCGGCATCCGCGCGGGCCGGTAGACGCGCTCCAACTCTGCGCGGACGAACTCGGAAGGGGCCGTGCGCACTTCTTCCAGCGCTTCCGGAAGGGAGTCCGCCACCACGTCCAGGAATCCCGGTGCCAGGCCGACCGGAACGAGGTCGGCGAGCGGGCGGGCCGCCTTCGGGAGCGCATTCACCGCCCGGCGTCGCCAGGGCCCGTGGAGCAGGTCGTCGCCCCGGCGGCACATCATCGTCAGCGCCACGTTGAGCTCCTGGAGCGGCGCCGGCCGGGATGCGAGGCCGACCCGGGCGAAGTCCTCCGGCGTGAAGTGGATCCGAAGCACGACGCCCCCGCGTGTCGCCACGGACGGCGTCCATGAGGCCATCCTTGAGCTCTCAACCTAAACGTTCGCACGGGCCCGGCCGAGCGGGACAGCCTGTGCCGCATGACCCGCGACTTCACCGTCAACCGACGCACCGTCACCACGTCCGTGCTGCTGGGCTCCGCCGCCCTCCTGCTCGGCGGCACCCGCGCCTCCGCCGGCTCCCGGACCGGTTCTCCGACCGCCGGGGCAACCCCGGGCGGCACCCGCGCCTCCGCCGGCTCCCGGACCGGTTCTCCGACCGCCGGGGCAACCCCGGGCGACACACGGGGCGGCGCCGTCCTCACCCTGCCCGCGCCGACCGGCCGCCACCCCGTGGGCTGCTGGTCGGCCTACCTCGTCGACGCCTCCCGCCGCGACCCGTGGACACCCTCGATCCCGGTACGTGAACTGATGCTGACGGTCTTCTATCCGGCCCGGTCCGTTGCCGGCCTCACCCCGGACCCGCAACTGCCCCCGGAGGCCGCGGCCTTGTTCGGGCAGATCGCTCCGCGCACGCCCCTGCAGTTGCCCGGCGCGGGTGTGGACTGGGCTGCCACCATGTCCCACTCCTTCCCCGGTGCACCCGTGCTGCCGGGCCGGCGGGCGGTACTGGTGTTCAGCCCGGGCGGCGGCGACCCGCGCGGCCTGGGCACCTCCCTGGCCGAGGACCTGGCCAGCCACGGCGCCGTCGTCGTCCTCGTCGACCACCCCGGAGACCCGGCCGCGGTCGAGTTCCCGGCCGTCACGCCGTTCCGGGGGGACGTGGTGCGCCCGACGGTCCTGCGCGGTGATCCCCGCGACCAGCCGCCCCTCTGGCGCACCTTGATCGACACGCGGATCGCCGACCTGCGCTTCGTCATCGATCGCCTGTGCCACGCGGCCGACCTGCCGCTGCCTCCCGGACTCGCCGACACGCTCGACCTGCGCCGCATCGCACTGTACGGACACTCCGCGGGCGGGAGCGCCGTCACCGAGGCCCTACGGGAGAACCGGCAGGTCCGCGCCGGGATCAACCTGGAGGGCTACCTGGACTACCCGCCCGCCGCACCCGGCGGCGAGGCCGAACCGTTCCCGGTCGTGACGGAAGGGGTGGAGAAGCCGCTTCTCCTGCTCGGCAGCCAGGGGTTCACCCGACGGCACGAACTCGACCGGTCCTGGTCCGCCCTGACCGCCCGGTCGAGCCGGTGGGCGCACCGCGAGCGCATCGCCGATGCCAACCACTGGATCTTCACCGACTACGCCGCGATGGTTCCTCAGCTGCAGGCGGCAGGGTTGCTGACGGCGCAGGAGCGGGAGGCGCTCACCGGAGCCGTCGACCCGACCGTCGCGATTCCGAGGATCCGCCGCATCGTCCGCGGGTTCTTCGCACGGCACCTGGCCGTCCGCTGATCGGGGAGAAGCCGCCGCAGACGCCTCGCCCCGGTACCCCGAATACGCCGGCAGCCACAGATCAGAACCGGTCAGCCGCCGAGCGCCGGCGCCCTGGTCCCGGTTTCCGTATCGGTCGGCCGCTGCCGCCCGCTGTCCCTGATCATCACACCAGGGCAGCGGGCGGACTGCACGCAGTTCGAGCCGGTGCTGGAGAAGCGCCCTGCTCCTGCGGGGCTTCCTGCCGGGCAAGCTCCGCAGGAAGCCCCGACAGTCTGGCCGTCCGCATTCGACCGGGAGCGGTACAAGAGCCGGAACACGGTCGAACGGGCCATCAACAGGATCAGGCACGCCGGAGCAGTCGCGGCGCCGCAGCCGCCCTCCTCATCCGGCTCCGCACAGAGTCCTAGGCGTGCGCCGTGGCCCGGCGTGGGAGCTCCCGGCCGGGTGCGGGCGGCAGCCCGATCCGAGCCAGGCCGGCGCGTTCGGCGGCGGACGCATCGACGGACTTCGCGTGCTTGGCCGCATCGACGGAACCGGCACGGTGGATGGTGAGTTCGAAGTCCTGGTGCGCCTTGGCGTCCGGCGCGAACGGCAGGCGGATCCGCCCGTCCGCCACCAGCCGGCGCACCTCGGCCCGGCTGAGGCCGAGACCGAGCTGGAGCAGCCGCTCCACCCGGACCGGCACGGGCAGCTCGAAGCGCACCTGCACCGGGAGCGGGTTCGGGTCGTCGAGCGCGTACAGCGGCATGCGGGTCTCCAGCTCCCACGTCCCGGTCCAGTCGAGCCGGTACCGGTTCTTCGCCGCGAGCGACGCGCTCATCACCAGCTCCCGCACCGCTGCGGGGTCGTTGACCTCGTACGCCACCAGCCTGGCCGGCTCCAGCGCCGAGACGTGGACGCGCTCGTGGACGGGCACCTTCGAGGTCCGGTCGCACGTCGCGCAGCTCAGCAGCAGCCAGACGTCGATCAACTTGCCGTTCGCGTTGGCGCGGATCTTCCCCGAGGCGCGGTGCCGCGTGCCGGGACAGTCCGGGCAGGACCGGACAACGGTGGGCAGGGCGGACTGACGCACGGCCCACAGGGCCTTGCGGTCGGTATTCATATGTGTTGGGTGCTTTCAGGACTCAGCGGGAGGGCATGCCGAACTCACTCGGCGGCTCCCGCTCTCTGACGGATGCTCACGAGAGGCGCGACCCATCGCCCCGGGGCCGGGTCATCAGGCTCCGAGGTCGATCGCGCGACAGGTACGTACTACGTGGCAGTCATCAAAAGTCCATGCGGGCGATCATGATCGAGGCGGCGGCCCGCGGCAACCGAATTTCCCCGCGCCCTCGGCCGGCGGTCGAGGAGATCCTCGCCGGGTACGCGCGCAACCTGTCCTTCACCGACGTCCGCCAGCTGGCCCACGCCGTCGACGGGGGACAGCCGATCAGCGTCGAATACATCGCCACCTCCGGCAGTGCGACCGTCCGCACCCTCAGTCAGCTCGAACTCGATCCGCCCTACCTCCATGCCTGGTGCCACCTGCGCAGCGCCGAACGCATGTTCACCCTCTCCCGCATCCACGGGGTGATGCCCGGGTAGCCCGGGGTGCGCGGGACGAGAGCCCGGAGGCGTGTCGGGGGCAACCCCTCGCTAGGTCGGAACTCGTGTCCTCCGCCGTGATCGAAGGCCCGGACCGCTGGAAACCGCCCTCAGCGGTCCGGACTTCGTCGTTCTGCTCGGCCGGAGCGGAGGATTCTGTTCGGGTTCAGCCTCGCAGGGCGGCGATGGCCTTCTCGATGCGACGCTGACGCGTCTCGGGCTTCTTCGCGTCCTCGATGGCGCGCACGTGTTCACGCTTGCGGCTGTCGGTGAGGCCGTCGAATGCGGCGCGGGCGGCCGGGTCGTCGTCGAGGGCCCGGGCGAGGTCCGCGGGTTCGGCGACGACGCGCGGCTCGGTGTCGAGCTCCAGCTCGACCTCGACCTCGTCGCCCGTCGCGACGCCGGCGGCCTGCCGGTTGGCGTTGCTGAGGCCGAGCAGGTGACGGCCGCGCAGGATGGCGACCCGGCTCTTCCAACGGTGCCCGTTGACGGTGATCGTCACCGGCGGTCGCGCGCCCCCGCCGAGCGCCTCGACCACCTCGGGCGGAACTTCCAGTCCCCGCATGGGCTCGGTCGGCTCGACGAGGGTGCGGAACTTCACGACGTGCTCCTTCACTCCGCGTAGGGCTGGTCGGCGCCCTGGGCGCTGTAGCCGAGGCTCCAGATGTAGCCGTCCGGGTCGGCGAAGGTGCCGCCGTACCCGCCCCACGGCAGGGCGCCGGCGGGCTTGAGGATCTTGGCGCCGGCCTTCGCGGCCTCCGCCAGCACCTCGTCGACCCGCGCCTCGCTGCGGACGACGTAGGTGAGGACCAGCCCGCTGAAGCCGCTGCCGTCCGCACTCGTGCCCACCTGGTCGGCGAGGCCTTCGCGGCTGTAGAAGCCGACGGGCGAGGCGCCGTCCGATTCGAAGAACACCGAGATGCCGTAGTCGCTCTGGATCTTCCAGCCGAGTCCCTCGGTGTAGAACCGCTTGGCGGCCTCCATGTCCCGGACGCCCAGCAGGATCGAGCTCACGTGCGCCTTCATGTCGTTTCTCCATTCGTTCGGGGTGCAGGTACTGCATGAACCATCAGGTCGGCCGCCGTGGCCCCGCACCGCGTCTTGTGACCATCACGCTAGGGGCTGCCCGGTGGTCGGGGCTTCTCGATTCCTGACCGGTCGTGCGACCTGCTTCGCGACGCACGCCGGCATCCCCTCCACCTCGATCGTCGCGCCCGCCGCGTCGCCCGTACCCGCGGCATCGGGATCGACGGCCGCCGCAGCGGCCGCCTGGCGCCGGAAGGCACCGGGCGGCATGCCGACCAGCTCGGTGAAGCGGGTGGTGAACGTGCCCAGCGACGCGCAGCCGACCGCGAAGCAGACCTCGGTGACGCTGAGATCGCCCCGCCGCAGCAGCGCCGCCGCCCGTTCGATCCGACGCGTCATCAGGTACGCGTACGGCGGCTCACCGTAGGCCGCCCGGAACTGACGGCTCAGGTGCCCGGCGGACATGTGCACGTCGCGGGCGAGCGCCTCCACGTTCAGCGGCTGCGCGTACTCCCTGTCGATCCGGTCGCGGACGCGGCGCAGGCGCGCGAGATCTTCCAGGTGCTGTGCCTGTGCACGCCGCCATTCAGGCCTGCCCATGAGAGCCCTCCCCGTTCGTCGTTCGTCTTCCCGTGCCACGGACGTCCAAGAGCGCCCGGGGTTGCCGCCTCGGCGGGAAACCCCGGGCGCTCGGCACCCGCAGGGTTCAGCGCCGTTCCTGGATGCGGACCAGGTTGCCCGCGGGGTCGCGGAAGGCGCAGTCACGAACGCCGTAGGGCTGGTCGGTCGGCTCCTGGACGACCTCGGTGTCACCGGCCTGCACCTTCTCGAACGTGGCGTCGAGGTCCGAAGTGGCCAGCAGGATCCAGCCGTACGTGCCCTTGGCCATCATCTCGGTGATCGTGCGCCGCTCGTCCTCGGTGATGCCGGGATCGGCGGCGGGCGGCGCCAGCAGGATCGACGTGCCGGGCTGACCGGCCGGACCGACCGTGATCCACCGCATCCGGCCCTGCCCCACATCGCTGCGGACCTCGAAGCCGAGGACGTCGCGGTAGAAGGCCAGCGACGCGTCCGGGTCGTCGTGCGGGAGCGCGGTCGTGTGAATGGTGATGTCCATGGTGGGCAGGCTAGGACGAGTCCGTGAGCGGCGCTTCTCGATTCCTGCTCGATCCGGACCGGTCGGGACGTTCGCCGGCATGCAACCCGGAACGTTCGCCGTCCACGGCGGCGCACCCGACACGCCGACAGCGTCTCTCCAGCGGCCGGGAGGCGTCCCGCCCGGGAGAGCGGGCGGGACGGCCGGGCCGGTCAGCTGCTCCGGGCGGGGGTGTCCTTGATGCGGTCGACGACAGCGCGGGTCATCACGGCGTGGGTGAACACCACCGTGCCGGGCTTGATCAGGCCCTGCTCGCCGGAGCTGCCCTCGACCTGGACGGTGCGCTCGCCGAGGAACGCGAGGGTGGTGCTGTCGAAGATCCACTCGGTGCGCTGGCCGGAGGTGTCGTCCAGGCGGGCGACCGCGACCCCGTGCCGGCCCGCGGCGTCGACCGCGTCGTCCACCGTGACCACACCCGGGATCTTCGCCGCGGCCTTGTAGAGCGCCACCGTGAGGGCAGCCGGCGGGTAGCTCTCGCGCAGCAGGTCGCCGATGGTGGTGAACGCCTCCTGATCGGGGGTGCGGCCCTTGCCCCGGGTCTCCGTGTAGATCTTCTGCAGCAGCACGTCGGGGTCGGTGGGCAGAGCGGCGAGGTAGTCGTACGTCGGCGCGTTGAGCGTCGCGGTCGGCGTCTGGCCGGTCTCGGTGGGCCCGGCCAGGGTGATGCCCTCGGTGCCGGTGGTCCCGGGCTCGATCAGCCAGCCCTTGGTGCCGTCCGGGGACCTCCAGGTCTGGCGCAGGTGCAGCTCGTCACCGACCAGGCTGCTCTTGCCGTTGACGCTCCGCACGTGCGTGCCGGCCGACTTGGTGCCGATGTAGATGAACTGGTCTCCGCGCACCGGCGCCGGGCCGGTCACGCCGGCGGCGGCCAGGGAGATTCGGTCCAGCAGCTGCGGGGCGCCCTTGGGGTCGACGGCCCCGATCCGGGTGATCAGCACCGGGCCGGTGGCGGCGACGCCGGCGCCGCGGTCCGTGTCGTCCTGGGTGCCGAGGAGGTGGGCACCGGTCGCGATCGTGCCGGCCAGCACGCAGGCCGCCACGGGCAGCAGGACCGGGCGGCGCAGGAGGGTACGGCGCAGGAACGGGCTGCGCGAGCCCGTGGCTCGGGTGGGCCGCGCGGGGGCGGCGGTGCGGAGGTCGTCGTGGATCCGGGTCATCAGGCGCTCCTTGTGGAACTCGTGGCGGCCCGCCGGCAACTCCCTCCCCACGGAGGGCAGGAAGTGCTCGCTCTGCTCCCGCTCGGCCGGGTGGGGCTGGGAAAGGTCGGCGTTCATCGGGTTCCTCCCTGTGCGGGCCGGACCGCGTTTGCGCGGTCGCCATGTGTCTGTCGCGGTCGATCGGCGAGTTCCCGGCTCTTCTTCCGCAGTTCCGCGTCTGCGAGCTTGCGCAGCTTCGTACGGGCCCGGGACAGCCTGGAGCGGACGGTGCCGATCGGAACCCCCAGGACCTCCGCGGCTTCGGCGTACTCCAGGCCCTCCTGCAGGCACAGCAGGAGGACTTCGCGGTCCGGGCGCCGCAGCGCGCTCAGCTGGTTCAGCGTGACCGCGATCCGTCGCAGGTCGTCGAGCCGGCCGGCCACCTCGTCGGCGTGGTCGGGCACGGCGACCGGGAGCGCGGCAGCGGCTGCGGCCGCGGCCCGGTAGCGCCGATTGCTGCGGCAGTGGTTGCGGGCGAGATTGGTGGCGACGCCCAGCAGCCACGGCCGGAGTGAGCCTCCCTCGGGATCCACCGCGGTGCGCCGCCGCCAGACCTCCATGAAGGTCGCCGACATCACGTCCTCCGCGACGGACCAGTCGCCGGTCAGCCGGAAGGCATGGTTGTAGACGGCGCGGGCGTAGCTGTCGAAGAGCTCCGCGAAGGCATCGGGGTCCCCGGACCGCACCCGGGTTCTCATCTCTGTGGTCACTCCTGTCGGCTGTCCGGCTCCGGCGGCCGGGTTCCCATGACGCACGTCACAATCGACGCCGCCGGGGGGCGGGGCGGCGTGAAGTGTCCCGGGGTCCGCGCGTGGTCACGTGGCGCGGGAGGCTGCGGCGGCGAGGAGGGTTTCGGCGGCCCCGGTGCGGACGTAGAGGACGTAGCGGCCGGTGCGGTGGGCGTCGACCAAGCCGGCGGCGCGCAGGGCGGTCAGGTGTTGGGAGACCCCGCCGGCCGTGAGGCCGGTGCGGCGGGCCAGGTCGGCCGTAGATGCCGGGGTGTCGAGCTCGGCCAGCAGGACGGCCCGGGAGCGGCCGATGACGGAGGCCAGGGCGTCCGGGTGGCTCGTCCGCCGCTCCCACAGGGTCGCCACCCCGCGGGGTGGGAAGCGCAGCACGGGCTGCCAGTCGGGACTGGTGACGGAGAAGACCCGGGGCCAGACGAACACCGACGGGACGAGGAGGAGGCCGTGGCCTCCGAGGGTCCGGCTGCCGCGAACGTGGCGGTGCCGGACGTGCAGCGTGTCGGCGTCCCAGGCCACCTGCGGGTCCAGGTCGCTGAGCAGCTGCTGGGCGCCGCCCTCGGCGAGGAGTCTGGCCCGCTGGAGGACGTCGCCCTCCAGCAGTGAGCGCATCCGCGGCCAGTACGGGGCGATGGCGATCTCCCAGTAGGCCTCCACCGTGTCGGCGAGCTCCGCCAGGCCGCGGCGCGGATCGTCCCGGAGCGCGTCGATCCGCGCGGACTGCGGGGCGCGGCGGCCGACGAGGACGGCCCGGACCCGCTCCGGAGCGGTGGACCGTAGGACGGCCAGCTCGACGCCGAGGTCGGGGACCGGGACGGTGGGCGGTGGGGCGACGAAGACCGGGATGAGCCGCGGCGGTTGCGGGACCAGATCGGCGAGCAGGCCCCAGTCCAGGCCCGAAGCCGCGAGCCGCGGGCGGACCTCGTCGCTCCAGGGCCGGAAGAACGGGTGCTCGGCGGGATGCTTGACGATCCGGACGCTGGCCACCACCTCCCACAGCGGCGACACCGCGAACCTGGTGCGGGCCAGGTCGCGGGTGGAGAACGCCAGGTTCAGCACGATGCCCCGTTCGGTGAGTCAGTACGGCCGGTTCGGCGCGGGCGGTTCGGCACGGGCCGTTCGGCACGGTCGGGCAGCGCCGCGGATTCAGTACAGCCTAAATTCGTCGTCGGCCGGGGCGGGTGGCTCCAGGCTCGGTCCATGACCACGACCGAACCGATCCGACGACCCGACACCACCGCGTCCACACCCGCAGCCTCACCTGCACCGCCTCGATCGCTGTTCCGCGACCGCGGCTTCCGCCTGCTGATCACCGCCACGGCGGTGAGCCGGCTCGGCAGTTCGGTCGGCTCCCTCGCCGTCCCGCTGACGGCCGTGCTGGCCCTGCACGCCACGGCCGGGCAGGTGGGCCTGCTGGCGATGCTGAGCACCGTCTCGTTCGTGCTGGTCGGCCTGCCGGCCGGCGCCTGGATCGACCGGATGCGCAAGCGCCCGGTGATGATCGCCGCCGATCTGGCCCGGGCCGTGCTCTTCGGATCGGTGCCGGTCGCCTGGCTGCTGGGCGTGCTGACCGTCCAGCAGCTCTACCTGGTGGTCCTGTTGACGGGCACGGCAACCGTGTTCTTCGACGTGGCCGCTCTGAGCCACCTCCCGAGCCTGGTCGAGCGGGACCGGCTCACCGACGCCAACGCGCACCTGGTGACGGTGGACGCCGTCACCCAGGTCGGCGGCCGGGGCGTCGGCGGCTTCCTGACGGCGCTGCTGTCCGCGCCGGCGTCCGTCGCCGTCGACGCGGTCAGCTACCTGTGGTCGGCGGCCTGCCTGCTGCGGATCCGCCGCCCCGAGCCGCAGCCGCGGCGCGCGGCGGACCGCGGCGGCCTGGCCGGCGAGATCGGCCAGGGCCTGCGCTTCGTGTTCGGCCACCCGCTGCTGCGCCCGATCGCCCTTGCCGGGGCCTGCACCAACCTGTCCATCCAGCTCTGCCAGACCATGCTCCCGGTGCTGTTCGTCCGGGAGTTGGACCTCTCCGGCAGCGCGATCGGGCTGTTCTTCGCGGCGGGCGGGGTCGGCGTGTTCCTCGGTTCGCTGTCGGCCCGATGGCTCGCCCGCCGGCTCGGCGCGGGCCGGGTGCTCTGGCTGATGGGGCTCGCCGTCGCGCCACTGGGCGTCCTCATCGGCCTGGTCGACCGCGGTCCGGCGCTCTGGCTGGCCGGCGCGGCCTGGCTGGTCACGACCTTCAAGGTCGGCATCGACAACGTGATCAAGGTCAGCTTCCGTCAGAGCGCCACCCCCGACGCGCTGCTCGGCCGGATGAACGCCACCATGCGCGTGGTGCTGACGGGTTCGCTCGCGGTCGGCGCCGGGCTGGCGGGCGTGCTCGGCGAGTACGCCTCTCCGCGTACCGCGCTCTGGGCCGGGGCGGCGGGGCTCGCCACGGTCTGGCTCCCGATCCTCTGCTCGCCGCTCCGGACCACCCGCCACCTGCCCGGCCCCCGCTCGGCCGAGCCCGAGGCCGCGACGCCGCGGAAGCACGCCACGGCGTCGCGGGTGTGACGACACCTCGGCACGGCCTGGCCGGCGAATGACGGACCCGGGTCGGCCGCGGGCGGGCCCCTACCGGGCCGTGCCGGGCGCCGGGTCCTGCGGGCTGTGGGGCAGGAGGTGACGGGCGAGGACGTCCAGGGCAGCGGTGACCTCGCCGAGCTGCCCGGGGTCCTCGGTGCCGAGCGCGGCGGCGAGGGCCTGTTCGATGCCGGCGGCGCGGACCCGGGCGACCCGGTCGGACACGTCGGCGGCCTGCCGGACCAGGACGCGGCGGCGATCGGCGGGGTCGGGGGCCGTCACCGCCGAACCGGCCTCCTTGAGGCGCGCCACGGCGGTGGAGACCTGGCTCTGCGGGAGGCCGGTCCGGGACGCGATCTCGCCGACGGCGCTGTCCGGGTGGGCGGCGATGTCGCTGGCCACGATCAGGACCAGCCGGGCGCTGCCGGCGTAGCGGCCGGCGCCGCCGGGGGGCTCCGGCAGCGCGTCCTCGCCGAGCTTCATCAGGGCCCGGCCCAGCAGGAACAGCTCCACTCCGTTCATGGCCGGGAGCATACATCGGATTCGATTCATCGAGATCAATGGATCCTGTCGATCCGCGCGACGAGAAACATCCATCTCAATACATCTAGACAGATGCATCTCTTTCGATGAATCATGGTGGAGCACCGGGCGGCGGACGGACCGCCGGCCCCGGCGAAGGGGGACCACCATGCCCAGCACCACGCACCCGACCACCGCCACCCTGGCCGTCGCCGGCGCCGATCTTCACTATCAGGTCAGCGGCAGCGGACCGATGCTGCTCATCTCCCAGAGCGGCGAGGGGGACGCCGACCGCAGCGTCGACCTGGTCGCCGGGCTCACCGACGCCTTCACCGTGGTGACCTACGACCGCCGGGGCCTGTCCCGCAGCCGGCTGACCGAGCCCGACCGCGGGGCGACCCTCGTCGAGCACGCCGACGACGTCCACCACCTGCTCGCCGCCCTCACCGACGAGCCGGCGCTCATGCTCGGCTGCAGCCTCGGCGCCGTCATCGGCCTCCACGCCGCCCAGCGGTACCCGGGGCAGATCGGCACCCTGATCGCCCACGAGCCCGTCGCGCCCCGCCTCCTGCCCGCCGACCGGTGTGCGGGCCACGAGCGGGAGCTGGCCCACCTCCAGGACCTCTACCGGCGCGAGGGGCTGCGCGCGACGTTCCCGGAGATCGCCCGGGTCCTGGGCATCGACCCGGCCAGTCCGGACCGGGAGGCCGACCTCACCCCGCAGCCCCTCGACGAGCGGCGGCTCGCCAACTTCGACCACTTCATCCGGCACGACTTCAGCGCGATCATCCAGGACACCCTCGACCCGGCGAGCCTGCGCGGGACCGGCACGCGCATCATCCCGGCCGTCGGGCTCACCACGCCCCGCGAGGTCTTCGACGTCCAGTGCGCCCTGGCCCTCGCCGACCTCCTCGGCACCGAGGCACTGGAGCTGCCCGGCGGCCACAACGGGAACACCACCCACCCCCGGGCCTACGCCGCCCGCATCCGGGAGATCCTGGGCGCCGCCGCCTGACGGTGCCGGTGTCCGCGGCGGCCGCCGCCCTCAGCCCACCGACCGGACGGCGGCCGCCAGGCGGTGGGCGGCCTCGTCCAGGTCGGCGGGGGTGGGCGCGGCGGCGAACGCCAGGCGCAGGTGCGGGGCGGGGGGCTCCGCGGGGAAGTAGGAGTGGCCGACGTTGACGGAGACCCCGTGGGCGCGGGCGGCGTCGGCGACCGCGCCGTCGGTGAGGCCCCCGGGGAGGCGGAGCCAGAGGTGCAGCCCGCCCGCCGGGGGGCGGGCGGGCGTCCAGTCGGGGAGCTCGCGGGCCAGCGCGTCGGCGAGGACGGCGCAGCGGTCGCGCAGCGCGGTGGAGAGCGACCGCAGGTGGCGGTCCCAGGCGGGGGTGCTGAGCAGTTCGACGGCCGCCTCCTGGAGCGGGCGGGCCACGAAGAAGTCGTCGACCTGCCGCATCGCCTGCAGACGGCGCATCACCGGGCCGCGGGCGATCAGGGCGCCGATCCGCAGGCTGGGCGAGGCGGGCTTGGTCAGGGAGGTGACCTGGACGACGGTGCCGTCACGGTCGTCGGCGACCAGCGGGCGGGGCACCGGCCGGCCGTGGCCGAGGTGGCGGGCGAAGTCGTCCTCGATCAGGAACGCCCCGGCAGCGCGGGCCACGTCGACGACCTGGCGGCGGCGCTCGGGGGCGAGCACCGTGCCGGTGGGGTTGTGGAAGGTCGGCTGGCAGTAGAGCAGTCGGGCGCCGGTCATCGCGAACGCGTCGGCCAGCAGGTCGGGGCGGATGCCGTCGGCGTCCATCGGCACCGGCACCGGGCGCAGTCCGGCGGCCCGGGCGGCCGCCAGCGCGCCCCGGTAGGTGGGCGACTCGACCAGCACCGGACTGCCCGGGGCGGCCACCGCCCGGAACAGCAGGGACAGCGCACCCTGGCCGCCGCCGGTGACCAGGACGTCCTCGGGGGCGACGCCGGCCCCGGCCTGCCGGGCGAAGACCGCGCGCAGGGGCGCCAGGCCGGCCGCCGGGGCTCGGTGCCAGGCGTCCGGGCGGCGGGCGGCGCGGGCCAGCGCCGCGCCGAGCGCCCGGGTGGGCTGCAGGTCCTCGTGCAGGTAGCCGCCGGAGAGCGCGATCGTGCCGGCCGGCAGCGCCGTCGAGGGTCCGTCCAGGCCGATCAGGTCGTGGTCGCGGCCGGCCAGGGCGACCGCCTGCCAGGAGGTGTCCGACGCCTCCCCGCCCCGGCCGGGTCGGCGGGCGGCCACGTAGGTGCCGGCACCGGGCCGGGTGACCACCGCGCCCTCGGCGGCGAGCAGGGCGATCGCCCGGGAGACGGTGACCGGGCCGACGCCGTGACGGGTGATCAAGTCCCGGCTGCTGGGCAGTCGGTCGCCGGGGGCGAGCCCGGCGATCTCGGAGCGGAGGGTCGCCACCAACGCCTCAGTACTGCTACCGTCATTCATGAAGACTCAGGATAGCGCTTCTGCGCCGACATCGGAACCGCTCCTCGACCTCGCCGCCCTGCGGGCCGACACCCCGGGCTGCACGTCGGTCATCCACTTCAACAACGCCGGCTGCGGCCTGATGGCCCGTCCGGTCCTGCGGGCGATGATCGAGCACCTCCAGCTGGAGGCCTCCGTCGGCGGCTACGAGGCCTCCGCCGCCCGCGCCACCGAGGTCGCCGACTTTCACGCCGCGACCGCCGAGCTGATCAACGCCCGGCCCGGCACGGTCGCCTTCGCCGGCAGCGCCACCCACGCCTACGCCAAGGCGCTCTCGGCGATCGACTTCCGCCCCGGCGACGTCGTCCTGACCACCCGCAACGACTTCATCTCCAACCAGATCGCCTTCCTCTCGCTGCGCCGGCGCCACGGCGTCGAGGTCGTGCACGCCCCCGACCTCCCGGACGGCGCCGGAGTCGACGTCGCCGCGATGGCCGCGCTGATGCGCGCCCGCCGCCCCCGGCTGGTCGCCGCCACCCACGTGCCCACCAACTCCGGACTGGTCCAGCCGGTGGCCGAGATCGGCCGGCACTGCCGCGAGCTCGACCTGCTGTACCTGGTCGACGCCTGCCAATCGGTCGGCCAACTCCCCGTCGACGTCGAGGAGATCGGCTGCGACCTGCTCACCGCGACCTGTCGCAAGTTCCTGCGCGGGCCACGCGGCTCGGGCTTCCTGTACGTCTCCGAGAGGGTGCTGCGCTCGGGCGCCGAACCGCTCTTCATCGACATGTACGGGGCCCGTTGGACCGCGCCCGGCGAGTACCGCCCGGTCGAGACCGCTGCCCGCTTCGAGGAGTGGGAGTTCCCGTACGCGACCGTGCTCGGCTGCGCGGCCGCCGTCCGCTACGCCCTGCGGGTCGGGATCGCGCCCGTCGCCCGGCGCACCCCCGCACTGGCCGCGCGACTTCGCGCCGGGCTGGCCGGGCTGCCGGGGGTCCGCGTCCTCGACCGCGGGCCCTCGCCCGCCGCGCTGGTCACCTTCGCCGTCGCCGGGTGGCAGCCGCAGCCGTTCAAGCGGGCGCTGGACGACCTCGGCGTCAACTCCGCGCTGAGCTTCCGGGAGTTCGCGCAGTTCGACTTCGGCGACAAGGACGTGGAGTGGTGCCTGCGGCTGTCGCCGCACTACTACAACACCGAGGACGAGGTCGACACGGTCGCCGCCGCCGTCGCCGAGCTCGCGGGCGCCGTCCGGTGACGCCGGCAACCGACTCCGGCGCAGCGTCCGGGGCCACCGGGACGGCCGGGACCACGGAGTCCTCGGCGCACCGCGCGCCGGAAAGCCTCTGGCGCAACGGCGACTTCCTCAAGTTCTGGGCCGGCGAGACGGTCTCCCTGCTCGGCACCCAGGTCACCAACCTGGCCCTGCCGCTGACCGCGATCCACGCCTTCGGCGCCAGCGACGAACAGGTCGGCCTGCTGCGCTTCCTGCAGCTCGTCCCCTACCTCGGGCTGGCCCTGCTGATCGGTGTCTGGACCGACCGGGTCCGGCGCCGACCGGTCATGCTGGGCGCCAACCTCGTCCGGCTCGTCCTGATCGCGCTGGTCCCGCTGCTGTACTGGTGGGACGCGCTCGACCTCACCGTGCTGCTGGCGATCGCCTGCGCGGTGGGCGTCGCCTCGGTCGTGTTCGACGTGAGCTGGATGTCCTACGTGCCGGTTCTGGTGCGCACCCCGGAGCACTACGTCGAGGCGAGCGCCCGGATGGGCACCAGCTCCTCGGCCGCCGACGTCGCCGGGCCCGGGCTGGCCGGTCTCCTGGTGTCGGCGGTCACCGCGCCGGTGGCCCTGGTCGTGGACGCCTGCTCGTACGCGGCCTCCGTCGTATCGCTGCTGCTCATCCGCACGCCCGAGCCGCGCCCCGAGCCGGCGGCCGAGCGGCACCTGCTGCGCGAACTCCGGGACGGGCTGGGCTGGGTGCTGGGCGACGCGGTGCTGCGGGCGCTCGCGCTGATCGGCTTCTGCTGCAACTTCTCCATGGTCACCGTGTGGACCATGTTCCTGCTCCACGGGACCAACGACCTCCACCTCGGCTCCACGGTGCTCGGGGCGGTCTTCGCGACGGCCTCGGTGGGCGGGCTGGTCGGGGCGCTGGTCTCCCGCCGGGTGATCGCCCGGTTCCCGCTCGGCCGGATCTACCTGGTCGCGCAGTCGGCGCTGCTGCTCGGGCCGACACTCGTCGCCGCGGCCGCCGGGCCCCGGCCGGTGATGATCGCGATGTTCGTGGCCTCGTTCTTCACCACCTACCTGGGCCTGGGAGTGGCGGGCGTCGTCATCGTCAGCCTGCGCCAGGCACTGACGCCGCAGTCAATGATGGGCCGGATGACGGCGGCCTTCCGGACGTTGCTCTTCGGAGGCGGCGCCCTGGGCGGGCTGTCGGCGGGCCTGCTCACCGGGTGGCTCGGCGGGCGGGGCGCACTGACCGTGGCCGCGATCGGCTCCGCCGCCGTGGTGGCCGGGCTGGCCGTCTCCCCCGTGGTCCGGCTGCGGACGCTGCCGACGGCACCCCGCGAGGCGGCCGGCCGGTAGCCGGCCCCGGCGCGGGCCCCGACCGCACGGGGGCCGGGGCCTGCGCCGCCGCCGGGCGACCAAAGAGCTGACTTCAGGCCGATTCCCCTTCGGCAAAGCCATTTCGCCGCATCCGCCAAGGTCACAACGGCCGGTCAGGCGGCGACCCGGAGCTCGCGCCGGTAGCCGCCCGGCGCCTGGCCGAACTCGCGCTTGAACGCCTTCGCGAACGCGTACTCGGAGCCGTACCCGGCCTGGGCTGCCACCGCGGTCAGCGGGGCCTCCGACTCGCGCAGCAGCCGGGCCGCGGTGGTCAGGCGCCATCGGGTCAGGTAGGCCATCGGCGGCTCGCCCACCATCGTGGTGAACCGCCGGGCGAAGGCCGCCCGGGACAGGCCCACCCGCTGGGCCAGCGACTCCACCGTCCACGGGGTGGCCGGGTCCTCGTGGATGGCGGCCAGGGCCGGCGCGACCGCGGAGTCGCCCAGCGCGGCGGCCCACCCGGCCGCGGCGGCCGTGGGCTGGTCGTCGAGCCAGGCCCGCAGGATGTAGAGCAGCAGCGAGTCGATCAGGGCCGGGACGATGCCGGTCGACCCGAGGCGCGGGTTCTCCAGCTCCGCCCCGAGCAGGTGGACGGCGGCGCTCAGCTCGGGGTGCCGGCCGTGCCCGGTGGCCAGGTGGACGACCTCGGGCAACTGGCGGACCAGCGGGTGCGGACGGCCCTTGTCCAGGTGGTAGTTGCCGCACAGCAGGCTGGTGCGGGCGCCGTCGCCGCCGAGCGTCACGGTGCCGATCGGCCCGGTCGGGCGGTACTGGTCGGGCCGCTCGGGCTCGGCCGGGGTGGACGGGTGGTCGGCCAGGATGTGGCCGCTGCCGTCCCGCAGGAAGACCACGTCCCCCGGGTTGAGCGCGATCGGCTCGGTGCTGGACGCGCAGCCCAGCGGGATCAGCCAGCAGGTGCCGTGCAGCACCACGTGGAAGCCGGCTCCGGCGACCGGCGGGAGGCGCAGGCCCCAGGGGGCCCGGCCCTCGGTGCGCACCGACGTGGGCAGCCCCGTCCGCATCGAGCTCAGCGCCTCGGTCAGGATGTCCAACGACCTTCCCCCGTCCTCCGTTTGTCCACGGTCCGCCGCGGTCCGCCCCCACCTTAGGGGCTGTCACGACCGGCTCCCGGTCCTGTCCGGCGGCTGCCGGCCCGCCCCGGCCACCCCGCCCGCCCGACGCGCCCGGCCTCCGCCCGTCCCCCGATCGGGCGGAAGCCCGGCCCTGCGTCGGTCCGTCCCCCTGTCGGTCCGTCCCGCTGTCGGTCCGTCCCTGTCCGTCCGTCCCGCTGTCCGTCCCCGCACCCCCGCCCCCGCGGGTGTGCGTTCAGACAACGGTCAGCACGACCTTGCCCTGCACCCGGCCCGAGCCGACCAGCTCGTGCGCCTTGCCGGCCTCCGCGAGCGGGAAGGTCGCGGCGACGTGCGGGCGGATCCGGCCCTCGTCGACCAGCGCGGCGATGGCCTCCAGCGAGGCGTAGTCGGGCTCGACGGAGACGCCCGCGAAGCGCCGGCCGGCCTCCTCGATCTTCGCGGCGAGCTCCGTGTTCCAGTGCTCCATGATGCTGACCAGGGTGCCGCCCGGCTTCAGCACCTCCAGGGCCCGGGTGCCCTCGGAGGAGGAGTCGAAGACGACGTCCACGTCGGCGACCGCCTCGGTGTAGTCGGTGGTCCGGTAGTCGATCACCTCGTCCGCGCCCAGGCCGCGCACGAACTCGTGCTTGGCCTCGCTCGCAAGCGCGATGACGTGGGCGCCGCGGGCCTTGGCGATCTGGACGGCGAAGTGGCCGACGCCGCCGGCGGCGCGGTGGATCAGGACGCGCTGCCCCTCGGTCAGCCCGGCCGCGTCGACCAGACCCTGCCAGGCGGTGAGCGCTGCCAGCGGGAGGGCGGCGGCCTGCACGTGGTCGAGCGTGGCGGGCTTGCGGGCCACCTGCCGCGAGGGGACGGCGACGTAGTCGGCGTAGCCGGTGGCGGCGCGGGGGAAGAACGGCATCCCGAAGACCTCGTCGCCGGGCTTGAACCGAGCCCCGGGGCCGGCCTCCTCGACGACGCCGGAGATGTCCCAGCCGACCCCGTAGGGCGGCTCGCCGAGCAGCGGGTAGGCACCCGAACGGACCGCCACGTCCACCGGATTGATGCCACTGGCGTGGACCCGGACGAGGACCTCGGCGCCGAGCGGGGCGGGGCGCTCGGTCTCGACCACCTCCAGGACCTCGGGGCCGCCGAAGGACTTCTGAATGACTGCGCGCATGGGAGGACTGCCTCTCGCTCGGTCCGGTCCCTGTCGGCCCGGCTCCTGATGTCCTCAACTCTAGGAAGGTCGAACGAGCCGCTGAATATCCTTCAGTCTTCGAAAGATGTCCGATCGTCTCGCTCGCCGAGCGCCCCGGTCGAGGACACCGCCGACGACCCGGATGCCCGCCCGCCCCGGCCCCACCGCGCCGGGGCCCCGCCTGCGCGCAGCGGTGCCCCGGCCCGGGGTGACGCCAGGTCAGGCCCGGTCGGCCACCCCGTCCGCGCGGGTGGCACCACCGGTCCGGCCGGTCCGTGCGGCAACCGCCCGCCGGAGGGCGTCGATCGCGGTGCAGAAGCCGATCAGCCCGACCACCACGCCGAGGTTGCGCAGCGCGGCGTTGGGAACCGGCGGGATCAGGTAGTCCGGCGCCGAGAGCATCACCGTCCAGGGCAGCGCCGCCAGCGCCGCCCCGGCGGCCCGGAGGCGGTCGAGCCGGGCCGCGCCGAGCCGGACCAGGTAGGCGAGGCACATCACGGTGGCGGGCCAGGCGGTGGAGACGTCGAGGAGGACCTTCGTGGTCCCGGAGAACTCCGTTTCCACGGCCGACGCCGGATCCGGCCAGGGCCAGAGCGCCACCAGGGTGATCATGGGCACCGCCACGGCCACGGCGGCCAGCGCCGTCCCGTAGCGGCCCCGCCGCGAGAGGTCCACGGCGTCGGGCGGGGCGGCCAGCAGCACGCCGCCGAGCACCAGCCAGAACGGCAGCAGGAAGACGTACTGCCAGAAGGACGCGTAACCGACGAGCAGCGCCGCCGCGGCGGAGCCGATCCGGAGCAGGGTGCCCGCCAGCACCAGCAGCCGGGCCTGCGGCCAGTGGCCGGCGACGGCGAAGGACAGCGCGAGGATCCACGGCAGCGTCTGCGCCGCGCCGACCGCGATCGCCACCCCGGGGTGGGCGAAGTCCTCGAAGAACGGCTGCCGCAGCACGAGGCCGAGCAGCAGGTGGACGGTGGCCAGCGCGGCCCCGCCGGCCAGCATCAGGGGTGCGGCACCTGCGGCGATCCGGCCGAGCCGGTCGCGCGAGCTGAGCCCGGCGCGCAGCCGCAGGGCGTGCGCGGCGAGGACGGCCCACTCCCGCAGGACGGTGCGGCGGTCGGCGCCCTCGACGGACTCGGCGAAGACGGCGGCGATCTCCTCGCCGTGCGCGGCCCGGTACCCGGCGGGATAGAGGCCGAGCAGGGGCAGCCGGGTGGGCAGCGGGAGCTGCGGCGACGCGGCGCTCATGCGGTCACCCCGCCCCGCCCCAGCACCGCGCCGAGCGTCCGCTCCACGCCCTCCTCCAGGCCGCGCTGCAGGCCCGGCCGGAGCTTCGGCAGGAGCCCGCCGAGGGCGAGCCGGCGCTCGGCCTCGGCGACACCGGCGCGCAGCCGCTCGGTCTCCGCGGCCAGCACCTCGCCGCCCTCCTCGGTCAGGGCGAAGGTGCGGCGCAGCCGGCCGCCCACCACCTCCTCGTGGTCGATCCGGATCAGCCCCTGCTGGAGCAGGCGGTCCAGCGCGGTGTAGAGCGTGCCGGTGAGGAGCTTGGTCCGGCCGCCCGAGATGGCCAGGACCTCCTGGACGATCGCGTAGCCGTGCCGCGGGGCGTCGGCCAGCGCGGTGAGCACGAGCCTTGTCGGCTCCTGAAGTTGACGGTTAGCCATGCATCGGAGCATAGATCAACGATTTGGATATGTCGATGATTTACCTATCGCGGTCCGCGCTCCCGGGCCGGAGTCCGCGGCCCGCGGCCCGGGCCCGGGACGCTTCGGCCTCCGCCGAACTGCCGCGGGGGCACCATGGAGGCATGTCACTCGCCCACCTCGCGGGACTGCTCGCCGACCCCACCCGCGCCGCCTTCTGCACCGCGCTGCTCGACGGCCGGGCCTGGACCGCCGGCGAACTCGCCCGGTACGCCGGCGTGGCGCCGTCCACCGCGAGCGAGCACCTGTCCCGGCTGGTCGCGGGCGGACTGCTGGCCGAGGAGCGGCAGGGCCGGCACCGCTACGTCCGGCTGGCCGACCCGGCGGCGGCCGCGCTGATCGAGGACCTCACCGCCTTCGCCGAGGCGGCGAGCCCCGGCCGGACCCCGCGCACCCTGCGCGAGTCCACCCGGCAGAGCGCCGAGGCGCGAGCCCGGACCTGCTACGACCACCTGGCCGGCCGCCTCGGCGTGGCCGTCTCCGACGCGCTCCACGACCGCGGCCTGGTGGCGGACGACGCGGGCCTCGCCGTCACCGAGGACGGGCGGGCCTGGCTGGCCGGCGCCGGGATCGAGCTGCCGGCCCGGTCCGGCCGCGCGGGCGGCCGCCCGCTGGTCCGCAGCTGCCTGGACTGGACGGAGCGCCGCACCCACCTGGGCGGCGTGCTCGGCGCGGCGCTCTGCCGGACGGCGCTGGACCGGTCCTGGGTGGAGCGGATCGGGTCCGGCCGCGCCCTGCGGGTGACCGCGGACGGCGGGCGCACGCTGCGCGAACTGCTCGGGATCGCCGTCGACCCGGCGCGCTGAGCCTGCCCCGCCCCGCGCCGGCTCTCGGCCCGGCCCGGCGGCCTCAGCCCATCGTTCTCTGCCCGTCCAGCGACTCCCGGATGATGTCCGCGTGCCCGGCGTGCTGTGCGGTCTCCGCGATGACGTGCAGCACCACCCGCCGCACCGACCAGCCCGCGCCCGGCTCGAACCACGGCGCCTCGGGCAGCGGGTGGACGAGGTCGAGGTCGGGCAGCGTCGACACCAGCTCGTCGGTCTCGTGCGCCACCCGCTCGTACGCGGCGAGCAGGCCGGCCAGGGTCTCGCCGTCCGCCATCCGGAACTGGCCCGCCCAGTCGTACGGCACGCTCTCCATCGCCTCCGCGCCGCCGACCGCGAACCGCATCCAGCGTTCCTCGGTGCCCGTGACGTGCTTGATCAGACCGCCCAGGCACAGCTCGCTCACGGTGGTGCGCCGGGCAGCCTGCTCGTCGTCGAGGCCGCGGACGGTGTGGCGCAGGAAGCCCCGGTGCTTGTCCAGCGTCTGGACCAGCTCGGCCCGCTCGCCGGCGCCCGTCAGGTGACCTGCGCCCGTCGGGTGACCCGCGCCCATCAGGCGTCCGCCAGCGCGGGGACGTCACCGGAGGCCGCCCCGAGGTCGATGATGCCGAAGGCGGCGCCCTGCGGGTCGCCCACCGCGGCGAACCGGCCGTACGGGCTGTCCATCGGCCCGAAGAACAGCTGCCCGCCGTGCTCGGTCACCTTGCCGACGGCGGCGTCGCAGTCCTGCACGGCGAAGAAAACGCTCACGTAGGACGGCGCCTCGGGCGGGAGCTCCCCCGGGCCGACCTTCATCCGGCCGAGCACCGGTTGGCCGCCGACGTGGAAGATCTTGTAGTCGACCTCCTCGGTGTCCATCCGCTTGGTGGTGAACGGGAAGACCGCCGGGAAGAAGGCGTCCGCGCTGCCCGGCTCGCGGGTCAGCACCTCGGCCCAGGTGTACGCGCCGGGCGCGCCCTGCTTCTCGAAGCCCTCGTGGCTGCCCGCCTGCCAGACCCCGAAGGCGACCCCGCCCGGGTCCTTGGCCAGCACCATGGTGCCGAAGTCACCGACCGGCATCGGGCCCATCAGCACCTCGCCGCCGTTGGCGCGGATCCGCTCGGCGGTCAGGGCCGCGTCGGGCGACGCGAAGTACAGGCACCAGGCCGGCTGCGGCTCCTCGCCGCCGGGCATCGGCGGGACCACGGCGGCCACCGCCTTCCCGTCCGAGTACGCCGTCGTGTAGTTGCCGAACTCGGACGCGCTCTCGCCGAAGGTCCAGCCGAGCACGGCACCGTAGAAGGCCTTCGTGCTGTCCAGGTCCCTGACCATCGCGTCGGCCCAGCAAGGCGTTCCCTCGGGTAGCACAGCCATGGCTCTGCCCTCTCCGTGTGACGATTTGCCCCGGTTCGCCACAGTAGTCAGTCCGCCGCCGCGCCGCGCCCCGAGCCGCCGACGCCCGCACACGCGGGGGCGGGGGGCCGCCCCCGGGGGGGCCCCCCCGGCGCCCCCCCCCCCCCCCCCCCCCCCCCCCCCCCGCCCCCCCCCCCCCCCCCCCCCCCCCCCCCCGGGGGGGGGGGGCCCCCCGCCCGGGTGGGACCCCGGGCGGACCGCCGCCCCGACACCACTGCCGCCGCGCGCTACCGCAGCTCCACCGCCGCCCGGACCGGCCCCGGCGCGCCGGCCGCGGCCGGCACCGCCCCGCCGAACGGCGCCCGCGCACCCGCCGTACCGAACCCGGACGGCCCGAGCCGCAGCGCGGCGACCCCGGCGGGCGCGTCCGCGGCCGGCGCCTCCCCGCCCGCCGCTTCCCCTTCCGCAAGGACGGCCGCCGCCGGAACCGCCGCCGAAGCCGTCACCGGAACCGCCTCCGCCTCCAGCCCGAAGTGCCGCCGCAGGTCGGCCTCGCCGTACCGCCGGCAGTCCCGGTGCCAGACGTCGATGCCCGCGATCCAGTTCTCCAGCTGCCTCACGTGGCCGTCGAGCAGCGCCCGGCCCTCCGCGTCCAGCCCGAAGTCGTCGTACAGCACCGGGAACTCGTTCTGCGCCACGTGCTGGAACTGGTCCACCCGCGAGTGCATCAGGTCGTCGACGATCCGGACGGCGGACGGGTAGTCGCAGTTGAAGAAGTTCTGCACCACCAGCACCGCGTTGTGGACCTCGCCCTCGTACTCCACCTCCTTCTGGTAGGAGTACAGGTCGTTCATCATGCACGCGTAGTCGGCGGCCGCGTTCTCCAGCGAGCGCATCGGCCCGCTCTCGTGGACCGCCTCCGGCACGGCCTGCCCGCGGGACAGCCGGCCGAGGCCCATCGTGAGGTCGGAGCCGAAGGTCCTCCGGCGCATCTCGATGTAGTCGACCGGGTCGGGGATCCGGTGCTGCGCCTGGTTGTCGAGCTCCCAGAGCCAGCTCTCCACCATCGACTCGACGGCCGTGCGGAACCGGCGCCGGGCCTCGACGGCCAGCGGTCCGGCGGTCCGCCGCCAGAGGTCGGCCAGGCCGCGCTCCAGGGCGTTGGCCGGGTCCGGCACCGGGCCGCCGTCGACGGGCATGAAGGCCGAGAACCGCTCGTTCTGCAGCCGGGCGCCGAGCAGGTCCCGTCGGCGCCCGAACACCACTGGGTAGTAGTCGTCGGCGTACGTCCCCCAGGCCAACCAGTCGGAGGTGAGGTCGAGTTCCTCCGCCGTGGCGTCCGGGTGGATGCCGGCCGAACAGAGCGGGAAGTCGTAGTCGGCGAGCTTCTCCGCGGTCCAGATGCCCGAGCCGATCACGCCAGGCTGGGCCTCCAGCAGGCCCATCCGTGCGGCCCATTCCCCTGTGTGCAGCCGCGACGCCTCCAGGTGCGGGCTCGGCTCCACGGTGAACGGGTGCCTGAACTCCGGCAGCCGGGAAGGCCCGACGTGCTGGAACGGCACATGGGCGTGGGAGCGCGCCCGCCGTACGGCCGGATCCCGGCCGGCGGCCGGCGCGGGTTCCTCGGCCACCGCCCGCGCCCGGCTCAACGAACCCAACTCGCCCATCCCGCCGGGGAGTCCGCCCGGCGACCCGGGCCGCAGCACGTCCAGCGCCGACGTCCCGACCCCGCCGATCGCGTACGCGTCCCACCAGTTGCCGCCCGAACCGGCCGCCGCGCCACCGCCGTTCATGTACCGGCTGGACCGCATGTGCCACTCGTGGCCGCCCGACTGCCAGTCCTGCAGCCCCTTGACGTACGCGAGCACCCGGGCGCAGCCCTCCGGGTCCAGCCCGGTCTCCGCGAAGAGCACCGGGAGCTCGGTGAACACGGTGTTCTCGAACTGCTGCAGCCGCGAGGTGAGCAGGTCGTTGACGGCCTCGGCGGCCTCCTGCGTGGTGCACCCCAGGAAGGTCTCCAGGACGAGCACGCCGTTGCTCAGTTCGCCTTCGTCCTCGACCTCCCGCTGGTACGAGAAGAGGTCGTTGCGCAGGTGGACGCCGTCTGCGAAGGCGTCCATCAGCACCCGCAGCGGCCGCGAGCCGGAGACCTCCTTCGGCACCTCGGCGCCGGCGGCGTACTCGATCAGCCCGGCGGACCAGGGCGCACCGCCGACCTTGCGGCGCATCTCGATGTACTCCACCGGGTTGGCGATCCGGCCCGCGTTGATGTTGGCGAGCTCCCAGAGCGACTCGTTGAGCAGGTTCCGGGTGCTCTCGGCGAACCGGATCCGCCAGTCCTCGCCCATGGCCGGCACGGTGCGCCGCCAGAGGTCGGCCAGCCCGGCCTCGACGGGGTTGGTCGGCTCGGGCATCGGGGTGGCCGGGTCGGCGGGCATGAACAGCGGCAGCCGGTCGAGGTAGGCCTTGCCGCCCTCACGGTCGTTGGTGCGCTTGTAGATCTCCAGGAAGTGGTCGTCGAAGAAGAACACCCAGACGTACCAGTCGGTGACCAGCGACAGTGCCTCGGCGGAGGCGTCCGGGTGGGTGTAGGCGCAGAGCAGGCCGTAGTCGTGGGCCTCCAGGTCGGCCCGGTCCCAGATTCCCGAGCCCTCCAGCATCCCCATCTCCCGTGCCCAGGCGGTGGAATGGGTGCGGGCCTCCTCCAGATGGGGGTTGAGCCGTGCCGGGTGCGGCACGTAGAAGGAGGGCAGTTCGAACGGCTGAGTCACCGGGCGAGCCTTTCTGGACGCGTCGACGAGGCCGACCGGCACGGCGAAGCTGCGCCTTCACTCCCCACACCCGCCGCCCGGTCGGCACAGCATTACCCGCCGCCGCCGTCCCGCACCGGCCAACAGGAACAGTCATATGAAATAAGCCCATTGACTCGAACGGGCGCTCCAGGAATCGCCCGGCATTGGATCACCTGTACGCCCGGTTCCCCCTTCGGGCAGGGCGCCGCGAGAGGCCCCCGCACGGCGCCCCACCGCACGCCCGCACCGGCCGGGGCGGGCGGGATCGGCGCGCGGACCACGAACGCGCAACAACTATGCCGACGAACCAACCAGTCACCACAAGGAGAAGCACCCCGGTGGGCGTGTTGCCCCTCCCCCTCCTCGCCCGTCCACCAGACTGGGCGGCGACCCGATTCTCCACGCTCAGAGGAGGGCTTGCCCATGAACGTCACCGTGCGGCTCGCGCAGCAGCCCGAGGCCGACGAACTGCTCGGGCGCAGCGCGCTCGCCGCGCTCGTCGGGATGCTGCTCGACCAGCAGGTGCCCATGGAGTGGGCGTTCAGCGGACCGCTGACCATCGCCCAGCGGCTCGGCCGGGACGACCTGGACGCGCACGAGATCGCCGTCTACAACCCCGAGGAGTTCGTCGCGCTGCTCTCCGAGAAGCCGGCCGTGCACCGCTACCCGGCGGCGATGGCCAAGCGGGTGCAGCAGCTCTGCCAGTTCCTGGTGGCCCAGTACGACGGCGACGCGGCCGCGCTCTGGCGTGGCGTCGCCACCGGCAAGGAGCTGCTCAGCCGGCTGAACGCACTGCCGGGCTTCGGGAAGCAGAAGTCGCAGATCTTCCTCGCCCTGCTCGGCAAGCAGTACGGCGTGCAGCCCGAGGGCTGGCGCGAGGCGGCCGGCGCGTACGGCGAGGAGGGCGCCTACCGCTCGGTCGCGGACATCACCGGACCGGAGTCGCTGGAGAAGGTGCGCGCCCACAAGCAGGAGGTGAAGCGAGCCGCCAAGGAGGCCAAGGCGAAGGTCTGAGCCCACCGTGCCACCCGGGCCCGGCACCCACGGGGAGCGCCGGGCCCGGGCCCCGGGGCGTCCGGCGGACGCTTCACACCGCGCCCCGGACCGGCACCGCCTTCTCGTCCGCGTCGGCGAGCCAGAAGTAGAGCGGGGACAGCGCGAGTTCGAGCACCATCAGGCCGAGCTGGAACCCGTGCGGCCGGCCCTCCACCGCGATCGACAGCAGCCGCCCGACCGCGCCCAGCAGGAAGACGCCGGTCAGCACCCGCACCGTCCGGGCCGGGATCGGCGTCTGCCGCGCCACCTGGATCCACGCCAGCCCGTATCCCGCGAAGACCGCACCGAAGAACCGGCCCAGGCTGTCGATCGTCGGGCCGGCGTCCGCCTCGCCCGGGATCGCGGCGTTGCCGCCGAGCACGTGGAACAGGCCGATCAGCACGCACGCGACGCCCATCGTCCGGGCGAGCACCCGGAGCGCCTTGACCCTGGCCATGGCGACCACCCCTCACGTCACTGGTTGACATGTGTCTACTAAGCTAGCCCGCCCTGGTAGACACGTGTCAAGTAGGCTTCCCCGCATGCCTCCCCGCCAGCGGCTCAGCCCCGCCGACCGCCGCGCCCAGCTGCTCTCCGTCGGCGCGCAGCTGTTCGCCGCGCGCCCGTACGAGGAGGTGCTGATGGAGGACGTCGCCGAGCGCGCCGGCGTCTCGCGCGCCCTGCTGTACCGGCACTTCGCCAACAAGCACGACCTCTTCGCGGCCGTCTACCGGCAGGCCGCGGACGAGCTGCTCGCCGGGACGACGTTCGACCCCGCCCACACGCTGGTCGAGCAGCTCACGCAGGGCATGGACGCCCACCTCGACTACTTCGTCGCCAACCGCCACGCCGTGCTCGCCGCCAACCGGGTGCTCGCGGGGGACCCGGTCATCCAGACGATCATGAACAACGAGCTGGACGCCCTCCGCGCCCGACTGCTGGGCGTCCTCCCGCTGGCCGACGACGACGCCCGCGAGGCGGTCTCGGGCGTCCTGAAGAGCTGGCTGGTCTTCGTCCAGGTGCTCTGCGTGGACTGGCTCACCGCGGAGACCTGCTCCCGCGCCGAGCTGCGCGACGTCTGCATCGGCGCCGTCCTGGGCGCCGTCCGGCCGCTGCTCGACACGGATCCGGCCCCCGACTGGCCCCGCTGACCCGGCCGGCGGGGGCGCGGCCGGCGGGGGCGCGGCCGGCGCGCGCAGGCCTCAGCCGAGCCGACGGTAGGGGTACCTGCCCCGGATCTCCCGGACGAAGTAGCGGCCGTGGCTCTCGGCCGCCATCAGCTCCCGGTGCACCCGCCCCGGGACGGCCCGGTAGACGTACAGCCGGCCACCGGTGAACTCCAGCTCCAGCACCCGCCGTGCCGCGTCGTATCCGACCGAGCGCAGCACCGACGAGTCCACCGCCGTACGGTCCATGGCCCTCCCAGTGTGCGCACGAAGGCCCCGGCCGCGCACCGCGACCGGGGCCCGTCACCCGCACACCGTCAGACCAGCACGGGCTCCTGCTCCTGCTCCTGCTCCTGCTCCTGCTCCTTCTTCTGCTCCTGCGCCACGGCCTCGGCGCTCTCCGGCGCGAGCGCCGCCGGCCGGTGCCGCGGCAGCGCGCACATCAGCAGGAACACCACCGCCAGCACCCCGACGACCCACCACATCGCGTGCACGAAGGCGGCGCTGAACGCCTCCCCGGCCGCCGCGGGGGCGACCGCCTCCGGCATCGCCCCGAAGAAGGCCACCGACACCAGGCCCAGCCCCAGCGCCATCCCGACCTGGCCCACCGTGTTGATCAGCCCGGAGGCCGACCCGGCGTGCTCACGCGGCACCTCGGCCAGGATCGCGTCCGTGATCGGCGCGACGATCAGCCCCATGCCCAGGCCCATGATCACCAGCGGCAGCGCCATCTGCCAGGGCGCGATCGCCGTGCCGTACCGCTCGGCCTCCGCGATGTAGACCAGCACGCCGGCCGCCATCACCGCCGCGCCCGCCTGGAGCACCTTGCGGCCGAAGCGCGGCACCAGCTTCTGCACCGAGAGTCCGGCGGCCGTGGAGACCGCCAGCGAGAACGGGATGCCGGTCGTGCCGGCCTTGAGCGGGCTCCAGCCCAGCCCGAGCTGCATGTAGAGGGTCCAGACCAGGAAGAAGATCCCGGTGACCACGCCGAAGGTCAGCTGCACCCCGATGCCGGCCGCGAAGCTCCGCACCCGGAACAGCGAGAGCTCGACCAGCGGCGAGCCGTCCCGCCGGGTCTTCACCCGCTCGTAGGCGACGAACAGCGCGAAAACCGGCAGGCTCCCGGCCATCGAGAGGTAGCCCCAGAGCGGCCAGCCGGCCTCCCGGCCGTGGGTGAGCGGGTAGATCAGCATCAGCAGGCCCGCGCTGGCCAGCAGCACGCCCACCAGGTCGAGCTTCAGCGCCCGCTCGGCCTTCGACTCGGCGATGAACGCCCGGCCCAGCAGCAGCCCGGCCACGCCGACCGGCAGGTTGATCAGGAAGATCGGCCGCCAGCCCAGGCCGAAGAGGTCCCACTCGGTCAGCAGCGCGCCGATCATCGGCCCGGAGACCGCGCCCAGCCCCACCACCGCGCCGAACATGCCGAACACCTTGCCGCGCTCCTCCGCCGGGAAGGTCGCGTGGATGATCGACAGCACCTGCGGCACCATCAGGGCGGCGGTGGCGCCCTGCACCACCCGCATCGCGACCAGCATCTCGGCGCCGCTCGCCACTCCGCAGAGCGCGGAGGCGAGCGTGAAGCCGCCGATGCCGACCAGGAACAGCCGCTTCCGGCCGTGGATGTCGCCCAGCCGGCCGCCGGTGATCAGCCCGATCGCGAAGGCCAGCGCGTAGCCCCCGGTCACCCACTGGACGGCGCTGAACGAGGCCCCGGTGTCGGCCTGGATGCTCGGCACCGCGATGTTCACGATGGTGACGTCCACCAGGTCCATGAACGAGGCGGTCATCACGATCGCCAGCGCGATCCACCTCCGGCGGTCCGCCGCCACGGCGTCCCTCGTCATCACGTACTCCTCTTCGTCGCTCTTCGGCACGTCTGCGACGGTAGAGGGCATGTAGGTCAGATCCTGTCCGCCTTGTCCGGCATGCTGGGCACCATGACCGACACTCCGGCACGACTGCTGAGCCTGCTCTCCCTGCTCCAGACGCCGCGCGAGTGGCCCGGCAGCGAACTGGCCGAGCGCCTCGACGTCAGCCCGCGCACGATCCGCCGCGACATCGACCGGCTGCGTGCGCTCGGCTACCCGGTCGAGGCGACGATGGGCGCCGTCGGCGGCTACCGGCTGGTGGCCGGGACGGCCATGCCGCCGCTGCTGCTCGACGACGAGGAGGCGGTGGCCATCGCCGTCGGCCTCCGGGCGGCCGCCGGGCACGCCGTGGTGGGCATCGAGGAGGCCTCGGTGCGCGCGCTCGGCAAACTGCTCCAAGTGCTGCCGAGCCGGCTGCGCCACCGGGTCGGCGCGCTCAACACGGCCACCGTCCCGCTGCTCACCGGCGACGGCCCGACCGTCGACCCCGAGGACCTCACCGTGCTCGCCAACGCCGTCACCAACCGGGAACGCGTGCGCTTCGCCTACCGGGCCGGCGACGGCGCCGAGACCAGGCGCCAGGTCGAGCCGGAGCGGCTGGTCTCGGCGGGCCGCCGCTGGTACCTCGTCGGGTACGACCTGCACCGCGACGACTGGCGGCTGTTCCGGGTCGACCGGCTCAGCGAGCCGTTCGCCACCGGCGCCCGGTTCACCCCGCGGCCGCTGCCCGCCGAGGACGCGGCCGCGTTCGTGGCGAGCAAGCTCCGCCGGCAGTCCCCGACGTACACCCTGGAGGCCACCCTGCAGGCGCCCGCGGCCGAGGTCGCGCGCCGGATCGGCGGCTACGGCGACTCCGCGGTCGAGCCGGTCGACGAGCGGACCTGCCGCCTCCGCTCCAGGGGCGACTCACTGGAGTGGCTGGCGATGCGCCTGCTGATGCTCGGCTGCGAGTTCGAGGTGCACCGGCCGACCGAACTGCACGCCCACCTGCGCGACCTCGCCGGCCGGGCCGACCGCGCCGCGAACGGCGGGGGCCGGGGCGGCACGGACTGATCCGTGCCGCCCCGGCCCCGTGGACGGTCCGTCAGACGCCGTACTCGGCGGTCAGCACCGCGCGGGCCAGCGTGTGGAAGGTGATGTGGAAGCCGACCTGCGCCGGCGGCGTGTCGGCGGCGACGTCCAGCGCCTCGACGTCCAGCGCGTGCACGGCGAAGGCGTACCGGTGCGGGGCACCGGGCGGCGGCGCGGCGCCGTCGTACTTGTTGCCGGGGAAGTCGTTGCGGGCGTGGAACGAGCGGGCGCCCGGCAGGTCGGCGTCGGACGCGCCGGCGCCGCGCGCCAGGCCGGCGGTGTCGGCCGGCAGGTTGAGGGCGAGCCAGTGCCACCAGCCGGAGCCGGTCGGGGCGTCCGGGTCGTAGCAGGTGACGGCGATGGACCTGGTGCCCTCGGGCAGGCCGGACCAGGCCAGCTGCGGCGAGAGGTTGCCGCCGGCGTGGATGAACTCCTCGGCCAGCTTGCCGCCTTCGGCGATGTCCTCGCTGGTCAGCTCGAAGGACGGCACCTGCGGCAGGAACTCGTACGGCAGCGGCGGACGAACACTCATGGGTGGTCACCTCTCGACGAGCCGGTGGGCCCGGCTCCTGGCTGAATGACGCCATTCACTCTAGTGGGGTGCACACCCGATCGACGCGGCCCTAGAGTCGCCGTCATGGCCTCGAACGACCAGAGCGGTTCCGCGTCCGCCCTCGATCCCGTCCGGATGATCGCCGATGCGCGGCGGGCGCTCTTCACCATGGTCGGCGTCATGGCCGTCGTCTGGCTGCTGCAGCTGGTGAACTGGCTCGACGACTACGGCCTCAGCCGGGCGTACGGGGTGCGGCCGCAGGACCTCGGCAGCCTGCCGCACATCGTCACCTCGCCGCTGCTGCACTGGAACTGGGCGCACCTGGAGGCCAATTCCGGCCCGCTGTTCGTCTTCGGCTTCCTCGCCGCCTACCGCGGGGTGAAGAAGTTCCTGGGCCTGACCGCGCTGCTCGCGGTGACCAGCGAGCTGACGGCCTGGGTCTTCGACAAGCCGAACTCCATCGGCGTCGGCGCCAGCGGTCTGGTGTTCGGCTACTTCGGCTACGTGGTTCTCCGCGGCGTCTTCGACCGCAACCTGATCGACACCCTGATCGGCGTCGTACTCGGCGCCTCCTACGCCTACATGGTCACCGGGGCCCTGCCGGGCGTCGCCCCGGGCATCAGCTGGGCCGCCCACCTCGGCGGACTGGTGGGCGGACTGGCCGGCGCCTGGATCTTCCGCAACCGGGAACCGAAGGCCGCCGCCCCGAAGCCCGCCACCACCGGCACCACCACCGGCACCACCACCGGCACCACCACCCGCACCGCCGCCACCCGCACCGCCGCCGGTCCGGGCACCCCCGCCGTCCCCGGCTCCCGGGCCGAGCTGCTCAAGGAGCTGGACGACCTGGGCCTCTGAACCGCAGCGGCCGGACCGCAGCGGCGCGCCACCGGCCAGGTATAGACCAATAACCCCCCGCGGGCTAGCGTGAGGGCACCTGCCCCCTGCTCCGGAGCCGCACCGTGGAGTCGTCCGTCCTCGCCTTCGCCACCGATCTGCTCGACGAGGGGGCCGACACCTTCTTCGGCAACCTCACCGACCGGGCGGGCGTCGGCGGCGTCACCCTCGCCTCGGTCTACCACGCGGCCCGGGACGTCTTCCCGCACAACCCGCACCGGGTCATCCGCCACCTGGAGCCCGGCGCCGCCTACTTCCGCCCCGACCCGGACCGCTGGGCCGGCCACCGGCTCCGGCCGACCCCGTCCACCGCGATCGGCGACCGCGACCCCTTCGCCGAGGCCGCCGCCGAGGCCCGCCGGCGCGGACTGAAGCTGCACGCCTGGACGGTCTTCTGCCACAACGACCGGCTCGGCTTCGAACACCCCGACTGCGCCCCCGCCAACGCCTTCGGCGACCGGCAGCTCACCGACCTCTGCCCGGCCCACCCGGAGGTCCGCGCGTACGCCGCGACCCTGGTCACCGAACTGGCCCGGTACGGGGTGGACGCGATCCGGGCCGAATCGCTGCACTTCCACGGCCTGCGCCACGGCTACCACCACGAGCGCTACTTCGAGGAGCTGGGCCCGGTCGCCGAGGCCCTGCTCGGGGTCTGCTTCTGCGCGCACTGCCGCGCCACCGCCGACCGGGTCGGCGTGCCCGCCGACGAGGTGGCGGCGGCGGTCCGGACCGAGCTGCGCCGCCGGCTGTCGGACGAGGCGGCCGCCGCCGCACCCGCCGCCCTGGACGAGTTGGCGGGCGGCGCCTTCGCCGCGTACGTCGACGCCTCCGCCGCCACGGTGACCTCACTCGCCGCCGAGCTGGCCGAGCAGGCCCGCCACCACGGCATGCGGCTGAGCTTCATGGACGGCGGCGGCCCGGGCCGGGGGTGGCTCGCCGGCATCGACCTGCCCGCACTCGCCGGGGCCGCCGACCAGATCGAGACCCTCGGCTACGCGAAGTCCCCGGAGGCGGTCCGCGAGAAGGTCGCCGCCTTCGCCCTGCACGGCGTCCGCCCGCAGGAGATGGCGGTGATCCTGCGGCCGATGGCCTCGGACTGCGACGGCCCGGCCGACCTCGCCGCCAAGATCGCCGTGCTGCGTGAGCTGGGCGTGCCGGAGGTGGAGTTCTACCACTACGGCCTGATGCGGCTCTCCTCGCTCGACCGGATCGGGGCCGCCCTCCGCGGCTGAGGCGGGCGGCCGGCCGGCACGGGAAACCGGCCGGCCGGGGCAGGTACCGGCCAGGCAGGATCCGGCCAACGACTGCCCGCCCATTGGCCGAAAACCATCGCTCACCTGCGCGATTACCCCTGTCCATGCCAACATCTGGACCCTAGGCTCCCCCTCGTCGTGATCATCCGCCGAGGGGGAGCAACCATGGAGACCACACCCGCCCGCATCAGCCGCCGCAGGCTGCTCGCCGGAGCCGCGGGCACCGCCGGTGCCGCCGCCCTGGCCACCGCGGCCGGCACCGCCCCGGCCACCGCGGCCACCATTCCGGCGGCCGCCCCCTACGCACTCAAGCTCCCGCACCAGATCGAGGCCGAGGCGCTGGTCGACAACCTGCGCCTGCTGCCCTGGGAGTTCGAGGCCAACCGCTACAAGGCGAAGAACACCCCGCTGGAGGGCCTCAACAGCCGCGTCCAGTGGGGCAGCCCCGGCCACCCCGAGGACTTCTACAACCTCTCGCAGTGCGCGTCCTTCCTCAGCCTGGTGCTGGAGCGCGCCTACGGCACCGCGCCCACCAAGCCGGCCGCCGCCCTGCCCTGGTCGGCCTACAGCTACGGCTGGGCGAACGAGCAGTACTTCCGGGACAACTTCTTCCTCGACAAGACCGACACCAAGGACTTCCCGAACGCCCAGGAGTACCGGACCGCCTTCGCCCGGAAGGACGTCGCCGGGGCCGACCCGCTGCCGCACTTCGAGCCCGTCACCAAGCCGGTCAACCTGCGCCCCGGCGACCTCGTCGCCTTCGAGTACGACGACGACAGCGATGCGCTCTACACCGGGCACATCGTCATGATCCGCGAGCGCAAGGGCATCTGGACCGACCCCGAGACCGACAGGCTCGTCGGCCCCAACGTCGTCCCGTACGTCTTCGAGGTCATCGACTGCACCAGCAGCCCGCACGGCGGCCCGAGCCTCGGCGGCGCCGCCACCGAGCTCTACCGGGCCTTCCCCGACACCCGCTTCGAGGAGGTCTTCGCGACCACCGGCCAGTCCACCTTCGTCAAGCACAACGGCGTCGGCTACGGCCACATGGTCTTCTACGCGGACGCCGACACCAAGCTGTTCGCCGGCTACCGCTGGAGCGTGACCTCCAAGACGCCGCACGCGGCGAAGGACCGCCCGATCGCGGCCGGCCGGGTCTGGCTCAAGGACAACCTCTGATCCGGACCCGCCCCCGTCACCTCCGCCGCCGGGACGTTCCGAACAGGCTCCGGGAGATCTCCCGCCCGAGCTGAGTCCCGGCGGACCGCGCGAAGGACTTGAGCGCCGGGCTGCTCAGCAGCGAACCGAGCAGCCCGCCGCCCTCCTTGCCGCCCCGCTCCGCCTCCTCTCCGGACGCCTCCTCCGGAACGTCCCGCGCCTCCGGCACCTCGGCGGCAGCGGGCCGCGCCGCCCGGGCGGCCAGCTTCTCGTACGCCGACTCCCGGTCGACCGCGTCCCGGTACCGGGCCGTCAGGGCGGAGACGTCCACCGCCGCCCGCAGCGCCGCCGGCTCGATCGGCCCCATCAGCGACTGCGGCGCCCGCAGCCTGGTCGCCGCCACCGGCGTCGGCGCGCCCTTCTCGGAGAGCACCGTCACCACCGCCTCGCCGGTGCCGAGCGTGGTCAGCACCTCCCCCAGGTCGTACGCGGGCGACCGGGGGAAGGTCGACACGGTCGCCTTCAGCGCCTTGGCGTCGTCCGGGGTGAAGGCGCGCAGCGCGTGCTGCACCCGGTTGCCCAGCTGGGCGAGCACGTCGGCGGGGACGTCCTTCGGCGTCTGGGTGACGAGGAAGATGCCCACGCCCTTGGACCGGATCAGCCGGACGGTCTGGGTGATCGCCTCCAGGAAGGCCTTGGAAGCGCCCTTGAAGAGCAGGTGCGCCTCGTCGAAGAAGAAGACCAGCTTGGGGCGGTCGAGGTCGCCCACCTCGGGGAGCTCCTGGTAGAGGTCGGCCAGCAGCCACATCAGGAAGGTCGAGAAGAGCCGCGGCCGGTCCTGCACCGCGGGCAGCTCCAGCACCGAGACCACGCCCCGGCCGTCCGGCGCGGTCCGCAGCAGCTCGGTGGTGTCGAACTCCGGCTCGCCGAAGAACGCGCCGGCTCCCTCGTTCTCCAGCATGGTGAGCGAGCGGAGGATCACCCCGGCGGTCGCCGCGGAGAGCCCGCCGATGCCCTTCAGCTCCTCCTTCCCCTCGGGCGAGGCGAGGAAGGAGATGACGGCGGTGAGGTCCTTGAGGTCGTACAGCTCCAGCCCGTTGCGGTCGGCGTAGTGGAAGACCAGGCCGAGCGAGGACTCCTGGGTCTCGTTCAGGTCCAGCACCTTGGCCAGCAGCAGCGGGCCGAAGCTGGTCACGGTGGCCCGGATCGGGATGCCCTCGCCCTGACCGCCGAGCGCGTAGAACTCGCCCGGACAGCCCTGCGGCGCCCAGCTCTGGCCCACCTCGGCCGCACGGGCGGCGGTCCGCTCGCTCGGCGCGCCGGGCGCCGAGACACCGGAGACGTCGCCCTTGACGTCGGCCAGGAACACCGGGACGCCCTGGGCGGAGAGCTGCTCGGCGATCAGCTGGAGGGTCTTGGTCTTGCCGGTGCCGGTGGCGCCGGCCACCAACCCGTGCCGGTTGAGCACCCCGAGCGGGACGCGGACGGGGGCGTCCGGGTAGGCGGTGCCGTCCAGCAGTACGGCGCCGAGGTCGAGTGCGGGGCCGGTGAAGGCGTAGCCGGCGGCGATCTCCCGCACCTGCGGCGGGAGACCGGCGGGGGCGGGGCCGGCGGACGGCGGCTCGGCGGGGGACGGCTGCTCGGCGGGGGCCATCGGGCACACTCCAGAGGCAGAGCTGAGGAACGACGATCGCGACATTTCCCATGAAACAGCCGCAATCGGCCGCCCGCAGCTCGCACCCGAGGGCGTGGCGGCGCCGCGGCTGCTGCGCCATCCGCCGCCCAAACGGTAGGCTTTCCGTGTGATCTTCAAACGCATCGGCAATGGGCGGCCGTACCCGGATCACGGCCGGACCAGCACCCGCCAGTGGGCGGACGTCGCCCCGCGTCCGGTGCGCCTGGACCAGCTGGTGACCACCAAGGGGCAGCTGGACCTCGAAACGCTCCTCGCGGAGGACTCCACCTTCTACGGGGACCTCTTCGCCCACGTCGTGAAGTGGCACGGCGACCTCTACCTGGAGGACGGGCTGCACCGGGCGGTCCGCGCCGCGCTCCAGCAGCGCCAGGTGCTGCACGCCCGCGTCCTAGAGATGGAGTGACGGGCCCCTCCCGCGTACCGCCGCACCGCCTTCCGGCCACCCGCCGGGGGGCGGTCCGTTCGTACCCGGATACCTCCTTTCGGGTACCGGCGTACTCCAGATGATGATCATTTAGTACCTTCGCTGCCGTACCGCACTAGTCTGCTGACTACGGCCGCGACCACGGCGAACGCCGGCACCGGCCTACCCGTCACCCGATCCCCGCCCTGGCACGAGGGGGAGACAAACCGTGAGCATGTTGACTCCCCAAGGCCTGAAGGGGAAGCAGTACCGCATCACCGGCAACAGCTATCCACGGCTGGGCCGGCCGCCGAAGAAGAGCCGCAAGGTGTTCGCCCTGATCGGCTCGGTGCTCGCACTGGCGCTGATCGCCCTGGGCGGCGTGCAGCTCTACGACATCTTCACAGGCAAGGGCAAGAACTCCTCCGCCCAGGCCTGCGCGACGCCCTCCGGCAAGCCGCTGGCCGCGCCCACCCCGGACGCGTCGCCCGGCGCCCCCGCCGGCGACCCGAAGGCCATCCCGCAGCCGACCGCCTTCAAGCTGAACGTCTTCAACGCCACCACCAAGTCCGGCCTGGCCGGGCGGACGGCCGAGGAGTTCACCAAGCGCGGCTTCACCGTCGACAAGAAGGGCAACGCCCCGGCCGAGCTGGACAAGAAGGTGCCCGGCACCGCCGTGGTGATCGCCGGTCCGGCCGGCGCCGGCGCCGCCACCCTGATCAGCTCGCAGATCGCCGGGGCCACCGTCACCACGGACGCCCGCACCGACAACACCGTGGACGTCGTCGTCGGCGACAGCTACAACGCCCTGCTGGACGAGACGCAGGCGGCGGCCGCCCTGGCCCTGGCCACCAAGCCCTCCCCGACTCCCAGCACCACCGGCAGCTGCTGAGCCGCTCCCGGACGCGAAGGAGCCCCCCGGCGCCGTGCCGGGGGGCTCCTTCGCGTCGAGGTGCCGGACTCAGCCGGCGGTGCCGTACAGGCGGTCGCCCGCGTCGCCGAGCCCGGGGACGATGTAGCCGTTCTCGTTCAGCCGCTGGTCGATCGCGGCGGTGACGACGGTGACCGGCAGCCCGGCCAGCTCCTTCTCCATCACCGCGACGCCCTCGGGGGCCGCGAGCAGCACCACGGCGGTGACGTCGGTGGCGCCCCGCTCGATCAGCATCCGGATCGCGGCGACCAGCGTGCCGCCGGTGGCCAGCATCGGGTCGAGCACGTAGACCTGGCGGCCGGAGAGGTCGTCCGGCATCCGGGTGGCGTAGGTGGAGGCCTCCAGGGTCTCCTCGTTGCGCACCATGCCGAGGAAGCCCACCTCGGCGGTCGGCAGCAGCCGGGTCATCCCGTCCAGCATGCCGAGGCCGGCCCGGAGGATCGGCACCACCAGCGGGCGCGGGTAGCTCAGCCGGGTACCGGTGGTGACCGCCACGGGCGTGGTGATCTCGACCTCGTCGGTGCGGACGTCCCGGGTCGCCTCGTACGCGAGGAGGGTGACCAGCTCGTCGGTCAGGCGACGGAAGGTCGGCGAGTCGGTGCGCTCGTCGCGCAGGGTGGAGAGCTTGTGGGCGACCAGGGGGTGGTCGACGACGTGGATCCGCATGCGTCGAGGTTAGCCCGCGACCGGACGCCCGTACGACCCGCCTTGGCCCGCCCGGCCGAGAACAGCCCCCGGACGGCCGCCCCGGAGGCCCCGCCGGCGGGGAGCCGGAGTGACATCGCCGTGACACGCCGTGACGGACCGCGAATGTCCGGACGGAACGGCTTCCTGTGGTATCAACCGGGCGGATCTGGGAAAGTCACGTCCTATGACGAGCAACCCGAGGACCGGGGACGGCTCGGCGGACGGCCCCCTGGGCCCGTCGGGCGGGCGCTCGGGCCAGCCCCCGGACCGCCCGGAGACGGAGGCGGAGCGCCGCAAGCGGCGGGCCGTCTTCCTGCGCGAGCTCGCCGAGGCGCGCGAACTGAGGGAGCGGGTCCAGCCCCGCCGGACCAAGGAGCGCCGGATGCGCGAGGCGATGCGGATGCGAACCTTCCGGATCTGACAACGATCCGGCCGGTCCGGCGCGGCCGGGGCCGCGGTTCACCGGCTCCCGGCCAAGGCTTCCGACACGACCTGCAAAGACGCGCTGCCGAACACCCCCCGCAAGGGCGGGCTTTCTGTCACGATTCCGATGGGACGGTCCGAACAGCGGACCGCCTCTGGCGCGGGGGCGGCCAGGATCCGCGTTGCCCGAGCGCGCCGACAGCCGAGACCGAGATCTTGGGAGTGTCCCTGGTGGCGTACTTCGCTGCAGTGCTTGCTCGCACCGAGGACGGGTGGGATGTGAGCGAGACGGAGCTCGACAACGTCGAAACGCTGGCCGACCTGGCCGACCTGGCCCGCGAGGCCGCGCAGGACGACGACAGCGTCCTGGTCTTCATCGAACAGGAGGACGCCTGGTTCGCCATCGTCCGGGTCGACGGCGAGGACGACCCCCGGATCTTCGTGTCGGACGGCGCCGCCGCCGCGCGCAGCTCCTACGGCTCCGTCCTCACCGACGAGCTGGTCGACCAGGCCGGCGAGAGCGAGTTCGGCGACCTCGACAACCTGGTGGCCGAACTGGAGGACGAGGAGGCGGCCCAGGAGCAGGAGGACGAGGACGAGGACGCGGCCGACCGCGGCGGCGTCCCGGTCGGCCCGCTCGGCGACTCCCACCTGCTCATCGAGTTCGGGCTGGCCTCGGAGGAGCTGCTCGGGCTCAGCGGCGAGGGCGCGGTGCCCGGCGACGCGCTGGAGGAGATCGCCGAGGCCCTCGGCTGCGGCGAGGTCCTGGAGGCCGTGCGGTAGCGGCCGGTGCCGCTCGACGGATGCCGGACACTGGATGCCATGCAGTCCGCGCCCGCCCACCAGGCCGCCCCCCTCCCCGCTCCCGTCCGCCCCGACCCGGTCCGCGACCGCTGGGCGGCGCCGATGCGCCTCGCCATGGCCGAGGCCGCGCTGGCGCCGGCCACCGGGGACGTCCCGGTCGGGGCGCTCGTCCTGGCCCCGGACGGCGAGGTGATCGGACGCGGCCACAACGAGCGCGAGGCGATCGGCGACCCGACCGCGCACGCCGAGGTGGTGGCGATCCGGCAGGCGGCAGAGAAGATCGGGGAGTGGCGACTCGGCGGGTGCACGCTGGTCGTCACCCTGGAGCCGTGCACGATGTGCGCGGGCGCCATCGTGCTCTCCCGGATCGACCGCGTGGTCTACGGCGCCCTGGACGAGAAGGCCGGCGCGGCCGGCTCCCTCTTCGACGTGATGCGCGACCGGCGCCTCAACCACCGCCCCGAGGTGGTCCGGGGCGTCCTCGCCGACGAGTGCGCCGAGCAGCTCCGGGGCTTCTTCGACACCCACCGCTGAGCCCCTCCGCACTCCTACCGCACGCCCGCCGGACGCCCCCGCGGATACGGATTTCGTGACGGCGGGCACCGTCCGGTAGAGTTCCCCTCGGTAGCGTGTCCGAGCGGCCAAAGGAGCACGCCTCGAAAGCGTGTGTGGGGGCAACTCCACCGTGGGTTCGAATCCCACCGCTACCGCCAGCAACACGAAGGCCCGTCCGTCCGGACGGGCCTTCGTCGTTTCCGCGCACCCTCATCCGCGGAAAGTGGGCTCCGCGCCGGGGGCCGATGACCACCAACGCCCTTCGTGCACGGAGCCTGAGGGGGAGCGGTTCGGGGGGACTGACCGCTCCCCCGGACGGAGTCCCACAACCGGGGCCGCGTCGGGGGGAAGCCGCGGCACCCGGTCCCACAGCGGGGAGCTCCGGATCCACGTACCGGGGACTCCTGCCAGATCCTCGGTACGACATCCATCCTGCTCGACCGCCCGCGCCGGGGCACCCGGAGAAAGGCCCCAGTCGCGAGGACCTTCGTCCCGCCGGGTGAACGCGTCGCACACTTGATGGGCCGTTCGGTGGATAAGCTGCCCACTGCAGAGGGCCGCTCGGGGACCGAGTGACGGCGGCCCGCAGCAGGGAGGAAGGTCCCGGATGGCGCAGGCGAAGAAGATCGGCATGGTCCTCCTGCTCGTCTTCGTGCTCTACACGATCATCACGTCACCCGCCCGGGCCGCCGAGCTGGTCCAACTGGGGTTCGAGGGCATCTCGAACGCCGCCAAGGCCATCGGCACCTTCATGACCGGGCTGGTGAAGTAGGCCCCGGGGCACCCGGCTACGGTGGGGCCGTCCCTCAACCCCGTCCGCTAGGAGCGGCATCGTGATCCGGCATCTGGTCCTGTTCAAGCTCAACGAAGGCGTCGGCAAGGACGACGCCCGCGCGCTCGCCGGCGCCAAGGCCTTCGAGGAGCTCGGCCCGGTGATCCCCGAGCTGCGCGAGTGGGAGTGCGGCTGGAACACCACCGAGCGCGACATCGCGTACGACTACGCCATCAACAGCCTGGTCGAGGACCGCGAGGCGCTGCAGTCCTACCTCACCCACCCGGCCCACCAGGCCGCGGCCGGTCAGTGGCGCGAGTTCGCCACCTGGGTGATCGCCGACATCGAGGTCTGATCCCCGGGGCGTCCCCCGGACGGACCGCGGCGCCCCGCCCGAGACCCGGGCGGGGCGCCTTGCTCTGTCCAGGAACGGTCCTCCCGGTGCCCCGCCGGGAGGCCCCGCGAAGCGCCAACACCGCACCAACACACCTCCGCTCGGTGCTTGCCCGAACTGCGCCCAGCTTGTGATGCTATGACCGGTTTTGCCGGACATGGCGAGGTGGTGAATCGAGACGCGACACCCGATCCGCAAGTCCCACCGTTGTCGACTTTGGGAGGGGTGACGTGTCCGTGCGGACACCAGGGAGCGCGCCGGGCGCCGACACCGGTCCGGCCGCCGCACCGGCCGCCGCGCAGTCCGCCACGGCGCCGTCCGCGACCGCGCCGGCCGCCGCCGCGCACTCCGCCGCCGCGCGGCCGGCCGCACCGACCGCTCAGCCCCCCGCCCCGGCCAACCCGCCGGAGGAGGTGCTGGCCGCGATCATCAGCCCCGCCGGCGAGCTGCGGCCGGACGGCCTGCGCGGCCCCGGGGGCCGCCCCGCGGTGGACGTCCGGACGCTGACCCGGGTGCTGTTCGAGCGGCTCGCCGAACTGCCCCCGGACGCCCCCGAGCGGGAGCGGGTCCGGGCCGCCCTGATCGAGGTGAACATCCCGCTGGTCCGCTACGCGGCCACCCGGTTCCGCAGCCGCAGCGAGCCGATGGAGGACGTCGTCCAGGTCGGCACGATCGGCCTGATCAACGCGATCGACCGGTTCGACCCGAGCCGCGGCGTGCAGTTCCCCACCTACGCGCTGCCGACCATCCTCGGCGAGATCAAGCGCTACTTCCGGGACAACGTCCGCACCATGCACGTCCCGCGCCGGCTGCAGGAGCTCTGGGTGCAGGTCAGCGGCGCGATGGAGGAGCTGACGGTGGTCCACGGCCGGGCCCCCAAGGTGCCCGAGATCGCCGCCAGCCTGCGCATCCCGGAGGAGGACGTCCGGGCCTGCCTGGACGCCGGCCGGGCCTACAACGCGGCCTCGCTGGAGGCCGCCCAGGAGCACGAGGGCGGGCTCGCCCTGCTGGACCGGCTGGGCTACGAGGACTCGGCACTGGCCGAGGTCGAGCACCGGGACATGGTCCGCCACCTGCTGGTCCAGCTGCCCGAGCGGGAGCGGCGGATCGTCATGCTGCGGTTCTTCGCCAACCTGACGCAGTCGCAGATCAGCACCGAGCTGGGGATGTCCCAGATGCACGTCTCCCGGCTGCTCTCGCGGATCCTGACCAGGCTCCGGACCGGCAACTCCTGGGAGGACTGACCGGCACGCGGGGGCAGCGGCCGATCGCTGCGCGTTACCCCCTCGTGACATCTTGCGACACTCGGGTTTGCCGGGGCCGGTGCGCCGGTATGGAGGGGGAAGGCGCCGTGCGGGAACGCTCCCGCGACGGCACCCGTTGAACCGTCAGTCACAAGGGGGTGGGCGCATGTCCGGAGAGCTGGGCACTGCGGAGATCCACACTGCACGGAGCCAGGCCGGTGCGGCCGACCGCACGGCGACCGCCGGCCTGATCCCGCTCCAGCGGGCCGAGGCCGCACCGCCCGTCCCCGGCGCCGACGCCCCGCCCGGCACCGCCGGGCCGGCCGCCGTCGCCGGGCCGGCCGCCGTCGTCGCCGAGCCGGCCGCCACCGGTCTCGACACCCGGACGCTCTCCCGCTCGCTCTTCCTGCGGCTGGCCGCACTGGAGACCGGCAGCGCGGAGCACACCTACGTCCGCGACACCCTGATCGAGCTCAACCTGCCGCTGGTGCGGTACGCCTCGGCCCGGTTCCGCAGCCGCAACGAGCCGATGGAGGACATCGTCCAGGTCGGCACGATCGGCCTGATCAAGGCGATCGACCGGTTCGACCCGGAGCGCGGGGTGGAGTTCCCCACCTTCGCGATGCCGACCGTGGTCGGCGAGATCAAGCGCTTCTTCCGGGACACCAGCTGGTCGGTGCGGGTCCCCCGGCGGCTGCAGGAGCTGCGGCTGGCCCTCACCAAGGCCGGCGACGAGCTCTCCCAGCGGCTGGACCGCTCCCCCACCGTCGCCGAGCTGGCCGCCTGCCTCGGCGTCAGCGAGGAGGACGTGGTCGAGGGCCTGGCGGTGGGCAACGCGTACACCGCCAGCTCGCTGGACTCCGCCCCCGGCGAGGAGGAGGGCGACGGCCCGCTGGCCGAGCGGCTCGGCTACGAGGACCTCGCCCTGGAGGGCGTGGAGTACCGCGAGTCGCTCAAGCCGCTGCTGGCCAAGCTGCCGCCGCGCGAGCGCCGGATCATCATGCTGCGGTTCTTCGGCAACCTCACCCAGTCGCAGATCGGCGAGGAGATCGGCATCTCCCAGATGCACGTCTCCCGACTGCTGACCAAGACCCTCACGCAGCTGCGCGAGGGCCTCATCAGCGAGGTCTGAGCCGCCGCGGCGGGCGCCCGGACAGGACCTACCGGGCGTCCGCCAGCAGGTTGGCCCGCAGGCCGGCGAGCACCCCGTCGTCCAGCCCCAGACCGTCCTGCCAGAACTCCTCGAAGGTGGCCCAGCCGGCGTCGACCTCCTCGAAGGCCGCCTCCAGGTAGCGGCGCTCCGCCCGGAAGACCGGGAGCAGCAGCTCCGGCTCCTGCATCAGGCCACGGGTGCCGAAGCTGTCGACGACGTGCTCCACGATCGCGGCGGAGCGCTCGTTGGTGAGCAGGTAGTCGGCGAAGACCGTCTCGCGGTCGACCCCGAGGGCGGTCAGCAGGACGGCGGCCGTCCAGCCGGTCCGGTCCTTGCCGGCCGAGCAGTGGAAGATCAGCGGCGGGCCGTCCGGGGCGGCCAGCAGGCGCAGCACGGCGGCGAAGCGCTCCCGGGCCACGGCGTCCGTGACGAACCACCGGTAGAGGCCGATCATCATCGCGGCGGCCTTGCCGTCCCCGAGCAGCGCGCGCTGCTTCTCCGGGCTGCGGTCGGCCAGGGCGTCGCGCAGCGCCACGTAGATGTCGAAGTCCGCCGCGAAGACCGGCAGGTGGTGCAGGGTCATGCCGTCCCCGGAGGCGGGCGCCACGGTGATCGGCGCGGACGAGAGCTCGGCGGCCGCGATCGCGGCGACCGGCAGGCCCGGGACGCGGTCCGGACCGGCCTCGCGGACCTCGTCGAGGCTGCGCAGATCGACCACCTGGCGCAGACCGATCGCCGCCAGCAGGCCGAGGTCCTCCTCGGTGAGCCGGTTGAGACCGTCGCTGCGCAGCGCCACGCCGTGCTTGAGCACCCGGCCGTCGGCCGTCCGGTAGCCGCCGAGATCGCGGGCGTTGACGGCGCCGCGGAGCCCGAGGCTCCGGGCCTGCGGGGCCGCCTCGACACCGTCCGTCGGCACGCGCACCGCTTTCCGGTCGGCCTGGATTGCGGTGGTCTCGGTCTGCTGCTCGGTCACGCGGTGGCCTCCATTGGATATTCGGACTGTGACATGGCACAACCCTGCGCAATATTGCATGAACCTGCCCGACAGAACGGCTGGATGTGCAAGAGTGTCATGCGCAACGCCGCCAGTGTAGGCCGCGGGTTACCGGCCCCGGCCAGAAGATCGGTGACCAGCGGTAACGCTCCGACTCCGCCGCCTTTTAATTCTCAATTCATTATTTGCGCAACAGGCTCGGTTCCGGCCACAATCAGCGCTTCCATGGCATCGCCATGAACGTTGGTAACAGATTCGCTGCACTCCCGCCCATTTGGTCCCAATCGGTGCGGAGTCTCCACCAGGATGGGCGCCGGGCAGCCTGCTGCCCGCGAACAGCGACAGGGCAGGTGAGCGCCGAGCAGCGGAGCGCCCTGCCCAGGGGAGGAACACAGAATGGGTCGAGCGACCCGAAGAGTTGCCGCCTGCGCGGCAGCAGTCCTGCTGGCCGGCGGCCTGCAGTCGTCCCTCGCACACGGTGCCACCAATGCACCCAGGATCGACCTGACGGTCCTGGTCATCAGCGACGGCGGGCCCGCGACGGCGGCCATCGCCGCCGAGCTCAAGAGCCAGGGCACCCCGTACAAGGTCGTCGACCTCACCGACGCCCACCGTCCGGTGATCGATGCCGCCTTCCTCAGCGACACGGTCAACGGACAGCCGCGGGGCAAGTACCAGGGCATCGTGATGCCCAACAACAACCCGTTCGCGGCGGGCTCCGCGGAGATGACCGCGATCGCCACCTACGAGGCCGCGTTCAACGTGCGCCAGGTCGACGCGTACACCTACGCCCAGCCGGACGTCGGTCTGAACTGGGCACAGAACCCCGGATACATGGGCAAGCTGGACGGCGTCCAGGCCCAGGTCACCGGCGCCGGCCTGGCCGGCCCGTTCGGGTACCTCAAGGGCTCCGTCCCGTTCGAGGACAACGACCCGGGCGTCGACGAGAGCTACGGCTTCCTGGCCACCCCGCTGGCCTCCCTGCCGTCCGGCTCCACGTTCACGCCGCTGGTCGACGCGCCCATACCGGGCGCCACCGAGCGCGGCTCGCTGGTCGGCGAGTACAGCCACGACGGCCGCAAGGAGCTGGTCGTCACCTTCGTCTACAACCAGTACCAGCAGCAGTACCGCCTGCTGGCGCGCGGCATCGTGGACTGGATCACCCAGGGCGTCCACCTCGGCTACGACCGCAACTACTTCGCGGCCCACGTCGACGACGTCTTCCTGGCCGACGACCGCTGGGACACGGTGCTCAAGTGCACCCCCGGCGACGTCACCTGCCCGCCCGGCACCCCCGAGACGGCCAGCCCGATCCGGATGTCCATCGCGGACGCGCAGTACGCCAAGCAGTGGCAGACCGCCAACAACTTCACCATGGACATGGTGTTCAACGGCGGCGGCAGCGAGGACTGGAAGGCCGACCACGAGGTCACCGCCGACCCGGTGGTGGACCAGATGGTCGCCGACCAGAACAGCTACCGGTGGATCAACCACACCTACACCCACCCGTACCTGGGCTGCCTCCAGGACGTCTCGGTGGTGCCGTGGAAGTGCACCAAGGACGCCTCGGGCAACACCGTCTGGGTCGACCAGGCCACCATCACGTCCCAGGTCAAGAACAACATCGACTGGGCCGCGGCGCGCAACCTGCACATCGACAAGACCGAGCTGGTCACCGGCGAGCACTCCGGCCTGCTGACCGCTCCGCAGGAGACCAGCGACAACCCGTACCTGGCCCCCTCGCTGGTCGCCAACGGCGTCAAGTGGACCGCCAGCGACGCGTCCCGCGAGCCCGCCCAGCGGGCCGTCGGCTCGTCCACGCTGACCGTGCCGCGCTACCCGATGAACGTCTTCTACAACGCCGGTACGGCGAAGGAGGAGGCCGACGAGTACAACTGGATCTACACCAGCGTGGCCAACGGCGGCAGCGGCGTCTGCGAGAGCAACGCCAACTCCACCTGCCTGCCGGCGCCGCTGAACGTCAACACCGGCTACCAGTCGTACATCGTGCCGCTGGAGGCCCGGATCGACCTCGGCCACGTGCTGAGCAACGACCCGCGCCCCCACTTCATCCACCAGTCGAACCTGGCGGAGGACCGGATCGTGTACCCGGTGCTGGAGAAGATCCTCTCCACCTACCGGTCCCTGCACGCCGACAACGCCCCGATCGTGAACCTGGCGCAGAAGGACATCGGCGCCGAGTTCCAGCGCCGCGCGTCCTGGAACGCGGCCCTGGCCGCCGGCCAGGTCACCGCCTACCGGGTCGGCAACACCGTGACGGTGTCCGCCCCGGCCGGCGTGCAGGTCCAGGCCACGATGCCGACCGGCACCGTTCAGCAGTTCGCCATCGGTACCGGCGGCTTCGGCTCGGCCTACGCCGGTACGATGTCGGGCTGGGTCAAGCCGGGCTCGCTGCAGAGCAGCGTCCTGCTGAAGCTGCCGTCGAGCGTCGCCCCGGTGGCGCCGACCGCTGCTCCGAGTGTCGCCGCCAACTCGGTGACGGCCCCGGCCCCGGCCGACAAGAAGGTCGTGCCCAAGGGCACCGCCGACGCCGTTCCGGCCGGTCCGAGCGACACCGCCCGTACCGACGCCCCGGTGCTGGTCCCCGGCAGCGGGGCTCCGGTGGCCGGCAAGGGTGTGACCGCCGGCAAGGCGGCCGCCAAGGGCGGTACCACCGCCGGCACGAAGAGCACCACCGGCAAGGCCTCCGGGGGGAAGGCCGACCCGGCCAAGAAGACCGCCGGCCAGCCCGGCAACCGCTAGACAGGTGACACCGGTGGTGGGGTCGGGCCGTCCCCCGGCCCCACCACCGGCACCCGACCCGGACCGTCCAGGACCGGGCGCTTGACGCAAGGACAGGAGGGGGGAAAGCCATGCGCGTCACCCTGCTCACCGAGGGGACGTACCCGCACCAGCACGGCGGCGTGAGCGTCTGGTGCGACCAGCTCGTCCAGGGCATGCCCGACGTCGACTTCGACGTCATCGCCGTGACCGGCACCGGCCACGAGTCGCTCGCCTGGGAGCTGCCCGCCAACGTGCGGTCGGTCACCACCGCGCCGCTCTGGGGGCCGCCCTCCGAGGGCAGAGCCCCGCGCGGCAAGGAGATGCGCCGCTTCCTCAACGCGTACGAGCGCTTCCTGCACTCCATCCTGGACCCGGTCTACACCACCCACTTCGGCACCGAGCTGTACGGCTTCGCCGACCTCGCCCAGCGCGGGCTGCTCAGCCCGGCGCTGCGCAGCGAGCGCGCCCTGCGCACCCTCCAGCACGTCTGGACCCGCGACTACCTCTCCACCGCCGTCTCCCGGCCCACCCTGCACGACGCGCTCAACGCCACCGACCTGCTGGAGCACGCGCTGCGCCCGCTGTCGGTCGCGCCGCCGCGCGAGGGCGTCGCGCACGCCGCGAGCGGCGGCCTGGCCACGCTGCCCGGGCTGATCGCCTCGCAGCAGTACGGCGTCCCCTTCCTGCTCACCGAGCACGGCATCTACCTGCGCGAGCGCTACCTCGGCTACCGCACCGGCCCCTACCGCTGGCCGGTCAAGGCGCTGCTGCTGGGCTTCTACCGGATGCTCGCCGAGGAGAGCTACCGCCGCGCCGCCCTGGTCACCCCGGGCAACCGGTACAACCGGCGCTGGGAGGAGCGCGGCGGCACGCCGTCCGCGCACATCCGCACCGTCTACAACGGCGTGGACCCGGCGGCCTTCCCGCCGGCCGGGCCCGAGCCGGAGACCCCGACGCTCAGCTGGGCCGGCCGGGTCGACCCGATCAAGGACCTGGAGACGCTGATCCGGGCCTTCGCCATCGTCCAGCGCGAGATACCCGAGGCGAAGCTGCGGCTGTTCGGCGGCACGCCCAAGGGCGGCGAGGCGTACCGGGACGGCTGCATAGCCCTGGCCGCCGAGCTCGGCATCGCCGACTCGGTGGCCTTCGAGGGCCGCGTCGCCGACATCACCGACGCGTACGCGGCGGGGAACGTGGTGATGCTCTCCAGCATCAGCGAGGGCTTCCCGTTCACCCTGATCGAGGCGATGTCCTGCGGCCGCTCCACCGTCTCGACCGACGTTGGCGGCGTGCGCGAGGCCGTCGGCGACACCGGCCTGGTCGTCCCGCCGCGCGAGCCCGAGCCGATGGCCGCCGCGGCCGTCGAGCTGCTGCGCGACCCGGAGCGCCGGGCCCGGCTGGGCGAGCAGGCCCGGCTGCGGGTGATCGAGCAGTTCACCCTTCGCCAGAACATCGACGGCTTCCGCGGCATCTACACCGAGCTGCTGGGCACCTCCCGCTGGATGCCGAAGGGCGTCGTGGCGGTCGAGGACGGCGCCCCGGCCGGCTGGGACGAACCGCTGAGCGTCGGTGAGCGTGACGAGGTGACGGCATGAGTGGGCCGCTGCGTCTGGTCCCCGACGAGGCCGGTCCGGACTGGGCCGAGCAGACCGTGCAGCTGCGCACCCTGCCGCGCAAGCGCCGCCGCCCCGTCCTGCCCGGGCAGCGGCCCGAGCCGGACCCGCAGCTCGACCTCTCCCCCGACCCGCTGGACGAGCTGGCCGAGCGGCTCGCCGACGTGTGCGCCGACGCCGTCCACCCGTACGAGATCGCGGCCTTCCTGGAGTCCGACGGCCTCTCCGACGAGCAGGCCGCCCTGCTGTACGGCCGCCCCGACGCGTTCACCGTCGCCGAGGAGCTGTTCGAGAAGGTCGAGCGCCGCTACCCCGGCCCCAGCGCCGAGTTCGCCAACCCCTGGCGGGCCGACCCCTGGCGCTGCGTGGTGCGCGGCCTGGTCTTCGCCCTGCCCGGCCTCGGCTACCTGCTCGGCGCCAACCTGTTCGCGGCCACCCGGATGCGCTTCGGCCTCCCCTCCGGGATGCTCGCGCTCTCCGTCGCCACCCTGGTCAGCTGGTCCTGGAACCAGGCGCTCGCGCACCGCTCGTACGCCTGGCTGGGCCGCGGGCGGCGCCGCGCGGCCGGGGTCTGCCTGGCCGTCGGCGCACCGCTGGGCGCGCTGGTCGCGGCCACCGCCGGGTACGTGGTCGGCGGGCCGCTCGGCGCACTCTGTTTCGCCGCCGGGCAGTCCGGCTACCTGGCGGCGGCCACCGTCCTGCTGGTGCTCGGGCGGGAGAAGTTCCTGCTGCTCGCACTGGCACCGTCCGCGGTGGGCGCCGGTGTGGTGCTCGCCGTGGACGTCCCGCAGCTCGCCCGAACGGTCGTGCTGCTGTCCTCGCTGGGGCTGGCGATCGGGCTGGCCGCCCGCGAGATCGTCCGCTGCCTGCGCGGCGAACGGGACACCACCGTGCTGAAGCTCCCGCTCCTGCACGAGCTGCCGCACCTGCTGTTCGGCCTGGCGGTCGGCACGCTCACCATGATCGCCGGCCTCGGTACCACCGTGCACCAGGCCGTCGAGACCGGCGCCGCCGCGGGCGCGTCCGCCAGCCCGACGGGGCCGGCCATGATCGCGCTCACGCTCAGCCTCGGCCTCGCCGAGTGGCTGCTCTTCCGCTACCGGGCGATGGCCGTCGCCGCGCTGCGGACCAGCCACACCCCGGCCGCGTTCGTCCGCCGCACCGGCGGCGTACTGCTCGGCTGTCTGTTCATCTACCTCACCACCGTGGCCGCGCTGGACGCCGCCGCGACCGTGCTCTGGCCCGGCGCCCCGGCGCTCGGGATCCCGGAGCTCGGTGCGCTGCTGCTCCTGGGCGGCTCCCTCTGGCTGGCGCTGCTGCTGAACGCCTTCGGGCTCAGCTGGAGCACCGCCCTGATCTGTCTGGCAGCCGCGGGCGCCGAGTGCGCCGGGCTCCTGACCGGTGCGGACCCGACCGTCCTGCAGCTGATCGGCTGCGGGGCCGCCGCGACCGTCCTCACCGCCATCGCCGGGCCCGTGCTCGGCCGCACCACCAAGCACCGCTGAGCGCGCCACCACGACCGTCCGGCGCTCGGCAGTCCCCATCCACAGAGAGAGAGTCACCGTGAGCAGCGTTGCCGTCACCGGAGCCGAGGGCTTCATCGGCTCCCACCTGGTCGAGACCCTGGTCGCCGACGGCCACCAGGTCCGGGCCATGGTCCAGTACAACTCCTTCTCGTCCTTCGGCTGGCTGGAGACCCTGCCCAAGGAGGTGCTGGACTCGGTCGAGATCGTCCTCGGCGACGTCCGGGACCCGGGCTCGGTCAACGGCCTGGTCAAGGGCACCGAGGCGGTCTACCACCTGGCCGCCCTGATCGCGATCCCGTACTCCTACCGGGCCCCGCACTCGTACATCGAGACCAACGTCACCGGCACCCTCAACGTGCTGGAGGCGGTGCGCCACCTGGACATCCCCCGCCTGGTGCACACCTCCACCAGCGAGACCTACGGCACCGCCCAGACCGTGCCGATCACCGAGGACCACCCGATCAACACCCAGTCCCCCTACGCCGCCTCCAAGGCCGGCGGGGACCGGCTCGCCGACAGCTACCACGCCAGCTTCGAGACCCCCGTCGTCACGCTGCGCCCGTTCAACACCTTCGGCCCCCGCCAGTCGATGCGCGCCGTCATCCCGACGGTGATCGCCCAGCTGGCCGCCGGCGAGACCGAGATCACCCTGGGCGACCTGCGCCCCACCCGCGACTTCACCTTCGTCAAGGACACCGCCAGCGCCTTCCGCACGGTCGGCACCGCCCCGGCCGAGGCCGTCGTCGGCAAGACCTTCAACGCCGGCACCGGCGGCGAGATCTCGGTCGGCGACCTGGTCACCCTGGTCGGCAAGCTGATGGGCGTGGACGTCACGGTGAAGGAGGACGAGCAGCGCATCCGCCCGACCAACTCCGAGGTCATGCGCCTGGTCGCCGACGCCACCCGGCTGCGCACCGCCACCGGCTGGGCGCCGCAGTTCTCCCTGGAGGAGGGCCTGGAGCAGACCATCGAGTTCTTCCGCGACCCGGCCAACCTCGCGCGCTACAAGACCGACATCTACAACGTCTGATCACGCGCGCCGCTCCGCCACCACCGGGGCCGCCGGCCGCACGAACCGCCGGCTCCGCACACCACTGGTAACCGAAGGCTCCAGTCGCACCATCTTCCGTGGGGGAAACACCATGCACGCAGTGATCCTGGCCGGCGGCAAGGGCGTACGCCTGCGCCCGTACACCACCGCGCTTCCCAAGCCGCTCGTCCCGATCGGCGACCAGCACGCGATCCTGGAGATCGTGATGCGCCAGCTCGCCGCGGCGGGCTTCAAGTCGGTCACCCTGGCCATCGGCCACCTCGGCCACATCATCCGCGCCTACGTCGGCAACGGCTCCCAGTGGGGGCTGCGGGTCGGCTACGCCGTGGAGGACACCCCGCTCGGCACCATGGGCCCGCTGCTGACCATGCAGGACCGGCTGCCCGAGAACTTCCTGGTGATGAACGGCGACATCCTCACCGACCTGGACTTCGCCGGTGTGCTCAAGCACCACGAGGCCTCCGGGGCGCCGCTGACGATCGCCACCTACGCCCGCCAGGTCAAGATCGACTTCGGTGTGCTGACCACCGAGTCCGGCTCCATCACCGGCTTCCAGGAGAAGCCGAGCATCGACTACCGGGTCTCGATGGGCGTCTACGGCGTCTCCCGCTCGGCGCTCGCCAAGTACAGCCCCGGCCTGCCGCTGGGCTTCGACGAGCTGGTCCTCGACCTGCTGGCCGCCCAGACCCCGCCGTCCGCCTACGAGTTCGGCGGCTACTGGCTGGACATCGGCCGGCCGGACGACTACGACCGGGCCAACGCCGAGTTCGCCGAGATCCGCTCGCAGCTCCTCCCGGCCGAGTCCGCCGAGAGCCTGTACGCCGTCCCGGGCGGCCAGGAGGCGCCGATCCCGGCCGCCCGCACCGAGGCCGACGCCGCCGGGCAGCCGGCTGCGGCCGTCGTCGGCGGCCCCGAGAACGGCGGACGGGCCGCGTGAGGATCCTGCTGCTCGGCGCGGACGGCTTCCTCGGCCGCCACGCCGCCGACGTCCTGCGGTCGCTGCCCGGCGCCACCGTGCTGACCGCCGGGCGCCGGCCCGACCACGACCTGCGGCTGGACCTGGCCGCGGCCGAGGCCGGCCCGCTCGGCGAGGAGCTGGCCGCGCTCGCGCCGGACGCCGTGGTCAACTTCGCCGGCGCGGTGGCCGGCAGCGCGGTCAAGCTGGCCGAGGTCAACGCCCGCGGCCCGGCCGTCCTCTGCGAGGCGCTCGAACAGGGCGCCCCCGGGGCCCGGCTGGTGCACATCGGCTCGGCCGGCGAGTACGGCGTCTGCGACCCCGGCAGCTCGCTCGCCGAGGACGCCGACGCCCGCCCGGTCGGCGTCTACGGCGCCACCAAGCTGGCCGGCTCCCTCGCGGTGGCCGGCTCGCCGCTGGACGCCGTGGTGCTCCGGGTGTTCAACCCGGTCGGCCCCGGTGCCCCGGCCGGTTCGCTGCCCGGCCGCCTCACGGCCGAGCTGCGCCGGGCGCTGGCGGACGGAGCCGAGGGCGTGGTGAAGGTCGGGGACCTCTCGGCCCACCGCGACTTCGTCGACGCCCGCGACATCGCCCGCGCGGTCGGCCTGGCGGTCACCGCCGAGCGCCCGCTGCCGCGGGTGCTCAACCTGGCCTCCGGCCGGGCCCAGCCGGTCCGGGCGATCGCCGACGGCCTGGTCACGGCGTCCGGCTTCACCGGCCGGATCGACGAGAGCGGTGCCGGGTCCGAGCGCTCGGCCGCCGTCTCCTGGCAGCAGGCCGACGTGTCGGCCGCCGCCCGGGAGCTCGGCTGGCACCCGGAGACCGCACTCGCCGACACCCTGCGCGACCTCTGGCTCAGCACCGAAGCACCGGTCTCCGCATGACCGGCGCGAGCCACCCCGACGGCCGCCTGCTGGTGCCGCTGTACGTCCACCCCGCGGTGGACCCGGCGGCCTGGCAGGCGGTCGCCGCCGCCGACCCGCACCGGATCGCCGCCGTCGTGCTCAACCTCGCCGACGGCCCCGGCGCCACCCCGGACCACGTCTTCGCCGACGCCGCCGAGGAGCTGCGCAAGGCCGGACTCCCGCTGCTCGGCTACGCCGACACGGACTACGGCCGGCGCCCGCACGCCGCCGTGGTGAACGACGTCCTGACCTACCGCCAGCGCCACGGCATCACCGGCGTCTACCTCGACCAGGTCGCCACCCACCCGAGCGCGCTGCCGCACTACCGGCGGCTGGCCACCGCGGCCCGCGCCGCCGGCTGCTCCACCGTGGTGTTCGGGCACGGCGACCACCCCGACCCCGGCTACGCCGAGGTCGGGCTCGCCGACCTGCTGGTCACCTTCGAGGGCGACTGGACGGCGTACCGGGAGATGACCCTGCCGCTCTGGACCGGCCGGCACGCCGCCGCCCGGTTCTGCCACCTGGTGTACGACGTGCCCACCGAGGAGGCACGGGAGGCCACCGCTCTGATCGCCGCCCGCCGCGCCGGCGTCGGCTGCGCCGTCCCGGGCACCGGGGACAACCCCTGGAGCACCGTGCCGCACGGCCTGACCGTCGCCGAACCGACCTGACCCCACCCGGAGTTCGAGTACCGTGACCCGCCGTACCCGGCCCCTGCTGGCCGCGCTCGCCCTGACCACCGCCCTGCTCGCCACCTCCTGCAGCAGCTCGGGATCGGAGGACGAGGACGACCCCTCGGCCGACGCCACCGGCGCCCAGCCGCCCGCGGCCACCGCCGCACCCGTTCCGGGCAGCCCGACCGAGCCCCCGTCGACGCCGCCCGCGACATCGGCCCCCGGCACGCCCGGGACCCCGACCGCATCGGCCGGACCCACGACGCCGGGCACTCCGGGCACTCCGGGCACCCCCGCGACCCCCGGTACCCCGGGCACGCCCGCCACGCCGGGCACCCCCGGCACCCACCAGCCGAGCGGCGGCCGCTGGCAGCCCACCCCCGGCCTGGCCTGGCAGTGGCAGCTCGGCGGCGGCGTCGACCAGTCGGTGGACGTGCCGGTCTACGACATCGACGGCTTCGAGACCGACGCCTCGGTGGTCGCCGCGCTGCACGCCAAGGGCCGCAAGGTGATCTGCTACGTCAACGCCGGCTCCTGGGAGGACTTCCGCCCCGACTCCGCCGCCTTCGCCCAGGCCCTCCAGGGCTCCGGCAACGGCTGGAAGGGCGAGAAGTGGTTCGACATCCGCAAGATCGACCAGCTGAAGCCGCTGATGGCCGCCCGCTTCGACATGTGCCGGCAGAAGGGCTTCGACGCGGTCGAGCCCGACACCATCGAGGCCTACAACCAGAACAGCGGCTTCCCGCTGACCTCCGAGGACCAGCTGCGCTACAACCGCATGCTGGCGGGCCTCGCCCACGAGCGCGGCATGGCGATCGGCCTGAAGAACGACCTGGAGCAGATCCCCGCCCTGCTGCCGGACTTCGACTTCGCCGTGAACGAGGAGTGCGCGCAGTTCAACGAGTGCGCCCGGCTCTCGCCCTTCGTCCAGGCGGGCAAGGCGGTCTTCCACGTCGAGTACAAGCTCGGCACGGAGAAGTTCTGCACCCAGTCCAAGGCCCTGGGCCTCAGCTCGATGCAGAAGAAGCTCGAACTGGACGCCTGGCGGAAGCCCTGCTGAACCGGCAGGGCGGGTGCTCCGCCAGGCACCCCGTCGTGAGGGTTACTTGACCGCCAGCCAGATGACGGCACCGAGCACGGCGAGCGCGACCACGGTCACGACCGCGATCAGGCCGGTCCGGCTGCTGCTGCTGTTGCCGTAGGTGGAGACGGAGCCCGGTGCCTGCGGTGCCGGGGTCTCGTCGACGAACGCCCGGAACATCTGGGTGCTGCCGGCGGAGTCGTAGTCGTTGTCAGCCATGGCAGGGACTCTAACGAATCCGCACACTCCGCCGACACCCCGGACCCTCCCGGCGGGGCCCTTCGACGGCACCCTCCACCAGGCCTTCACCCGCCGGCCGTGCAACACCGGGCCGACGGACGCGTGGAGTCCTCCCCGATCACGGAATGCCCACCGACCCGACCGACGGCCGTCGCAGTCCGGGCGCCGGGCCGGCGACCGCGCCCGGGCCCCGGCGGGACGACTCCCGCCGGGGCCCGGTCTCCTGCGGCCCGGTGCCACCGGACAGGGCTTAGGGGCGGCCGAAGTGGGTCGGGCGGAATCCGGAGCTGATGGTGGAGACCCGGACCGTCTTCCCCGGCCGCGGCGCTTCGACGAACGTGTTCCCGCCCAGGTAGATCCCGACGTGGTGGATGCCGGAGGCGCGGCCGCTGTCCGACCAGAACAGCAGGTCCCCGCGGCGCAGCTGGCCCGCGCCGATCGGCGTGGTGGCCGCGTACTGGTCGTCCGCCACCCGCGGCAGGCTGATCCCCGCGCGCCGGTAGGCCTGCTGGACCAGGCCCGAACAGTCGTAGCCGGAGGGCCCGTTGCCGCCCCAGACGTACGGCTTGCCGAGCTGGGCGAGTGCGTAGTCGATCGCCGCCTCGACGCGGCCGGAGGCCGGCGCGGCGTCCGCGGGCGCGGACGGCGCGGTGGCCGTGCCGCCCTGGCCGGACGAGCCTCCCTGGGCGCCCGACCCACCGGACTGGCCGGTGCGGTCGAGGTAGACGTCGTAGTGGCCGGTGTAGCGCCACTCGCCCTTGGCGTTCTTGAACCAGTACTTCGAGCCGTCCCAGCCCTGGCGTATCCCACCGGAGGCGGCCGGGCCGTCGGTGACGGCCGCCGGGTGGCCGGTGCCACTCACCGCAGTGCCGGAGCCGGCCGGAGCGGCGGGCTTCTCGGAGCCGGCGGGACTGCCGGAACCGGCGGACTTGCCGGTGCGGTCGGCGTAGACGCTGTAGTGGCTGGTGTAGCGCCACTCGCCCTTGGCGTTCTTGAACCAGTACTTCGAGCCGTCCCAGCCCGGCTTGCCGGGCGCGGCGTGTGCTGTTCCGGCCCCGGCCGTCACACCGACCACGCCGGCGCCGGCCAGCACCGTGGTGGCCAGGCAGGTAGTTCGCACCGCACGGTGTATTCGCCCGCCACCGGCCGCCGCGGGGCGCGCGGTACGCGGCCGGGCGGCGCAGTTCGGGCAGCCGCAGCCCGCGATCGCGGGGATGCTGCCGAGGCTCTCCTCGAAGCCGATCAGCGCGGCGTCGGCTTCCGTGCCGGTGGCTATCCTCATGCCGGTCGTCCTTCCTTCCGCCCGGCCCGGGCGGCCGGGGGCGGTACCGAAGCGGCCACTCCGGCCGGGGCGACGAAGGCGACCAGCAGCTGCTCCATCAGCGCGCTGCGGGCGGCCTCGTCCAGTTCGTGCGCCGTGGCGCGCTCCAGCCGCCGGACGGCGAGCGCGGCGGCCTCCACCGCGTCGTCCACCAGCACGGTGCGCAGGCCCGCGTCCAGATCGGCCAGCCGGCGGCGGCGCATCGACTCGGCCACCTCCGGCGCGTAGTCCAGCGCCAGCGGCTGCGCCGAGTAGACCTCCAAGCCGGCCGGGGCGACCTCGGCGGCCAGCGCCCGGGTCAGCTCGTCGGCGAACCACTGGCCGTCGCGCAGCGCGGGGCCGGGCGCCGCATTGCTGTCGCACGGCAGGGTGGACGCCGTCCGGGTCAGCACCGCCTGCACCTGCTCGCGCAGGTAGTTCTCGTGGTCCTCGATCGCCAGCAGCGCCCGGGCGGTGTCCTTGACCCGCCAGACGATCAGCAGCCGGACCACGATCGGCGTACCGGTCCGGTCGACCACCTTGACCGGCTCGCTGCGCCAGTGCCGCAGCCGGACGTCCACCCGGCGGCGGCGCAGCAGGGGATTGACCCAGACCAGGCCGGTCCGGCGGACGGTGCCGCGGTAGCGGCCCCAGCGGGTGAGCACCCGGGTCTCGCCGCCCGCGTTGGCCAGCAGTCCGGCCAGCGCACCGACGACCAGCAGGCCGGCGGCGGAGACCGAGGCGATCGACCACGCGTCCACCGCCGGCCCGCCGCCGGCCCGGACGGCGGCACCGCGCAGGTCGGGCAGCGCGTCCCAGTACGGGACGACGCCGTCGTGCAGCAGCACCAGCAGCACGGCGGCCGCCCCGAGCAGCACCGCCGCCAGGGCGATCCAGCCGGGCAGCGTGGCGGCGGCGTGCTCACGCAGCGCCTGGTCGGCGCGCGGGGGGCGGCGGGAGGTGGCGGCGGTGACGACGCCGCCCGGGGTGGCCTCCGGCAGCTCCACCGTCTCCGGGCTCGCCGCCTCCAGCGGATCGCGCAGGTCGACGGGGGTGACCGCCGAGCCGGTGACCACGGCCGACGGGGTGACGGCCGGCCCGCCGTCGAGCGGCTCGCCCACCCGGCGCGCCGTGCCGTTCAGGGCGGCGGCGGCCACCTTGGCCATCGGGCTGGAGCCGGAGGCGGAACGTTCCGGCAGGGCCGGGGGCAACGCCTCGGACAGGTTGTCGAGTCGCTGCGAAGAGTCGCGGGTGACGTCCATGCACGGATCCTCGGGTTCAGTGTGTCGCGCAACGGGCGGCCCGGACCTGACGGGCAGTGCCAGAGTCAGGCTAGGTTCATACGTCATCAAATGCGACATTTGAGATAGAGCGTGTCGACATTTCCTGACGAATCATCCGAGCCGGACCTGACGCGCAGGCACATGAGCGGATGGTCGGAGTTGTTCAGCGCCGCCGTCGGCCGGGGCCCCGGGCGAAGACCCGGCGGGTGATCAGCCCGGCCCCGGCGAGCAGCAGCAGGACACCGGCGAGGCCGCCGCGCCAGCCGTCCGACCGGGAGTGGTCGGACGCCGTCTGCGTCGCCTCCGCCCCCGGTCCGGTGGGCCGACCGGCGGGCGGCGCGGCCAGCGCCCGGGAGGACTCGACGGCCGTCCGGCCGGCCGCCACCGCCGTCGCCCCGGAGGCGGCGGCAGTGGCCGAATGGGTGGTGGCGGCCGGCGCGGTGGCCGCCACCGTGGACGGAGCCGCGGGCCGTGAGCCGGACGGGGTCGCCGTCGCGGAGGCGGACGGCGAGACCGGGTGGACGGACGGGGCTGAGGACGGGGACGCGGACGCGGACGGGACCGCGGAGGGGGACGGGACCGCGGAGGGGGACAGCGACGACGGGGCGGACGGCGAGACCGGAGGAGCGGAGGTGGCGGCCGCCGGCGACCGGGACGGCAGCGGCGGCGGGGTGCTCCCGCCGGCGGTCGCCGCGGGGGCGGATGCCGCCGGGGCGACGGCGCCGGTGACCGGGGGAACGGTGATCGGCAGCAGCCCCGGCGGTACCGGCATGGGTGCCGGCACCGGCTCCACGGCCGGGGTGGCCGGCGCCGCAGGCTCGGCCGGAGCGGTGGTCGCCGGCGCCACGGGCACCGACGGCGGCGCCGCGGACGGGGACGCCGCGGGCGGCGTGGACGCCGTCGCCCCGGACGGGGACGCCGCGGGCGAGGGCACCCCGGCCGTCGGCGTGCCACCCGGCGTGGGGGCGGACGGCGCCGGAACGGACGGCGTTGCGGGACCAGCCACCGTGGGAGTCGCCGCAGGTGTGGCCACGGACGTCGCCGTAGGTGTCGTCGCGACCGACGGAGCCGCCGCCGCCGAGGGAGCCGCACTGACCGACGGGACGGCCGACGCCGAAGGAGCCGCACTGGCCGACGGAGCCGCCGTGGCCGCCGGAACCGCCGCCCGGACCGTGACGGTCACCGCGTCGGCCGCCGTCCCGTTGCCCGCCCGGTCGGTCGCCGTGACGACCAGCCACTGCTCGCCGTCCACCAGATCCCGGTTGGCCGTGCAGACCCAGCTGCCGTCGATCGCGGCGGTGGCCCCGCAGGCCACGATCCGCTCGGCCGAGGCCGCACTGCCCGAACGGGCGGTGACGATCACCGCGGCTTCCGGTTCCGCGCGCCCGGCCAGCTTCGGCCGGGCCACCCGGACGGTCTCCCCGGCGGCCGGCACGGTCAGCACCGGCCGGTCCGGCGGAACGGTGTCGACCACCAGCCCCATGGCCCGGCCGGCCGTCCGGTTGCCCGCCGCGTCCACCGCGGTCGGGGTGAGCCGGTGGCGCCCGTCCGGCAGGTTCTCCACCGGCAGGCAGGACCACGCGCCGTCGGACCGCACCGCCGTGCTGCAGAGCTCGACGGCGGGGCCGCTTCGGGCACCGGCCGGCTCGTCGACCACCGACACGGTGCTGCCAGGCTCGCCGGTCCCGGTCAGCTGGAGGCCGGGGTCGTTGGTGAACTCCGGGACGGTGAGCGCCGGGGCGGCGGGCGGCGCGGTCTTCACCGTGATCCGGACCGGCTCGCCGCGCAGCACCAGGCCGCCGCTGGTGGTCTCGACCGGGGTCAGGCTGTGCGGCCCCGCCCCGAGCGGGCCGCCCGGCCGACAGGACCAGTCGCCGCTCCGCTCGACCCGGGCCCGGCAGAGCACCGCGTCGCCCTCCCGGACCTCGACCGCCGCACCTGCGACCGCGCCCTCGCCGCGCACCTGCGGGCGGGCGTCGGCGACCACGGCGCCGTCGACCGGGATGGCGATCTCCGGGCGGGCCGCGCCCACCGTCAGCCGGATCCGCTGGTCGGAGACCTGGCCGGAGTCGGCGAAGCCGCCGGCCGGCACCAGCTGGGCGGCGTCCCGCCCGATCCGCAGCCGGGCCCAGGTCTCCCCGGACGAGGCGTTGGAGGGGACGGTCCACTCCAGGGCCGCGCTGTCCGCCCCGGGCTGGATCTCGGCCTGCACCCGCTCGGTGGCGTCGAAGCGCCCGTTGCGGTCGAAGTCGATCCAGCCGGCCAGGGTGGCCGGTGTGCCGCCGACCGAGACCGGAACGATGAGCCGGTAGTAGCGGCCGATCGCCGCCTCGGCGGGGTAGCTGATGGCCGGATCGGCGCCCTGGTAGTCGCCGTGTCCGGGCTGGAGCTGCGGGGGCGCGGGGTTGGACCAGACGCTGTGCCGGCCGGCTCCGTGGTCGAGCTGGACCAGCGGTTCACCGCCCGCCCCCGCCGGGACCCCGGCGGGGGCGGCCGTCGGCGCCGTCCCCCCGCCGGTCGCGGACCGCCGGCCGTTCGGGCCCGAGGAGCCCGCGTCCGCACCGAGGAAGAGGTCCGACAGCAGGTGGGAGGCGTTGCCGTAGTCCTGCGGGGCGGTGCTGACGCCCTCGTCCAGGGTCACGGTGTACGCCTGGTCCAGGGGCTCCGGCGCGGTGCTGCTGCCGGCCCGGGCGGTGGAGCGCAGCTCGACCCGGAAGACGGCGGTGCGGAAGGTGCCGGCCAGCTCAAGGCTGCCCTCCGCGGCGGAGCCGGCCGAGGCGTCCTCGGCGCCATCCGCGCCGGCCGGGGTGAGGGCGTTGCCGTCGACCGTCCAGCCGGGCCAGTCGGTCCGGTTGACCAGGGTGGGGGCGCTCGGCGAGCCGCCGGTCAGGGTCAGCCGGGTCGCGGTGCTCGTGCTGCCGCCTCTTCCGGTGGCCGTTCCGGCCAGCCCGCTGAGGTGGAGCCGGGGATTCCGCACGGCCCGGGAGAAGGTGAGCTGAAGCGTTCCCACGGTGCGCCAGGAGCCGTCCGCCTGCGAACGCTCGGGGGCGATCCGAAAGGCCTGTGCGGGATCTCCGGGCCGCACGCCGTCGGTGTAGAGCGCGGCCGCCCGGCCCCCTCCGGCACGGTCGGCCAGTTCCCCGGGTTCGGCGATGACGGCCATGCCCGGCGCGGCGGCGAAGTCGAGCTGCACGGTGAGACCGGAGGGAAGGACCGCGCGGTGTTCCCCGGACCAGCCGTCGGGGGACTGCTGGGCCGCCGACGGCGGCGGATTCCAGCCGATCAGCAGTCCGGCGGCCAGCGCCGCCGAGGCGCCGGCGGCCGCCGGGCGCAGCCGCCGCCCCCGGGCTGCCGGGGCACCGTGCCGGTCCGGGGCCGGAGCGGACGGGGCGGCCTCGCGGGAGAACTGTCGGCTCATCCGGCTCTCCTTCGGTATCGGCTGCCGGGGCGGCCGATGGCCGGGCAGTCTGGGCACAAGATCCGACAAAACGGAATCACGATCCTGGGCCGGTCATACCGCGACACCTGCGCGGGAGGCCGTCTCCCACCCGATTGGCGGGCATCCGACCGGCAGGGCGGGGGTACCCGAAAGGGACGCATTTCATCCGTTGGGCAACGTAACGCCGTGAATGTCCGGAAATCCCCGCGAATGCAACCGAATGCCACCGTCCGGCACCTGAACATGCATCGGGCGGATCGGCTCAGGCGGATCTGCTCGGGCGGATCAGCTGGGTCGGATCGATCCGAACGGCCCGCGCGCCCGGCGGCGGTGTCGACGCCGCCGGCCGGCACCCTCAGCGGCCGGGGTGCCCGGCACTCCCGGCGACCCCGGCACCGGACGGCCGACCGCCGGGGTGGCCTCCGCCACCCGGGAACGGGAGAAGCCCCCGGCCGGTGGCCAGGGGCTTCTCGCTGGTGCGCTCAGCAGGATTCGAACCTGCAACCTCTTGATCCGTAGTCAAGTGCTCTATCCGTTGAGCTATGAGCGCAAGTGCCGGGCAGGGCCCGGTCTTGCGGGGTTTTGGTGCGCTCAGCAGGATTCGAACCTGCAACCTCTTGATCCGTAGTCAAGTGCTCTATCCGTTGAGCTATGAGCGCTCGCCCTGGTGAACGTGCCACCGGGGCGGTGCGGGGACAACATTACATGACCTGCGACGCGGGGCGAAATCGATTGATCCGGGCCCCTGCCGCCCGCCCGCCGACCCGCCCGGATCCGGCCTTCGACACCACCCGGCCCCGACTCCGGGCCGGGTGCACCCCAGGTCCTGCCCTCGGCTCGCCCCGGCCCCGGCCCCGCCCGCGGCCGCGGAAATTGGCCCGGACATGCGAGAAGCCCCGCCGACAAGATCGTCGACGGGGCTCCCGGCTGGCGGAGGCTGAGGGATTTGAACCCTCGATGGGCTTTAAGACCCAAACCGCATTAGCAGTGCGGCGCCATAGACCGGACTAGGCGAAGCCTCCCCACAAAGACCGGACCCGCAGGGCGGACCCGTTCCGTGTGCCTGTGATGATGCCACAACCCGTGGGCTCGGCACCAACCACCGACCACGTTACTAGGCGGGTCGTCCCCGCCGCAAAGAAGAATGAGATACTGCCGTCTCCGGAGGAGCTGCCCTGAGCCGAGGAGACCTGTCGACGTGAGCAGCAGGCCGATCCGAGGCGCTGCTCGCCTCGCCGCCATACTCGACGCCCTGCCCGACGCGTTGCTGCTGGTGAACAGCAACGGCACCGTCGTCGATGCCAACAACGCCGCCGTCCATGCCCTTCAGGCGCCCGGCACGTCGCTGGTCGGCATGGGCGTGCTGGACCTCCTGCCCGAGTTCGATCCGAGCCGGATCCCCGGCTCGATGCGCCCGGCGGCCCGCGAGGACGACGCGCTGGACCGCCCGGTCCGGATGACCGCCTGCCGCACGGACGGCACCACCTTCCCGGTCGAGGTCTCCGGCAACGACTTCGCCGACGACGGGGCGTCCTCCGGCGACGGCCGCGGCTACGCGCTCTCGCCGCTCGTCCCCTACGACCCCTACCGCGAGGGCTCCCGGTCCTCCGCGAGCGACCTGCTCCTGCTGCTGGTCCGCGACCTCTCCAGCCGGCTCGGCGTCGAGGCGGAGCTGCGCCGCCAGCACAAGCAGACCGAGATGATCCTGCGGGCCGCCGCCGAGGGTGTCCTCGGCGTCGACCTGGAGGGCCGCTGCGTGCTGGTCAACCCGGCCGCCGCGCACATCCTCGAGTACCGGGCCAGCGAGCTCGGCGGACGCGAGCTGCACCCGCTCATCCAGCACTCCCGGGCCGACGGCACCCCGCTGGCGCTGGAGGAGTCCGCGCTGCTGGACACCCTGACCTCCGGTCGCAAGCACCGGGTGCGCGGCACCGTGCTCTGGCGCAAGGACGGCCGGCCGGTCACCGTCGACCTCACCACGGCCCCGGTCCGGGACGGCGACCAGCTGGTCGGCGCGGTGATGACCTTCACCGACCGCAGCCGTGAGCTGGCCCTGGTCGCCCGCAACGAGCACCTCACCGCCGTCCTGGAGAGCGAGCTGGGCGGCGCGCTGACCGCGCTGCACCGGCGGATCGACGCGCTCGCCGCCGACCCGGCCGGCCAGCTCTGGCCCGAAGCCAACTGGACGCTGCGGCGGCTGGCCGACGAGTGCCGCCGGTTCGGCAAGCTGATCGACGGGGTGCTCGCCCACCAGCGCTCCGAGGCCGGCGAGGCGTCGTCCGGCAGCTCCGGCGGGGGCGCGGGCGAGGGGCGGACCGGCAAGAAGCCCGCCGAGCGCGTCCCGGTCGCCCTGGACAAGGTGGTCCGGCGGGCCGTCGAGCACGCGGGCGAGCTGGTCGGCGCCGGGCGGGTGCGGTTCTCGGTGCACGCCGCCGCCGTGGAGGTGATCGCCGACGAGCAGCGGCTCGCCCAGGCGCTGGCCCACCTGGTGGCCGACGTCAGCGGCGTCACGCTCTCGCTGGACGCCGCCCCCGGCCTCCCCTCCCCCGGCCTGACCCCGGGTCTGCCCGCCGCCGGCGGGACCGCGCAGGGGTCGGCCGAGCCCGAGGTGCCGATGGTGGTGCTCGCCGCCGCCCAGCGCGGCGACGTCGCCCGGGTGGAGATCCGCGGCCCCGGCCGCGGCGGCAGCCCGGTCCACCTGCCGATCGCCCGCGCGGTGGTCGAGCGCCACGGCGGCGTGCTCCAGCCGCACGAACTGCCCGGCAAGGCCGGCACCACCTACGTCGTCGAGCTGCCGCTGGACCCGGCCGCGGCGAAGGCCGCCGCCGAGCGCGCCGGCGCCGAGGGCCGGTCGGACCGGCCCAAGGAGAGCGACTCCGCCGTCCTGCCCGAGCTGCCCGGAATCCCGCAGCTGCCCACCGCGCAGCGGCCCGAGGACGGTGCCGAGGGACCGTCGGACGGTGCCGCCCCGGCCACCGATCGCACGGACCGGCCCGCGGACGGCGATTCCGCCGAGCAGCCGGCGGGCGAGCGGCGCGGGCGCCGCGGCCGGCCGGCCCCCGAGCAGCAGTCCGCGCAGGCCCGGCCGTCCGGCGACGGTGCCGCCCCTGCGGACGGCCCGGGAGGTGCAGGAGCGACAGGCGGCGCGAACGCCCCGATCGCCCTCGGCCCCGCTCCGGCCGCCGCCGGTACCGCGGCCGCCCCCGATGCCGCCGAGCAGTGGCCGCACGCGCCGGCCCGGGTCGAGCGGGCCGTCCCCGAGCAGTGGAACGGCACCGGCAACGACGCCGCCTACGGGCGCCCGGGCCTCGGTGGTCCCACCCCGCAGGCGGCCGACCCCTGGGGCAAGGACGACGGCCGGTCCGGCACCGCGTACGCCGTCCCGGTCGACGGGCTCCCGGAGGACGACCGAGCCGCCGCCGAGGCGCGCCCGGCCGGTCCGCGCGGACCGCTCGCACTGGGCCCCGCGCCCTCCGACGCCCCGGCAGGGACCCCGGCGCACGGGACTCCCGCCGACGGCACGCCGGCCGACGGCACCCCCGCGGGCGGCACGCCGACCGGCGCCGAGACCGGCCCCGAGGCGGCCGGCGCACCGGAGGCGAAGCCCTCCCGGCGGCGCCGCGCGCTGCCCGCCGCCGAGGACTCGTCCGGCGGGTTCGCGCTCCCCGGCGTCCCCGACGCCGGCACCCCGCACTACCCCGGCCTGGAGCACGCCCTGCCCGCCGGACCCTCCCCGGCCCTGCCCGAGCCGGCCGCCGCGCCGACCGGCCGCCGCCGACGGCTGGCCGTCCCGCCGGGCCCCGGCGCCGAGCCGCAGGCACCGGCCGAGGGCCCGGGCACGGCCCTGGCGCCCGCGCGCCCCGCGCTGCCCGCCCCCGGTGCGGCACCGGACGGCCGCGAGGCCGGCCCGCAGCCGGTCGCCACCGGGCTGGCCGAGCTGGTGCCGGCGCGCCCGATGCACGCGCCCGCCGTACCGGGCGACCAGCAGGACGGCGCCGGCCGCGACCAGCACGGCGGGCCCGACCAGGCCGGCTTCCCGGCCGCGCTCCCGCCCGCACCGCTGCCGCCCGCGCCGGTCCCGCTCCAGGGCACCGGTGCGCCCCTCCCGTTGCCCGCGGCCGACGCGCCGCAGCCGCCCGCCGGGCAGGAGGCCCGTACGGCGCCGCGTCCGATGGCCGAGCTGCCCGCCGCCGGCAGCGAGACCTCGGAGCACCCCGCGACCGCCTCCGGCGAGGACGGCGGACGCCGGCTGCTGGTCTGGCCCGAGCCCGACCCGGCCACCCGGCAGGCGCTGCAGGAGCGCGGCTACCACCCGGTGATCGTCCGCTCCCGCGAGGAGGTCGACGCCCAGGTGGCCGGCTTCCCCGCCGCGCTCTTCGTCGACCCGCTGACCGGACCGATCACCCGGACCGCGCTGCAGTCGCTGCGCACGGCCGCGCTCAACAGCCGCGTCCCGGTGCTGGTCACTGCCGGCCTCGGCCAGGCCACCCGGGACGCCGCGTACGGCGCGGACCCGGCCGTCCTGCTGCGCGCGCTCGCCCCGCGCGACGGCGAGAACCACGCCCCGCGCGTGCTGCTGGTCGAGGGCGACCCGGACATCGCCGCCGCCATGATCAGCAGCCTGGAGCGGCGCGGCATGCACGTCGAGCACGCGACGGACGAGAACGACGCCGTCGCCCGCGCCAGCAGCGTGCAGCCCAACCTGGTGGTGATGGACCTGTTCCAGATCCGCCGCCGCCGGGTCGGCCTGCTGGACTGGCTGCGCGCCAACGACCGGCTGCACCGCACCCCGCTGGTCGTCTACACCTCGGTGGACCTCGACCCGCGCGAGCTGCCCCGGCTGCGCACCGGCGAAACGGTGCTGTTCCTCGCCGAGCGCTCGACCACGGCGGACGTCCAGTCGCGGATCGTCGATCTGCTCGGGCGGATCGGCGCCATGGGCGAGGCGGGCGTCGCCGCGGCCGGCTGACGGTCGCGGGCCACGACGGCCCGGGCGGCCGGCCGACCGTCGCGGCACGGTTGCGGAAAGGCCGAGGGCCGGCCGCCCCTTCCGGGGTGGCCGGCCCTCGGGCCGTGCCGGTGGGCTACTCCTTGCCGAGCAGGGTGACGGTCAGCTCGTCCGCCGCGTAGCTGGCGCGGATCACCTTCTTGTCGAACTTGCCCACCGAGGTCTTCGGCACCGACTCGACGATCGACCAGCGCTCGGGCAGCTGCCAGGAGGCGACCCGCCCGGCCAGGAAGGCGCGCAGCTCCGGCAGTCCGGCCGTGGCGCCCGGCCGCAGCACCACGGTGGCCAGCGGGCGCTCGCCCCACTTCTCGTCCGGCACCGCCACCACGGCCGCCTCGGCGACCTCCGGGTGGGCCATCAGGTGGTTCTCCAGGTCCACCGAGGAGATCCACTCGCCGCCGGACTTGATCACGTCCTTGGCCCGGTCGGTGAGGGTGAGGTAGCCGTCCGGGGTGATCGTGCCGACGTCACCGGTGCGGAGCCAGCCGTCCTCGGAGAACTTGTCGTCCGGGCGCTCCGGGTCGTTGCCGGCGCCGCCGTAGTACGCGCCGGCGATCCACGGACCGCGCACCTCCAGCTCGCCCGCCGCGACCCCGTCGTGCGGCATCCGCTCGCCGGCCGGGCCGATCAGCCGGGCCTCGACGGAGGCCGGGAAGATGCCCTGGGTGACCCGGTACGGCCATTCCTCCTCCGGGGTGAGGCCGCCGGGCGGCTGGGCGAAGGAGCCAAGCGGCGAGGTCTCGGTCATGCCCCAGGCGTGCACGACCCGGATGCCGTGGCGCTCCTCGAAGCCCTTCATCAGCGACGGCGGACAGGCGGAGCCGCCGATGACCACCATGCGCAGGGTGGAGGTGTCGTAGTCGCCCGCGTCCAGCTCGTCCAGCAGGCCGCTCCAGATGGTCGGCACGGCGGCGCTGACGGTCGGCTTGAGTGCGGAGATCATCTCCGCCATCGGCTTGGGCTGGAGGAAGCGGTCCGGCATGAGCAGGTTGGCGCCGGACATGAAGGCGGCGTGCGGCAGGCCCCAGGCGTTGACGTGGAACATCGGGACCACCGGCAGCGCGGTGTCGCGCGGGGTGAGGGCGAAGTTGTCGCCGGTGTTGACCTGGAGGCAGTGCAGGTAGACCGAGCGGTGGCTGTAGAGCACGCCCTTCGGGTCGCCGGTGGTGCCGGAGGTGTAGCAGAGCGCGGCGGCCCGGCGCTCGTCGATGTCGGTCGCCCAGGGGTACTCGGTCGGCCGGTCGGCGATGAGCTCCTCGTAGTCGTGCACGGTGCCCGCGAAGCCGTCCAGGACGGACCGGTCGCCGGGGCCGGTGACCACGATGTGCTTCAGCGTCGGGTTGAGGTGGGGCAGCACCGCGGCCAGCAGCGGGAGCACCGTGCCGTTGACGATGATCACGCGGTCGGCGGCGTGGTTCACGATGAACGACAGCTGGTGCCCCGGCAGCCGCAGGTTGAGCGTGTGCAGCACCGCGCCCATCGACGGCACCGCGAGGTAGGCCTCCAGGTGCTCGGCGTTGTTCCACATCAGCGTGGCCACCCGGTCGTCCCCGGTGACACCGAGCTCGTCCCGCAGGGCGTACGCCAGCTGCGCGGCGCGCGCCCCGACCTCGGCGTACGTCCGGACCACCGGCCCCGTCCCGTCCCAGGTCGTGACGGTCGAGCGCCCGTGGATGGTCGCGCCGTGGGTGAGGATCCTGGCGACGGTGAGCGGTACGTCCTGCATCGTGCTGAACACGGGTCCTCCTTGACCGGGCGGCACTGCGGCTGCGACGGCGCCTGCTACTGGTGGGTAACGCGGGCAGTCGAGCCCGATTGTGCCCTTCCCACCTCGCCGCTGTCAGCATCCCGGCCCCGCCCGGCCGGTCACGGATTCGCCGCGGTGCCCGGGGCCGGGCGGCGGCACGGAATACTGGGCCGCATGAGTGACACAGGTGACGACCGCCGGGTCGACCCGGGGCCGACCGGGTTCAAGGTGCCATGCCCGTGCTGCTCCGGCGGCGTGCGGACCCGGGCCCGGCTGGGCGTGCGGTCGGACCGGTCGGGGACCGGCCACATCCCGGAGACCTGTCGGGACTGCGCCGGGAGCGGCTGGCTCTCGCTCGGCCTCCGGGGCTGATTCCCCTCCGGCAACGGCCCGGGGCCGCACCGGACGAATCCGGCAGGACCCCGGGCGGGACCGGCACGACGGTCGGTCACATGACGGCCGGCCAGGCGGCCCGGTGCGGTGGGCGGGCGAGGTGGCCGGTGCGGCACCGCGGCCGGGCGGCCCGTCAGGCGGCCCGTCAGGCGGCCCGGTGCGGCTTGTAGAGGCGGACGCAGGCCTCCGGCTCGGGCGTGTACGCCGGGTCGAGCACCCAGCCCTGCTCCGCGGCGATCCGCAGCACCTCCTGGGCGCCGGCGCCGCGGTAGGTGGCGAGGTTGACCCGGGTCCGGGCGGGCACGACCGCCCGGACGACGGGCGAGGGCACGCCGGGCTCGTCGGCCTTCTTCGCGGGCGCGCCCCGGCCGGGCTTCAGGATGCGCCGGATGTGGCGCTCCCAGGCCGCGGAGCTGCCGGTCAGCTCCGCCCAGAAGGCCCGCGGTCCGACCGCCCAGCGCGCACCCCAGCGGTCCCAGTAGTCCGGCTGGGCGTGGCGCCCCCAGAAGAGCAGCAGGCTGAACACTCCGCAGAGCGGCACATAGGCGATCTGCAGGACCAGGATGAACGGCAGCAGCAACGCCGGGCGGCTCGGCTGCGGCCCCCACGGTGTGCCGGGGGCCGCCGGCGGGTCCAGCGGGCCGGGCGCCGCCACCGGGGCCGGCGCCGGGAAGACCCGGCGGAGCCGGACCCTTCCCTCGTCGCTCGCCCCGCCCTGCCAGCCGTACCGCTCGGCGATCCGCACCACGCCGGCCGCCCCGAGCCCCCGGTAGAGGCGCAGCGCGAGCTTGACGTGCATCACGCGGGAGAAGTCCTCCTCGACCGCGCCGTCGCCGAACGCGTGCCGCCGCTCGGCGTCGCGGATCCGCCGCTCCACGATCGGGGTGACGTAGCGCTCCCAGTCCTCCGGCCTGCCGGTGAGCTCGGCCTTGAGCCGGCGCGGCGGGATGAAGGTGCGGTTGACCTTCAGCCAGGCGTCCGAGGAGGGCCCGGACGGACCGCTGCTCCCGCTCCAGAGCAGGAGCGCGAACAGCGCCACCAGGGCGGCGATCCAGAGCGGCGCGTAGATCCACTGCAGGGTGAACTGCAGCAGCACGGCGACCGGGTTGCGCCGCGGCGCCGGGCCCGGCCGGCCGCCGAGCGGGCCGCCCGCACCGCCCGGTGCCGGGCGCTGCGGCGCGGGCGCGGGCTGGTACGCCGGCACGGGCTGGGCGACGGGCGCCGGCTGTGAGGGGACCGGCTGCGGCGGGAGCGGCTGCGCGTACGGGTTGGCCGGGTACGAGGCCGGAGCCTGGTACGGGGCCGGAGCCTGGTACGGCTGGCCGTACGGGTTCGGCGCGCCCTGCGCGTACGGGTCGGACTGGCCGTACGGGTTCGGCGCGCCCTGCGCGTACGGGCCGCCGCCCTGGCCGTACGGGTTCGGTGCCCCTTGCCCGTACGGGCCGCCGCCCTGCGCGTACGGGTTCGGTTGCGGCGCTCCACCGTGCCCGCCCGCTCTTCCGCCGTACCCCTGGTCCGTCATGCCCGTCCCCCGTCCTTGACCAAGCCGACCTTGATCGAGTCGACGGGCAACCCTATCCGGACCGACGGGCAACCCTATCCGGCCCGTCGGGCCGTCAACTCGCCAGCGGGGCGTCGACCTCGTTCCGGTCGATGACCAGCGTGGCGCCGCCGTACGTCTCCTCGACGTTGCCGCGGTGCTGGTGGACACGCTGGTGGTTCGCCCAGAGGTCCGGGGTGAGCGGGCCCTCGGCAGCCGTGTCGGCGTGGTCGTTCCAGCGCGCGTACCAGAGGGTGTCCGGCAGCGGGGAGCTCCCGGCGCGGGCCGCGGCGGCGAGATCGGCGATGCCGGAGTCGAGGCTGGAGTAGAAGCCGGCCCGGAAGCCCGCGCCGTGCAGGCCCTGGGTCCAGCCGAGCGCGAAGTCGACGACGGCCTGGCCGCAGGCCGGATCGTGCGGCGGGTAGGCCTCGATGTCGAGGAAGACCGGGCCGCCCCCGCCCAGTCCGACGGCGCGCAGGCCGCGGACCGCCGCGGCGGCCTCCTGGCGCCCCTGCTGGACGGCGCGGGCCGGGTCGATCCGCAGCGGCTTGCTCCCGAGCTCGCTGCACGGCGCCTGCGGCCCGACGTGCACCGGGAGGAACCGCCAGCCCATCGCGCGCGCCCGGCGGACCCAGCCCGCGGTCAGCTGCGGCTGGGCGCAGGCGCGCTGGCTCCCGCTGGTGTAGATGCCGAGCGCCCCGTACGGGGAGGCGCCGCGCCAGGCCCGCAGGGTCTCCAGCGGCGGTGCGGTGCACGCGTCGAAGGCGGCGCCGCGGTAGGTGTCGCGGGCGGCGGGGGGACCGGCCCGGTCCGGCAGGACGGTGGCCCGGATCCGGGGGCCGGCGGCGGCGACCGCGACGGTCTCCGCGGCGCCCGCGCCCGCCCCGTCGACGGCGAGCAGCAGCACAAGGGAGGCGGCGGCCATGGCCGTCGAGCGGAGATAGCGCACCCGGCCTTGATACTGACGGACCATCGGACGATTGCGGCAGCCGCGCCGGGCCCGCCGGAGAAGCTCACCCTTTCGGGGGCACCCGTCCGCATCCGTCCCGATATTTGTAACGAGCTTGCCCCATACTGACTCCTTACGGCAAACTCACCAGTATGCCCACGCCCCACCTCAGCGAAACCACCGCTCCGGCGCCGGCCTCCGCCGCCGCCGAGGCCCTTGCCATGCCGCCCGCCCCCAAGGGCGAGCCCGCCGGCGAGCGCGGTGGATGGCGACGAGGCGGGGCTCCCGGCTCGGAGCTGCCACCGGAAGCACTGTCCGCCGGGCCGACCGGCCGGCGGTCCCCGAACTTCCTGCGGCGCCCGGAGCGGATCCCGGCGCCGCTTCTCTGTCTGGCCGCGATGCTGCTGGTCCAGCTCGGGATCGCGCTGTCCAAGCCGCTGTTCGGCCCGCTCGGGGTCAGCGGCACGACCTTCCTCCGGCTGGGCTTCGCCGCGGTGGTGCTGCTGGCCGCCACCCGGCCGACGCTGCGCGGGCGCCGCCCGCGCGACCTGGCCGCCGCCGCCCTGCTCGGAGTGGCCTCCGCAGGGATGACGTTCCTGTTCGCCGGTGCGATCGACCGGCTGCCCATGGGCACCGCAGCGACCATCGAGTTCCTCGGCCCGCTCGCCGTGGCGCTGGTCTTCGCCCGGCGGGCCAGCCACCTGGTCTGGGCCCTGCTGGCGGCCGGCGGCGTGGCGCTGCTGACGCTGCTCGGCGAGGACGGTGGTGGGTCGTCGCTCGACCCGGTCGGCCTGGCGTACGCGTTCGGGGCGGCCGCCTGCTACGCCGCCTACATCCTGTTCACCGACAAGGTCGGCGCCGCGTTCCAGGGCTTCCAGGGGCTGGCGGTGTCGATGACGGTGGGTGCGCTCGCGCTGGCGCCGTTCGGGCTCGGCCAGGCCTGGGACGGGCTGACCGCGCCGGGCGCCTCGCCGCCGGTGCTGCTGCTCTCGGTCGCGGGCGTCTCGCTGCTGGTGCCGGTGATCCCGTACGCGCTGGAGATGACGGCGCTGCGGCGGATGCCGCAGCGGGTGTTCAGCGTGCTGGTCAGTCTGGAGCCGGCGGTCAGTGCGCTGGTCGGCCTGGTGGTGCTGGGCCAGTTGCTGGGCGCGGCCCAGCTGGCCGGGATCGGCTGCGTGGTGGCCGCCAGTGTGGGCGCCACGCTGACCGGGCGGCGCTGACGCCCGGTCGGGTCGGAACCTGACCGGGGGCGGAGCGGGGCGGGGCGGGGCGGGGCGGGTTCGCGGGAACGCGCGCCGCGTCCCCGGCCCGCCCCGGCGCCCTACGGCCAGAGCAGCGTGCGCGACCACTCCGGGGCGCGCACCGGGCCCGTCCGCGTGTAGCGGAGCCGGACGTGGCGGCGGTCCGCGTCGCCCTGCCAGAACTCCACCTCGTTGGCCCAGAGCGTGTACACCGCGTGCCCGGCCGCCACGGCGTCCGGAGTGGCCTCCAGCCGGCGGCGGGCGACCGCGACCGCCTCGTCGTACTCGTCCAGCGAGCCCAGCGGCTCGCTCTGCCGGCCGACCAGCGCACCGACCCGGGCGGCCGGGGAGCGGGTGGCGAACTCCGCCCCGGCGACCTGGTCCGCGGCCCGCTCGACCGTCCCCCGGACCCGCACCTGGCGGCCGAGCTGGGGCCAGTAGAGGGTGAGCGCGGCGGCCGGGTGATCGGCGAGCTGCCGGCCCTTCGGGCTGTCGGCGGCGGCCGAGAAGACCCAGCCCGTGCCGGCGGCGTCCACGTCGCGCAGCACCAGGACGCGGGCGTCCGGCATGCCGTCGGCGTCGACCGTGGAGAGCGTGGCGACCTGCGGGTCCAGCACACCGGCCGCGAGGGCGGTGGCCAGCCAGTCGACGAAGAGCGGGCCGGGCTCGCCGGGCGCCGCCTCGGCGTCGAAGGAGGGCAGTGGACGGGCCATCGGCGGGCGGCCGAGCAACAGCTCGGGCACGGACCTGGCTTCGGGCCTGGCCTCGGGCTTGGTCTCGGACCTCGCCCCGGCCCTCGGGTCGGGCCCCGGCGCAGGCCTGGCCCCGCCCGGACCGTTCAGGCCCGCCTCCTCCGCTGCCATCGCGCCCTTCCTTCCGGTTGCCGCGGCCGCAGCCCCGCGGCGGCCCGACCGTCGGGCCCGGGCGCGGGTTTTGCGCTGTCGGAGCGCAACCGTACCGCCGCGGGGTGACGGCGCCGCGTCCACCCTGGCCGGTCGGCTCCGGGCGGCGCACCTGCCCCGGCGGCACCGGGCGTTCCGCCCGAACACACGGACCCCGGACGCACGCGTGGGCGGTGCCGTCGACGGCACCGCCCACGCGGCCGGTTTCGCGGTGACCCTTTCCGCTGCCCCGGATCGTTCCCTGCATCGGATCGTCCCCTGCTGCGGCTCCGCGAGCGCCTTCCGGCCGCCCGGAGCCGCCACGAGCCCGCCGCGGATGATCGGCCCACCCGCGGCCGTTCCACCTCAGGCGCCCCCGCCGTCGGTGGGACCCGTTCCGGTCAGTTGAAGACCGGGGCGAAGACGACGTTGACGTTCTTGTTGGCCTGGCCGACCAGGATGGCGCCCGAGTTGTCCTTCACCGCGAGGGTGTTGGCCTGGTTCGAGGCACCGGAGCCGGTGGCCGTCTGCTGGGTGGAGACGTAGTTGCCGTCGACCGAGCCGAAGACGTTGCCCGTCCCGACGTTCGACACCACGCTGCTGTTGGAGCCGTCGTTGGCCGCCGCGCCGTTGTCGGCGGCGGCGGAGCCGGCTCCCGCGAGCAGCAGACCGGCCGCGAGCGGAGCGGCGCACAGGAGACCGGCCAGCCGGCGGGTGCGGATGCGAGCCATGGGGTGTCCTCCAAAAAGCTGTACATCGTGATTGCGTAATCGTTCGATCGTGCAAGGTGGTGCATTCCTGCATGAGGTGCGGGAGTTCGCCGGCCAGACGAACACCTGCGGGCTGCGACGCCGAGAGACAGACTTCCGCAACAAATCGACAAAGCGCCACCACGCCGCAGCGTTTTCGCCCTTTAGCGTGATATCCGGGGCGTCGGCGAATAACGCGCTCCAGAGCGGAGAGCGCGCCGACACACCGGCGCCCACCAGGGATTTCGCCCGGACGGTCGGACCCGGAGGAGCTTCGGACGACGGCGCGCGGAGGGCACACGCACGACCGGGCGCACCATCGCGGCGCAGCACACCGGTGAATGCGCCCCTCGGGGGAGCGTCACCTTCCCATGTCGATATATCCAGCCATTCTATGACCGTCCCACAATCCTATTCAGCTCACCGGAGGAAAGGACCTCAGACCGCCTTGCCCGGGTTGAGGATGCCCAGCGGGTCGAAGACCGCCTTCAGCTGCCGCTGCAGCTCCAGGGCCACCGGCCCCAGCTCCCGCGCCAGCCACTCCCGCTTCAGCAGGCCGACCCCGTGCTCCCCGGTGATCGTGCCGCCCAGCTCCAGCCCCAGCGCCATGATCTCGTCGAAGGAGCGCTGGGCCCGGGCCGACTCCTCGGGGTCGTCCGCGTCGAAGATGACGATCGGGTGGGTGTTGCCGTCGCCGGCGTGGCTCACCACGCCGATGGTCAGCGCGTGCCGTTCGGCGATCTCCGCCACGCCGTTGAGCATCTCGGCCAGCCGGGAGCGCGGCACCGCCACGTCGTCGATCATCGTGGTGCCCAGCCGGTCCAGCGCCGGCAGCGCCAGCCGCCGCGCCTCCAGCAGCAGCTCCGACTCCGCCTGGTCGTCGGCCGGCACCACCTCGGTCGCCCCGGCCGCCCGGCAGATCTCCCCCACCGCGGCCAGCTCGCCCGCCGGGTCCGGCCCGTCGAAGGCCACCAGCAGCAGCGCCTGGGTCGACTCCGGCAGCCCCATCTGCCCGAGCTCGTTGACCGCCCGGACGGTCACCGCGTCCATCAGCTCCATCAGCGACGGCGTGAGGCCGCGCGCCATCACCTCGCAGACCGCCGCCCCGGCCGCGTCCGCGCTCGGGAACTCCGCGGCCAGCGCCAGCTGCGGCGCGGGAGCGGGCCGCAGGGCCACCACCGCCCGGACCACCACGCCCAGCGTGCCCTCCGAGCCGACCAGCAACCGGGTCAGGTCGTAGCCGGCCACGCCCTTCGCCGTCCGGCGGCCGGTGGAGAGCAGCCGCCCGTCCGCCAGCACCACGTCCAGCCCGAGCACGTACTCGGCGGTGACGCCGTACTTGACGCAGCAGAGCCCGCCCGCGCCGGTGCCGATGTTGCCCCCGATCGTGCAGGACTCCCAACTGGACGGGTCCGGCGGGTAGGAGAGGCCGAGACCCGCCGCGGCCCGCGACAGTTCGGCGTTCACCACACCGGGCTCGACGACCGCGATCCGGTTCACCGGATCGAGCTCCAGGATGCGGTTCATCTTCACCATCGACAGCACGATGCAGCCGTCCACGGCGTTGGCCGCGCCGGAGAGCCCGGTCCGGGCGCCCTGCGGCACGACGGGGACGCGCAGGTCGGTCGCCGTCCGCAGGATGTGCTGCACCTGCTCGACCGTCTCCGGGAACGCCACCACCGCCGGTGTGCCGGCCGTGCAGAAGCCGGCCATGTCGTGGCTGTAGGCGGCCATCACGTCCGGGTCCACCACCAGCGCACCGGGCGGAAGGCCCTGTGCCAGCCGGTCCGTCAGATCACTCATCGCCGCCTCCGCTCGTCCGGCGCCGCGGAACCCGGTGGTCGCCCCGGGCCGGCGCCGCCCAGTCCGTACGCCGTCGGGCCGCGGGCGCGCCACTCGTGCGCGGCCGGGTCGTACGCGGCCCATCGCCTTCGGTGGCACTCTGCCCGGCGGGTGCACGACCGGCAAGTACGCCGTCCCGGACGGGGCGCCCGGGGCGGGGCGCCCGGGGCGGGTGCTCCGCCGGCGACCGGTGCTCCGCCCGGGACGGAGCGCAGGCCCACCGGGCCGCGGTTCGGACCCACCGGGCCGCAGGTTCAGGCCCACCGGGCCGCAGGTTCAGGCCCGGCGCAGCGTCGGGGAGGCGAACGCCGCCAGGCCCGCCGCGCCGGTGGCCAGCGCGCAGAGCAGGGCCGGCGGACGAGCGCCCGCCGCGTCGGCGAGGACCCCGAGCAGACCGGTGGAGAGCACCAGCGCCCCGCTCTGCACCAGCGTCAGCACGGCCTGCACCCGGGAGAGGTGGGTGCTCGGCGCGGCCCCCAGCACCAGCGGCCCGATGTGGCAGGCGAACAGGCCCGCACCCGCGCCGAGCACCACTCCTCCGGCGACCGCCACCACCGCACCCGGCACGGCGCCGCCGAGCACCGGCGCGTCCCCGACCGGGCCGCCCGGCGCCCAGGCCAGCAGCGCGATCCCGGCCGACGCCGTGCACAGCCCGGCCGCCGCCCCGACCCCGGCCCGCCGCAGGCCGCCCCGCCAGGCGACCAGGGCCGCCACCACGAGCACCCCGGCCCCCTCACCGCCGCCCACCAGGCCGGCCGCCCCGGCGCCCCAGTCGCGCGCGCGGGCCAGCAGCGGCACGAGCAGCGACACCACCGGCAGCAGCGCCCCGGCGGCGGCCCCGGTCAGCAGCAGGGAAGCCCGCAGCAACGGGTCTCCCGCCGCCAGCCGGACACCGGCCGCCGCCTCGCGCAGCAGCCCCGACGCGCCGGCCGGCCGGGCGGGGGCGGCCTCCGCCGGGCGGACCCGCAACAGCACCAGCAGGACGACACCGAAGCTCAGCGCGTCGGCCAGCGCCGCCCCCGACAGCCCGCCCAGGGCGACCAGCACCCCGCCGAGCGGTGCCCCGAACAGCGCCGCCACCTGGCCGCCGGCCTGGCGCAGCGCGAGCGCGCGGGGCAGCCGGTCGGCGCCCACCAGCCGGCGCGGCATCGAGCCGCTCGCGGGGAGGTAGAACGCGTCGACCGTGCCGATCACCGCCGCGGCCGCCACCAGCAGCCCCAACGAGGCGCCCCGGCCGGACGCGACCCCCGCGAGGGCGAGGGTGGCGGCCAGCATCACGGTGTCCCCGACGAGCATCACCCGGCGCGCCCCGAACCGGTCCGCCACCGCACCGCCCAGCAGGACGAGGGCCGTCCGGGGCAGCGTGATCGCGGTCAGCACCAGCCCGGCCGCGCCCCCGCCGTGCGCGGACGCGGCCCAGCCCAGGGCGAAGTAGAGCGCGGCGTCCCCGAGCAGGCCGATCTGGACCCCGCCGAGCCAGAGCAGGTACCGGCCCGGCAGCGCGGCCGGCCGTACCCCGGGGCGGGGTGCCCCGGGGCGGGCCGGCCCGCCGGCCGCGGCGGTGACTGCCGGGTCGGCGGACGCCGCGTCGGGGGCCGGGTCGGTGGATGCCGGGTCGGGGGCCGCGTCGGCGGACGCCGGGTCGGTGGATGCCGGGTCGGTGGACGGGGTGGGTGGACCGGGATCGGTGCTCGTCGCCATGCCCGCCGACGGTAGGACCCTCGACCTGGTCGAGGGCAAGCCGCCGGCCGGCCGACCGCGTCACGCCGGGCGACCGCGCGGCCGCGCCCTAACCGGCGCGGACCACCGGCTCCTGAAACTCGGTCACCCAGTCCGCCGTGGACTCCGGGCACTCCAGGTACAGCTCCCGCGCGTACCCCGTCGAGCGGTAGCCGTTCTCGTCGATGAACCGGGCGAGCGTCTGGAAGGCACCCAGCGCATCGTCCATCGAGCCGCGGTGGACGACGGTCGCCGCCGCCTCGATCTCCGGCAGGTCGACCACGGCGAAGCCGTGCTCCGCCGCGGGCTCCACCGCCGCCCCGATCGGGACCGCCACCCGGATCAGCACCGAGCCGTCCCCCTCGGGCGTGTCCTCGTACCGGGCCACCGACGGGCCGGTCTCCGCGACCCCGGCCTCCGCCACCCGCCGGCAGAGCTCCGCGAACAGCGGGCCGATCACCGGCGTGATGTCCTCCGGCTCGTAGCCGGCCGCCACGGCCGTCAGTTCCGCCACCCGGACCGGCGGCACCCGCTTCACCACGACATCCTGCTCAGGCATGTTTCCCTCGCTCTCGATCGTCCGGAGCCTCGCCTCGACCCGGGCCAGCCGCTGGGCGTCCGCCGCCATCGCGGCGGCGAGCTCGGCCCGTCGCAGCCGCAGCATCCCGCGCAGCTCACCCGCGTCCACCCGCTCGTCCAGGACGTCCAGCACCTGTTGCAGCGTGAAGCCGAGGTCCTTGAGCGCGATGACGCGGTTGAGCCGGGCGAGTTGGGCGGCCTCGTAGGACCGGTAGCCGCTGACCGGGTCGACCCGGGCCGGGCGCAGCAGGCCGATCGCGTCGTAGTGACGCAGCATGCGGACCGACACCCGGCCGTGCTTGGCGAAGTCTCCGATGTTGAACATGATGCCTCCAGTGCAGCCCCTCACACGGTGTCATGGTCAAGCACCGGATCCGCGCCCGGCCCGGGCCTGCCCGGCCAGGGCCCGCCCGGCCCGCTCGGGGCCGGCTCAGTCGGTCACGTCGAACCCCCGCCGCCGGCCCAACTCCCGCAGGCTGCGCTGCCCGGGGATGCCGTTCGCGTCCGTGCCCGCGTAGCCGAGGCTGCGCTGGAAGGCGGCGTACGCCTGCACCGTCCTGGTGCCGAGCGAGCCGTCGACCCAGCGCTGCTCCAGGTAGCCCTCGTCGGCCAGCGCCTGCTCGACGATCCGGACCTCGCCGCCGTAGGTCTGGTGCCCCTGCTCGGCGCCGGGGTCGGTCCGGGCCGCCGCGACGACATGGGCCAGCGAGACCCGGCGCGGCGAGGGCAGCCGCCCGAGCAGCCGGCGCAGCGACTCCTCCCCCGGAACGCCGTCCGCGGCGGACCCGGTGTAGCCCAGACTGTGCTGGTAGTCCTGGTAGTTGAGGGTGTCGGCGTCGCGCCAGTCCTCGTCCGGACCGGCCGTGTAGTGCGAGCCGTGCCCCGACGCCACCAGCGCCTCGCCCACCTCCCGCACCTGCGGGCCGTGCGCGCCGTACCCGTACTCCAGCCCGTTGACGGTCACCCGGTACCGGGCCGGCGCGTCGTCCGACCGCGGCGGCGGCAGCGGGGTGCCCGTACCGCCGCCGCTCACGAAGGCGGCGATGCCGGGCAGCACCAGGTTCTGGAACTGCCGCACCCGGGCGTCACCGGGGCAGGCGGTGCCGCCGTCCGACCAGTCCGGGAACAGCCGGTGGTACCCGAAGCCGGGATCGTCCGTGCTGCGGCAGACCCGCACCGGGATGCCGTGCTGGCGGTGCAGCCAGGCGCCGAGCGCGACCAGCGCCGCCACCTGCGCGTCCGTCCACGGATCGGTGTGCTGGTCGTTGCTGGCCGACTCGACGCTCACCGCCCCGGTCCCGTCCGCCCGCCGGTTGGCCCGGTAGTTGGCGTCGGCCCGCGTCTGCGTCCCGATGAACTGGCCGACCGCCCCGTCGTAGCCGACCCCGAAGTGCGACTCCAGGTTGGTGGAGTCCCGCCAGTACTCGTACATCCGCCGCGGCGTCCACGGCGCCGCGATGCTGTGGAAGATCACCTGCGTCGGCACGATCGCCGGCTGCGCGTCCGACTCGGGCTGGAGCTCCATCTTCTCCGCGCCGGGGTACCAGGCCATCTGTCTCTCCTCGCCGGGCCCAGGGCAGTCCGCCCCTTACCCCCGACACACGAGACACCGCCTCCACCCCGAGGACACCCCCGCCCCAAACCCCCCGTTCAGGTGAATTCCGCCCTCCGCTCCCGCCCGGGGGAACGCAAAGGGCGGGTGCCGGATCCTTCCGGCACCCGCCCTGAGCAGGTGGTTCTCCAACCAGCGGAGAGCGTGGGATTCGAACCCACGGTGGCGGGTCACGCCACGACAGTTTTCAAGACTGTTCCCTTAGGCCGCTCGGGCAGCTCTCCAGGCGGAGGTCAGCCTAACGGTTTCGGCGGGGTTCGGTGCACACGGTTTTCCGGGGCGGCGGTCAGTTGTCGCCGACGCGCTCGCTGAGGGTGACCTTGGTGTTGAAGGTCTGGCCGTTGCGGGTGTACTCGACGTCGACGGTCTCGTTGGGCTTGTGGGTCCAGATGCGGCTCACCAGGGCCGGGCCGTTGTCGATCGGGACGCCGCCGAGCTTGGTGATGACGTCGCCCGGCTTGAGGCCGGCCTTGTCGGCCGCGCCGCCGGGGGTGACGGCGGGGGTGCCCTGGATGTCGCGGGTCTGGATCTGCGCGCCCTCGCCCTTGTAGTCGTCGTTGCGCAGCACGTCGAGCTTGGCGTAGACGGGCTTGCCGGTCTTGATCAGGGTCTCGCCGACCCACTTGGCCTGGTTGATCGGGATGGCGAAGCCGAGGCCGATGCTGCCGGCCCGGCCGGTGCTGGAGGTGTTGGACTGGATCGCCGAGTTGATGCCGACCACCGCGCCGGTGGAGTCGAGCAGCGGGCCGCCGGAGTTGCCGGGGTTGATCGACGCGTCGGTCTGAAGGGCGTTCATGTACGAGGACTGGGCGCCGGTCTCGTCGCCGGAGGCGACCGGGCGGTCCTTGGCACTGATGATGCCGGTGGTGACGGTGGACTCCAGGCCGTACGGGGCACCGATGGCGATGGTGGAGTCGCCGACGTTGACCTTGTCGGAGTCGGCCAGCGGAAGCGGCGTCAGCTTGCCCTTGGGCGGCGTGTCCAGCTTCACCACGGCGACGTCGTAGCCCTCGGCGCGGCCGAGCACGGAGGCGGCGTAGGAGCTGCCGTCCGCGAACTTGACCGTCAGCTTGCCGCCGTTGGAGGCGGGCGCGACGACGTGGTTGTTGGTGAGGATGTGGCCCTCGGTGTCGAAGACGAAGCCGGTGCCGGTGCCGGACTCGCCGTTGCCCTGGGCCTTGATGGTGACGACGCTGGGCAGCGCCTTCTGCGCGATGCCGGCCACCGAACCGGGGGCGGGCTCGTTCTTCTGCGGGCTGCTGGCCTGGACGGTGGTGCTCCGGTGGTCGTCCGCGGAGGCCACGCTCTTGCCGTCGCGGTCGGCGACGGTCACGCCCACCGCGCCGCCGGCCACACCGGCGACGAGGGCGACGGCGGCGATCAGGGCGACCAGGCCGCCGCGCTTCTTGCGCGGGGCGGCGTGCCCGGGGGTGCCGGGGTAGTCGGAGGGGTAGCCGAGCGGGCCGCCCGGGTAGCCGGGGCCGGCGGGGCCACCTGGAGCGCCGGGGGTGACGTCGTGCGCGCCCCAGCCGCCGAGCGGCTGGCCGGCGCCGAACGGGTGGTGCTGGCCGGTCGCGCCGGGGGCGGCGGGCGCACCCGGGGCGGCGTACGGGTCGTGGGCCGCGGCGGCGGGCGCCGCGTACGGGTAGCCGGCCGGCGCAGCGGGCGCGGCCTGGGGCGCGGCCTGGGCGGCCGGCGCAGCGGGCGGCAGGACCGGCGGCGGGGCGTCGATGTACCCGGTGTCGGCCGCGGCCGGGGCGGCCGCGGGAGCGGCCGGAACGGCCGGCTCGGGGGCGCTGACCTTGCTGAACGCCAGCGTCGGCGTGGACCCGCCGGCCGCCGGGGCGGCGGGCGCGGCCTCGGCCAGCGTGTAGTCGGCCTCGGGTGCCGCTGCGGGGGCGGGCGCGGACTGCGCCGAACCGTCGGGAGCGGGACCGACCACCCCCTGGCCGGAGGGCTGCTCCCCCTGCGGCCCGGTGGGCCCAACCTCGCGCTCGGTGCTCACGGACGACCTCCATAGCTGACAGGACCAACAACCATAGTTTTTCGCACACCCGATTCGATTGTCGTAAGGACCCTTCTGAAGAACTCATAAGAATCCTTAGCCCGGTCCAACAGCACGTGCCCGGGGCCCCCGCGGCACCCCCGCGCGACCCTCTGCCGCGGCCCCGTGCCGACGGCGCGCCGTCCCGCGATGCGGACCGCCGGGACCACGGCCTTGGCGTTCCCCACCTGGGCGGCTAGCCTGTCGCTCCAAACTGACACGCGGGAGCTTGGACCCACCAGGCTGAGAGTGCGCCGGTCGACCGTACGCCACGGGCTCCGTGGACGGACCGTCGAGGGGGCGCAGACCGCCGGAACCTGTCCGGGTAATGCCGGCGTAGGGAGTATCGGCCATGCCGTCTGCTTCGCCATCCTCTTCTTCGGGCGCGCCCGCGTCCAAGGATTTCCCCGAGTCGTCCTCGGCCGTTCACTCCGACGCCGCGGCCCCCGCCGGCGGTTCCACCGCGGTGCTGGACCGTCCGGAGCCGGGCGAGCGGGTCGAGGCGCCGCTCGTGCTGGACACCGAGCCGCCGCGCACGCTGCGGTTCCGGGACCACTTCGCGCTCTGGATGAACCTCGGCGTCAGCCTGATCGGCTTCACCACCGCCGCCACCGTGCTCGGCGCGCCCGGCAGCGAGCTGTCGCTGGCCGCCGCGGTGACCGCGATCGTGGCCGGCACCGTGGTCGGCACCGCGATGCTCGGCGTCGCCGCGCTGATCGGGGCCCGCACCGGCGCGCCCGCGATGGCCAACCTGCGCGGGCTCTTCGGGACGAAGCTCTCGTACGTGCCGACGGTGCTGAACATCGTCCAGTGCATCGGCTGGGGCGTGTACGAGCTGCTGGTCATCGCGATGGGCGCGCAGACCGTGGCGCACACCGAGGGCTACCGCTGGGTGTTCGTCGTACTGGCGGGCGCGGTGACCACCGCGCTGACCATCTGGCCGCTGGGCGCGATCGCGGTGCTGCGCCGCTTCGTCGCCGCGGCGGTGGCGGTCGCGATGGTGTACTTCACCGTCCAGCTGGGCCGCCACGGCGTCCCGGACCCGGGCGCGGGCAACTGGCACGGGTTCCTCAAGGCGACCGACGCGATGATCGCCGTCTCGATCTCCTTCGTGCCGCTGGCCGCCGACTACACCCGCCACTCGCGCACCCCGCGGGCGGCGTTCTGGGGCAGCTTCTCCGGCTACACGATCGCCCAGGTCTGGTGCTACGTGCTCGGCCTGTTCGCGCTGCTGCAGGCGGACGGCGACGCGACGAAGATCTTCGACTCGTTCCTGGGCGTCTGGGCCGGCTGGCTCTTCCTGCTGGTGCTGGTGCTGCGCGAGACCGACCAGTCCTTCGCCAACGTCTACTCGACCGCGATGTCGGTCCACAACCTGCTGCCGAAGGTCGACCGCCGGGTGCTGACCGGCGCGACCGGCCTGCTGATCACCGTCCTGGCGCTGCAGATCACCGAGTTCACCGACTCGTACTACGCCTTCCTCGGCCTGATCGGCTCGGTCTTCGTGCCGATGTTCGCGGTGCTGGCGGTGGACTACTTCCTCGGTGCCGGCCGGCGCGGCTGGAACCTCGCCGCCGACGCGCCGTCCCGCTGGCTGATGCTGCTGCCGTGGGCGCTCGGCTTCGCGGTCTACCAGCTGATCGCACCGACCGCGATCGCCGGCTGGTGGACGGACTTCTGGACCTCCGTCCAGGAGGCCCTGCACTTCACCCCGCAGGAGTGGACCTCGGCCTCGCTGTTCGGCTTCCTGGTGCCCGCCCTGGCCACCTGGGCGCTCACCCCGCTGACCCGCGGCCGGCGCTGACCGCCGCCCGCACCCCGAAGACGGCCCCGCGGATTGGGGCCGTCTTCGCTTCCGCTTCACTTCCGCCGCTTATCGTTGACGCCGTGACCAGCCCTGATCTCTCGCCTGCGGCGGCGCGCACCGCGCCGCCCGTCCAGGTGATCGCCCACCGCGGTTCCTCGCACGCCCTGCCCGAGCACACCCTTGCGGCCTACCGCCGGGCACTGGAGGAGGGCGCGGACGCGGTCGAGTGCGACGTCCGGGTGACCGCCGACGGTCAGCTGGTCTGCGTCCACGACCGCCGGATCGGCCGGGTGTCGGACGGCCGCGGCACGGTCTCCGCGATGACGCTGGCGCAGCTGGAGGCGCACGACTTCGGTGCCTGGAAGACCGGCGTGCCGAGCCGGGACCCGGAGCTGCGCGAGGTGCTGCGGCTGGAGAGCCTGCTGGAGCTGGTCGCGGACTGCGGCCGGCCGGTGGACCTGGCGATCGAGACCAAGCACCCGGTCCGGTTCCGCGGGCGGGTCGAGAGCGAGCTGCTGCGGACGCTCGACCGGTTCGGGATCGGCGGCGCCCGGGGAGCCGGCACGCAGGCCGCCGACGGCCCCCGGGGCGACGGCCCGCGGGCCCGCATCATGAGCTTCTCCTCGCTGGCCCTGGCCCGGGTGGCCGCCGCCGCGCCGCAGTACCCGCGGGTGTTCCTGTTCGAGCGGATGCTGCCGTTGCAGGGCCGGCTGCGGCCGGGCGCGGCGCTGCCGGGCGGTGCACGGATCGCCGGCCCCGGCATCGACCTGGTGCGGGCCAAGCCCCGGCTGGTCACCCGGCTGCGCGAGCTGGGCCACGAGGTGCACGTCTGGACCGTCGACGAGCCGGCCGACGTGGAGCTCTGCCTGGAGCTGGGCGTGTCGGCGATCATCACCAACCGCCCGGCGGAGGTGCTGGCCCAGCTGGGGCGGTAATTCCCCGGGCGTCCCATCATCCTCGGGTGTCCCGGGTGTTTCGGGTCACCGTCCACTCGGCCGTGACGCGGCGTTCAGTTGATCGTCTTGGTAGGGACTCAAACCTTCCGCTGTCGCTTTTCTGCCGTGGTTTTTGCGTTTCACGACAGAGGGTGAGCGGCGAATCACCTGTCGCGCACCGTGTGTCGTGCGGCTCGAAATGTCCGGCCGGGATCGCCGTGCGGTCGTTTCCGACGCATTACCAAGGGGCATCCATCCCTCGGCATACGCTGAAGGAGGTCCGGGGGTGGCGTTGATGGTGGCGCGTGAAGTGCCGACTTCATCGACCATGGCAGTGCCGCACGGCCCAGCGAGTGTCGGGGTCGCACGGCGCCGACTGCGTCGAGATCTGGGTGACCGGCAGATACCGGAACCGGTCATTGATGATGCTGTTCTGATCCTTTCCGAACTGTTGAGCAATGCCTGTCGTTACGCCCGGCCGCTCGGGCCGCTGCCCGTGCTCGGCCGCAGCGCCCGCGCCGAGGTCGTGGGCCAGGTGCTGGTCGGCGTCCCCTCCGGGGCGGCCGGCGGCTCGGCCCGGCCGGGCAGGTCCGACGAACGCCCGCAGGAACGGTCCCGGGACGGCGAGGACGTGGGAGCCGACGACGGCGGCATCCTGGTCCGCTGGCAGATGCACGCGGACGGCGTCCTCACCCTGGAGGTGACCGACGGCGGGGCACAGACCCGGCCGTCCCCGGCCAGCCCGTCGCTGACCTCTCGCGGCGGCCGCGGCCTGAGCATCGTGGACCAGCTGGCGAGCGACTGGGGCGTGCGCGACGCGCCCGGCGAGGTGACGGTGTGGGCCGCGCTGCCCGCCCGGGCCCGCCACGCCCGGCGCACCGGCGGTGATGCCCGCAGCGCCTGACGGCCGACCGGTTCGCCGACCCGGGCCGACCCCGGCCCGCGGCCAGGGCGGTCCGCACGCCCCGGACCCGCAGGCCGCGGGCGAGCGGGCCCGCAGGCCGAACGGGCCCGCAGCGCCGTCCCCCTCCCCCAGGCCCCGGCGTGTGCCCACGCGCCGGTGGAACGTCAGTAGGCTGCCCGGAGCACAACACCACCGTCCCCGGGAGAGCCGCACCATGGGCAAGAAGGCCGCCAAGAAGGCGCCGCAGCGCAGCCAGTCCACCACCGCCGTCACGGGCGAGATCCCCGTGGTCGGGGCCCGCGAGAACTGCCCCTGCGGTTCGGGCCGCCGTTACAAGGCGTGCCACGGCCGCGAGGCCTCGCACGCGGTGCAGGAGCTGGTGCACCGCCCGTTCGAGGGCCTGCCGGGCGAGGCCGACTGGGTGGCGCTGCGCGAGCTGGTGCCGGCCGCGACCGTCCCGCTGACGCTGGCCGCCGGGGTGGCCGGGACCGCCACCGGAGACGTGCCGTCGGTGACGCTGGCCACCGTGCTGCCGCTGGCCTGGCCGGCCCTGCGCCGCCAGGACGGTTCGATCCTGCTCGGCCTGCAGACCCAGTCCTCCTCCGGCGACCTCAGCCGCGACCTGGCCGACGCGCTGGAGCTGGCGCTGGCCGCCGAGCCGGGCTCGCCGGTGCCCGCCCGCCGCACCGTCCCTGGCGGCCGCCGCCTGCAGGACCTGCTGGACCTGGAGGCCGATTTCGCGCCCGCCGTGCACACCGGCTTCGAGTTCTGGCTGGAGGACGCCGAGACCGCCACCGGCGAGGTGGCCGCCTCCCTGGAGCGCGCCAACGCCTCGGCCATCCCGACCGAGAAGCTGAGCGGCGTCGACTCCGCGTACTGGTGCGGCACCCCGGACAAGAACCACCTCCGCTGGGTGATGACCGTCCCGGAGGAGCAGTTGCTGGACGCGCTGGCCCGGCTGACCGCCGCCGAGAAGTCCTCGCTCGGCGCGGACACCCGTCTGGTCGGCTCGTTCCGCGCGCACGGCCTGACCGTGCCGGTCTGGGACCTCCCGCTCGCCATGACGGCCGCCGACTGCGAGAAGCCGGCCGCCGAGTTCGCCGAGCGGCTCGCCGAGACGCTCGCCGACGAGCGGCCGCTGACCGCCGAGGAGCGCCGCGCCCGCGCGAACCTGGTGAACCGTCAGGTCACCTTGAACTAAAGGCGACCGGGATCCGGGTGATACGCGTCACATTGCCCGTCCGAACGGCAATTTCCGGACTGCCAGGGCATCTTGGAAATTGGCGTAGCCGCGGATCCTTGTTACTGTCTAAAGAGTCCGGTCGCTGGTGCATCCCCCGTCGCCAGCGGCCGGATCTTTTGTTTTTCGCCGCAGGCGCCCCGGTTGCACCGTGTCCGATCAGTTTCCGGGCAGCGCGGCGGCGGCCCGTGGGCCCCGCGCCGGCCCGGTCCGCCCGCGGCCGTCAGTACGCCGAGCGGCCGCTGTCCAACCGGACTGCCGCCTCGACCAGTTCGCCGAGCAGCGGCCCGACCTGGGGCAGCCAGACCCCGCCGTCGGCTGCCGGGCGGGGTGCGAGCACCCAGCGCACCCGGCCCCCCGTCCCGCCGCCGGGCGGCAGCGGCAGGAAGCCGCCCGACCCGTGGTAGCGCAACGACCCGGGCACCCAGGGCAGTTGGGCGAGCATCTCGCCCAACACCTCCAGTGAGTACGGGGCGACCAGCAGCGCGTAGCGGCCGGGCAGCGCCAGCACCGGGCCGAGCGGCAGCCGCAGCGCGGCGAGGTAGGCGAGCGCCCGGGCGCCGGCCGCCGCGGGCAGGCTGACCGCCGAGACGGTCCGGCCGGTCGCGGCCAGCACGGGCGCGTCCGGCTGCCGCTCCCACCACCAACGCACCATCCGGGCATCGGTGGTGGCCGCGAGCAGCGGCGGATCGTGCGGATGGGCGCCGGGGACGGGACAGTCCTGGTCCCCGCAGGAACACCGCCCGCCGCGGAGCAGCGTGCCGGGCACCACGGGCCAACGGTGGTCGACGGCGGCCGCCAGGGCCGCGGCCAGCCGGGCCGAACGGGCCGCCGGACGGTTGCTCGGGTTCTCGCGCATGGCACTCGTTCCTTTCCGTGACCGCTCGGTTCGCTCCCGGCCCGCGGCCCGCGTCGGGGAGCGCCGCACCGGCCCGGATCGGGGCGGCGGGCAGGGCGAACGGCGTGGGCAGGGGTGGAGCACGGTGTGGAGCACGACCTGAGAAGGGCCGCGGACCAGAACCTGTCCGGCCTGGAACAGCCCTTGGAACGAGAATCCCGCATGCGACCGGATGGACGCCGCCCGGGCGCGGTTGGTTCCACCGTACGAGTGAGTGACTTCCGACCGGCCCGGCCTCCGAGCGGCGAAAGCATACGATCCGGACGGCCGTCCGGGCCGTCCTGACGGTTCTGCCCGTTCTCCGGCCGGTCCATGCCCTCCGCCCGGCACCGGCGGGCCGCCGGAACACCCCCGGCCGGGCCGCGGCGGCACCCGGCGCGCGCTCGAACGGAACGCGCCCCGCGCGGGTTCCCGGGCGCACTCCGGTACCCGTCGGGGTCCGGTGCCGGACCCCGACGGGTACCGGCTCCGGGGGCGGCGGGACCGGGCACCGGCACCGGAACGGATCTGGACATGCCCCGAATGGCCTGTGTAGAAGTGGTGGCATTGCTGACGATCAATGACGAGAAGTAGCGAATCGAGGCGGAACGCGCCCTTTGCCGTCCTCGCTCCACATCGGCCGTACCTGGGGGGTTCCGTATGACACGTACCGCGTCAGGAGTGGCGGCATGACCGAGTCCCACGCATCGTCGACGTCCGCCGAGCCGGGCGAGCCCGGCACCGCCAGCGGCCTCTCGGTGCTCGACCATCCGGGCTTCCCCGGCCCGGCCGCCGGACCGGCCGAGGAGCAGGCCGACCCGGCCGGGGCCGGCGACGGACGGCCCGCGGCCGCCGGCGAGCCGGCCGGCGCCGACGGACGGAGCACACCCACGGCCGGGCTGCAGGACCGTTTGGCCGGACGGCTGTCCGATTTCACCAGCCTGCACGAGCACACCGAGCGGCTCGCCCGCGCCCGCGGCCTCGACGCCACGGTCGACGCCCTGCTGGCCTCCGGCACGGCGCTGCTCGGCGCCAGCCGCGCCCTGCTGGTCACCGCCGCACCCGGCGGCGGCCCCGGCCGGCCGACCGGCCACGGCCTGGACCGCGCCAGCCTCGGCTCCCTGGAGACGGTGCCGGCCGACCAGAGCCCGGTCGCCCGGCTGCTGCGCGAGCGCGACCGGCCGGACCAGCTGGAGTGCCGCGACCTCGCCCACGACCCCGCGATCGGCGCCCGGCTGCGCGAGCTCGCCGCCTCCCTCGGCCTCGGCGGCTGCTACGGCCTGCCGCTCGCCACCGAGGAGGACGGCCCGCTGGCCGCCGCGCTCTGGTTCTACGACGAGCCCGCCGCCCCCACCGAGCGCCAGCGCGAGCTGGCCCACCGCTACTGCGAGGTCGCCGCCCCGCTGCTGGCCAAGCAACTGGACGCGGAGAAGGTCCGCCGCACCACCGAGGCGCTGCGCCGCGGCCTGCTGCCCGACCGGCTCCCCCAGCCGGCCGGCCTGCGGCTCGCCGCCCGGCTGGTCGCTGCCGGCCTGGACCACTCCGCCGGCAGCGACTGGTACGACGCCATCCCGCTGCCGGACGGCACCGTCGGCCTCACCGTGGGCAGCGTCTCCGGGGACGGCCCCGGCGCCGGGCCCGGCTCGGCGCCCGGCGCGGCGGCCGCGATGGGCCGGGTCCGGGCGGCGCTGCGGGCGTACGCGGTGCTGGAGGGCGAGGACCCGGTCTCCGTCCTCGGCGACCTCGAACTGCTGCTCAAGACCACCGAGCCGACCCGCAGCGCCACCGCCGTGTACGCCTGGGTGGAGCCGGAGGACCGCCGGGTCACCCTGGCCGGGGCCGGGCACTGCCCGCCGGTGCTGGTCACCCGGCACGGCGCCGAGTTCGTGGAGACCTCGCTCTCCGCCCCGCTCGGCATGCTCTCCTGCTGGGAGGCGCCCGGGGTCGAGTTCACCGCCGAACGCGGCGACACCCTGGTGCTCTACACCGAGGGGCTGGCCCGCCGCTGCGGGCCCACCCTGCACGCCGGGCAGGCCAACCTGCGGCGGGCCGCCGCCGACGCCCCGCGCGACGTGCGGATCGACCCGGACCGGCTCTGCGCCCACCTGCTGGCCGTCTGCCCGGACCCGGCCGCCGGAGCCGCCACCGACGACCTGATGCTGCTGGCCGCCCGCTTCGAGTAGGGCCCGCCTTGTGGATCAGGTCGGACCGGGCCCGATCCGCAAGACAGGCCCCAGCCCGCCGGGAGGCCGCACCGGGCCCCTGCCGACTGCCCGGTGCGGCCCCCGCGCGGGCCGTCCGCCGCGGGGCCGCCGCTCCCCCGCCGGGGCGCGCCGGCGGACGTCCGTACCATGGACGCACGGCCGCCCGTGCGTGTCGCGATCCGACGCGCCCCAGGGCTCCGGCCCCCGGGACACCCCCATGGGGCGGCCGCACGCGCAAGGAGGCGACGTACGTGACCGAGGACCGCACCCCGGCAGTGGCCGAGAACCCCGAGGCCGGGGGCGAGGAGCAGCCGCAGGAGTTCAAGGGCCGCAAGAACGGCCTGTACTCCGGGGTCTCCGACGAACTGGCCGCCTCGATGAAGTCCGGCTGGGCCGACACCGAGCTGCACGGCCTGGAGCCGGTCGCCCAGGCCCCGTACGCGGCCGAGCGCCGCGCCCGGCTCTCCGCCGCCTACCCCGGCGAGCGCCTGGTGGTCCCGGCCGGCAACCTGAAGGTCCGCGCCAACGACTCCGACTACAGCTTCCGCGCCGCCAGCGAGTACGTGCACCTCACCGGCGACCAGACCGAGGACGCGGTGCTGGTCGCCGAGCCCACCGGCGACTCAGGTCACGACTTCGGCCTCTACCTGCTGCCCCGCTCCGACCGCGAGAACGGCGAGTTCTGGCTGGACGGCTACGGCGAGCTCTGGGTCGGCCGCCGGCACAGCCTCGCCGAGCAGGAGCAGCTGCTCGGCCTGCCGGCCCGCGACGTCCGCAAGGCCGCCGAGGAGCTGGCCGACAAGGCGAAGTCCGGCACCGTCCCCACCCGGATCGTGCGCGGCCACGACGCCGGCCTGGAGGCCGCGCTCGCCGACGTGCTGGACGCCGGCAAGGACGCCGAGTTCAAGGAGTTCCTGAGCGGCCTGCGGCTGGTCAAGGACGAGTGGGAGATCGGCGAGCTGCGCGCCGCCTGCGCCGCCACCGTGAACGGCTTCACCGACGTGGTGCGCGAGCTGAGCCAGGCCGTCGCCACCTCCGAGCGCTGGATCGAGGGCACCTTCTGGCGCCGCGCGCGGGTCGAGGGCAACGACGTCGGCTACGGCTCCATCTGCGCGGCCGGCGCGCACGCCACCACGCTGCACTGGGTCCGCAACGACGGCGCCGTCCGCCCGGGCGAGCTGCTGCTGCTGGACGCCGGCGTGGAGACGCACACCCTCTACACCGCCGACGTCACCCGCACCCTGCCGATCAACGGGCGTTTCGACGAGCTCCAGCGGAAGATCTACCAGGCCGTCTACGACGCGCAGGAGGCCGGCATCGCCGCGGTGAAGCCCGGCGCCCGGTTCCGCGACTTCCACGACGCCTCGCAGCGCGTGCTCGCCGAGCGCCTGCTCGCCTGGGGCCTGCTGGACCCGTCGCTGTACGACGTCGAGAAGGTGCTGGAGCTCGGCCTGCAGCGCCGCTGGACCCTGCACGGCACCGGCCACATGCTCGGCCTGGACGTCCACGACTGCGCCCACTCCCGCCGGGAGGAGCACGTCGACGCCCTGCTGGTGCCGGGCATGGTGCTCACCGTCGAGCCCGGCCTGTACTTCCAGGAGGACGACCTGACCGTGCCGGCGGAGTACCGCGGCATCGGCGTCCGGATCGAGGACGACATCCTGGTCACCGCGGACGGCAACGAGAACCTCTCGGGCGGCCTGCCGCGCCGCGCCGAGGACGTCGAGGCGTGGATGGCCTCGCTCGCCTGAGCCTGCCGCCCGTCGCACGTCCGAACGGGCGGACACACCGGAGCCCGGCTCCCCTCGGGGGGGCCGGGCTCCGGTGTCGTGCGCTACTTGGCCACCACGCGGACCGGGATGCTGCGCTCGCCGATCGGGGTGAACTCATTGCTGCCGGTGTAGGGCAGCGCGGCCTGCACCGTCACCGGCATCACACCGGGCCCGGCTGCGTGGTCCATGGTGAGGCGGAACTTGACCGTCCTGCTCTGCCCGGGGGGCAGCGGGAACAGCGACTTCGGATCGGCGACGGCGTAGCCCATGTCGCTGCCGGGGGAGATCGCGACCCGCGTCCAGGTGTCGCCGTCCTGGCGCTCCAGCTTGCCCGCGTTCTCCGGCACCGGCGCGGCACTGGCCGGCGTGCCCGCGTAGCTGTCGGTGATCACGAACGGCTGGACCTTGGCGTAGTCGGTCTGGCTGGTGTTCTTGTACGTCACCGAGAAGGTCACGGGCGTGCCGTTGTTGGGCACCTGCTGGCCCACCCCGAGGCCCTCCACGCTGACGCTGATGTCGTTCTGGTTGGCGCGCTTCGCCGGGGCCTGCCGCCCGCTCAGGTCGATGCTGTCGAGGATCGACACCACGCCGGCCTGGTACTCGGGCTTGAGGCCGATGGCGGAGACGAAGACCTGGTCCTTCTCCAGGCCCCACATCTGGGCGGTGAACTTGTCCGTGCCGTTGCAGGTGACCTGCCACTGCGTCTTGTAGACGGGCCGGCCGGCCACGATGTCCCTGGTGCGGACTGCGGAGCTGGTGATCTTGTCCGCAGGAACGGGCGCGTACTGCTTCCCCCAGATCGGGCAGGACGGCTGGGGGGACCATCCGCTGTCCGAATCGAGGAAGTGCTGGGACGGCCAGAGCGCGTGCTCGACCTCGTCCGCCGTGTTGTAGGAGGTCAGGAGCACCCCGTAGGGAGTGCAGTCGTCCTCGGTGCCCGGCTGCGGAGCTCCCGGGCTCAGCACGCACACGTTCAGGGCACCCGGCTGCGGCTCCAGGACCCGCCAGCCCGCCGGGGCCTTGAACTTCACGCCGCGGAAGGTCACCTGGGTCGGCGTCCCGGACGTGGCCGCGGTGGTCGACGAGGAGGCCGACGGGGCGCCGCTGGGCCGGCCGGCCGGGACGTCCGGCTCACCGTCGGCCGTGGCGGACGGGGACGGGGAGCCGCTCGCGGTCGCCGTGGGGGACGGGGTCGTGGTCGCAGTGGGGGACGGGCTGGCGGGCGACGACGTCAGGGTGGCGGCCGGGTTCGGCGTCCGGTGGTCGGCGACGTCGTCGGCGCGGAAGGTCAGCACGCCGACGGCCAGCGCCGCAGCCAGGGCGAACGCCGGCACCGCGGCCAGGTAGACCGGCCGCAGCCTGCGCATTCTTCGGCTGGGAGGGTCGGCCGGGCGCAGGTCGTGCGCGGTGATCTGCGCGGCGCGGGCGTTCATCGCCTCGCGCAGCAGCTGCTCCATCGGGCTCTCGCCCGGATCGGCACCGCCGCCGGGCAGGCGGGGATTCTTGTCGGTCATCGAACCTTCTCCAGGTGCTTCTCCAAGGCGTCCAGAGCCCGGCTGGCGGTGGACTTCACAGCACCCCGGGACAGCCCCAGGGTCTCGGCGATCTGCGCCTCCGACATGTCGGACCAGTAGCGCAGCACCAGCACTTCCCGCTGGCGCGGGGTCAGCTCCTGCATCGCCACCAGCACCCGCCGGTGCTCGTCGTTGAGGACGGCGTGGTCCTCGGCGGACGGCGCGTCCGCCTCGTGCGGCGGAACGTACTCACGCGCGGTCTTGCGGCGGCGCAGCATGGACCGGGCACCGTTGACCACCGAGGTCCGCAGGTACCCGAGGGCGTTGTCCAGATCGTCGAGGTGCTCTCCGTGGCGCTGGTAGAGCTGGGTGAAAGCTTCCTGCACGACGTCCTCGGCGAGGTCCTGATGGTCGACCAGGAGCACCGCCATCCGGACCAGACCGAGCCGGTGGGCGTGGTAGAGGTCGGTCAGCGTGGGCCGGTCCTCGGTCTGCTTCCGGCCACCGCGCAGCAGCCGGAAGCCGGAGCGGCGCTTCTCCGCCTCCGGCTCCGCGCCCGGGAGGTCGGCCGCCCGGCCGGCCTCCTGGACGCCGAACAGCAGCCCGACCACTCCCGCGAGGATGCCCCGCCCTCTCGCTGGTCCCGCTATCGGCCCGATGGCCATGGACATCTGCGTTCTGCTTTCCCCCAGGACGCGATCGGCGTTCTGCCGCCCCGTCAGGACCCGTGATCAAGTTCGTGATCAGCGGAATCATGCCAGCGTCAAGCTCTCCGACCGGTTCCGCCCCCGTAGTGATGGACGTGTGGGCGGCGCGGGGGTTGCAGGCGGGTTCCGGGGAAATCCACGTTGGCCGGAACGGCTACACTCACCGGCATTCCGCCACCCGTCAGCAGGGGGTTTTCCATGGCCCAGCAGAGCCGCTCCGGACCGGTGGCCGTCGCGATCGGCCGGCGGCCCGAACCGGTGCACGACGTCGCGGTGTACGCCTTCTCCGGCATGGCGCCGTTCGAACTCGGCGTGGTGGTGGAGGTGTTCGGGCTGGCCAGGCCGGAGCTGGCCGGGCTGCTGGCGGCGCCCTGGTACGGGTTGAAGGTCTGCGCCGACCGGCCCGGCACCGAGCTCGACGCGGTCGGCGGCTTCTCCCTGACCGCCCGGCACGGGCTGGACGAACTCGCCGCCGCCGACACCGTGGTGATCCCCGGGGTGCCGAACGCCTTCGGCGGCGCGGGAGCACCTCCCGGCCGCCAGGCCGGGGGAGTCTCCCCCGAGCTGGTCGCCGCCCTGCGGACGGCGCACGAGCGCGGCGCCCGGATCGTGTCGATCTGCTCGGGCGCGTTCGCCCTGGCCGCCGCCGGGCTGCTGGACGGGCACGAGGCCACCACCCACTGGCGGTACGCGGAGCTGCTCCAGCAGCGGTACCCGTCGGTGCGGGTCAACCCGGACGTGCTCTACGTGGACAACGGCTCGGTGCTGACCAGCGCCGGCAGCGCCGCCGGGATCGACCTCTGCCTGCACCTGGTCCGCCGCGACCACGGCGCCAAGGTGGCCAACAGCGTCGCCCGCCGCTTCGTCGTACCGCCGCACCGGGACGGCGGGCAGGCGCAGTTCATCGAGGCCGCGATCCGGCCGGTCGAGGAGGAGGACGACGGCGTCGTGCGCTCGATGCAGTGGGCGCTGGACCACCTCTCCTCGCCGCTGACCATCTCCGTGCTCGCCCGCGCCGCGCAGATGTCCGACCGCTCCTACCTGCGCCACTTCACCGCGCGCAACGGCACCAGCCCGATGCGCTGGGTCGTCACCCAGCGCATCGCGGCCAGCCTCCCCCTGCTGGAATCGCCCGACGGCTCGGTGGAGGAGATCGCCGCGGCGGTCGGCTTCGAGAGCGCCGCGACCTTCCGCCACCACTTCGGGCGGGTGATGCGGACCTCCCCCACCGCCTACCGCCGCTCGTTCGGCCGCGGCGTCGCCTGAGCACGCCGCCCGGCCGGCGCCGCAGCCCGCCCGTCCGACGTGGCGGGTCGGCCCTGCCGCGTCAGCCCTGCTCGCCGGTGCGGAAGGCCGCGTTGGCGAGGATGGCGTCGTGCAGCCACTGGGCGAGCCCGGGGGCGAGCTGCTCGTAGACCTCGGTGAACCGGGGGTCGGCGACGTACATCCCCGCGATGCCCCGGTGGATCTCGAAGGTGCACTCGTAGAAGTTGTCGACGATGTGCTGCCGGTGGACCTCGGCGAGGTCCATGGCCGGGCCGCCGTCGGCGGGCTCGCCGGCGGTGAAGGCGGCGACCAGACGCTCGTTCAGGGCGTCCGCCTCGGCCTTGATCCGCTGCCAGTCCGCCTTGTCGTAGCCGGCGGTGCGGCGCTGGGACTGCGCCCAGGCCTCGGTGTCGCCCCAGCGCTGCTCGGCCTCGTCCTCCCACTCCTCGCGGTAGGCGTCGCCGAAGACCTCGAACTTCTCCTCCGGGGTCAGCTGAATTCCCATCTTCTTTGCCTCCATGGCGTGTTCGACGGCCGCGGCCAGTTCCTGGAGGTGGGCGATGCGGTCGCTCAGCAGTCGGTGCTGGCGCCGCAGGTGCTCGCTCGGGCTGACCGAGCGGTCGTCCAGGATGGTCGCGATCTCTTCCAGGGGGAACCCGAGCTCGCGGTAGAACAGGATCTGCTGCAACCGGTCGAGGTCGGCGTCCCGGTACCGGCGGTAGCCGGCCCGGGTACGGCCCTCGGGCGACAGCAGCCCGATCTCGTCGTAGTGGTGCAGGGTCCGGACGGTCACCTTGGCGATCCCCGCCACCTGCCCGACCGAGTAGCCGCCGCTCATGCGTGCCCTCCGACGATCCGCTCCCTCATGTGGGGCTCCCTTCGTGCTGACCACGAGCCTCCGCCCTCCCGCTGCGTGAGGGTCAAGCCAGTTTCACCGGTCCCGTCCGCCCCGGCGGTCGACGGCCCCGTGCGAGTCTCCGAGCGGGGGTGCCCGGGCCGGGCGCGGGTTGGACGAAGCCGCCAATTGCCGGGCCGGACGGCGGCCGCGACCATGTCGCCATGACCACGATCTCTCCGCCCCTGGGACGACGGCTGGCCGCGGAGGCGGTCGGGACGGCGGCGCTGGCCGCCGTGGTGGTCGGCTCGGGCGTCCGGGCCGCCGCGCTCACCGCGGACGGCGGGGTGCGGTTCCTCGCCAACGTCGGCGCCTCGGCGCTCGCCCTGACGGTCCTGATCCAGCTGTTCGGCCCGGTCTCCGGCGGGCACTTCAACCCGCTGGTGACGGCGGGCGCGTGGTGGGCCGGCCGGCGTGGCGGCGACGGGCCGGGCCTGCGCGAGCTCGGCGCCTACGCCGCCGCGCAGACCGCCGGCGCGGTGCTCGGGACGGGCCTGGCCAACGTGATGTTCGAGCGGCCGTTCGCCGAGCCGTCCGGGCAGGCCCGGGACGGCGGTGCGCTCTGGCTCGGCGAGGTGGTGGCCACCGGCACCCTGCTCCTGGTGGTGTCCGGCCTCGACCGCAGCAGGCGCGGCGGGCTGGTGCCGGCCGCGGTCGGCCTCTGGGTAGGCGCGGCCTGCTGGGCCACCTCCTCGGGCGGGTTCGCCAATCCGGCCGTCACCGTGGGGCGGGCCCTGACCGACAGCTACACCGGGATAGCCGCCGGCTCCGTCCCCGGGTTCGTGCTCGCCCAGGCGGCCGGTGCGGCGGTCGGCGTGGCGCTGGCCGCGCTCCTGTTCCGCCCGTCCGACCTGACGGCCGCCGTGCCGGAGGACGCCCGCGACCTCGTCCCCGGCCCCCGGTAGCCGCGCGCCGGCGACCGCGGCCCGCGGGCCGCGGTCGCCGGTCAGCCCGCCGCGCCGACCAGCGTGCGCTCCCGCCGCCGGGCCGTCCGCCGGCCCCGCGGATCGCCGCCGCCGGCCCGCGGCCGGCGCGTCCGGCGGGTGGGCCAGAGCAGGACGTACGCCGCCGAGAGCACGACGAAGGCGAGGCGGACGAAGCCGCGGCCCGAGTCCGACGGGATCAGCAGCGTGCCCCCGTACAGGGCGGCCAGCGCGATCCAGCTCCACCAGGGCACCAGCCGCTGCTGGCCGACCGCGTCCCAGAGCAGCGTGCCGAGCAGGATGGAGGCGGTGTAGTACGTGTAGACGCTGGGATCGAGCAGGATCCGCGCGTCGGCGCCGAGCAGCACGACGGCCGGCCAGCGGCCGCGCCAGACCGCCAGCGCGCCCAGCCCGAGGCCGAGGGCGAACTGGGTCGGCCGGTCCCACCAGGGGGTGGCCGGGTCGGTGACCCCGAACCAGCGCAGCGACGAGGCCGGCTGGTTGGGGATGGTGAACTTGGCGGCCGCCACCGTGTCCAGGTTGCCCAGGTAGAACGGGAGCCAGGCGACCGCGACCAGCCCGGCGAACCAGAGCGCCGTCCGCAACCAGGCCGGTCGGGGCAGGGCGAGGATCAGCGGGGCGAAGGCCAGCGCCCAGGGCTTCGAGTCCACCGCGAGCGCCAGGTGGAGGGCGACCAGGGTGGCCCGGCCGCGGCTCAGCTCGTACGCGGCGAGGGTGGTGAAGAAGAGCGCCAGCACGTCGTCCAGGTGCGCGAAGCGGACCGAGACCTCGACCCACATCGGGATGAACGCCAGCCCGGCGACCAGCAGCCGCTGCTGCAGCCGGCGGTGGTTGGTCCCGGTGCCCAGGTAGTACCAGGCGGCGGTGCGGCCGATCAGCACCAGCATCACCAGCCCGAGCCCGGACATCACCGCCTCGGCGAGCACCTGCCCGGTGTGCGGCGGGAACGGGTCGAAGAGCCGCGCCACGGCCAGGCTGACCGGCCCGATCTGAAGCTCGGGGTGGTGCGCGTAGAGCGAGAGGCCGCCGTCGGACCGCCCGCTGAACAGCAGCTCCTCGCCCTGGCGCAGGTAGTGCCAGGAGAAGCCCCCGCTGGGCTCGACCAGCAGGAACCAGAGCACCGTCCAGGCCACCAGGAGCACGTGGTGTCTGCGGACCGGGAGGCCCGCGATCCGACCGGTGGCCGCCTCGTAGTCGGTGGTGGCCCGTGCCGAACGTGCTCCCCGCACCCTGTACCTCTCCGCGCCGTTCCGCCCCCTCCGGCGGGTCATCCTAGGCCAGATCGGGAAACTCCCGTCGTCCGCCCGCCGGTGACCGGCGGAGGAACGACGGTGCCCCTGGCGCGTCCGCGGACGGACGCACCAGGGGCACGCGGGTCAGGCTCAGCCCTGCTGGGCCGACTTGCGGCGGCGGAGCACCAGGAGGGTGCCGGCACCGGCCGCGAGGACGGCGCCGCCGGCGATCGCGATGGCGGTGGTGTCGTCACCGCCACCGGTGGTCGCCAGCGCCTTGTCCGCGGCGGCCTTGGCGCCGGAGACGGCGGCCGGGGTGAGCTTCGGCGGCGTCACGTTCGGCACGGAGACCGGGAAGTCGATCGGCTCCTGCGGGCCGGCCGAGGTGGTGGCGACCGGGGCGGTGGCGGCCGGGGAGGTCGCCGGGGCCGAGGTGGCCGGGCCGGTCGGCTTGGCGGTCTCGGTCGGCGCGGTGGTCGGCGAGGTGGTCGCCGACGGCGAGGCCGTGGTGGACGGGGTCGCCGTGGCCGACGGCGTGGCCGTCGTGGTTGCCGTGGGGGTCGCGGTCGCGGTGGCGGTCGGCGACGTGGACGTGCTCGGCGTGGCGGTCGCGGTCGGCGACTGGCTCGTCGTCGGGCTGCCGCTCGGCTTGGTCGCGGTCGGGCTCGGCTTGGCGGTGGTGGGCTTCGCCGTGGTCGGCTTGCCGGTCGGGCTCGGCTTGCCGCCGCCGGACTTGATGGTGAAGCCGGCGCCCTTGATGCCGTCGCAGCTGAAGTGGCCGTTGCCGACCGCCTCGCCGGTCTTGTCGTCGAGCTGCTCGGAGAAGACCACCGGCACCACGCCGGCCTTGCCGAGCGGCGCGTCGTCGGTGAAGGAGACGCGCACGGTGATGTTCAGGCTCTTGCCGCGGTTGACCGCGAGCAGGGCGCCGCCGTCGACGTTGCCGTCGCCGTCCACGCCGCCGAGCATGATGAGCACCGCGTCGTCGTCGGTGTCGCCGCCGCCGGGGGCCACGCCGGCCGGCAGCCACGAGCCGCCGGGCAGCTGGTACTCGACCTTGAGGTTGTCGGCCTCCAGGCTGCCCTCACGGTTCTTGAACTTGAGGAAGGGGTAGAACACGAAGTCGTGCTTGGTCGCGTTGTCGACCTTGAAGGTGAACTGCTTGGACTCGCCGCCCGCGATGAAGGTGTTCGGCACCCCGGCGACGGACAGGTCGAGCGCGTTGTGCGCGGCCTTGTCAGCCTGCGGCGCGGCAGCGGCCGACGGCGAACCCGTGGTACCGGCGGCCACGGCGCCCTGGGCGCCGGCCAGGACCATCGAGGAGGCGAGCGCGGCGGCGCCGGCGAGGGCGAAACTGCGGCGTATGGACTTGGACAAGGAGACCTCACGAGAGAGTCCGGGCGCGGCCCGGGAAGCGGTGGGCACGGCTGTCCGAACAGCAAACCCCCCGCGAAGCTGAAAGTCCGACGGAGACTACCGAAGGAATCGGCCACTCCGGAAGGCGGGTACCCCTCTTGCTTCCCGCCCGCGAACCCGCGCCTGTCCGTTTGACCCAACTCTGCTACCGGACAAGGCTTTTGATCACGACCGCCAGGTGATCCCACCATGACCGGTACACGTCCGCGGGACGGTACGCGAACACCGCCCGGTGGCGCAATTCCGACCCCGGGCGCATTTCGACCCGGGTCCGGTGCTCGTGCGGCAGGACCGGCTGCGTCCCGCCGGGGCCGGTTGCGGTCGCGGCCCCGGGGGCCGGCCCCGGCTCACCGACGCCGGCTCACCGGCTCAGGCGCAGGCCCGCTGGGCGAGGGCGACGGCGGGCGCAACGACAGCGGGGGCGACAGCGGGGGCGGCGCCCGGCCGGCCGGTCTCCAGCTGGGCGACCACCCTGCGGCGCAGCAGCTCGTACTGGGCCTGGAGCCGGCCGGGGCGCTGCGGGCGGGCGACCGGACGGCCCGGACCGACGTGCTCCTCCGGGCCGAACTGCTCCCGGGTCAGGTCGACCTCGAAGCCGGTGGCGAACCGGTTCCACCAGTGCAGGTCCGTCCGGACCCCGCCGACGTGCACCTCGCCCATCATCAGCTCGCCGCCGAGCAGGTCGTGCAGCACCATCGCCGTCACCCCGCACTGGCCGCGGGCGGGATTGTCGGGACGCCAGTGGGCCAGGTCCTCGGGCGCACAGGTGTCGACACCCCAGGAGGAGCGGATCGCACGTTCGATGTCGTTGAGGGTCCACGCCGTCATACCGGGAAGCCTGCCACGCGCCACCGACAGCGGCACGGGTTTTCAGTCCGCGACCCCGTGTTCCGCGGTGACCTTCTCGATCGCGACCCGGACCAGCAGTTCGCCCGGGACGCCGTTGCGGGCGCCGTACTCCTCGGCGCGGTCCTCGCCCATGTAGCGGGCGGCGATCCGGGTCGCCCAGGCGCGCACCTCGGGCAGGTCGTCGACGAGCCGCGCGGCGCCCTGCACCAGGGCGTAGGAGAACGGCGGCCGGTCGTCGTCCACGCAGAGCATCACCCGGCCGTCACGGGCCAGCGTGCGGCCCTTCACGGTGGCGGCGCCGGTGTTGAAGACGATCTCGTCGCCGTCCAGCAGGAACCAGACCGGCGCGACGTGCGGGCGGCCGTCGGCCCGGGTGGTGGCGATCTTGGCGGTGCGGGTGCCGGCGGAGAGGAAGGCGCGCCACTCGGCCTCGGTCATGTGTGCCATGGGCCCATCCTGGCCGCTGCGGTGCTCCGGCGGCAGGATCCGGGGCGGCGCGGCGCGGCGGAGCGCAGTGGTCCCGCGCGCCGGTGGCACGAACCGAGCGCCGGGGCGGTCGGGGGCCCGTCCCGGCGCTCGTCGCCGCCCGCGCGCCGGACAGGGCCGGACAGGGCGGGGCGGTCGCGGATGCGGAAACGGCCGGGCCGGGCCGGATGTCCCGGACCGCCCGGCCGCCACCGGCCCGCCGTTACTTCGAGAGCGCCTCGACACCGGCCTGGGCGAACTGCTCGTCCAGGTCGCCGCTGGGCGCGCCCGCGACGCCGATCCCGGCGACCGGAGCGCCCTTCGCCTGCACCGGCGCACCGCCGCCCAGGAAGAGCGTGCCCGGGATGTCCTTGAGGTTCGGCGCCTGCGCCAGGCGCTTGGCCAGCTCGGAGGTCGGGGCGTTCCAGGAGACGGCGGTGAACGCCTTGCGCTGCGCCGACTCCGGCGACTGCGGGCCGGCGCCGTCGCCCTTGAGCAGGACCCGGGTCACGCCGTCGCGGTCCACCACGGCTACCGAGACGTGCTGGCCGGCCTTGGTGGCCGCGTCCAGGGTGGCCTGGGCGGCCTTGGTGGCGGCCTCGATGGTCAGACCGGTGGTCTGGGCGAGGTTCTTGTTCTGGGTGTCGGCCTTGACCGCGGAGGCCGCGGCGGCCGGGGTCTCCGCGGTGTCGGCGCTGGCCGAGACGGCGCCGACGGTGGCGGCGGCCAGCGCGGCGGCGGCGACGGTACCGGTCAGCACACGGGTGCGCACGGAGGTCTTCTTCATGGTCCTGCTCCTCGTCGGATCGGTCGGGGGCCACGGCCGGAACCAGGGGGCCGGGTCGGGCTCGGCGGCTTCGGTATCGATCCTCCGGCCGGTACCCCCTCGGCCACATCGACGGTCCGGCCGCCGCCGGCGCGCATGATGGATGACGGTCCCGTCAACCGATCGGCTGATGCGCGGCCCGGCCGACCGGGTCACCATCGAGGGATCGGCGCAGGTCGGCGCAGGTCGGCGCCGTGGCCCGGACGGCCGCCGCAGCACCGGCACGCCGGACGCGCCCGGGTCCGCCGGACGCCGCCGGACGCCGCCGCGGTCCCGGCCACCCCGGCCGCGCAGCACCGGAAGCAGAGTGAGGAACGACCCCGTGGAGCAGCCGCCCCGCACCGCCGCCGCCGCGAGCGGCGACGTGCCCGCCGCCGACCCGGACGCGGGCCGGCTGGCCGTGCTGCTCGACTCCGCCTTCCTGCTGCTGCTCGCCACCTCGCTGAGCCGCTTCCTCAGCCACCACCCCGACAATCCGCGCATCCCCTGGGTGCTCGGGCTGAGCCTCGCGCTGGCCCTCGCCCAGCCGGCCGGCTCCTGGCTGGCCCACCGCCGTCCGCCCGCGCCCGGGCAGCACCGGCGGCTCTGGCCGCTGGCCCTGGTGGTCGGGCTCTGGGTGGTGCTGGTCCTGCTGGCGCCCAGCTTCGCCTGGTGCGCCGTCCCGCTGGTCTACACGGGCCTGCGCACCCTGCCGGCCCGGGCGGCCATCCCCCTGGTGGCGGCGCTGACCCTGCTGGTGGTGGTCGGCGAGATCCGGCTGCCCGGCCCGGTGGACGCCAACCTGGTGCTGCTGCCGCCCGCGGTGGCCGCGCTGGCCACGGCCGTCTTCCTGTACATGGAGCGGCAGTCCGAGCGGCAGCGCGCACTGATCGCCGACCTGCGCCGCACCCGGCGCGAACTCGCCGCCACCGAGCGGCGGGAGGGCACGCTGGCCGAGCGCCAGCGGCTGGCGATGGAGATCCACGACACCCTGGCGCAGGGGCTCTCCAGCCAGCAGATGCTGCTCCAGGCCGCGGACCGGACCTGGGACGCCGACCCGGCGACGGCCCGCACGCACGTCCGCACCGCCGCCGACGTGGCGGCCCGCAACCTCGCCGAGGCGCGCCGCTTCGTCCACGACCTCGCCCCGGCCGAGCTCGCCGACGGCCGGACGCTGGACCGGGCGCTGCGCTCGCTCGCCGAACGGGAGTCCGCCGAGAGCGGCCTGCCGGTCCGCTTCCACCTGGACGGCCTCCCGGTGCCGCTCCCCGCGGCCGCGCAGTCCGCACTGCTGCGGATCGCCCAGGGGGCGCTGGCCAACGTCCGGGAGCACGCGGACGCCTCGGCGGCCGCGCTGACCCTCTCCTTCCTCGGCGACCAGGCCGTCCTGGACATCGCCGACGACGGCCGGGGGTTCCGGCTCGCCGGAGAAGCGGGAGCCGGAGCCGGCTCCCGACCCGGCGCCGCCGGCCGCGGCCACGGGCTGCCCGCGATGCGGGCCCGGCTGCGCCAGCTCGGCGGCACCCTCACGGTGGAGAGCGCCCCCGGCGAGGGCACCGTGGTCTCCGCCGCCATCCCCCTGGAGCCCCGACGAGAACCCCTGGAGCCCCGATGAGCACCGCGCCCGCGTCGCCGCCCCCGACCCCGCCCGTCCGCCTGCTGGTCTGCGACGACCACGCCGTCGTCCGGGCGGGCCTGCTCGCGCTGCTGGCCAGCGCCGGCGACATCGAGGTGGTCGGCGAGGCCAGCAGCGGTGAGGAGGCTGTGGCGCTGGCCGCCCGGCTGGCACCCCAGGTGGTCCTGATGGACCTGCAGCTCGGCGACGGCATCGACGGCGTGGAGGCGACCCGGCGGATCACCGCGGCCCCCGGCGCCCCGCACGTCCTGGTCCTCACCACCTACGACACCGACGCCGACATCACGCGCGCGATCGGCGCCGGTGCGACCGGCTACCTGCTGAAGGCCGAGCGGCCGGAGGAGCTGTTCGCGGCGGTGCACGCGGCGGCGCGCGGCCGTACCGTGCTCTCGCCGCCGGTCGCCTCCCGGGTGATGGCCCAGATGCGGGCCCCGCTGCCGCAGCTCACCGACCGGGAGCAGGAGATCCTGGCCCAGCTCGCGCAGGGACTGGGCAACCGCGAGATCGCCCGGGCGCTGTTCATCAGCGAGGCGACGGTGAAGACCCATCTGGGGCGGATCTACGACAAGTTGGGCGTCGACACCCGCGCGGGCGCGGTGGCCGTGGCGAAGGAGCGCCGGCTGCTGCGCTGACCGCGCGGGCGCCGCCTCCCGCCGCCTCCCCGCGCCGCGCTCGCCGCACCGCCCGGCTCACCCCAGGGCGCTCCAGAACGCGCAGCGGATCCGCGGCAGCGCCGCCGTGCCGGCGCCGGCCCCGGGGAGTGGAGCACTGCCGGCCTCGGCCGACCACCCCGGCCGGGCCGCCGTCCCCGGCGAGACCGCCGTCAGCCTGGCCTGGCCCAGCGGGCCGAACTCCAGCCCGAGCCGGTAGCCGTCCGGGGTCACCGCGGCCAGGCCGGGCAGCGGGCGGCCGGCGTTCACCGAGGTGAGCCGCCAGCCCCGGCGCTGCCAGGCCGTCGCCACCATGCCCGGCAGTTCCGGCCGGCGCGCGGGCGAGATGACCGTGACGATGTCCAGGCTGCGGGCGACGTACCAGTGCACGGCCCCGTCGGCCGGGCCGGAGCCGGGCGCGAGCAGTCGCGTGCCCGTCCGGGTGGGCCCCTGACGCCAGGCCAGCTCGGGCCGGACCGCGTCCAGGGTGTCCCGGAGCAGGCGGTCGCAGCGGGCGGCGGCCTCGGCCCGTTCTGCCTGCCCGCCGTGGACCGGCTCGGCGGCCGGCACGGGGGCCGTCCGCAGCGGCCGTACCGGCCGGCCGGCGTGGATCTCGACGTTCGCTTCGGCGCCACCTGGCTGCACCGGGACCTCCGTGGTTCTCCCGGCGTTCACCCCCGGGCGGCATGCGGTTTCTTCTGCTCCCTGGACGGCCCGGCACCCGGCGCCAGTTCCACCGCCCGCGCAGGCGCGTGGGCCGTCCGCCGGCCGGACCCGAGAGTAAACTGCACCGAGTAGTGCAATCAATGGCGAAGGAGCGACCTCCGGATGACCCCAGGGACCTCAGGGGCCTCAGCAGCCCCGACCACCCCCGCCACCCCGGCGCCGGCCGCGGGCTCCCGCCGGATGCCGGAGAAGCGGCAGGCGATCACCCGCGCCGCGAGCACGGTCTTCGGCCGCGAGGGCTACACCCGCGCCAGCGTGGATGCGATCGCCGCCGAGGCCGGGGTGTCCAAGCGCACCATCTACAACCACTTCGGCGACAAGGAGAAGCTCTTCCTCTCCGTCGCGCTGGAGACCGCCGACGAGCTGACCGAGGTCATCGCCGGCCTGGCCGACCGGCACCTGCACAAGATCGTCGACCTGGAGGCCGACCTCACCGCCTTCGCCGTCGACCGCGCCCGGGCCGTCCTGACGGCGGGCGACCACTACGCCCTGGGGCGGACGATCCGCGCCGAGGCCGCGAACATCCCGCCCGACGTCCTGCGGGCCTGGCTTGACGCCGGGCCGCTCGCCTCCCAGCGCGACCTCGCCGCGCACTTCGGCCGGCTCGCCGACCAGGGGCTGCTGCACATCGAGGACGCCACCCTGGCGGCGACCCAGTTCACCCTGCTGACCTTCAGCGGCGCCGCCGACGCCACCTTCTTCGGGGCCGTCCCGATCGCCGAGGAGGACCTGAGGAGCGGCATCACCGCAGGCATCAAGGCCTTCCTGCGCCTCTACGGCTGAATCCCACCCGCGGCCGCGCGCGCCGCAACACCCACGGCGAGGGCCGGCCCCACCTCCGGGGCCGGCCCTCGCCGCACGTCCGAGCCCGGCCATCCCGACCCAGGGCACCCCCCGCCCACCGACACCGGGCCCCACACGCCCCGCGCCACGCCCCAAAGTGCACTGCACGGTGTAGTTGATTCAGTGATCTACACCGTGTAGTTTACTTTCTGTCGGCGGGACCCCGCCGAACACCCCGCCCCACCGCTCCCGGAGGACCCCCATGCCCACCGTCACCGTCAACACCGCCCGCATCCCCTACCGCATCGTGGGCAACGGCCCCGAGACCCTGCTCCTCGTCCACGGCACCGGCCCCGGCTCCGGCATGTGGGACCACCTGCTGGACGGCTTCACCGACCGCTACACCGTGCTGCTCCCCGAGCTGTCCGGCAGCGAGACCGCCGAGGACGACGGCGCCGAGCTGACCGTCGACACCCTCGCCGCCCAGGTCAACGCCGTCATCGAGGACGCCGGCCGCGGCCCCGTCCACCTGGTCGGCTTCTCGCTGGGCGCGGTCGTCGCCACCGCCGCCGCGGCCCGCCGCCCCGAGCAGGTCCGCCGGCTGGTCGCCGCCGCGGGCTGGATCAACGCGGACGACGAGTACCTGCGCAACATGATGACCGTCTGGCTGGCCACCGCCGGCGACCCGGCCGCCTTCGGCCGCTACGCCACCCTCACCGCGTTCAGCCGCGGCTTCCTCAACCGGATCGGCCGCGAGGCGGTCGAGGCCAACGCCGCCTTCATGCAGCCCACCCCCGGCACCCTGCGGCACATCGCGCTCGACCTCAGCCTGGACATCACCGACCTGCTCCCCCGTGTCCAGGCCCCGACCCTGGTGATCGGCTGCCGCCAGGACGCCACCATCCCGGTGGAGAACACCCGCCGCCTCCACGCGGCCATCCCCGGCAGCCAGTACGCCGAGTTCGACACCGGCCACGTCGTGGTGTTCGAACAGGCCGAGGCCTTCACCAGCACCGTTCGCGACTTCCTCGCCGCGGCGTGAACCGGGCCGCGCGGCGCCCTACGACCGGCGCCGCCGCCCGGCCCCACCACCGGCCGGACAGCCCGTCGCACAGCCCCGACGCATCTGCGACAAGAGCTGTACATGACCGGGTTAGTGTGCGGGCGTGAGCCTTCATGTCGTCATTGGATTCGGGCCCGCCGGAGCGGCCACCGCTCGGCTGCTGGCCGAACAGGGTCATTCGGTACGGGTCGTCACCAGGTCGGGCCGCAGCCCCGAGCCCGGAATCGAACACGTCGCGGTGGACGCGACCGACACCGAGCGGCTGGTCGCGGCCGCTCAGGGCGCGACCGCCATCCACAGCTGCGCCGCGCCGCCCTACCACCGCTGGGCGGACGAGTGGCCGCCGCTGGCCGCCTCCCTTTGCACGGCGGCCGAGCGGACCGGGGCCGTCCTGGTCATGCTCGGCAACCTCTACGGCTACGGCCCGGTGGCCGGTCCGATCACCGAGCAGCTGCCGCTCGCGGCCACCGGCACCAAGGGCCGGGTGCGCACCGCCGCCTGGGAGCAGGCGCTCAGCCTGCACGAACAGGGCCGGATCAAGGCGGTCGAGCTTCGCGCCTCCGACTTCTTCGGACCCGGTGTGACCGACGGCGGCCACCTGGCCGCACGGGTCGTGCCCCGGCTGCTGAACGGCAAGCCGGTCTCCACGCTCGGGGATCCGGACGCCCCGCACAGCTGGACCTACCTCCCCGACGTCGCCGCCGCCCTGGTCGAGATCGCGGGCGAGGAGCGGGCCTGGGGCCGAGCCTGGCACGTCCCGACCGAACCCCCGCTCTCCAACCGGGAGATGGTCGACCGCCTCGCCGCCGAGGCGGGCACCGGACCGGTGGCCGTCCGCCGGCTGCCGCCGGCCGTCCTCGGCCTCGCCGGGCTCGTCTCCCCGCTGCTGCGCGAACTCAAGGAGATCCGCTACCAGTTCGACGCGCCCTTCGTCGTCGACTCCACCGCCTACCAGGCCGAGTTCGCGGTCCGGGCCACCCCCGTCGCCGAGCAGGTCGAAGCGACCGTGGCGTGGTGGCGAGAGCGTCTGGCCGGCGCCCGATGAGCAGCGCGACAGCGAACGAGGGGGCTGGCGCCGCGCCGGCACGGCGGGACGACGTCGCGATCGTCGGGATGGCCTGCCGGTTCCCCGGCGCGCGGAACCTGAACCAGTACTGGCGGTTGCTCACCGCCCCGCAGGCGCAGTTCTCCACCGTCCCGGACAGCCGGTGGCGCGCCGGCGCCTTCCTCAGCGACAACTTCCGTGACGCGTCGTCGGCCTACACCGACCGGATGGCGCTGCTGCCGGACGTGGGCCACTTCGACGCGGCGCACTACGGCATCCCGCCGCGCCGCGCCCGGTCGATGGACCCGCAGCACCGGCTGCTGATCGACCTCGCCCGCGAGGCTCTCCAGGACGCGGGGTGGGAGGCCGAGGGCTTCGACCGCGAGGAGACCTCGGTGATCACCTCGCTCACCGAGAGCGGCTACCGCGACATCAGCGCGATGCGGATCCGGATGCGCCAGCTGGCCGGCGGCGAGTTCGGGGCGCGGGCGACCGACCCCGGACTCCACGAGGCGGTCCGCGCCGTCGACGGCCTGCACGGCTCCTCGGTGGCCGGGCTGCTGCTCAACATGGGCCCGAACACCGTTAGTTCGGTCTTCGACCTGCACGGCGAGAGCTACGCGCTGGACTCCGCCTGCTCCGGCGGGCTGATGGCCGTGGCCAACGCGGTGTACGCGCTGCGCGCGGGCCGCAGCCGGATCGCCCTCGCGGGCGGCGCCCAGCTGATGCTCACCCCCGACCTCCTGATCGGGCTCTGCCGGATCGGCGCCGTCTCGCGCAGCGGGCAGTGCCTTCCGTTCGGCGCCGAGGCCGACGGCTTCGTGCTCGGCGAGGGCGCCGGGGTCCTGGTGCTGCGGCCGCTGGCCGACGCGCTGGCGGCCGGGGACCGGGTCTACGCGGTGATCCGCGGGGTCGGCACGGCCAACGACGGCACCGTGCAGGGCGGTCTGCACCCGCAGGCCGCCGGCCAGCTCCGGGCGCTGCGCCGGGCCTACCGCGACGCCGGCCTCGCCCCCGGCTCGGTGGACTACCTGGAGGCGCACGGCACCGGCACCTCGGTCGGCGACCCGGTCGAGATCGGCGTCCTGCGCGAACTGCGCGGCGACGCCGGCGCACCCGCCTACCTGGGCGCGGTCAAGGCCGTGCTCGGTCACTCGCTCAACGCGGCCGGAATCGCCGGGCTGATCAAGACCGTGCTGGCGGTGCACCGCGGAGTGGTCCCGCCGCAGCCGGAGTTCGGCCTGGCCGACCGCTCCGCGCTGGACGCCGCGGGCCTGAGCGTCGCGACCGCCCCGAGCAGTTGGCCCGCGACCGACGGGCCGCGCCGGGCGGGCGTGAGCGCCTTCGGCTTCGGCGGCACCGGCGTGCACCTGGTGGTGGAGGAGTGCGCCACCGCCCCGGCCCCCGCGGAGCCGGACCACGAGCCGCAGCTGCTGGTGCTCAGCGGCCGCGACCGGGCCGGGCTGGCCCGCTACGCCCGCGAGCTGGCGGACACCCTGACCGCCGACCGGCCGCCGCTGGCCGCGGTGGCGGACACCCTGGCCCGCCGCACGCCGCTCGCGGAGCGGCTGGCCGTGGTGGTGCAGGACACCGAGGACGCCGCCGCCAAGCTGGTCGCGGCGGCCGAGGCCGTCGCGGCGGGCCGGAGCGGGGAGTTCGGGCCCGGGCAGCTGGCCGGCACGGTCGCGGACGGCGAGCCGGCCGAGGCGGCCGTCCCGGCGCCGGGCTCGCTCCCGGCCGGGGCCCGGACGGCGGCGCTGGCCGGGCTCGCCGAGCAGGCGGTCGCCGGCCCCGGGCTGCGTCCGCTGATGGAGCGCAGACCCCCGAGCACCCTGCCGCCGAGCCCGCTCGCCCCGCGCCACCACTGGGTGGTGGCGGAGGCCGGGCGCGACGTGGCGGAGCCGGCGGCCGAGGCCGACGCCGCGGCGGCCGGTAGCCCGGTGCGTGCCGCCGACGCCACCGCCGTGGCCATCGTGCTGGAGGAGGTGTCGCGGACCGGCGTCTTCCCGCTCTCCGACCTGGACGGGCGGATGACGCTGGTGACCGATCTCGGCTTCGACTCCCTGATGCTCCAGGAGCTGGAGGTCAACATCGGCAAGCGCGTCCCGGGCTTCCGCAGCGAGGAGCTCTACGAGCCCGGCGTCACCGTCGAGGGCCTGTCCGCCCTGGTCGGCCCGCACCTGGACGGCCCGCACTCGGACGGTGTGCAGCCGCCCGTGTCGGACAAGGCCGTACCGCACCCGGCCGTGCCCCACCCGGCCCGGCCGTACCCCGACCTGCCGGCGGCCGTGGGCGAGCCGCTGCCCGAGCCTCGGCCGCGGCTGATGCGCGTGCCCCAGCCCCGGCGGCCGGAACCGCCGGCCTGGTCGCCGGCGCAGCAGCCGGCCTGGTCACCGGGAACGGCGAGCGTCGACGACTTCCCCGAGGTGCGGCAGTTCGAGGAACGCCTGGGTGCGATCACCGCGAGCGGCGCGGAGTGGCCGTACTTCCGCGTCCACCAGGGCAACATCCGCGACACCACCGTGATCGGCGGCCGGCCGTACCTGTCCTTCGGCAGCTACAACTACCTGGGCCTGTCCGGCCACCCGGCGGTCAACCGGGCCGTGCACGAGGCGGTGGAGCGGTACGGCACCTCGGTCTCGGCCAGCCGGGTGCTCTCCGGCGAACGGGACCTGACCGTCCGGCTGGAGCGGGCGCTGGCCGACTTCCTCGGCGTCCAGGACTGCCTGACGCTGGTCAGCGGCCACGCCACCAACGTCACCGCGATCGGGCACCTCGTCGGACCGGGCGACCTCGTCATCCACGACGCGCTCGCCCACGACAGCATCCTCCAGGGCTGCACGCTCTCCGGGGCCGCGCGGCGCCCGTTCGCGCACAACGACACGGGGCAGCTGGAGCACATGCTCCGGCTCAACCGCTCGCGGTTCCGGCGGGTCCTGATCGCCGTCGAGGGCGCCTACAGCATGGACGGCGACCTCGTGGACCTGCCCGCCGTGATCGAGCTGAAGAAGCGGTACGGCGCACTGCTGCTGGTCGACGAGGCGCACAGCATCGGGACGGTGGGCGCAGGCGGCCGCGGCGTGGGCGAGTTCTTCGGCGTCGACCGGGCCGACGTGGACCTCTGGATGGGCACGCTCTCCAAGGCCTTCGCCAGCTGCGGCGGCTACCTCGGCGGCTCGGCCCGGATGGTCCGGTGGCTGCGGCACACGCTGCCGGGCTTCGTCTACAGCGTGGGCCTCACCCCGGCCAACGCGGCCGCAGCCCTGGCCGCCACCGAACTGATCACCGCGGAGCCCCACCGGGTCGGCGCCCTGCGGCGCAACTCCGAGCTGTTCCTCGGGCTGGCCGGCGCGGCCGGCCTGGCGACAGGCTCCAGCGCGCACACCCCGATCGTGCCGTGCATCCTGGGCGACTCGGCGCACACCCTGCACGTCGCGGACCGGCTCTTCGCCCGGGGCCTCATCGCCGATCCGATCTTCCACCCCGCCGTGGAGGAGGGGCTCTCCAGGCTGCGGTTCTTCGTCACCTGCGAGCACCGCGAGGACGACATCCGGCGCGCGGTGGCGATCCTCGCCGAGGAGGTGGCGGCCGTCCACGTCTGACCGGCGCCGCCCGGGCCGGGTCCGCGCCGGCCCGGACGGGTTCGGGCTCGGGTGACGTCCGCCCGGGGCGGGTTCAGATCAGCGTGCGCTCCATCCGGCTGAGCACCGCGCTCGCCCCGCCCCCGTCGGCCGGGGCGGCGCTGCTCGGTCCCCCGGCACCGCCCACCCGCTGGGAGAGCAGATAGGCGATGATCTCCGCCTCCTGCTCCTGGACGTCGTCGTAGGTGGCGCGCAGGAGCATGTCCCGCACGAGGTCGGGGTCGAGGTTGGGGAAGAGGAGGCGGGCGGTCGCCTCGTCCAGCCAACCCGCCCCGCGGTGGCAGCAGATGATGTGACCCAGCTCGTGCAAGATGATGTGCTCCTGATGCGTGCTGGTCGTGTTGGCGTCGTAGAAGATGAGGTCTTCGTCGCGTGCGGCGACCCACATGCCGCACGGGTGCGAGGCCGGCATGTGCATCGGGACCAGCGTGATCGGGCGTTCCCGGATCTCCCCGAGGTAGTGGCAGAGTTCGGCCACGTCGGCCACCTCGGGGAGGCCGAGCTCGGCGATCTTCTTGGCGCCCGCCTTCCGGAGCCGCTTGAGCTGGCTGTGGCGGTCCTGACCCGCCCCCGAGGCCTTCCTGCCGGCCCTCACTCCGGATTGGTGGCGTCGTCGACGGGCGGCAGACCCTGCAGCTGCCGGTACTGGTCCATGATGGCCGTGATGGCCTGGAGGTTCTCCTTCTTCATCCCGGCGGCCCGCATCGCCACCGCGCGGACCCCGGCCTGCCGCAGCGCCTCGATGGCGGCGACCTGGCTGAGCACCGACTCGGCGACCTGCTCGTCGAAGAAGTACGCGACCGAGACCCCGAAGAACTTCGCCAGGGCGGCCAGGAGGTCCGGTGAGGGGTTGGAGCGCTTGCCCGTCCGAAGCTGCGACAGATAGACACCCCCGACCTTGAGTTCGGGGCTGACCCGCTTCAGCTCCTCCGCCACCTCGGCGTTGGTCCAGTGCCGGCCCTTGGGCCGGACCGTTCTGAAGAGGTCGTCCAGACGCACCGCCAACACGGGCCGGTCGTCGGTCTCGGACATTGCGATTCTCCCCCCGTCACCTCCCAGTATTGCTCTCAGCTATCCGTCAGTTTCGCAGATTAGCCGCTAGTTGACAATCAGCCGAGACTCCGCCAACGTGGACCTCGCAGATAGCTGCCAGTTAACTTTGCTCACGGGGGTGGCCGAGTTGGCTGCAGCCTGCCACCTGGTCCGACCCTCGGGGGACGGGCCGGACCAGGCGCGGCCCGGCGGGGGAGACGTCCTCGCCGGGCCGGACATGACGAGCGGCCGATCCACCAGGGGGGAACCGGGGGACGGGGAAGCCGGTCGGGGGGAAGGCGGCGACCCGCGGGGGGGACGCGGGGAGTCGTCGAAACGGGGGCAACAAAGAAGAAACCCGCCCGGTCTGACGGGGGTTCAGGCCGGGCGGGAGCTCTATCGGTCCGCGGTGCGGAGTCTACTGTAGGCGGATGCGACCTGGGTGAGCCAGGCCACTTCCGCGGTGAAACCGACGGTGTCCCGGTCCTCGAAGTCGCCCGCGTCCTTGTTGTCGGCGGGGATGGTGCCGGTGCTCTTCGCCCGCAGCGCCTGGCGGATCTGGGCCGCCTCGGCGAGGGCCTGCCGGGCCTCCTCGGTCGTGCCCGCGCCGGCCCGGTCGGGGCCGTCGGCGGCGCGGTCGATGTAGGGCCGCAACTCCCGCCAGCCGTCGCGGATTTCGACCACCCGCCGGTGCAGCCGGTAGTTGAGGTCGGAGACCGAGGCGTTCGGCCGCGGCGGCTCCAGCGCGATGTCCGGCGAGGACTCGTAGAGGTCCCGCCAGAGCGGGTAGAGCGTACGGTATGACCGGTAACTCCGCGCCCACTCCAGCAGCTTGGCGGCCGACGCCCCCCACGAGGTGATGGTCAGGCCGAGCGAGAGGGTGACGATGCCCAGCGCGCTGAAGACGTTGGAGGCGAGCTGCCAGACGCCGATGTCCACCCCCGCCGCCGCGGTGAGGATGTTGACCGTCCGCGCCGTGCAGTAGAGAAACAGGATCACCGTGGCGACGGAGAGCGTCTGCAGGGCCTGCCGCAACGAGGCGTTGTCGGTCATCCGGGCGTACGGGCCGCACTGCAGGAAGATGGTGACGCACGGAACCGCCTGGGAGACGATGAACACCAGGAGGTAGGTCAGCACCAGCGGCTGGCCGCTGCCGGTGTTGAAGTCCGTGGCCGGCCGCCGGGTGCCGTCGGCGACCAGGAAGAGCACCACCAGCAGCACGTTGAGGGCGATGCCGGTGATCACCCAGTAGCGGGTCTTCCGGGCCGCCTCCTCGGCGACCGTCGCCGCCCACCCCAGCAGGATGATCTGCGCGCAGACGCAGTAGGCGACCGCCGACAGGTGCATCAGCAGGATCGCGAGGTTGCCGACGCCGAGGAAGCTCCCGCCCCCCATGGCGACGGCACCCATCGTGAAGGTGAGGCACTGCAGCAGCAGCGTGATCACCAGGACGCGGTAGCCGGCGTCCCGCCAGCTGCGCCGGACCTGGCCCAACCGGTAGGCGAGCGCGGCATAGGAGGAGAGCGCCGCGATGACGAAACAGAGGGTTCTAGTGGTATTCACGGCCTGATTCCCCGCCACTGCCGCACCCGCGGCCGACGGACGGTCTAGTCGTTGTGGTCGCCCAGCGGCACGTCGAGCCCGATGCTCTCGGCCGCCACGGCGATGGCGAAGTCGAAGAACGCCGGTTCGTCCCGGACGCTGTCGTGGGTGCGGCTGAAGACCTGGAACACCAGGAGCCCGATGAGGTTGCTCCACAGCACGATGCCGCGCTCGATGACGTCCGCAAACGGAGCCCCGGGCGCGCCCCCGAAGAGCTCGACGGCCTCCGGCAGCAGCAGCGACGGCCCGGGCAGCGGGCGGCGCGGCGGCGTGAGCTCGCCGGCCTCCAGCGCCGAGCGCACGATGCCGGCCATCACCGCGGGGGTCCGCGCGGCGGCCGGGACGGTGTCCTGCGGCGCGTGGTACCCCGGCACGGGCGAGCCGTAGATCAGCGTGAACTCACCGGTGTTCGCGAAGGACCACTCGCGCAGCGCCCGGGTGACCGCGAGGAACCGCGCACCCGACGACGCGCCCGCCTCCCGGGCCTCCTGGTCGGCCCGCTCCATCGCGGCGGCCGACTCGTTGTAGGCGTCGATGATCAGCGCGGTCAGCAGATCGTCCCGCTCCGGGAAGACGGCCGACACCTCGGCGGCGGCGTACCCGCCCGCTCTGGCGACGCCGTCGAGGGAAAGCCCCCCGGCCCCCAGTTTCACGAGCAGTTCACGCGCACTGGCCTTGATGGCCGCCGTCAGCCCGTCCTGGTCGGCGACGCTTGCTCCGGAAACATCCATGGGCCAAACCGTACCCGGCGGCCGACTCCCCCATAAGGCCGACGGCGAAGCCGCCCCGGCCGCCCGCTGTGATCCCGGCCACCGGCCCGCCCGACCACCCGCCAGGGCCTGCACCACCCCCGGCAAAAGCAGAAGCCGCAGGTCAGTGACCTGCGGCTTCTGCCGTACGGAGCGGGCGACGAGAATCGAACTCGCGCTCTAAGCTTGGGAAGCTCATGTTCTACCATTAAACTACGCCCGCCTGATGAGCCGTCAGAGACCGCTCGATCCGTTCTCACTGTACCCCATCCGTGACACCGGTTGCACAGGTGGCGGGGGGCCGTGGCGGAGCCGCCCGGAGCGGGGCGGGAGGCGTACTGTGTGGCCCGCGTGAGAGCGCTCCGGCGGGTGGGGTGCGGGGCGGCGAGCCGCGGTGTGGAATGTCCGGAACATCCCCTAATGTGACGCTGTCCCGAGGGGCCTCCCCCGTTCGGGGCGCGAAGAGTACGGGTGAGTACTGGGGTAAGGATGGGAAGGGGACCGATGGAGCAGCGCGCCGTCGTTCGTTGTGCCGAGGGGCACCTGTTCAGCACCACCACGTTCCCGATGCAGAACCTCGGACCCGGTCGGCTGGGGCCCGGCCGGTTGATCCGCTGTCCGCAGTGCGGACGGCTGCGGAGCTCGGTGCTGGCCGACGCGCGGGAACTGTCCGAGCCGCAACTGGCCCGCGCGATGCGGCTGGAGGCCGCGGAGTTCCTGGCCTGACCGGGGCGGTGGCAGTGCAGTGGTGACGGGCGCGGCCCCGGGCGATTCGTCCGGGGCCGCGCTGTGCACGTAACCTCGAAGCGTGCTGCTCTCTGACAAGGACATCCGGGCCGAGATCGACAAGGGCCGGGTCGTGATCGACCCGTTCGACCCCGCGATGGTCCAGCCCTCCAGTATCGATGTGCGACTGGACCGCTTCTTCCGGGTCTTCGAGAACCACCGCTACCCGCACATCGACCCCTCCGAGGAGCAGCCGGACCTCACCCGGCTGGTCGAGCCGGAGGGCGACGACGCCTTCATCCTGCACCCGGGCGAGTTCGTGCTGGCCTCGACCTACGAGGTCATCACGCTGCCCGAGGACGTCGCCTCGCGGCTGGAGGGCAAGTCCAGCCTCGGCCGGCTCGGCCTGCTGACGCACTCCACGGCCGGCTTCATCGACCCGGGCTTCAGCGGCCACGTCACGCTGGAGCTGTCGAACGTCGCGACGCTGCCGATCAAGCTGTACCCGGGGATGAAGATCGGGCAGCTCTGCCTGTTCCGGCTCTCCTCGCCGTCGGAGCACCCGTACGGATCGGAGCGGTACGGCTCGCGCTACCAGGGCCAGCGCGGCCCGACGCCGTCCCGCTCCTACCTGAACTTCCACCGCACCCGGATCTGAGCGGGTCGGGCCCCGGGCCCGGCCGCGGCAGAGCGCACGCACAGCGGGCGGCCGCCCCTCCGTCGTGAGGGGCGGCCGCCCGCAGCCGCGTCCGGAGCGCGCCGGGCCCGTGTGGGGCCCCGGCGGCCGCGGGGCCTCAGGCCCGCTTGGGCCGGGTGACGGCGACCAGCTCGCTGCCGTCCTCGGAGAGCCGCAGCTCGGTGCGGAGCTCGGCGAGCTCGCCGAGGTGGTGCAGGTGGGTGCCGCCGCAGAAGATCTGCGCCGCGCCCTCCGGCAGCTCGCAGTGCCACTGTCGGCGGGCGGTGAGCTCCGGGCCGGGGACGTCGATGCGGACCGGGGCGTCGGCGGCGACCCAGGCGGCCAGCCGGCCGTTCACGGCCTCGGTGAGGGCGGGCAGCGCGTCGGCGAGGGCCGGGAACTCCTCGGTGGCGTCCACCGTGAAGCCCTTCTTCTTCAGCGACTTGCCGAGCCGGTAGGTGTCGGTGCTCGCCTCGGTGTCCATCACCGAGCTCGCCATGGCGAGGCTGTCGAAGTCCGGGTGGCCGAAGGCGTCGGCGCGGCCCGGGTCCTTGCGCCAGCGCGGGGCGAGGGCCTCGTTCAGGGCCAGGGCCAGCAGGTGGCAGCCGCTGTGCGAGGCGGACAGGGCGCCCCGGCGCTCGGCGTCGACGGACAGCACGGCGGTGCGCCCGGCGATGTCGCCGGGGTCGGTGGCGAGGACGTGCAGGACCAGCCAGGACCACTCCTCGTCGCCGCGGCGGACCGGGATGTCGGCGCCGACCAGCGGGGCGCCGCCGTCCGGGCCGACGGCACCGGTCAGGCAGTCCACCACGGCCAGCTCGGTGCCGTCGACGGTGAGGGTGCCGAGGTCGGCCGGCTGGTCGGGCCAGGTGTGGTCAAGCGGGTGGAACGGGGTCGCCGCGGTGACGACCGCGAACCGGCCGCCGTCCAGCGGGTGCACCGCGAGCACCGGGGACTCGCCGGTCACCGCCCCGGCCGGGAAGCTGACGTGGGTGGTGGGGAGGGTCATGCCTGGCTCCGTGCGGGTGAGGGTGGGCGGAAGCGGAACGGGCCCCGCAGGCGGGGCCCGTCGACCATTCTCCCCCGGACCCCCGGTGGTGGCCGGGTGCGGGCTCAGCCCAGCGTCGGCAGCTTGATCAGCACCAGCAGCGCCGCGAGCTGCAGGGCGGCCGCGCCGGCCGCCTTGCCCCAGGGCAGGTCGTGCACCCGGCGGACCATCGTGGTCAGCAGGACGGCGCAGAGCAGCCAGCTGGCCCAGCCGACCGCCTGGACGACGACGTTGTCGGAGGGCAGCACCAGGGCCAGCAGCAGCCGGGGCACGTCCGTCGTCCAGCCGATCAGCACGGCCAGGCCGACCGTCGACTTCCACGGGCCGTCCCCGCCGAACTGGCGGGCCAGCGTGTAGGTGACCGCGCCGAGCGTGGCGCCGGCCAGGGTGAAGCCGATCGCGGCGGCCAGCATCGAGGTCAGCGCGACGGCGAAGGTCGAGTTGAAGACGTCGTCGCGGGTCATGCCGAGGCCGAGCACGGCGAGTGCGCCGTAGATCAGCGAGACGGTCAGCGCGGGCAGCCAGACCTGGTGGTCGCGGGTGCGGTCGAAGGTCGCGGCGGGGCTGCGGAAGATGCCGGCCAGCAGCTCGCGCCAGGTCGGGCGCGGTCCGGTGGCGTGCGGGGCGGACTGCCCGCCGGCGCGGTAGACGGCGACGTTGTCCTGGCCGTAGCCCTGCTCCTGGCCGTAGCCGCCCTGGCCTTGGCCCTGGTCCGGTCCGTACCCCGGCCCGTGCTCCCCGCCGTACCCGGCCCCGTACTCCTCGCCGTACTGCGGCGGGTACCCCTGGTCGGGGTACGGGTACGGCGGCTCGCCCGCGTACGGGTCGCTGCCGACCGGGAAGGCCCGGGTGTGGCCGGGCCGGTCGGCGGCGTACGGGTCGTGCCCCCCGGCCGGGCCACCGGGAACAGAGCCGGGAGCAGAGCCGGGCGCGGATCCGGGAGCACCCCGGTGCGGGGCGGTGAAGTACTCCGGCCCGTCCGTCTGCCCGTACCCACCGGGTGCACCCGCCGAGGGCGGAGGGGCCGACCACCCGCCATGGGGATCGGCGCCCTGACCGCTGTCGTATCGATTACCAGCCACGTTCCGAAGGTACCCGTCCGGCTGACTCCGCGTCGGCCGGGAACGGGGCCGGGGCAGCTTTGCAGCGAGCCTGTGACGGCGGTGACGGCGGTGACGGCCGCCACGGCCCCCACTGCCACCGCGGGCCCGTCGCCGGTGCCGTCCCCGCGGACGGACCTCCGGCCCCGCCCGGACTCAGCGCTGCGCGGAGACCTTCGGGCCGTGCACCGCCGCAGCCGCCGAGGTGCCCGCCGGGCAGCCGCCCGGACCGGCCGAGGTGCGGACGGCGCCGACCGGCAGCAGCGTGCCGCAGGCGATCCGGATGCCGCTCGGCAGCTCGTTGTCCGCCTCGACGATCGCGCCGTCGCCGATGACCGCGCCGTCCAGCGCGGTCCGGTCGCCGATGGTGGCGTAGGCGCCCACGATCGAGTCCTTGACCAGGGTGTCCGGGCCGATCACCGCGCCGGGCAGGATCACGCTGCCCTCGACGATCGCACCGGCCTCGACGACCGCGCCCTCGGAGATCACCGTGCCGCCGCTGAGCACCGAGCCCGGGTGGACGGTCGAGCCGGGCAGCAGCAGGGCGTCACCGGTCGGGCCGGGGACCGCCGGGGAGTCCACCTTGCCGAGCACCAGGTCGGCCGAGCCGCGGACGAAGGCCGCCGGGGTGCCGAGGTCCAGCCAGTACGAGGTGTCCACCACGCCGCGCAGCAGCGCGCCGGTGGCCAGCAGCTCGGGGAAGGTCTCGCGCTCGACGGAGACCTCCCGGCCGGCCGGGATGCGGTCGATCACGGAGCGGGTGAAGACGTAGCAGCCGGCGTTGATCTGGTCGGTGACGATCTGCTCCGGCGTCTCCGGCTTCTCCAGGAACTCCAGCACCCGCCCGTTCCCGTCGGTGGGGACGAGCCCGAAGGCGCGCGGGTCCTCGACCCGGGTGAGGTGCAGCGTGACGTCGGCCCCGGCGGCCACGTGGCCGTCGCGCAGGGCGGCGATGTCGACGCCGGAGAGGATGTCGCCGTTGAAGACCAGGACCGGCTCGTCGGGGCCGCAGGTGAGCCCGGAGGCGGCGTTGCGGATGGCGCCGCCGGTGCCGAGCGGCTCGCGCTCGGTGAGGTAGACCAGCTCGATCCCGTACGGGGTGCCGTCCTGGAAGTGGTCCTCGAAGACCTCGGCGAGGTAGGAGGTGGCGAGCACCACGCGGGTGACCCCGGCCGCGGCCGCGCGGGCCAGCTGGTGCGCGATGAACGGAACGCCTGCCACCGGCAGCATGGGCTTGGGGGTGTGGGTGGTGAGCGGGCGCAGTCGCGTGCCCTTACCACCGACCAGCATGATCGCCTCGGTCATGGTCTGCGCTGTTCCCCTTGTGGTCTCTGCGGCCCGGCCCGGCGGGCCGATACCTCCGTCAGTGGTCAGGACACCCGTCCGGTGGGCCGGAACGGGGCGACCGGCACAGGGCCGGTCAGGCGCCTACTGTATTTCCTTCCAACGCGGGCGCGGTCAGGCGGCCGTGCCATTGGCACCAGCCCCTCACGAGTCCCGCCCTCCGCGGGCGTGCGCCGCGGGCGCCGCCGCGGGCCCAAAAGCCCGGCCCGGCGGGCGCTCTCGCGGCGTCCACCGGGCCGGGCAGTTGTAGCAGAACTGTCGAACAGGGACGTTACGCGTCCACGGTCTCCGGCTGCTCCGCCGCGGCGGGCGGGGTCGCCTTGACCGAGTCGAGCAGCAGCTGGGCCACGTCGACGACCTTCAGGTGCTCCTTGGCCGCACCCTCGTTCTTCTTGCCGTTGACCGAGTCGGAGAGCATCACCAGGCAGAACGGGCAGGCGGTGGAGACGATGTCCGGGTTGAGGGACAGCGCCTCGTCCACGCGCTCGGTGTTGATCCGCTTGCCGATGCGCTCCTCCATCCACATCCGCGCGCCGCCGGCGCCGCAGCAGAAGCCGCGCTCCTTGTGGCGGTGCATCTCCTGCTGGCGCAGACCCGGGACCTTGTCCATGATCTCGCGCGGCGGGCTGTAGACCTTGTTGTGGCGGCCCAGGTAGCAGGGGTCGTGGTAGGTGATCAGGCCCTCGACCGGGTTGACCGGGACGAGCTTGCCCTCGTCGATCAGGTGCTGCAGCAGCTGGGTGTGGTGGATGACCTCGAAGTGGCCGCCCAGCTGCGGGTACTCGTTGGCGATGGTGTTGAAGCAGTGCGGGCAGGTGGCGACGATCCGCTTCTTGGGCGCGTCCTCCAGCGCCGCGTTCAGCGTCTCGACGTTCTGCGCGCCGAGCATCTGGAAGAGGAACTCGTTGCCCAGGCGGCGGGCGGAGTCACCGGTGCAGGACTCCTCCTTGCCGAGGATCGCGAACTGCACGCCGGCGGTGTGCAGCAGCTCCGCGAAGGCCTTGGTGGTCTTCTTGGCGCGGTCCTCCAGGGCGCCGGCGCAGCCGACCCAGTAGAGGTACTCGACCTCGGCGGGGTCGATGTCCTCGCCGATCACCGGCACCTCGATGCCGGTCTCCTTCTTGAGCTCCTTGACCCAGTCCAGGCGGGCCTTGGTGGCCATGCCCCACGGGTTGCCCTTGTTCTCCAGGTTCTTGAGCATCGTCCCGGCCTCGGTCGGGAACGAGGACTCGATCATCACCTGGTAGCGGCGCATGTCGACGATGTGGTCGATGTGCTCGATGTCCACCGGGCACTGCTCGACGCAGGCGCCGCAGGTGGTGCAGGACCAGAGGACGTCGGGGTCGATGACGCCGTTCTCCTCGGCGGTGCCGATCAGCGGGCGCTCGGCCTCGGCCAGGGCGGCCGCGGGGACGTCCTTGAGCTGCTCGGCGGTGGCCCGCTCCTCGCCCTCCATGTCCTTGCCGCCGCCGGCCAGCAGGTACGGCGCCTTGCCGAAGGCGTGCTCGCGCAGGCTCATGATGAGCAGCTTGGGCGAGAGCGGCTTGCCGGTGTTCCAGGCGGGGCACTGCGACTGGCAGCGGCCGCACTCGGTGCAGGTGGAGAAGTCGAGGATGCCCTTCCAGGAGAAGTGCTCGACCTGGGAGACACCGAAGACGGCGTCGTCGGCCGGGTCCTCGAAGTCGATCGGCCGGCCGCCGCTGGTCATCGGGCGCAGGGCGCCGAGCGCGGTGCCGCCGTCCTCCTCGCGCTTGAAGTAGATGTTGAAGAAGCCGAGGAAGCGGTGCCAGGCCACACCCATCGAGGGGTTGAGGCCGATGGTGGTCGCCCACGCGAAGGAGATGCAGATCTTCAGCATCGCGAAGAGGTAGACCAGGTTCTCCAGCGTCCCGTGCGACAGCCCGCTCAGCGCGGACACGATCGGGTACGAGACCAGGTGCTCCGGCCCGTAGGAGTCGACGCCGGCGAGGGCGCCCTCCAGGGCGCGCAGCATGGTGATGCAGAGGCCGATGCCGAGGATCGTGTACTCGACGTAGAAGGCCTGCCAGGCGATCGAGCCGGCGAAGCGCGACTTGCGGCCGGACTTCGACGGCAGGCTGAGCAGCCGGACCACCATCAGGGTCAGGATGCCCAGGGTGGTCAGGGTGCCGAGGAGCTCGACGAAGAGCTGCCAGAGCATCCAGTGGCCGATGATCGGCAGCGCGAACTCGGCGTCGAACAGCTGGCCGAAGGCGTTGACGATGGTCAGCACCAGGCTGAAGAAGCCGACCGCGACGAACCAGTGCGCGACGCCGACGACGCCCCACTTGTTCATGCGGGTGTGGCCGACGAACTCGACGGCCACGGTCTTCACGCGCTGGACGGGCTGTCCGAACCGGGTGGGATCGGACTGGCCGGTCCGCACCACCTTGAAGATGTACATCGCCGCACGGGCGGCGAGCGCGGTGCCGATCACAAACGTGACCAGCGAGATGACGATCGCTGCTAGCTGCATCGGCTCTCCGTCTCCTGCGGCTTTCCTAGGGGTGCAGTCTCTCCGGGGTCAGTGTACTCGTCGGTAACTTACAGGGCCGACGGGCGGGACATTACCGTTTGTCAACTCTTCTCCTGAAGATGCTCAAGGTATGGCGGCAGTCACGTAAGTCCACCCTCGGCACTTCGAATCGGCCCGTGCGCGCCCGTCCGGCGCGCCTCCAGTGTCCGATCCGCACCCGACCCGACGCCAGAGCTCAGCAAAGTTGAGCGCGCCGGACTCAACGCTGTTGACGCTCCCGGGGGAGTCGTGCATCCTTGAGCCTGTAAAGCTCAACTCTTCCGTGGAGGTATCTACGATGGCACGCGCGGTCGGCATCGACCTCGGTACGACGAACTCGGTCGTCAGCGTCCTTGAGGGTGGCGAGCCCACCGTCATCACGAACGCCGAGGGTGCGCGGACCACGCCGTCCGTCGTGGCCTTCGCCAAGAACGGCGAGGTCCTCGTCGGTGAGGTGGCCAAGCGCCAGGCCGTCACCAACGTCGACCGGACGATCCGCTCGGTCAAGCGCCACATGGGCACCGGGTGGAAGATCAACCTGGACGGCAAGGACTTCAACCCGCAGCAGATCAGCGCCTTCATCCTGCAGAAGCTGAAGCGCGACGCGGAGTCCTACCTGGGCGAGACCGTCACCGACGCCGTCATCACCGTCCCGGCGTACTTCTCCGACTCGGAGCGCCAGGCCACCAAGGAGGCCGGTGAGATCGCGGGCCTCAACGTCCTGCGCATCGTCAACGAGCCGACCGCGGCCGCCCTGGCCTACGGCCTGGACAAGGACGACCAGACCATCCTGGTCTTCGACCTCGGCGGCGGCACCTTCGACGTCTCCCTGCTGGAGATCGGCGACGGGGTCGTCGAGGTGAAGGCCACCAACGGTGACAACCACCTCGGTGGTGACGACTGGGACCAGAAGGTCGTCGACCACCTGGTGAAGGTCTTCCAGGCCGGCCACGGCGTCGACCTGTCGAAGGACAAGATGGCCCTCCAGCGTCTGCGCGAGGCCGCCGAGAAGGCCAAGATCGAGCTGTCCTCGTCCTCCGAGACCTCGATCAACCTGCCCTACATCACGGCCTCCGCCGAGGGCCCGCTGCACCTGGACGAGAAGCTCACCCGCGCCCAGTTCCAGCAGCTCACCTCCGACCTGCTGGAGCGCTGCAAGGTCCCGTTCCACAACGTGATCAAGGACGCCGGCATCTCGCTCTCCGAGATCGACCACGTCGTCCTGGTCGGTGGCTCGACCCGCATGCCGGCCGTCGCCGAACTGGTCCGCGAGCTGACCGGCGGCAAGGAGGCCAACAAGGGCGTCAACCCGGACGAGGTCGTCGCCATCGGCGCCTCGCTCCAGGCCGGTGTCCTCAAGGGCGAGGTCAAGGACGTCCTGCTGCTCGACGTCACCCCGCTGTCCCTCGGCATCGAGACCAAGGGCGGCATCATGACCAAGCTGATCGAGCGCAACACCACGATCCCGACCAAGCGCTCCGAGATCTTCACCACGGCCGAGGACAACCAGCCGTCCGTGCAGATCCAGGTCTACCAGGGCGAGCGCGAGATCGCCGCGTACAACAAGAAGCTCGGCATGTTCGAGCTGACCGGCCTGCCGCCGGCCCCCCGCGGCCTGCCCCAGATCGAGGTCACCTTCGACATCGACGCCAACGGCATCATGCACGTCGGCGCGAAGGACCTCGGCACCGGCAAGGAGCAGAAGATGACCGTCACCGGCGGCTCCGCGCTGCCGAAGGACGACATCGAGCGCATGATGCGCGAGGCCGAGCAGTACGCGGAGGAGGACCACAAGCGCCGCGAGTCGGTCGAGACCCGCAACCAGGCCGAGCAGCTCGTCTACTCGACCGAGAAGTTCATCGCCGACAACGCCGACAAGCTGCCGGCCGAGGTCAAGACCGAGGTCGAGACCGCCATCGGCGAGCTCAAGGAGGCCCTGAAGGGCGAGGACATCGCGACGATCCGCGAGGCCTCGGAGAAGGTCTCCACCACCGCCCAGAAGCTCGGCCAGGCCCTCTACGCCAACGCCGACGCCGCGGGTGCCGCGCCGGCCGGCGACGCCGCGGGCGCCAAGGACGACGACGTCGTCGACGCCGAGATCGTGGACGACGAGAAGCCCAAGGGCGGTGCGGCATGACGGAGAAGCCGCAGGGTGCTGAGCCCGGCGACGACTCCGCCGCCGAGGAGGCCGTGGTCAAGGCGGCCGAGGAGGCCGCCGCGGCGGGCTCCGGCTCCGACGAGGACGTCGCCGCGGCCAAGCGCGAGCTGGCCGAGCGGACCGGGGACCTCCAGCGCCTCCAGGCCGAGTACCAGAACTACCGCAAGCGCGTCGAGCGCGACCGGATGACGGTGCGCGAGATCGCGGTCTCCAACATCCTGGAGTCCCTGATCCCGGTCCTGGACGACATCGGCCGGGCCCGCGAGCACGGCGAGGTGACGGGCGGCTTCAAGTCCGTCGCCGAGTCGCTGGAGACGGTCGTCGCCAAGCTGGGCCTGCAGCAGTTCGGCAAGGAGGGCGAGCCCTTCGACCCGACCATGCACGAGGCGCTGATGCACAGCTACTCCTCGGACGTCACCGAGGACACCTGTGTCCAGATCCTCCAGCCCGGTTACCGGATCGGCGAGCGGATCATCCGCCCGGCGATGGTGGCGGTGGCGGAGCCCCAGCCGGGTACCCAGACCACCTCCGCCCCGGACGCCGAGTCCGGGAAGTCCGCGAAGTCCGCGGACTCGGACAAGGCTGACGGTGGCGCGGACAGCTGACCACCTGTGACAGCTGAGACCCTGTGCGCTGCGGAGTCGTACGCCGGCCAGTACGGCGGCCGGCTCCGCAGCGCCGTATCCGTTGACGCCACGTGGCGTGGACCCGTAACTGTTGACTTCGGGAGGTGGCGGGAGCGCATGAGCGTGCGAAGCGAGCGAATCGTCGAAAGGTGCGCGTTCCGCGAAGCGGCCGCCGAGCGATGGGGGCACCTCCCGGCCGCCCCGGCCGGGGGAGAGGTGGGCGCATGAGCGGCAAGGATTTTGTGGAGAAGGACTACTACAAGGTCCTCGGCGTACCCAAGGACGCCTCCGCCACCGAGATCAAGAAGACCTACCGCAAACTGGCGCGCGAGTTCCACCCCGACGCCAACAAGGGCGACACCAAGGCCGAGGACCGCTTCAAGGACATCTCCGAGGCCTACGACGTCCTCTCGGACGAGAAGCGCCGCAAGGAGTACGACGAGGCCCGCGCCCTCTTCGCCAACGGCGGCTTCCGCGCCGGCGGCCCCGGCGGCGGCAACTACGGCTTCGACTTCGGCGACCTCTTCAGCGGCAGCCAGGGCGGCTCCGGCGGCGGCCTCGGCGACGTCTTCGGCGGCCTCTTCAACCGCGGCGGCGGCGGCCGGCAGGCCCAGCCGCGGCGCGGCGCCGACGTCGAGACCGAGGTGACGCTCTCCTTCGAGGAGGCCGTCGACGGCGCGACCGTCCCGCTGCGGATGACCAGCCAGGCCCCCTGCCGCACCTGCAGCGGCACCGGCGCCAAGGCCGGCACCACTCCCCGGGTCTGTCCGACCTGCGTCGGCGCCGGCACCGTCAGCCGCGGCCAGGGCGCCTTCGCCCTGTCCGAGCCCTGCCGGGACTGCCGCGGCCGGGGCATGATCGTCGACGACCCGTGCACCGACTGCCACGGCAGCGGCCGGGCCAGCTCGGCCCGCACCATGCAGGTGCGCATCCCGGCCGGTGTCCAGGACGCCCAGCGCATCCGCCTCAAGGGCAAGGGCGCCCAGGGCGAGCGCGGCGGCCAACCCGGCGACCTCTACGTCACCGTGCACGTCGATCCGCACCCGGTCTTCGGCCGCAGGGCCGACAACCTCACCGTGACCGTCCCGGTCTCCTTCCCCGAGGCCGCTCTGGGCGGCACCATCGAGGTACCGACGCTGAACGGCCCCTCGGTGAAGCTCAAGCTGCCCCCGGGCAGTGCCAACGGCCTCACCCTGCGGGCCCGCGGCAAGGGCGCCACCCGCAAGGACGGCACCCGCGGCGACCTCCTGGTCACCGTGGAGGTCGTGGTGCCGCAGCACGTCACCGGCGACGCGCTGACGGCCCTGGAGCAGTACCGCGAGGCCACCGCCTCGGACGACCCGCGTGCCGCCCTCTTCAAGGCGGCGGAGGGAGCGTGACGACCAGATGACCCCCGACAGCAACGCGCGCGGCCCGATCGGCCCCGGGATCGGCGAGGGCCTGCCCGGCGCCACCGCACCGCGCGCCCGCCGCACCGCCCCGCCGCCGCAGTACGTCCTCACCGAGGACACCCCGGTGTACGTGATCTCGGTCGCGGCCGAGCTCTCCGGCCTGCACCCGCAGACCCTGCGCCAGTACGACCGGCTCGGCCTGGTCTGCCCGGACCGCACCGCCGGCCGCGGGCGCCGCTACTCGGCCCGGGACATCCAGCAGCTGCGCGAGGTCCAGCGGCTCTCCCAGGACGAGGGCATCAACCTGGCCGGCATCAAGCGGATCATCGAGCTGGAGAACCAGGTCACCGCGCTCCAGTCCCGCATCGCGGAACTGATCGACTCGCTGGAGGGCGCCGCCACCGCGCTCCAGCAGCGCGAGGCCGCCGTGCACGCCTCGTACCGCCGCGATCTCGTCCCGTACCAGCCGCCGACCCAGTCGAGTGCGCTGGTCGTCTGGCGGCCCAAGCGCTGACCGGCCCACTCACCGACGGCCGCCGGTTACCTCCTGAACGGGGGGTGCCGGCGGCTCGGTGTTTGATGAGAGGCTGCCACTCGACAGCCCCGCCGCGGGCCGGTGGAACAATGCCTGATCCCGAACCCGACCCACGACCTAAGATCGCCGGCGGGGGCGCGTACAGTCCTGGAGCCAATCTGTCGTCGAGAAGGAGCCGCCAATGAGCGGGAGGGACGACTCCACCGCGGGCGTCGGCACGCAGGGCACCCTGTCCGCAGGCGCCCACGATCTCTATCTCGCGGTTATCCGCACGCACGGCCGTATCGCGCGCAAGGAAGTGGCGGAATCCGAGTACAGCTATCTCAGCGAACTGCTGGACATCGGCCTTCTCGTCCCCGACACAGATGATCCGCACGTTCTGCTGGCCGCCGATCCGCAGCAGCTCTCGTCCGGTCTGAGCGCCACCTGGCAGCGCCAGGCGCTGGAACTCCTGGCCCGCGCAATAGCCATACCGGGCGACCTCCAGGGGCTCGCGGACGCCTTTCACAACCCGGACGCCACCGGGGGGACGGTCGAATACGTCCGCGGCAAGGCGATCATCAATCAGCGCATCAATCACGCGGTCGCCTCGGCGAAGGAAGAGGTGCTCGCCGCCCAGCCCGGGGGTCCCCGGCCCCCGGAGGTCCTCTCCCAAACCCTCTCCGAGGACCTCGAGGATTTGCGGCGGGGAATCTCCGCGCGGACCATCTACCACCCGAGCACCCGGTACCACGCGCCGACCAGAGACTACGTGGCGACGCTCACCGAGGCCGGCGGGAGGTTCCGCACGCTGGACGAGCCGTACACCCGGCTGATCATCGTCGACCGGGCGCTGGCCGTCATCCCGGTCGCCGAGGACCTGAACCTGGCCGCGTTCATCCACGACCCGGCGGTCATCCACTTCCTCACGCACGAGGTGTTCGAGCGCAACTGGAACCGCGGGCTCGACTTCAGCGGCGGGCGGACCGTCCCCCAACAGGTGGTGTCCCGGATGCGGCAGACGATCATCGACCTGCTGCTCGACGGCACCAACCACAGAGTCATCGCCCGCCGGCTGGGCATCAGCGAGCGCACCCTGGCCCGCCACCTCGCCGAGATGCGGGAGGACTACAACGTGGAATCGCTGTTCCAGCTGGGGTACGCGCTGGCGCGGTCGTCACGGGAGTCCCACCACAGGCCTGCCAATCCCGCCGCACCCGGGAACGGGTGAGCGGCGAGATTCGCAGCCCAACCGACTGTCAGGTCCAGGAGTGGTCCTGGTCCAGCAGCAGAACGGAAGCCTGATCGGAAACACCGTTCGCGTCGCCCTCGGAAACCGAGTAATTGACATGAACGGAACGATCAGCATCATGGCCAGTGGCAAAAGCACCGGCGCCAAGCATCACGAGGACGCCGGCGGCCATCGTCACCATGACCGTCCGAGCAGCCCGACGTATACGAGACATGCGCGCACCTCATCCTCTAGTGGCGCGTCGGATCGAATACACGCGCGACGCACCGTCAAACGATCAGATGGTGCCACACGGCAGTTCTGACTGTCACGGGCGCACTCACGTCAGAGGGTGTCATCTCTCTGCCATGCAGACGGATGCCACCAAGCATCAGTGGACTGGTGACTCTACTCGGTGGACGATCAACTAACGCCTCTTCCCGGCGTTGGAACAGCGAATAATCCCTGCGATTGTCCCGCCCTGATCTCCACACCCGGTGTCGGCCAGGAGCAGCCGAGCCGACGCCCTTCCCCCGGAGTCGACAATGACCGAGCCCTACCTGCGTCACCACGACAGCCAGGCCCACGAGGGCCGGCGTGCACGGGTCTTCCTGGCCGCACCGCTGATGCGGCTGACCGGCCCGGCGGACAGCGTGGTGACCCTGGCCAGCCGGACGCGGCTGACGACGCTCCGCACCACCCTGCTCCGCAGCGGCGCCGCCGTGTACAGCGCCCACCACAGCGACGCGTGGACCGTGTCCGGCCGGGCCCCCGAGCCCCGGGTCCCCTCGGACTTCCGCGCGCTGCAGTCCGCCGACCTGGTCTTCGCCTACGTCGGTGCGCCGCTCTCCGCGGGCGTCAGCCTGGAGCTGGGCTGGGCCTCGGCCCTGCGCAAGCCCATCGTGCTGCTGGTGGACGAGGCGATCACGCACAACCCGCTCATCGCCACCATCGAGCAGGTCGCCCCGGTCCTGCCGCTGGTCTTCGACGACACCTGGTCGCAGGAGGCCCTCCACCACACCGTGGAGACCGCCCTGGACTGGGCCGGCATGGCGCTCTCGCTGCGCGAGGGCTTCTGGACCGCCCCCGGCGAGCAGTTCACCGTCCCGCGCCAGCAGCCCCCGACCGGCTACTGGCCGACCGGCGCTGCCACCGGCTGACCTCGGCGGCCCGCACCGGGCGCCCCGAGCGGCCGCCCAGGCCCCCGTACGCGGCCGTCCGTGCCGGAGGGCCGGGGCGGCCGCGCTCACCCCGCCTCGCCGTCCTGCTCGCCCCGCATCAACCAGCCGAGCTGGAACAGGGTCTGCGCGCCGTGACGGTCCCGCAGACGGGAGATGTGGGCGGCGACGGTGCGCTCGCTCAGCCCCAGGCGGGTCGCGACGGCGCGCTGGGTGAGGCCGCGGGCGAGCAGCCGACCGACCCGGTCGGGCCCGTCGCGGCTGGTGCCGTGGGCGTGCGCGGCGGCCCAGTCGGTGCTCTCGGCGCGGGCCCAGTCCCGTTCGAAGGCGTTGACCAGGAAGGCGACGGCGGACGGGTCGGAGATGAACGCCGCGGCGCTGTGGTCCTGGGCGGCGGAGATCACCGCGACCGAGCGGTCGAAGACGAACAGGCGCTGGAACGGCTCGTCCAGGGTCCGGATCGCCGAGCCGAGCCGGGTGACCTCGGCCGCGTACGCGCGGGCGGCCGGCTCCGAGACGGCGATCGGCTGGTAGATGGTCCGCAGCGAGCAGCCGCGCTGGAGCAGTTGGACGTCCTGCAGCAGCGCGATCTTGAGGGCGTCCGGCGGGCGGTGGCCCGGCTGGGCGGTGAGCACCTCGGTGCGGCAGTCCGAGACCAGCTGCGAGATGCGGTGCCGGATGTGGACGTGGCCCTCGATGTAGACCGCGCCGCCGGAGCGCTCGGGCGGGCGGGGCGGCATCGCGTCGTAGGCCTGGGTGAGGCCGTCCAGGGCGCCGGGGAGGTTCTCCGCGCGGACCAGCAGCCGGGTGGCCTCGCTGCGCAGCTCGGCGCCCAGGCGGTCGCTGACGGAGCGGGGGCTGACGGCGACGTAGCAGGCGTCGATCGGATTGGGCATCAGCAGGCCGACGTCGACCAGCTGGCGCAGGGCGTCCTGGTCGGAGTCCGGGACGTCGGCGGCCGGGACGCGCCCGCCGTCGGCGAGGACGGCCAGGTAGAGCCGCCGGGCCGCCTCGTCCGGTTCGCCGCCGGGCCCGCCGGGGCCCGGGGCGGCCGTCGGCTCCGCCGTCACCTGGAACACTCCCTGCCGAATGGATCGCGGATGTGCCTGTGCTTCGGCCGGGCCGCGGTCGGGCGGGCCGGCGCCACGCGTGCCCACGCGCCTTCCGGTCATGATCCCAGCACCGCGCGCCGCACGCGATCACGGTACTAGTCCGGCCCCAAGCGCCGGCGGGCCCCCGGGTCCCGGGTGCCGTCGCACGCCGGGAGGCCGGGGGCCGCCGGTGCCACGCCAGGGTCTGTGCGCTTCCGGCGAGGCGGAGCAGCAACGCCTCGCCGGATCCGGTCCCGGGGGCCATCACCACACATGGCGTCCCGGCCGGCGCTCTTCCCCCCGATATGCAGGTACGGAGTACCTCACGCATCCAGTACTGAAGAGCAAGTCGCCACCACGGGCTGCGGTGCCCGGTCGACCTGACGTGACTCCACCCTCACAGCGTGACGGCCGGTGAACAAGTGCAGCCAGAGTGCAGGTTCCCGCAATTGCAGGAACCTGCACCGGCGGGCCGGAGCGTCTTCCTGCGCCGGGCCGCGGCCGCTGGTAAAGGGGCTGGTCAGCGAGGTCGGGCCGCGGAGTCCGACCGTCCGGTCATTCGGTCGTGGACCGCCCCGGCCACAGGCCGGCGCTCCGGCCCGGCGGCCGTCGGTCCGTCAGCGCGCCAGCAGCCGCCCGCCGGCCAGCCCGGCCGTGGTGCCGGCGGCGGCGACCGCCCAGGCCGCGACGAGCAGCACGAAGAGCCCGGCGGCCAGGCCGGTGAAGCCCGGGAAGCCGGTGTGCCGGGCGAGCGCGGCCGTGCCGGTGACGCAGGTGCCGATCGGGAAGGTGTACGCCCACCAGGTCATCGCGAAGGGCATCCCGGCCCGCCGGGCCCGCAGGTTGGCGGCGACGGCGACGGCCAGCCAGAGCATCGCGACGCCCGTCACCGCGACGCCGTAGAGCTCGGCGAGGGCGAGCGCGGCGGGCGCGAGCTGCGGGGTGACCGGGCGGGCGGCGTCGGCGAGCTGGTGCAGGGCGGTGGTGGACTGGCCGAGCGGGCCGAGCACCAGGAAGAGCGACGGGGTGAGCGCCAGGGCGGGCAGCTTGCTGTGGACCAGGCCGGTGAACACCACCGGCAGCAGTGCGAGGGTGGCCAGCAGGCCGACGCCGAACAGGGCCCAGCAGCCGTAGAGCATGGCCTGCTGCGCGGTGCCGGCCGGCAGGTGCGGGACGAGCGCGGGGCCGGCGGCGGAGGCGACCAGCGGGGCGACCACCGGCAGCAGCCAGGTGGGGTTGGCCTCCAGCGGGGAGACCCGGTGCCGGGTGATCATCAGGTACGGGATGCCGGCCGCGACGGTCAGCGCGTAGAGGGTGCCGGCGCTCCAGAGCACGGCGTCCAGCGCGACGGCGGGGCCGGTGCCGATCACCCGTGAGCCGACCGCGAGGGTCCCGAGGCCGACCGAGATCATGGCCATCGGCGGACAGCCGTAGAAGACCGCGGTGGCCGGGGTGTCCAGCAGGTGCGCCCGGGCGGCGGCGCGGTACCGGGTGAGGTGGACCAGCCGCCCCGCGCCGAGCACCAGCAGCGCGGCCAGCCCGAGCGCCCACATCACCTCGCCGAAGCCGGTCAGCCCCGGCGCCCGGACCGGCAGGGCGGCCGCCCCGTTGCCGACGATCGCGGTGCCCATGACCACCGCGTACCAGTTGGGGCCCAGCTGGGCGAGGTCGGGACGGGGTGTGCGAGCGAGCGGTCGGACGCTGATCAGGGTGGCCATGGCATCCACCGTCGCCGCCGGACCCGGATGCCGGTAGCGCCGGGCGCTCTATGAGGGCATAGGCTGAACCTATGGCCCTCTCCCCGCGCGTCCCCGAACTCGGTGCGCTGGAGCTGCTGCTCGCGGTGGCCCGGCTGGGCAGCGTCGGCCGGGCGGCGGCCGAGCTGGGCGTGAGCCAGCCCACCGCCAGCGCCCGGATCAAGGGCATGGAGCGGCAGATCGGCGTGCCCCTGCTGGACCGCTCGCCGCGCGGCAGCCGGCCGACCGAGGCGGGCCGGCTGGTGGTCGAGTGGGCCCGCCACGTGGTGGAGGCCGCCCAGTCGCTGGACGCCGGGATCGACGCGCTGCGCGAACGCCGCGACGCCCGGCTGGTCGTGGTGGCCAGCCTGACCGTCGCCGAGTACCTGATGCCGGGCTGGCTGCTGGCGCTGCACGAGTCCAGCCCGGGTACCGCGGTGACGCTGCGGACGGCGAACTCGGCGGACGTCGCCGGGCACGTGCTGGCCGGCGACGCGGACCTCGGCTTCGTCGAGGGCCCGTCCACCCCGGCCGGCCTGGCCGGCGCGGTGGTGGCCGCCGACCGGCTGGTGGTCGTGGTCGCCCCGGACCACCCCTGGGCCCGCCGCCGGGCCCGGCTGACCGGGGAGGAGCTGGCCGCGACCGCGCTGGTGCTGCGCGAGCCCGGCTCGGGCACCCGCGAGGTGCTGGAGATGGCGCTGGCACCGTTCGGGGGCGCGGCGCGGCCGCGGCTGGAGCTGGCGTCGTCGACGGCGCTCAAGGCGGCCGCGATGACCGGGGCCGGGCCGGTCTGCCTGAGCGAGCTGGCGGTGGTGGAGGAGCTGGCGACCCGGCGGCTGGTGGCGGTGCCGCTGGCGGAGGAGCTGGACCTGCGGCGTCCGCTGCGGGCGGTCTGGCCGGCCGGGCAGCGGCCCGGCGGGCCGGCCCGGGAGCTGCTGACGCTCACCAGGCGGACGGCCGGGCCGCTGCGCCCGCACCGCTCCGGAGCCGTTCACCGGAAGGTCTCCAAAAGTTGAGCGGAATAGACTCAACTTAGTGCATGCTGTATCCAGCAGCACTACGCAGCAGCACTACGCCCGGGCGGCCGACGGCCGGCCGACGGGCAGAACCACGGGCAGCGGCACGAGCACAGCTGCGCACAGGTACGAGACACAGCGCTCCGCACGAGCGAGGAGGACACCCCAGCAGTGGACGCCAGCAAGTTCACCACCAAGACGCAGGACGCCCTGTCCGCCGCGATCCGGCAGGCCGGCGCGTCGGGCAACCCGGACGTCAAGCCGGTGCACATCCTGATCGCCCTGTTGGAACAGCCCGAGGGCATCGCCAAACCCCTGCTGGAGGCGGTCGGCGCGGACGCCGCCCGGATCGGCTCCGAGGCCCGCCGGCAGCTGGCCGCGCTGCCCAGCGCGATGGGCTCCACGGTCGCCGCCCCGCAGCTGGCCCGCGACACCCTGGCCGTGCTCACCGAGGCCGGCAAGCGGGCGGACGACCTGGACGACCAGTACGTCTCCACCGAGCACCTGATGGTCGGCCTGGCGCACGAGGGCGGGCCGGTCGCCGAGCTGCTGGTGCAGCAGGGCGCCACCCCGAAGGCCCTGCTCGCCGCGTTCAAGGACGTGCGGGGCAGCGGCCGGGTCACCTCGCCGGACCCGGAGGGCACCTACAAGGCGCTGGAGAAGTACGGCACCGACCTCACCCAGGCCGCCCGGGACGGCAAGCTCGACCCGGTGATCGGGCGGGACCAGGAGATCCGCCGGGTGGTCCAGGTGCTCTCCCGGCGCACCAAGAACAACCCGGTGCTGATCGGCGAGCCCGGCGTCGGCAAGACCGCCGTGGTCGAGGGGCTGGCGCAGCGGATCGTCGCGGGCGACGTCCCGGAGTCGCTGCGCGGCAAGCGCCTGGTCGCGCTGGACCTCGGTGCGATGGTCGCCGGCGCCAAGTACCGCGGCGAGTTCGAGGAGCGGCTGAAGGCCGTCCTCAACGACATCAAGCAGAGCGACGGCCAGGTCGTCACCTTCATCGACGAGCTGCACACCATGGTCGGCGCGGGCGCCGGCGGCGACTCCGCGATGGACGCGGGCAACATGCTCAAGCCGATGCTGGCCCGCGGCGAGCTGCGCATGGTCGGCGCCACCACCCTGGACGAGTACCGAGAGCGGATCGAGAAGGACCCGGCGCTGGAGCGCCGCTTCCAGCAGGTGCTGGTCGGCGAGCCCAGCGTGGAGGACTCGATCGCCATCCTGCGCGGGCTCAAGGGTCGCTACGAGGCGCACCACAAGGTGCAGATCTCGGACGCCGCCCTGGTCTCCGCGGCGACGCTCTCGCACCGCTACATCACCTCCCGCTTCCTGCCCGACAAGGCGATCGACCTGGTCGACGAGGCGGCCTCCCGGCTCCGGATGGAGATCGACTCCTCCCCGGTCGAGATCGACGAACTCCAGCGCGCCGTGGACCGGTTGCGGATGGAGGAGCTGGCTCTGGAGAAGGAGTCCGACCCGGCCTCGGTCGACCGGCTGGCCCGGCTGCGGCGCGATCTCGCCGACAAGAACGAGCACTTGAGCGTGCTGACGGCCCGGTGGGAGCAGGAGAAGAAGAGCCTCAACCGGGTCGGCGAGCTCAAGGAGCGGCTGGACGACCTGCACGGCGCCCTCGAACGCGCCCAGCGGGACGGCGACTTCGAGCGCGCCTCCAAGCTGATGTACGCCGAGGTCCCGGCCGCCGAGAAGGAGCTGTCCGAGGCCCAGGCGCGGGCCGCCGACGAGGACTCCTCCGCCTCCATGGTCAAGGAGGAGGTCGGCCCGGACGACGTCGCCGACGTGGTCGCCTCCTGGACGGGCATCCCGGCCGGCCGGCTGCTGGAGGGCGAGAGCGCCAAACTCCTGCGCATGGAGGACGAGTTGGGCCGGCGCCTGATCGGCCAGAGCGAGGCCGTGCAGGCCGTCTCGGACGCCGTGCGGCGCACCCGCTCGGGCATCGCCGACCCGGACCGCCCGACCGGCTCCTTCCTCTTCCTCGGCCCCACCGGCGTCGGCAAGACCGAGCTGGCCAAGGCGCTGGCCGACTTCCTCTTCGACGACGAACGCGCCATGGTCCGCATCGACATGAGCGAGTACGGCGAGAAGCACTCGGTCTCCCGCCTGGTCGGCGCCCCGCCCGGGTACGTCGGCTACGAGGAGGGCGGCCAGCTCACCGAGGCGGTCCGCCGCCGCCCGTACAGCGTGGTGCTGCTCGACGAGGTGGAGAAGGCCCACCCCGAGGTCTTCGACGTGCTGCTCCAGGTGCTGGACGACGGCCGGCTCACCGACGGCCAGGGCCGCACCGTGGACTTCCGCAACGCGATCCTGATCCTCACCTCCAACCTGGGCTCACAGTTCCTGGTCGACCCGGCCACCCCGGAGGACCGGAAGAAGGCGCTGGTGCTGGAGTCCGTCCGGGCCGCGTTCAAGCCGGAGTTCCTCAACCGGCTGGACGACATCGTGGTCTTCGACCCGCTGGGCACCGCCGAGCTCAGCCGGATCGTCGACCTCCAGGTGGCCCGGCTGGGCGAGCGGCTGCGCGACCGCCGGCTCACCCTCCAGGTCAGCGAGGCCGCCCGGGACTGGCTGGCGCTCACCGGCTACGACCCGGCGTACGGCGCCCGCCCGCTGCGACGGCTGGTGCAGTCCGCGATCGGCGACCAGCTGGCCCGGGCGATCCTCTCCGGCCAGGTGCACGACGGCGACACCGTTCTGGTCGAACGGAACGAGGCCGCCGACAACCTCACCGTCCGTGCCCGCGGGCCGCTGGAGAAGTAGGGAATCCTGGCCCGCGATCCGGTGGGCCGCCCCTCCCGCAGGGGCGGCCCACCGCCGCGCGCCGACGGTCGCCCACGGGCGCTCACCCTGGGTCGCCGGAGCCTCCCGGGACGCCCCGGCCAAGATCCCTCCGGGTGCGGGCCGCCCCTGTGAGGCAGGGCCCGAATGAGGCAGGATGGGAGGTGGAAAGGGCGGCCTCTCATTGCCGGCCACCACGTGCACTGAGGAAGAGGACCCCCATGAGCATCGACCCGTCGTCCATCCCGTCGTTCGGCGTGCCGCAGGGCGGGCAGCCCGGCGGTCAGGGCGGGCAGCCGGCCGGCCCGCCGCCGATCATCGTTCCGGACCAGGCCCTGGTGACCCAGCTGCTGGACCAGATGCAGCTGAAGCACGTCGTGGACGAGGAGGGCGACCTCACCGCCCCCTGGGAGGGCTTCCGCGTCTACTACATGTTCCGCGGCGACCAGAAGGAGCTCTTCGCGGTCCGGGCGTTCTACGACCGCCCGTACCCGCTGGAGGCCAAGGGCGAGATCCTCGACCTGATCGACGAGTGGAACCGCGAGACCCTCTGGCCCAAGGTCTACACCCACACCCACGAGGACGGCGTGGTCCGCCTGATCGGCGAGGCCCAGATGATCGTCGGCACCGGCGTGAACCTGGACTACTTCGTGACCACCACCGCCAACTGGACCCAGGCCGCCGTCGGCTTCGAGCAGTGGATCATCGAGCGCCTGGGCCTGCAGAAGGACATCGAGGAGGGCGAGGGCGAGGGCGAGGCCCCCGAGGGCACCGACGAGGCCTGAGCCCCGCCCGATGGCCCGGCCTGCCGCCCCGGCGGCCGGCCCCCGGCCCCGCGCATCCGTACGGCCCGCCACCGGCACACCCGGTGGCGGGCCGTCCTTGTCCGCGGCCCCCGCCCGGCCCGAGGATGGGGCCCGACACCGAGGCGTGAGGAGCCGCAATGGGTACGAGGCCGCTGCTGAACCGCAGGCTGGACGGACTGGGCACGACGATCTTCGCCGAGATGTCCGCGCTCGCGACCGCCACCGGTTCGATCAACCTCGGCCAGGGCTTCCCCGACACCGACGGGCCCCGCGGGATCGCCGAGGCCGCCGCCCGGGCCGTGCTGGAGGGCCGCGGCAACCAGTACCCGCCCGGCCCCGGCATCCCGGAGCTGCGCACCGCGATCGCCGAGCACCAGCAGCGGTTCCGCGGCCTGGCCTACGACCCGGACACCGAGGTCCTGGTGACCGCCGGCGCCACCGAGGCCATCGCCGCCGCCCTGCTCGCGCTGCTGGAGCCCGGCGACGAGGTGATCGCCCTCGAACCCTTCTACGACTCGTACGCCGCCTGCATCGCGATGGCCGGCGCGGTCCGCGTCCCGCTCACCCTGCGCGCCCCCGACTTCCGCCCCGACCTGGACCGGTTGCGCGCCCTGGTCACGCCGCGCACCCGCCTGCTCCTGCTCAACTCCCCGCACAACCCCACCGGTCTGGTGCTCTCCCCCGACGAACTGGCCGCGATCGCCGCCCTCGCCGTCGAGCGCGACCTGCTGGTCGTCACCGACGAGGTCTACGAACACCTGGTCTTCGCCGGCGCCCACCACCCGATCGCCGCCCTCCCCGGGATGCGCGAGCGCACCGTCTCCATCTCCTCGGCCGGCAAGACGTTCTCCTTCACCGGCTGGAAGGTCGGCTGGGTCACCGCCCCCGCGCCGCTGGTCGCCGCCGTCCGCACCGCGAAGCAGTACCTCACCTACGTCAGCGCCGGCCCCTTCCAGTACGCGGTGGCCGAGGCCCTGCGCCTGCCCGACGCCTACTTCGAGGACTTCCGCGCCGACCTGCGGCGCAAGCGCGACCTGCTCGCCGACGGCCTGGCCGCGGCCGGCTTCCGCGTCTTCAACCCCGAGGGCACGTACTTCATCACCACCGACATCACCCCGCTCGGCGAGAAGGACGGCGTCGAGTTCTGCCGCGCCCTCCCCGAGCGCTGCGGCGTCGTCGCCATCCCCAACGCCGTCTTCTACGACGACCCCGAGGCCGGCCGCCCGCTCGTCCGCTTCACCTTCTGCAAGAAGGACGAGGTGCTGCAGGAGGCGGTCACCCGGCTCCAGCGGCTCTGACCCACTGCCCGCCGATGACCGCACGGGCCGTTCGGCCGTGCCCGTGCGCCCCGGCCTCATCCGCCCGGGGCGACCAGACCGGACTCGTAGGCGAGGACCACCGCCTGCGCGCGGTCGCGCAGGTCGAGCTTGGTCAGGATCCGGCTGACATGTGTCTTGACGGTCTGTTCGGCCAGGACGAGGTCGGTGGCGATCTCACTGTTGGAGAGGCCCCGGGCGACCAGCCGCAGGACCTCGCTCTCCCTGGGGGTCAGTTCGGGCAGCCGGCGGGCGGGGCCACCGTGCGGGGGACCGGGCCGGCGGCTCGCGAAGTCCTCGATGAGACGGCGGGTGACCGAGGGGGCGAGCAGGGCGTCACCGGCTGCGACAACACGCACTGCCTGGATCAGCTCCTCGGCCGACGCGTCCTTCAGGAGAAAGCCGCTGGCGCCGGCCCGCAGCGCCTCGTAGACGTAGTCGTCCAGGTCGAAGGTGGTGAGCATGAGCACCCTGGGCCGTTCGCGGCGGCCCTCCAGCATTCGGCGGGTCGCCTCAAGACCGTCCATCACCGGCATCCGCACGTCCATCAGGACCACGTCCGGGTCCAGGCGGGCCACGGCCTCCAGCGCGGCCGCGCCATCGGCGGCGTCGCCCGCCACCTCCAGGCCCGGCTGGGCCGCGAGCAGCGCGCCGAAACCCTGGCGGACCATGGCCTGGTCGTCGACGATCAGGATGCTGGTGTTCATCGTCACTCCGGCAGCGGCAGGTCGGCTGTCACGGTGAACCCGCCTTCCGGCGTGGCCCGGGCGGAGAACTCCCCTCCGAGCAGGGCGGCGCGCTCCCGCATGCCCATCAGACCATGGCCCGACCCCGTGGAGTCCGGCGGGGTGGCGGTGGACCGGGTGCTACCGGGGCCGTTCCGAACGGTGATCAGAACCGATACTCCGGTGCGCTCCACCCGAACCGCCACCGGCGCGCCGGGGGCGTGACGTCGTGCGTTCGACAGCGATTCCTGGACGATCCGGTAGGCGCAGACCCCGACCGTGGCGGGCACGGAGCCGAGTTCCCCGACCGCCTCCAGCGTGACCCCGGACCCGGCGTCCCGGACCAGATCGGCGAGTTGGGCGAGCTCGGGCTGCGGCATCCGCTCGACCGACCCGTCGCCGCGCAGCAGGCCCAGCAGGCGTCGCATGTCCGTCAGCGCGTCGCGCGCCGCACCGCTGACGGCCCGGAACTCCTCGCGAACCTCCGCGGAGACGTCCGGCAGGCGGTAGGGCGCGGTCTCCGCCCGAACGGCGATCAGGGACATGTGGTGGGCCACGACATCGTGCAGTTCGCGGCCGATGCGGGATCGTTCCTCCAGCAGAGCACGCCGCGTCCGCTCGGTCTCGCTGATCCGTTCCTGCTCGGCCAGACGGACCCGGGTCAGCGCGCGGTCGCGCAGCACCTCGGCCGCGATCAGCGCGAGCGCGACCGCGACGGCGACCGGCAAGAGGTTCGACCAGCCGCCGCGCTCGGGCAGCGTGGCCAGCAGGGCGGCCGTGGCGGCGACGACCGCCGCTCCCAGCGCCCCCGAGACCCGCCGCTCCAACCGGCTCCCGGCCAGGACCAGCACCACCACCTGTGCGGCCAAGCTGGTCACGGGCCACGGCCACGGCTCGGCCCCCGAGACCGGCCGGGCCACCAGCGCGGTCAGCAGGACCGCGGCGAGCGACACTCCCCAGGCGAGCAGCGGGCGGCTGCGACACCACAGCAGCGGCACCGCGCGGGCCACGCTCAGGGCCATCGCCGGTGGCGCGCCCAGAGCGTAGTGCTGGACCAGGTCGAGCCATCCCAACAGCACCAGGGCGACGGTGGCGGCCGGAAGGGCCGCGACCCGCAGCCGCTGATTCATCTGTTCGACGCTCATCGGCGGCAAGCCCGGGGCAGCCACGTCAGGCGTCCGCGGACGCGTCGAGGAGACGGACGGCCAGCCGCCGCTGGGCGACGACGAGCGCCCGGGACACCGGCAGCAGGACCGCCAGGGTGAGCACTCCGACGCCGAAATGCGCGGCCCACGCGCCGATGAGCGTCGGGCCACCCCAGGCCTGACTCACGTCCTGCCCCCACTCCGCCAGCGGGTAGCAGACCCCCCGGGCCAGGACGTCGGCCCACAGCACTCCGGTGAGCAGGGCGGCAAGGAGCTGGAGCGGCAGGGCCAGCACACCATGAGCCACCACCCGTGCCGCCCGGCCACGTGCCGGCTCGGTGATCCGGGCGTCCAACAGCCGCGCCGCGAGGCCGCGCTGCAGCCGGTGGGCGGCGCGTGACCCGCCGAGCAGCGCCAGCGGCAGGGACACCAGGCCGACCGGCAGTGCCGCGACGGCGTACACGGAGCTGCGCCAGTCGTAACTGGTGCGGAACCAACCGGCCTTCACCGTCGAAGGCTCGGCGTTGCGGACGGTGGGGGCTGCGAGTGCCATCGGGTCCCTCCCTGTGGGGGTGATCAGTTGGCTCGACACTAGGTTTCGCCGACCCTCGCCCACGTCCCTCCACGGAGCCAACCTCGGACCCCTACCGGGGTAGGGGGTCGGCGGGAACGGGTGTCGCCCGCGACGCCCGGCCCCGGCCGGGCGCGGCGACCGGCCGGGTGTGCCAACGCATCGTCAACTTGCCCGACCAGCAGGGTATTTGCTGCCTGTCGGGCATTCAGTATGCCTTCTTGGCAGGCCTTGGTCCTTCGCATGCCACCGCTCGCGCGGCACTCCGACGGCAGGGGGGCGTGCGGGCCTCGGGAGCGGCGCACTACCCGCGCGCACGGCGCGCAGGCCGGGGCGAGGAGCGCGCGCGGTGCAGAGTCGCACACTGGGTCGATCAGAGCGGGGAAGCGGGTGTGCTCGAAACGGTGAATGCTTGACAAAGTTGGGTAAATCACCGACGGACCCGGCGTATTCATGCTTCTCTGCTGCTGAATCTCCAGCCGGAATCCTTCCTTCCACGGTCGGCCGCGCCCTGGACCGCACAGCCACGAACAGCCTCGCCTTTGCCTGGGCCTACTCGCTGCTGCTCGGCGGGCGCGCACGGAGCTGAAACGCGGAGCCGAGCATGCTCACCACACTGCAGACCTCCTACACGGACACCCGCGCGGGCGACCTGGCCTGGTGCCTGGGCGGCGAACCGCTGCCCGCTCTCGCGGTCCGTGACCTGAGACTGGACGGTGCCGGGCGCCCCGGCCCGCCCGGCACCGTCCAGCTGCGCCTGCTCGGCGCCTCCCACCAGGTGGTGATCGCCGCCGGGCGGGGCAAGTGCCTGGAGACCGTCGCCTGCCTGCCCGGGCGCCGGACCCCGCTGCCCGCCCGGGTGGCCAAGCAGGTGGACGGCTGGGAGTACGAGTTCGCCGCCCGGATCGAGGTCATGCCGCCGCACGAGTTCGCCGCCCGCGCCCAGGAGTTGCTGGCCCTGGTCGAGGGGCACCCGCGCGGGCTGGCCGGCGTCTTCCCCGGCGATCCGAGCGCCTTCACCGCGCTGGTCACCCAGGGCGGTGCGGACCGGCTGCTCTGGCGGACCTGGCACGCCTACCCGCAGGAGGGACAGCTGGTCTGCACCCGCTCCTCGCTGGTGCCGGCGCGATGAGGCCGCCCGCCGACGCCGATGCCGCCTTAGGCCGCGGATCCGCCGCCCACTCGCACGCAGGAACGATTCGTCAACCAGGCGCACCGCACCGTCCGTCGAATGGACGCAGCCATCCGTACCGAACGTCCCCTAGCGTTTGTTCGTGATCAACCATCCGGCCGGTCCACCCGCACAGGGGCTCGAACTCGACGACGGCAGCCCACCCCGACCCGGGCGGAGCCTGACACCCCTGCCCGCCCGCCGTCCGTCCCGGCTGCGCGCGCACCCGAGGCTCGCCCGGCTCACCGTCCTGCTGGCCGCGTTCGTCTGCGCGGCCTGCGGACTCGTCTACGAGCTCGAACTCGTGGCGCTCGGGAGCTATCTGCTCGGGGACTCGGTCACCCAAACCTCGGTCGTGCTCTCCGTCATGGTGTTCGCGATGGGGCTGGGCTCGCTGCTCGCCAAGCGCTTCACCTGCCGCCCGGCCACCGCCTTCGCCCTGGTCGAGTGCGCGCTCGCGCTCACCGGCGGGCTCTCCGTCCTCGCGCTGTACTCGTGCTGGGCCTGGACCGGCCGCTACCAGGTCGCGATGGTCGGTCTGACCTGCCTGATCGGCGTGCTGATCGGCGCCGAGATCCCCCTGCTGATGACGCTCATCCAGCGGATCCGGCGCGAGGACGCCGGGCGGGCCGCCGCCGACCTGTTCGCCGCGGACTACGTGGGCGCGCTGATCGGCGGGCTCGCGTTCCCCTTCCTGATCCTGCCCGCCTTCGGCCCGGGCACCGGCGCCCTGGTCACCGGCGCGGTCAACGCCGTCGCCGGGGCCGCCGTGGTGCTCTGGCTCTTCCGCGAGGAGCCGGGCCCGCGGGTCCGGCTGCTGCTCTGGGGCTGCTGCGCGCTCGTCCTGGCCCTGCTGGCCGCGGCCGCCGTGTGGTCCGGCGCGATCGAACGCGCCGCACGCAGCGCCCTGTACGGCGCCCAGGTCCGCTTCGCCACCCACAGCCGGTACCAGGAGATCGTGCTCACCGGCCCCGCCGAGGGGCCGCTGCGGCTCTACCGGGACGGCCGGCTCGCAGTCTGCGGCCCGGACGAGTACCGGGGCAACGAGGCGCTGGTCCACCCCGCGATGGCGGCCGGGCCGGACACCCGGGTACTGCTGCTCGGCGGCGGCGACGGGCTCGCCCTGCGCGAGGTGCTGCGCCACAGCGGCGTCCACTCGGTGCTGGTCGTCGACGCCGACCCGGCGCTCCCCCGGTTGGCCCGCACCGACCCCGGCCTGGCCGCGCTCTCCGGCCGCTCGCTGGACGACCCGCGGGTCCGCGTCGCCGAGGCCGACCCGCTGGAGTGGCTGCGCAGCGTCCGGCCCTCCGACCGGACCTTCGACGTGGTGCTCGCCGACCTCCCGGTGCCGGCCGACAGCGGGACGGTGAAGTTCCACTCGCAGGAGTTCTACGGCCTCGCCACCCGGCTGCTCTCCCCCGGCGGGCGGCTCGCCGTCCGGGCCGGCGGCGAGCGGGAGGAGCTCTGGCAGGTGGAGTCCGGCCTGCGCGCCGCCGGATTGCGGACCATCCCCTACGCCGTGGCGGGCAGCGCCACCGCGAGCTGCCCGCCCGGCCCGGCGGAGAGGACGGCAGAGAGGACGGCGGCGGATGCGGTGGCGGATGCGGATCCGGGCCAGGGCTTCCTGCTCGCGTCGGCGGCCCAGCCCCCGCTCGGGCTCGCCCCGGACGCCCCGCCTCCGCGCGCGCTGACCGCGGACGGCCTGCGGGCCTCCGCCGCCCGTCTCACCGCCCTGCGCCCGCCCCAGCCGCCGGCCGCACTCACCCTGCTGGGGCCGCGGTGACGGCGGACCGCGCGCGGTCCGCCGGGCCGGCGGGGCGCGGCCGTGGGGCCGACCGGGGAGGCCCGCGCAAAAGGTGGGGCCGCAGCGGGGACCAGCCGGGGTTCGATCGGTAGGCTCCGTGCCATGGAGCATGAGGTTGTCGTCCCGATGCCGGCCGAGCAGGTCCGGCAGGCCCTGCAGGATCCGGCTCTGCTGGCCCGTTGCGTGCCGGGGCTGAGCACCGAACCCGCCGCAGCCGGCAGCGGCCCGGCCGAGGAGATCGGCGGGCGGCTGAAGCTGCGGATCGGCGCCTCCACCATCACCTACCGCGGGGTGCTGTCGCTGATCGAGGGCCGCGAGGGCGTGCTCACCGTCTTCGCCGAGGGCCAGGAGGCCCGCGGCAGCGGCGAGGCGACCGCCACCGTCCGGGTCAGCGTCGCCGAGGGTGCCGAGGACGGCAGCACCGTGGTCCGCTTCACCGGCGAGCTGGACGCGAGCGGCCGGCTGACCGAGTTCGACGAGGAGACCCTCGCCGCGACCGGCCGCCGCCTGCTGGACCGCTTCGCCGCCGCGCTCGCCTCGCCGGACGGCGTGGCGGAGCCGGACGCCGACGCCGACGCCGAGGCCGACGTCGAGGCCGAGGTGGGCGGTGAGGCCGAGGGTGCCACCGGCGCGGAGGCCGCTCCGGAGGCCACCGAGACCGAGGGCGCCGAGGACGGTGCCGCCGACGCCGCGGAGGCCGCCGAGGCCGCGGAGGAGGCCGCCGAGGCCGAGAACGGTGCCGCCGAGGACGACAGCACCGAGGACGACAGCGCCGAGGAGGACGAGGCCGAGGAGCCCACCGCCACCGTGCTGTTCCTGGAGGACCACCAGAGTGCCCCCGGCGAGGACGTCGACGACGACCTCTCCGACCTGATCGCCTTCTCCGACGCCGACGCCGAGCGCTTCGGCCTCCCCACCGGCGGCCACGACGACGAGGACGAGGACGACGAGCGCGCCGAGCCCGCCGAGGACGACCGCCCGGCCGCCGAGTCGGAGCCGGAGCCGTCCACCGAACTCCCCGCCGAGCTGCCCTTCGAGTACGAGCAGGAGCCGGTGCTCAGCGGCCCGGTCCGCCGCAGCATCGTCGGCCGCTCCGCCGAGGAGGTCGACCACGCCCCACCGCGCGGCCGCTACGCCCCCGCCCTGCCCGCCCGCAGCGCCCGCGCCCGTGCGGCCTCCCGCTGGGGCGGCGAGGCCGGCGGCATCGTGGTGCCGGGCCCGGGCGGCCGCAGCGCCGTGCCCTGGATGATCGGCGGCGGGGTCGCCCTGATCGGCGGCGCCGTGGTGCTGGCCCGCGCGCTGCGCCGCCGCTAGGTCCTGTCCGGCCCGGGAGCCGGCAGGTCACGGGCTCCAGGGCTCTCGGACAAGCCCTAGACTGGACGCTCATGAGCAACGACCGCGACGCCCTGCTGGCACAGATCAAGGACAAGGCCGTCGTCCACGGCAAGGTCACCCTTTCCTCCGGCAAGGAGGCCGACTACTACGTCGACCTGCGCCGGATCACGCTGGACGGCCAGGCCGCCCCGCTGGTCGGCCGGGTGATGCTGGACGCGACCGCCCACCTGGAGTACGACGCCGTCGGCGGTCTGACCCTGGGCGCCGACCCCGTCGCCGCCGCGATGCTGCACGCCGCCGCCGCGCGCGGCCGCGAGCTGGACGCCTTCGTCGTCCGCAAGGCGGGCAAGGCGCACGGCCTGCAGCGCCGGATCGAGGGCCCGGAGGTCAAGGGCCGCCGGGTGCTGGCCGTCGAGGACACCTCCACCACCGGTGGCTCGGTGCTCACCGCCGTCGAGGCGCTGCGCGAGGCGGGCGCCGAGGTGGTCGGCGTCGCGGTGATCGTGGAGCGCGGCGGCGCCGGCGCGGTCGAGGCGGAGGGCCTGCCCTACGTCACCGCCTACACCCTCGACGACCTGGGTCTCTGATCGTCCGGTTCCCCGGGGCGCGTCCGACGCACCCGGGGAACCGATGCGGAACGGCCGGGGCCGGTGGTGTTTCACGTGAAACACCACCGGCCCCGGCCGTTCGTCGTCGCGTCCGCGGCGCTCAGGCCCGGCGGTGGCGCCCGCCGGCCTGGACGGCCTCGCCGGCGGCGGGCTCCTCGGCACCGCCGGCCTTCTTCTTCCGGCGCTCGCGGACGATCTCCACCAGGATCGGCGAGATCGAGAGCAGCACGATCAGCAGCACGGCCGGGATCAGGTACTTGTCGATCACCGGGGCCAGCGCGTCACCGAAGAAGTAGCCGATGAGCAGCATCGACTCGGTCCACAGCACGCCGCCGATCACGTTCCACAGGAAGAACGTCCGGGCCGGCATCTCCAGGGTGCCCGCGACCGGGTTGAGGAAGGTGCGCACGATCGGCATGAAGCGGGCCAGCACCACGGCCTTGCCGGGCCCGAACTTGTTGAAGTACTCCTCCGCCTTCATCACGTACTCGCGGCGGAAGATCTTCGACTCGGGCTTGTCGAACATCTTCGGTCCGACCCTCACCCCGATCAGGTGCCCGAGCTGTGCACCTGCGATGGCCGCGAGCGGCGCCCCGATCAGCAGGGCGGCGATGGGCAGCTTGGTGCCGTCGCCGAGCACCGACGAGGCGGCGTTCGAGGCGGCGACACCGGCGATGATCAGCAGCGAGTCACCCGGGAAGAAGAACCCGACCAGGAGGCCGGTCTCCGCGAAGATGATCGCGATCAGCCCGATGGCACCGAGGGACGAGATCAGTGATTTGGCGTCGAGCAGGTTGACGGCCAGCTGGTTGTAGTCCACTCGCGCAGAATAGCGGGCGTTCCTTTACGGGAGCCTCGCCCCGGGGGTCGAGCCGGGCCTCATCCCTTCGTCGCACGTGAGGGCGCCCGAGGCCGCGATCAGGGGCCTCCGGACGGCCCGGGGGCCGCCGTCCCGACTGGCGGGCCACATGCTGACCTGGAAGCACGAGTCTGGGAGGATGGCCCCGGCGTCCGGACCGCGGTCGCAACCACCCTCATGTCGTACCGCGGTGGCCGCCACGAACCTTGGTACCGGGAGCCGCACCGCAGTGCCGCGCATCGGCGACCGGTACCCCGGAGTCGTAACGAAGGCGTACACAGCGTCGGACAGCACCGTCCGTACGCCGCAAACCCGACAGGAGCGGATCTCATGCCCATCGCAACCCCCGAGGTCTACAACGAGATGCTGGACCGGGCCAAGGCGGGCAAGTTCGCCTACCCGGCCATCAACGTCACCTCGTCGCAGACGCTGCACGCCGCCCTGCGCGGCTTCGCCGAGGCCGAGAGCGACGGCATCATCCAGATCTCGACCGGCGGTGCGGAGTTCCTGGGCGGCCAGCACAACAAGGACATGGTGACCGGCGCCGTCGCCCTCGCCGAGTTCGCGCACGTCGTCGCCGCCAAGTACGACATCACCGTCGCGCTGCACACCGACCACTGCCCGAAGGACAAGCTGGACGGCTACGTCCGCCCGCTGCTGGCGATCTCCGCCGAGCGCGTGGCCAACGGCCGCAACCCGCTCTTCCAGTCGCACATGTGGGACGGTTCCGCCGAGACCCTGAGCGACAACCTGGAGATCGCCCAGGAGCTGCTGGCCCAGGCCGCCGCCGCCAAGATCATCCTTGAGGTCGAGATCACCCCGACCGGTGGCGAGGAGGACGGCGTCACCCACGAGATCAACGACGAGCTGTACACCACCGTCAACGACGCCGTCCGCACCGCCGAGGCCCTGGGCCTGGGCGAGAAGGGCCGCTACCTGCTGGCCGCCTCCTTCGGCAACGTGCACGGCGTGTACAAGCCCGGCAACGTCGTGCTGAAGCCGGAGCTGCTGCGCGAGCTGCAGGACGCGATCGGCAAGCAGTACGGCAAGACCGACCCGTTCGACTTCGTCTTCCACGGCGGCTCGGGCTCGACCGCCGAGGAGATCGCCACCGCGCTGGAGAACGGCGTCGTGAAGATGAACCTCGACACCGACACCCAGTACGCCTTCACCCGCCCGGTCGCGGACCACATGTTCCGCAACTACGACGGCGTGCTGAAGGTCGACGGCGAGGTCGGCAAGAAGAACACCTACGACCCGCGGACCTGGGGCAAGCTCGCCGAGGCGGGCATGGCCGCCCGCGTGCTGGAGGCCGCCCAGCAGCTGCGCTCGGCCGGCAACCGCCTGAAGTAGCAACCCGGTCCCCGGACCGGTCCTGCCGTCATGCCCCTCAGTGGTTCACTGGGGGGCATGACCACAGACCCCACTCCTTTCCAGGGACAGAACCTCCTCGGCGGCCCCGCCCCGACGCAGCTGCCCGCGGAGCCCGGTCCGCTGCAGCTGCTGGCCGGCGGTGCCTCCCCGGCCGAGGTCGCGGCGAAGTACCCGACCTCCTCGCTGGCCTGGGCCCAGCTCGCCGACGACGCCTTCGCGGCCGGCCGCACCGTCGAGTCCTACGCGTACGCCCGCACCGGCTACCACCGCGGCCTCGACGCGCTGCGCCGGGCCGGTTGGAAGGGCCACGGCCCGGTGCCGTGGGAGCACGAGCCGAACCGCGGCTTCCTGCGGGCGCTGCACGCGCTCGGCCGGGCCGCCGCCGCGATCGAGGAGAAGGAAGAGGCGGAGCGCTGCGCCCAGTTCCTCCGGGACAGCTCGCCGACCGCCGCCGCCACCCTCGGCTGACCGGCCCCACCCGCTCACGGGCCGACCGGCCCGCCGCGACCGCCCCCGTCGCCCGCCCGGGCGACGGGGGCGGCTTCGCGCGCCCTGCATACCCGGTATGTGGACAGTCACCCGTCCGCCGTGCCAGGGTGTGCGGGCGAGGGGGACGCACCACACGGCAGTTCGACGGCTCCGCGGCCCCAACCGGTCCCGACAGGAAGCCCCACCGTGCCCGCAGCCCGATCCGACCAGCGCGGCTCCCGCTCCCGCGCCCGCAGCGCCGGCCGGTCCGGCACCGGCCGGGCTCGGGGCGCGGCGCCCCACGGCACCGGCCCGCGGTCGGGCGCCGGCCGCCGGCGGCGCAGACAGCGCCGCGGACCGGGGCCCGGGATGATCGCGGCCCTGGTCGCCGCCCTGGCGATACTCGGCGGCACGGTCTTCGTGCTCAACCGCCCCGACGTCCTGCCGGACGGCGGGCAGACCGCCCAGGGCCGGGTCGCGCCGACCGGCGTCGGTGCCACCGCCGGGGCGCCCGGTCCGACCGCCACTCCGGCACCGACGCCCACCACTGCGCCGGCCCAACCCGCGCCGCAGCCGAGCACCCCCACGCCGACCGCGCCCGACCCCGGGCCGAGCAAGGGCGCGGGCACCTTCACCGTCGCCCCCGGCGCGGCGGCCGCGGTCGGCAAGGGCCCCGTCCGCCGGTACCGGGTCGAGGTCGAGGACGGCATCGGGATCGACCCGGCGGCGGCCGCGGCGCAGGTGCAGGGCATCCTCGCCGACAAACGCGGCTGGACCAACGACCGCAAGAACGGCTTCCAGCTGGTCGCGGGCGGCTCCTACGACTTCACGGTGAAGATCGCCTCGCCGGCCACCGTGGACCGGATCTGCGGGGCGTCCGGGCTGGACACCCACGGCGAGGTGAACTGCAACGTCGGCAGCCAGGTGCTGGTCAACGTCAAGCGCTGGAACACCGGTTCACCCCAGTTCAGCGGCCCGATCGACGAGTACCGGGCGCTGATCGTCAACCACGAGGTCGGCCACCGGATCGGGCACGGGCACGAGACCTGCCCGGGCAAGGGGAAGCCCGCACCGGCGATGATGCAGCAGATCTACGGCCTCAAGGGCTGCGAGCCCAACGCCTGGCCCTACACGGCGGACGGCACCTACCTCGGCGGCCCCTCGGTGCCCTGAGCCGCGGACCGCCGCCGGCGCACCGCCCACGGCGCCGGTCCGGTCGCAACCCACGGACAGATCCGGTACACCGTCACCGACCTTTCGCGACAAGCCCGTTCTACCCTGACGGCATGACAGCAGACCGCACACCGCCGCGGCGCCGCCGGTACCTCGCCGCAGCGGGCACCGCCGGCCTCCTCCTCGGAACGGCCGCCTGCTCATCCTCCGGCGAACCGGCCGGCGGGGGGACGCTCTCCTACGCCCACGTCCGGTCGACCGCCGAGGGGCTGGCGAAGTCCGGGTCCTGCCCGTTCGGCCTCGATCTCGCGGCCGCTCTCAAGGACGCCGGGATCGACCGCCCGGCCACCCCCGGCGCCGCGGACCGGCCCGCGGTCGACACCGACCTGGGCAACGGCGTCCCGGCCCAGCCCTGGCCCTCGGGCGTCACCCCGCCGCCGTCGATGGCCTCGATGCCGGCCACGCCCCCGACGGCCTGGGTGACCTGCACCTACACCGTCGGTTCGACCCCGGTCCGGGTCGACCTGCTGGCCGTCCCCGAGAACGGGGTGGCGGTCGCCCTGATGCTGCCGCACATCCAGCGGTTCGGGAACGTCGGCGTCGACCAGCTCCGGCAGTTCTCGGTCGACCAGCCGGGGCCCGGCGAGACCAGACTCACCCCGGGCGCGGGCCTCGCCGCGGTCGCCCGGGTCGCCGCCAAGGGCAAGGGGGACATCACGCTGACGCTCTCCCAGGACACCGACGACGCCCAGCGGCTGCCCGACCTCGCCGGCGAACCGCTCCGCAGGGCCACCGAGCGCCTCGCCGCCCAACTGCACCCGTAGGCCCCGTCCGGCCCAGGGCCCGACTTCGGGGCTCAGCCCAGGAGCGGCAGGTAGGCCCGCAGGTCGCTCCGCTCGCCGCCGGCCGAGACGGCGGCGGCCTCCACCTCCGCGGCCCAGTCGGTGCGGCCGGTGGCGAGCCGGATCCAGGTCAGCGGGTCCGTCTCGACGACGTTCGGCGGGGTGCCGCGGGTGTGCCGCGGGCCCTCCACGGCCTGCACCACCGCGTACGGCGGCACCCGCAGCTCGACCGCGCCGCCCGGGGCCCGGTCGGCCAGCGCGTCGGCGAGCAGCCGGGTGACGGCGGCGAGCGCCTGCCGGTCGTGCGGGAAGGCCGCCGGGCCGACCGCCCGGGCCAGGTCGTCCGCGTGCACGACGGTCTCGACCAGCCGGGTCACCAGCATGTCGGAGAGCAGCATCGAGCCGAGCCGGATCTCGAACCTGCGCTCCTGGTCCGCGACTTCGGGGCCGGCCAGGACGGCGAGCAGCGCGTCCGCGGCCCGGTCGAAGGCGGCCGCCACCGCGGCCGGGTCACCGCCGAACCCGCCCGCCGCGTGCTCGCGCGCGCCCGCGTCCAGGAGCGGAGCGGACTCGGCGACCCGGGCCACCCAGCGGAGCAGGTCCAGCGGGGGGCGGCCCTCCAGCGGGTCGTCCAGGTGGGCGGGCACCCAGTCGAGCTGGACGGCCAGGTGCGCCACCAGCTCGCGCACCCGCCACTGGCCCAGACCGGCCGGCCGCTCCAACAGGTCGGCGGCGTCCGGGCGGGCGCAGAGCTGCCGGACGGCGGCGCGCAGCGCCTCGGTCTGCCCGGCGAGCGCGGCGCGGACCTTCGCAGGCTGGTACGTACGGGACTTGGCAGGCATGGCCCCAACATACGCCGAGGGGCGGACGGTTCTGCTGAACCGTCCGCCCCTCGGCGTCACTCGGCCACGCGGCCGCTCGCTCCGGGCACGGCCCGGGGCGAAGCGCTCATCAGGCCAGCAGGGCCTCGATGACGCCGGTGTGGGCGTCCTTCAGCTCGGCCAGCGAGACGGTGAACCGGCCCTGGACGTCCAGGACATCGCCGTCGACCACACCGATCCGGGTGGCCGGCAGGCCACGCGCGGTGCACATGTCGTTGAACCGGAGCTCCTCGCTGCGCGGCACCGCGACGACCGCGCGGCCGGCCGACTCGGAGAACAGGAAGACGAACGGGTCCATGCCCTCGGGCACGATGATCCGGGCGCCGTGGCCGCCCTTGAGGCAGCTCTCCACCAGGGCCTGGCCGAGGCCGCCGTCGGAGAGGTCGTGCGCGGCGTCGATCATGCCGTCGCGCGAGGCGGCGATCAGGATCTCACCGAGCAGCCGCTCGCGCTGCAGGTCGACCTTGGGCGGCAGACCGCCGAGGTGGTCGTGGACCACCTGCGACCAGGCCGAGCCGCCGAGCTCGTCCTCGGTGTCGCCGAGCAGGTAGAGCAGCTGCCCCTCCTCGGCGAAGGCGACCGGGGTGCGCCGGGTGACGTCGTCGATGACGCCGAGCACCGCGACCACGGGGGTCGGGTGGATGGCGACGTCGCCGGTCTGGTTGTACAGGGAGACGTTGCCGCCGGTGACCGGGGTGCCGAGCACCTGGCAGGCGTCGGCCAGACCGCGGGTCGCCTCGGCGAACTGCCACATCACGTCGGTGTCCTCGGGGGAGCCGAAATTGAGGCAGTCGGAGACGGCGAGCGGCTTGGCACCGCCGGCCGCGACGTTGCGGTAGGCCTCGGCCAGGGCCAGCTGGGCACCGGTGTACGGGTCCAGCTTGGTGTAGCGGCCGTTGCCGTCGGTGGCGACCGAGACGCCGAGGTTGGTCTCCTCGTCGATCCGGATCATGCCCGAGTCCTCGCCGACCGAGAGCACGGTGTTGCCGAGCACGTAGCGGTCGTACTGGTCGGTGATCCAGGACTTGGAGGCCTGGTTCGGGTGGGCGGCGACCTTGAGCAGGTCGGCCTTCAGCTCCTCGCCGGTGGCCGGGCGGGCCAGCCGCTCGCCGGTGGGGGCGTCGGCCTGCAGCGCGTCCTGCCAGCTCGGGCGGGCGAACGGGCGCTGGTAGGTCGGACCCTCGTGGGCGACGGTGCGCGGCGGCACGTCCACGACCTGCTCGCCGTGCCAGAAGATCTCCAGGCGCTCGCCGTCGGTCACCTCACCGATGACGGTGGCGATGACGTCCCACTTCTCGCAGATCTCCAGGAAGCGCGCGACCTTGGCCGGCTCGACGATGGCGCACATGCGCTCCTGCGACTCGCTCATGAGGATCTCCTCCGGCGAGAGCGTGTTGTCGCGCAGCGGGACGGTGTCGAGCTCGATCCGCATGCCGCCGGTGCCGGCCGAGGCCAGCTCGGAGGTGGCGCAGGAGAGGCCGGCGCCGCCGAGGTCCTGGATACCGGCGACCAGGTCCTCCTTGAAGATCTCCAGGGTGCACTCGATCAGGAGCTTCTCCTGGAACGGGTCACCGACCTGGACGGCGGGGCGCTTGGCCGGGCCGGTGGCGTCGAAGGTCTCCGAGGCGAGCACGGAGACGCCGCCGATGCCGTCGCCGCCGGTGCGGGCGCCGTACAGGATGACCTTGTTGCCGGGGCCGGAGGCCTTGGCCAGGTGGATGTCCTCGTGCTTCATGACACCCACGCAGAGCGCGTTGACCAGCGGGTTGCCCTGGTAGCAGGAGTCGAAGACGACCTCGCCGCCGATGTTCGGCAGGCCCAGGCAGTTGCCGTAGCCGCCGATGCCCGCGACGATGCCGGGCAGCACGCGCCGGGTGTCCGGGTGGTCCGCCGCACCGAAACGCAGCGGGTCCATCACGGCGACCGGGCGGGCGCCCATCGCGAGGATGTCGCGCACGATGCCGCCGATGCCGGTGGCCGCGCCCTGGTAGGGCTCGATGTACGACGGGTGGTTGTGCGACTCGACCTTGAAGGTGACCGCGTAGCCCTGGCCCACGTCGACGACGCCGGCGTTCTCTCCGATGCCGACGAGCATGGCGTCGTTCTCGGGGGCCTTCTCGCCGAACTGCTTCAGGTGGACCTTGGAGCTCTTGTACGAGCAGTGCTCCGACCACATGACGGAGTACATCGCGAGCTCGGCGCCGGTGGGACGGCGGCCGAGGATCTCGCGGATGCGCGCGTACTCGTCCTCCTTGAGGCCGAGCTCGGCCCAGGGCTGGGCGGCGTCCGGGGTCTGCTCGGCGTTCTTGACGGTGTCGAGGCTCATCAGGCGTTCACCAGCTGCTTCAGGACGGAAGTGAAGAAGCCCAGGCCCTCGGTGGTCGGACCGGTGAGCGGCTCCACGGCGTGCTCCGGGTGCGGCATCAGGCCGACGACATTGCCGGCGGCGTTGGTGATGCCGGCGATGTCGCGGTACGAACCGTTCGGGTTGACGTCCAGGTAGCGGGCGACGACCCGGCCCTCGGCCTCCAGCTCGTCCAGGACGTGCTGGTCCGCGACGAAGCGGCCCTCGCCGTTCTTCAGCGGCACGACGATTTCCTGGCCGGCCGAGTAATCCCGGGTCCACGCGGTGCCGGCGTTCTCGATCCGCAGCTTCTGGTCGCGGCAGATGAAGTGCAGCGAGTCGTTGCGGGTGAGCGCGCCGGGCAGCAGGTGCGATTCGCAGAGCACCTGGAAGCCGTTGCAGATACCGAGGACCGGCATTCCCTGCTTCGCCTGCTCGATGACGGTCTCCATCACCGGCGAGAAGCGGGAGATGGCGCCGCAGCGCAGATAGTCGCCGTAACTGAATCCGCCCGGCAGGACGACCGCGTCGACCTGGTGGAGATCCTTGTCACGGTGCCAGAGGGCGACCGGCTCGGCGCCGGCCAGGCGGACCGCGCGCTGGGCGTCGCGGTCGTCGAGGGAACCGGGGAAAGTGACGACGCCGACTCGGGTGGTCACTTGCCCTCCTCCTCGATGCGGACGGTGAAGTCCTCGATCACGGTGTTGGCGAGGAAGGTCTCGGCGGCTTCGCGGATACGGGCGAGCGCGGCGTCGTCGACCGGGCCCTCCAGCTCCAGCTCGAAACGCTTGCCCTGGCGGACGTCGGCGATCCCGGCGAAACCGAGACGGGGCAGTGCACGCTGCACCGCCTGTCCCTGGGGGTCGAGGATCTCCGGCTTGAGCATGACGTCGACTACGACGCGTGCCACTGGCACTCCCGGTGGTGTCTTCGTGAGGCGGGGGAACTCCAGACTACCGGTGGTTTCGGGCGGGATTGCTGGCCGGGGAGGGCGACGCGCGTAGACTCGGGACCCTTACGCCGCAAGGGTTCCAGCCCCCGGGAGCCCTCCCCCCGGCATCCGATTTCAGTGGATTCGGCGCTCCGAAGGGGAACGCCCGAAGAGCACCCGAATACCGGCACTCCGGGACAGATCGACCGGCCGAGTGCGCGGGTATCCGGCACTCCGGCGAAGACACGTGAATATCCGGAAAAGAAAGCCGGACTCTTCGATTTCGACCCCCTTCGGGTGCAGAATAGGGCCACCTGCCGCGGCAAGCGCCGCGTATCCGGCACGCCATCAGGCCTGCCCGCATGCGCTTGCGCGAGTGGTGCACATCAGGCCTGGGGAACGCACCCTGCGCCCTTCGGCCGAATTGCCCGAGAGGATTGACACCCATGGCTCAGCGTGTAGTCGTCACGCTCTCCGACGACCTGGACGGCGGCGCCGCCGCGGAAACCGTCCACTTCGGCGTCGACGGGAAGTCGTACGAGATCGACCTGTCCCTGGACAACGCGGAAAAGCTGCGGGAGGCCCTCGCTCCGTTCGTCGCGGCCGGCCGCCGCCAGAGCCGCACCGGAAAGTCCTTCCGCCGCACCGCGCTGACCCCGGACCCGGCCGCCGTGCGCGCCTGGGCCCAGTCCCGCGGCATGGAGCTGCCGGCCCGGGGCCGTATCCCCAAGCACGTCTACGAGGCGTTCGCCGAGGCGAACTGACCGCTCCGCGGCCCGGTCGTCCCATCCACCCAAGGAGGGTGGGACGACCACCCCGAAGGATGCTGTAGAGTATTCCTCGTCGCCGCAACGGAGAGATCCGAAGAGGCGGCCGGTGCCCCACCAGGCACCGTGCGGACGTGGCTCAGTTGGTAGAGCATCACCTTGCCAAGGTGAGGGTCGCGAGTTCGAATCTCGTCGTCCGCTCGCAGTGTGCGAGCACAGCACAACTCAATAGTTCAACCCTGCGGACGTGGCTCAGTTGGTAGAGCATCACCTTGCCAAGGTGAGGGTCGCGAGTTCGAATCTCGTCGTCCGCTCCAGTACGAAGGGCCCCCTCGGTCGAGGGGGCCCTTCGGCATTCCCCCGCGCACTTCCCCGGCCGGGCCGATGACATTTGTCATCGCCGATCCGTGGAACCGCACCGCCGTCCGATGAGGCCGTGCACTGCCCGCAGAGCCTTCCCGGCGGAAGGCTTGAGTCATGGAAACGCGCCAGCCCCTCGCCCCGGGCGACCCCGTGATCGAGGTCACCGACCTCCACCGCCACTACGGATCCGGCACCACCGGCTACCACGCGGTGCGCGGGATCAACCTCGCCGTCGGCCGCGGCGAGCTGTTCGCCCTGCTCGGCACCAACGGGGCCGGCAAGACCTCCGCGATGGAGCTGATCGAGGGCCTCGCCGCCCCCACCGGCGGCCGGGTCCAGGTGCTCGGCAGCGACCCGCACCGCGAGCGCGCCGTCGTCCGCCCCCGGATCGGCATCATGCTCCAGGAGGGCGGCTTCCCCGGGGACCTCACCGTCGCCGAGACCGGCCGCACCTGGGCCGGGATGACCAGCGGCGCCCGCCCGGTCGAGGAGGCGCTGGAGCTGGTCGGCCTCACCGGCCGCCGCAACGTCCGGGTCAAGCAGCTCTCCGGCGGCGAGCGCCGCCGGCTCGACCTGGCGATGGCCCTGCTCGGCCGGCCCGAGGTGCTCTTCCTCGACGAGCCCAGCACCGGCCTGGACCCGGAGGCCCGCGCCGCCGTCTGGCGTCTGGTCCGCGACCTGCGCGCCCAGGGCACCACCGTGCTGCTCACCACGCACTACCTGGAGGAGGCCGAGGAGCTGGCCGACCGGCTGGCCATCATGCACGGCGGCCGGATCGTCACCACCGGCACCGTGGCCGAGGTGATCGCCGGCCGCCCCTCCCGGATCGGCTTCGAGCTCCCGGCCTTCGCCGGCGCCTCGCTCCCGCCGCTGGCCGGCGCCCACGTGGCCGTGGACGGCCGGAAGGTCACCGTCCAGACCCCGCGGCTCCAGGCCACCCTCACCGAACTGCTCGGCTGGGCCGACCGCCACGGCATCGAGCTCGGCGGCCTGGACGCCCGCAGCGCCTCGCTGGAGGAGGCCTTCCTCGCCATCGCCTCCGAGGCCGCCCTGGCACCGCCCGGCCAGGCCGGGGGCGAGCCCCCGACCGACACCCCCTCCGACCGCCCCGCCCGCCGCCGCCTGATGGGACTCGCCCGATGAGCACCGCCGCCACCACCGCCGTTCCGCAGGGCACCGGCCGCCCCAGCACCACCGTCCGCCGGCTGCTCGCCCTCGGCCGCGCCGAGGCCGTCCTGCTGCTGCGCAACCGGACCGCCCTCTTCACCGCCCTGCTGCTGCCGGTCGTGCTGGTCTTCGGGCTGAAGAACGCCCTCAACGAGCAGGCCAAGGACAACCCCGGCCTGGACGTCGACTCGCTGCTGGTCAACGGCGCCGTCGGGATGGTCCTCGCCTTCGTCGTCTACTACAACCTCACCGCCGCCTACGTGGCCCGCCGCGGCGAGCTGGTGCTCAAGCGGCTGCGCACCGGCGAGGCCCGGGACGCGGAGATCCTGGCCGGCACCGCGGTGCCCTCGGTCGGGCTGGCCCTGCTGATGTGCGCCGTGATCGGCGGGGTCGGCGCCTCCGCCCTGGACCTGACCGCGCCGGTCAACCCGCTGCTGCTGGCCGCCGGGCTGGTGCTGGTCGTCGGCACCCTGATGGCGCTGGCCGCCCTCTCCAGCGCCTTCACCAGGACGGTCGAGAGCGCCGGGATCACCACCATGCCGGTCCTGCTGCTCACCCAGTTCGGCTCCGGCCTGTTCATCCCGCTGGAGGTCATGCCCGACCGGCTGGCCGACGCCTGCCGGCTGCTGCCCACCACCCCGGCCTTCCAGCTGATGCGCCTCGGCTGGTTCGGCACCGACGGCTCCGCCGCCGCCACCGGCTTCGCCGGCACCTGGGCCACCGCCGCCCCGCACCTGGTCACCGGCACCGCCTGGTTGGCGCTGGCCGTCTGGGGCGCCGTCCGCTACTTCCGCTGGGAGCCGCGCCGCTGACCGGCCGGGCACGGAACCGAAGGTCCGCTCTCCGTCCGGTCTCTGATCCGGCCTCTGATCCGGCCTCTGATAGGAAGACTGCAGCACGATCATGAACGGACGGGGAGCGGAACAGATGGGCGTCGTGAATCCGGTGCGCAAGTGGCGGGGCTACAGCAAGCCGCAGCGCTCCGAGCTCTACCTCCGCTGGTCGCTCTACCTGATGGCGCTCGCCCCGCTGCCGATCAGCCTGGTGAGCAACGTCTCCGCCGCGAAGGACCCGGGGTACGCGGACGCCGCCCGGGTCGCGACGGTGATCGGCCTCGTCCTGACGCTGACCACCCTGCGCGCCTACCGCACCTCGCTGGACCACTACCTCAAGCGGCCCTCCGACCACCTGCGCTGGCTCGCCCTGAACGGCGGCGTCGCGGTCGCCGGCTGCTGGGCCGTCCTGCTGCTCGGACCGCAGGCCGGCACGGGCCCGGATCCGGTGCCGTTCAGCGCCCCCTTCGCGAGCACCGTCCTCTTCTCGGCCTTCGGGCCGGTCGCCGTCGGGCTGTCGCCGCGCCGGTCGGCCCCGGCCGGGCTGGCCGGGCTGCTGGCCGTCGCACCGGCGATGCTCCTGGCGGGCATCGGCCCGGCCACCGCCTGCGGGGCGCTCACCTTCACCGCACTCGCCATGGCCTTCGTCGGCTGCAGCTGCCGCAGCTTCGCCTGGATGCAGTCCGTGGTCTGGGAGCTGGACGCCGCCCGCGAGGCACAGGCCCGGCTGGCCGTCGCCGAGGAGCGGCTGCGCTTCTCCCGCGACCTGCACGACGTGATGGGCCGCAACCTCACCACCATCGCCCTGAAGAGCGAGCTCGCCGTCCAGCTGGCCCGGCGCGGCCGCCCGGAGGCCGCCGAGCAGATGGCCGAGGTGCAGAAGATCGCCCAGGAGTCCCAGCGCGAGGTCCGGGACGTGGTGCGCGGCTACCGCACGGCCGACCTGCACGCCGAGGCGATCGGCGCCCGGGCGGTGCTCCGCTCGGCCGACGTGCACTGCGAGATCGACCTCGGCGAGGACGCCGACCGGCTCCCGCCGGCGGTGCAGTCCGTGCTGGGCTGGGTGATCCGCGAGGCCACCACCAACGTGCTGCGGCACAGCGAGGCCGGCCACTGCGCGATCCGGCTCTCCCGGGCGGGCGACCGGGCGGTGCTGGAGCTGGAGAATGACGGGGTGCCCGCCGTGCCGATCCCCTCCCAGGGCAGCGGCACCGGGCTGCGCGGACTGCGCGAGCGGCTCGCCGCCCACGAGGGCGAGCTGAGCGTCCCGGACGCCGGGCCGGGCCGGTTCCGGCTGCTCGCGACCGTCCCGCTCTGACCCGCTCCGCCGCCCGCCCCGCAGGAAGGCCCACCCGATGACCGACACCGCCCCCGTGCGCGTCCTGCTCGCCGACGACGAGCACCTGATCCGGGGGGCGCTGGCCGCGCTGCTCTCGCTGGAGGACGACATCACCGTGGTCGCCCAGGCGGCCTCGGGCCCGGAGGCGCTGGCGATGGCGCAGGCCCACCTCCCGGACATCGCGGTGCTGGACCTGCAGATGCCGGGGCTCGACGGCATCGAGGTGGCGTCCCGGCTGCGCCGACTGCTGCCGAACTGCCGCTGCATGATCGTCACCGGCCACGGCCGCCCGGGGTACCTGAAGCGGGCGCTGGAGGTCGGCATCCGCGGTTTCCTGCCGAAGACCGTCTCGGCGGCCGACCTCGCCGGGATCATCCGGACGGTGCGCGCGGGCGGACGCTACGTCGACCCCGAGCTGGCGGCGGACGCGATCAGCGCGGGCGAGACGCCGCTGACCCCGCGCGAGACGGACGTGCTGGAGCTGGCCGCCGACGGCACCTCGATCGCCGAGATCGCCGAGCGTGCGTCGCTCTCCCAGGGCACCGTCCGCAACTACCTCTCCTCGGCCGCCGGGAAGCTGGGCGCCGAGAACCGCCACGCGGCGGTGCGGATCGCCCGCGAGCACGGCTGGATCTGAGATCCGCCGCACCCGCGGGCGGGGCCGGGGCCGGGCCGGCCCAGGTGGTTCCGGGGCCGGGCCCGGTCGGTGCCGGGGTCAGGCCCAGGTGGTGCCGGTCAGCCGCTCGTAGACCTCGATGTACTTGGCCCGGGTCTGCTCGACGATCTCGGCGGGCAGCGCCGGCGGCGGCTCCTCGCTGTAGCGGTCCCAGCCGGAGGCCGGGGAGACCAGCCAGTCGCGGATCAGCTGCTTGTCGAAGGACGGCTGCGAGCGGCCCGGCTGCCACTGGTCGGCCGGCCAGTACCGGGAGGAGTCCGGGGTGAGCGCCTCGTCGCCGATCACCAGCTCGCCGTCCAGCAGACCGAACTCGAACTTGGTGTCGGCCAGGATGATGCCGCGCTCGCGGGCGATGTCGCGGGCCCGGGCGTAGACGTCCAGGGTGGTGCGGCGCAGCTGGTTGGCGAGCTCCGCGCCGATCCGGCGGGCGGTCTCCTCGTAGGGGACGTTCTCGTCGTGCTCGCCGACCTCGGCCTTGAGCGCCGGGGTGTAGATCGGGGCGGGCAGCTCGGAGCTGTTCTCCAGGCCCTCGGGCAGGGCGATGCCGCAGACGGTGCGGCTCTCGTCGTACTCGGTGAGGCCGGAGCCGGCCAGGTAGCCGCGGGCGACGGCCTCGACCGGGATCATCTCCAGGCTGCGGCAGACCAGCGTGCGGCCCTTCCAGTCGGCGGGGGCGCCGGCCGGGACCTCGGTGGAGACCACGTGGTTGGGGACGATGTCGGCGATCCGCTCGAACCACCACAGCGAGAGCTGGGTGAGGATCCGGCCCTTGTCGGGGATCTCGTTCGGGAGCACCCAGTCGTGGGCGGAGGTGCGGTCGCTGGCGACCATCACCAGGTCGCCCGACCCGGTGCGGTAGAGGTCGCGCACCTTGCCGGTGTGCAGGTGGACCAGGCCGGGTACCTGGACCGGCTCGGGCTTGGTGACAAATCCACTCACGGTCGTCTCAGTCCTCAGGGGTCGTTCGCGGGCGTGGGGCGGCGCGAAAGGGGAGGTCAGTGCCCCGAGTCTGTCATGGACGCCGGTGCCCACCGGACCGGGGCGGGTCGGCCGTCCCCGGATCGGCCCTTCTTGCAGGCCGTTCCCGCACGGGTCTTTCCCGCACCGGCCGGCCCTGGATCAGCCGTTCTTGCAGAGGTGGTCCAGCAGATTGGCGGTGGCCCGCTGGATCCGCTCGTCGGTGAGGCCGGGCCGGTCCAGCGCCGGCGACCAGGCGAAGGTGCCGGAGGCGAAGACGTACGCGCCGCTCGGCGCCCGGTAGAGCGAGGTCTCCTGGAAGCGGGTGCGGCCGGCGAGGTCCCGGTACGGCGAGTGCGCGAGCAGCACCCGCTCGGTGTGCTCGGGCAGGGCCACCCGGGGGTAGTAGCGGTCGGCCTCGCCGGCGACCAGGCCGGGCAGCTCGTCGCCCTCCTGGAGGCCGGTGCCGGCCCAGAGCCAGTGCGCGGTGTGCCGCGCGACCAGCGGGACGGGTGCCGAGACCCGGCCCGAGTACTGCAGCCCGAGCAGGTGCTGCTCGGGCTCGCCCGCGTCCCGCCAGAGCGCGCTGGCGGCCCCGGGCGCGCCGGCCGCCGGGCTGCCGGCCGGGACCTTCTGCCGCTTGCGGCAGTTGAGCAGCCGGTTGGGCTCGCCGGAGGCGGCGGCGGACAGCTCGACCCGCCAGTACATGGTGTTGGCGGAGAGGAAGACCAGCGAGGTGCCGCCGTCGCGGGCCTGCTCGGCGGCCCGGCGCATCGGCTCGGACCAGTACTCGTCGTGGCCGGGGAAGATCAGCGCCCGGTGCCGGGAGGCGTCGACCAGGCCGGCGTGCATGTCGGTGGCGGTGGCGTAGGAGAGGTCGTAGCCGTAGCGCTCGGCCCAGCGGATGAAGTCGTAGGCGTGGCCGACGTGCAGCGGCAGCCCGGCGGTGGCGTGCGGGCGGTCGAAGGAGACGGTGACGGCCGCCTCCGGCTCGCCGACCAGCCGGCCCCCGTCGTCCCAGGCGTGGTAGAGGCTGGCGCCGCTGCGGCCGTCCTCGGGGAAGAGGTTGTACGCCTGCCAGGTCACGTCCGGGAGCACCAGGAGCAGTTCGGCGGCGTGCATCCGGTCCTCGAAGTCCCGGACGGTGAAGGGGATGTGGCTGCGGTGCAGCATGTCGCCGGTGGTCAGCACGGCGACGTAGGCGCCGGGGCTCCAGTGGGTGGGGATCTGCAGCCGCCAGGTGTGCCACCAGTGGTGGCAGGAGACGGTCCGGCCGGCCACCAGCGGGGCGGGCTGGACCATGCCGGCGATCAGCGGGCTGGAGGTCATGTGGTGGGCGCCGTCGCCGCCGTAGTGGCCGATCCGGAAGACGTCGACGGTGAACTCGCGGGGCGGGTTCACGGTGACCCGGAAGTCCACCGAGCCGCCGGGGCGGACCACCCCGGCCGAGGCGAAGCCCTTGATCTGCTGCACCACGTCGTTGGCGCCCTGCGGGGTGCCGACCGACGGCTTGGGCCTGGCACCCGCGGTCAGCGGCTGCTGTCCCGGGGCGTCGACCGAGACGTACCAGGGGACGGCGCCCCCGGCGCCCGCCAGGTACTGGTCCGGGCTGCGCAGCCAGGGCAGCGGGCCCTGGCCGAAGGGGTCGGAGACGCTGTACGCGTGCGTTCCGGACTCCCATCGGCGGTTGAGTTCCGTCCCCACGCGCCCCTCCCACTGGTGCACCCTCTGCCGGATGGCACGTGCCCACCGGATGTGCGTGCGGTCTAATACACCACAGAGTGCTGGCGCTGCGTCACCCAACGGTAGCAACTAGTGGTGGGGAATCTTCCGCTCCGCCCCGGAAGGGCTTCCGGCCTGCGAAGACCCGCCGCCGACGGTCCGGCCGGGGGCGCGAGCGGACGGGCGAGCGCCCTCCCCCACCGATGCGGTCCGGCCGCCGGTCAGAGCCGCACCGGCTTCTCCAGCCGGACGCCGGCCGCGTCCAGCCAGGCCCGCAGCGGGCCGTCCTGGCCCTGCTCCACGGCCTGGGCGACCGGACCGGCCAGGTCGGTGCGGCGCACCCCGCGGATCAGCAGCACGGGGCCGTCCAGCCAGTCCAGGCCGGGGGTGGCCCCGGCGGTGTCGACGGCGGCGCAGCAGACCATCGCGGTGACGTGGTCGACCAGCAGGTCCCGCCCGGTGCGGACGGGCTCCAGCAGGGGCGCGGGGGCCGTGGTGCGGGCCAGCTGGGCGGTCAGGGCGGCGGCCAGCTGTTCGCCGTCGCCCTCGGCGAGCCGGACCAGCAGCCGGGTCAGGGTCGGGGCGCCGGGCCGGGCCTGCGGGGCCGGGCCGTCCAGGGCGGACTGCAGGGCCGCGGCGCGGGCCCGCCAGCCGGCGTCCACCACCTCGGCCGGGTAGTCCGACCACTCCAGCTCCTGCCAGCCGCCGGAGGCGGGGCGGCCGAAGAAGAGCTCGGCGGCGAGCCGCGAGACCGCCGCGTCGACGGCGCCCGGCTCCTCCAGCAGGTCGCAGGCGGGGCGGTCGCCGAGCCGGCTGCTGTAGCCGTCGGCCAGCCGGTCGCGGCGGGACAGCTCGGTGAGCGCGGCGACCACGCCGGCGTTGAGGTGCGCCGGGTGGCGGCCGAGCCGCCAGGCGGGCAGCGCGACCCGGGTGAGCAGCCGGTCCCACCCGGCGTAGGCGAGGCCGACCTGCTCCTGCGCGGCGATCCGCAGCCCGTAGTCGACCGCCCTGGCCTGCTCGGAGGCCCGGCCTGCGACGGCCCGCTCCAGCTCCGCGGAGTGCCCGCGGCAGGCGCGGAGCAGCCGGCGGGTGATCCGGTCGGTGAGCGCGGCCGGGCCGCGGCGGGCGGTGCGCGGCGCGGCGGGCGCCGGGGCGCCGCCCAGGCCGGGCGGCGGGGCGTCGGCCAGGCTGGCGTCCAGGGAGCGCAGGAAGCGGCGGGCGGCGGCGATCTCCGGGTCGGCGGCGGCCGCGGTGCCGGCCACCACGGGGGCCAGCAGGGCGCGCAGCTCGCCGGCCCGCATCCACCAGAGGAAGGGCGAGCCGATCACCAGCACCGGGGCGGGCGGCTCCGCGCCGCGGGCGCGGCGGTGCCGGCGGGCCGGCGGGGCGGCCGGCGGGACGTCCTCCAGCCAGCTGTCGCAGTCCGGGGTGAGCGCGATCGCGGAGGGCGCGGGCACGTCCAGCCGGTCGGCCAGTTCGACGATCAGCCGGTACAGCTCGGGGGCCTCGGCGCGCTCCAGCGGGACGACCGGGGTCTGCGGCGGTACGGCGCGGCGGTAGGTCCGGGCGGCCAGGCCGGCCACCAGGAGGGTCACGGCGGCGACGGCGCAGACCGCCCACCGGGCGGCGTCCCAGGCCGCGGCGTCGGCCGCACCCGGTGCACCGATCCGGCCGGTGATCCGGCCCGCGAGCAGGACCACCGCGAGGGCGGCGGGCAGCGCGGCGACGGCCAGGGCGAGGCCTCGGACCCGCAGGACCGCCTGGGCGTGAGCGCGCGCGGTGTCGACAGCGGCCATACGGTGCGGCACCCCCTTCGGAGTCCTCGGGCGCCCGGCGACGGGCCCTGAGCCGACTCGAAACGATCAGTTCCGACTGGGAAACGGCGGCGTCCGATCCCCGGTAGTACATGCTGCGTGGCGCTTCTGACATTTTCGACGCCCGTCTCCGGGTGGGTGTTCCGGTTCTCCCGGTTTCCACTCGTCCCGGTGACGGCGCCCGGATTCCGGACGACGCGTCGGGGCCCGTGCGAAGCGGCCCGGGCGTGTCCACCCGGCCGGACGCCGTCCAGCATCCCCCCGCACGACCGCCGCTACCCGGCGGCGACCACGGACGACCCGCCCGTGGCGCTGCGGACCAGCGCACCATAAGGCCGTTCGCCCGGTTACGTCAGCCGGATGCGGGTGCTGTCACTCGATGGGCTGGATTCCCGCCGCCGAACGGTGTGGCGGCGGGTGCAACCGCTCCGAGCCCGCCGACCCCGGAAACGCCGCAGGGCGCTGCGGCCATGGGGGTTGTTCCACCCCTGGACGCAGCGCCCTGCGGAACGCCTAACCCGCCTGCTACTGGGCGGCCTTGAGCGCGATGTCGGTCCGGTGCTGCCCGCCCTTGAGGGCGATCCGGCCCACCGCCCGGTACGCCCGGTCGCGGGCCTCGGCCAGATCGGCCCCGGTGGCGGTCACCGAGAGCACCCGGCCGCCGGCGCTCAGCACCTGGCCGTCCTCGCCCGTCCTGGTGCCCGCGTGCAGCACGTACGCGGTGCCGTCCGCGGCCTCGGCCTCGGCCAGGCCCTCGATCGGGTCGCCGGTGCGCGGCGCGGCCGGGTAGCCCTCGGAGGCGACCACCACGGTGACGGCGGCGCCGTCGTCCCAGCGCAGCGGCTCCAGCTGGTCCAGCGTGCCGGTGGCGGCGGCGTGCAGCACGCCCGCCAGCGGGGTACGCAGCCGGGCCAGCACGACCTGGGTCTCCGGGTCGCCGAAGCGCGCGTTGAACTCGATCACCCGGGTGCCGCGCGAGGTCAGCGCCAGGCCGGCGTAGAGCAGGCCGGAGAACTCGGTGCCGCGGCGGCGCAGCTCGTCCACGGTGGGCTGCAGGACGGTCTCCAGGACCTCCTCGACCAGGCCCTCGGGGGCCCAGGGCAGCGGGGAGTACGCGCCCATGCCGCCGGTGTTGGGGCCCTCGTCGCCGTCCAGCGCGCGCTTGAAGTCCTGGGCGGGCTGCAGCGGGAGGACGGTGGTGCCGTCGGTGATGGCGAAGAGCGAGACTTCGGGGCCGTCGAGGAACTCCTCGATGACCACCCTCTCGCAGGAGGCGGCGTGGGCCAGTGCGGCCTCGCGCTCGGCGGTGACCACGACGCCCTTGCCGGCCGCCAGGCCGTCGTCCTTCACCACGTAGGGGGCGCCGAAGGCGTCCAGCGCCTCGGCCGCCTCGGCCGGGGTGGTGCAGACGTAGGAGCGGGCGGTGGGCACGCCGGCGCCGGCCATCACGTCCTTGGCGAAGGCCTTGGAGCCCTCCAGCCGGGCGGCCCGGCCGGACGGGCCGAAGACCGGGATGCCGGCCGCGCGCAGGGCGTCGGCGACGCCCGCGACCAGCGGGGCCTCCGGGCCGACCACGACCAGCTCGCTGCCGAGCCGCCGGGCGAGCGCGGTGACCTCCGCGCCGTCCAGCTGGTCGACCGGGTGGACCGTCGCCACCTGCGCGATCCCGGCGTTGCCCGGGGCACAGTGCAGCTCGGTCACGGCGGGATCTTGGGACAGAGAGCGGCACAGGGCGTGTTCGCGGGCGCCGCCGCCGATGACGAGGACCTTCACGGAGGGAAGGGTAGTCGCTGACCGGTTCGAGCCGTCCTCCGGTCCCGTCGGAACACACCAATCGAATCCGTCCGTACGCTGCCGGAGCAGGAGGTTCCTCCAAATCGGACCCCCGGTCGGATGCCCTGGGTGTCCGGGTCAGGACGGCGGGTCACCGGGGCCTCGCTCGGACGGGTGAAATCCCGCCGACCGCCGCAACCCCCTCACCTCGGCGTCCGGTGGCCGAATCAGATAACGATCATTGGCGAAGCGCCCCCACGGTCAGCCATTTGGCGGTAAGAAGTGCTGTTGGACCACCGCCGGCCGCGGCCGGTGCGCCGCCCCGGGTGCCCACACTGCCCGGGGTGTCGCGGGTCCGACCGCGTCGCCCGACGCTCCACGGCCGGCCAGGCCGACGGTACGTCAGGGGAAGCACCGTCAGACCAAGCAGTCCGCCCGCCACAGGGAGCCCCACAGGTGAGCCAGCCGGAAATGCAGCCCGAGGAGAGTGCCTGGGGCAAGGAGATCGGCGAGGAGGACCCGCCCGCCGCGACCGTCGCGCGCCAGGCCTCCACCGGGCGCCGGGCCGATCTGAGCACCCGACAGTTCCCGCTCGGGGACTGGGGCGAGCCCGCCGAGCGGCTGGAGGAGCTCTACCGCTGGTCCGAGGAGCGGGCGGTGGAGGCGATCGACTGGTACCGCCGGGACCGGGTCTGGAAGCGCCGCTGGGCCCGCCTGCTGCGGTTCGGCGCGGCCGGCTTCGCCGTCGGCGGCGTCACCGCCCCGCTGGTGGACCTCACCGGCGCCGTCGCCAACGCCACCAGCTGGGGCTACGTCGGCCTGTCGCTCGCCGCGGCCTGCTACGGCGCGGACCGGGTGTTCGGGCTGACCTCCGGCTGGATGCGGGACGTCTCCACCGCGCAGGCGCTGCAACGCCGGCTGGAGGCCTTCCAGTTCGACTGGGCGTCGGAGTGCGTGCGCGAGGTGCTCGGCCCCACCGAGGGCACCGCCGGCGAGGCGGCCGAGCGCTGCCTCGGGGTGCTGCGGCGGTTCTGCGAGGACGTCTCGGACATGGTCCGCACCGAGACCTCGGAGTGGATGCTGGAGTTCCGGGCCGGGATGACCCAGCTGCCCACCCAGGCGGCCGGCAGCTGGGGCGGGCGGAGCGAGACGGTCGGCGGGGCGCAGGTGCGGATCCTGCCGCCGCCGGGGACCAGGCCCACCATGCCGCGCCAGCGGCCGCCGGAGGGCCCGCTGCGCTAGGCGTGTCCGGCCGAGGGCCCGTCTTGTGGATCAGCGCCGATCAGCGCGGACCCGGGCTGATCCACAGGACCCCAGGGCCCGTCCTGGGCCTGCCGTACGCCAGCGCCGCTGCCGGGCCCGCCGCCGGACCACCGGGGCGGGCACCCGGCCGGGTCAGGCGAAGACGATCATCGAGCCCTGGGTGACGCTGCGGGTGGCCGCCGCGTACAGGCCCGCCCAGGCGTGCCGCTCCCGGGCGAACGGGTGCAGGTCGTCCAGCGGCGGGCCGAACGGCTGCTCCAGGCCGGTCGGGCCCAGCGGCCGGGTCGGGCTCGGGGGGTTGAGCGGGTCGATGCCCAGCGCCGGTGCCACGGCCTGCAGTTCGCGCAGCAGGCCGTAGCTGGAGCCGAGCGGGCCGCCCGAGGCGAGCAGCACGTCGTCGACCAGCGGCACCGCGAACTCGATCGGCACGTAGGCCCCGGCGTGGTCGAAGTGCCAGACCAGGTGCGACTGCTCGGCGTTGTTCTCGAACATCTCCAGCAGCTGCTCGTAGTCGCCGCCGAGCGCGTCCACCGGCGTGATGTCCAGGCCGGTCAGGCCCAACAGGTAGGCGCGGCGAAGGAAGTGCAGCGAGTCGTAGTCGAAGGCGGCTATCGGCTCGACCGCCCCGCTCAGCCCGGGCACGTACTGGAAGACCGGCACCTCGGGCAGTCCGCGAGCGGTGAGCACGGTGTTGTAGAGCGCGAGGTCGTCCCGGAAGGGGTTCTCGGGGCTGTGGCTCAGGACGTCCACGAGCGGGACGAGCCAGAGGTCGCAGGCCATGGGCCGGCTCTTCCTCTCCGGGCGGCGGAGGTCGCTCGCGGGGCGAACGACGGATGGGCGGGTCGGGTCCGGACGGTCGGTACGGGAACCGCGGGACGACGACCGCCCACCCTACCGGCCCGGCGCGCGGTGCGGGTCGGGCCGCCCCGGGGCAACCGGCCGGACGGCGGGCCGGCCGGTCAGCGGCCGAAGCGGGTGAAGGCCACCGAGCGCGGCTGCGGTACCAGGCCCAGGCCCAGGCCGAGTTCGCGGCCGAGTTCCCGGCCCAGCTCGCGGTCCCGGAGGCGGGCGCGGCCGGCGGTGGTGTCGGCGGGCCGGGCCGGTCCGCCGTTCCCCTCGGCGTTCCCGGCCGAGGACCCGACGCCGCCCGCCGCGGGCGGCCCGTCCGATCCGGCGCCGTCCGGCCCGGCGCCGTCCGGCCCGGGCCCCTCCGATCCGCTCTCCGGTGCCGGCTCCTCCGGGCCGAGCCCGGCGGTGAGCAGCGGCAGGACGCCCACCGACTCCAGCGGCCGGCCGGTCAGTTCCGCGAGCAGCCGGACGGTGAACAGGTTGTACTCGCAGATGATCCGGTAGGCGCCCGCCAGGTCCCGCGCGGCGATCGCTTCTACCAGGTCGAGGTGGCGGTCCCAGCAGACCCCGTCCAGCCTCGGCATCCCGCGCAGGTAGGGCGCGGCGAACATCCAGGACTGCACCCGCAACCAGTCCAGGTAGTCGCCGATCCGGCGGTTGCCGAGCAGCCCGGCCACCTCCTGCCAGAACCGGCGGTCGCAGCCCACCATCACGTCCAGGTTGCCCGCCCGGGCGGCCCGGACCGCCGCGTCCGCCCGCCGCCGCAGCGAGGGCAGCCGGGCGTCGGTGTCCGGGGACTGCGGGCGCAGCGCGAGCTGGCGGACGTAGCTGTCCGTGAGGAGGACCCGGGCCTCGAAGATCTCCAGGAAGTCGTCCCAGCCGAGCTCGGGCACGGTGAACCCGCGGTGGTGCTCGGTCCGGAGCAGCCCCTGCGCGCCCAGGTCGACCAGCGCCTCGCGCGCGGGCGTCGCCGAGACCCCGTACAGGTCGGCGATCTCCTTGACGGTGAAGTTCCGCCCGGCCGCCAGCCGGCCGGCCATCATCTCCTCGCGCAGCGCACCCGCGATCTGCTCACGGAGACTGTTGCGGTGGATCACGGGGCGGGTGTCGCCTGCGCCGGTGCCGGACATGCGCGCGACCTCCTCGGGCGGGCTCTACGACCGGCCCCGGGGCGGACCGGCAGGTGAAGGGCGGGGAACACGACGAACGCTCATCTTCTCAAAGATGCCGCCGGGCCGCCGCAGCCGCGTCACCCGGCCCCGGGCACCACCGCGGGCCGCCGGGCGCCCGCCACCGCCACCGGGCGCCGCCGGGCGCCCTTGCGGGTCACCGCTGGACCGGAGCCGGGATCCCCAGCAGCCGGTCCCGGTGGACCGGGAAGTCGGCGCGGGCCTTGGCCACCTCGGCCGGGTCGAACTCGACCGCCAGCACCTCCTCGCCGTCGCCCGCCTCGGCCAGCACCCGGCCCCACGGGTCCACCACGATGCTGTGCCCGGCCTGCTCCACGCCGCCGTGCGTGCCCGCCGTGTTGCAGGCCAGGACGAACGCCTGCTCCTCCACCGCGCGGGCCCGGGCCAGCAGCGTCCAGTGCTCGCGCCGCCGCGCCGGCCAGGCGGCCGGGACCACCAGCAGCTGTGCACCGGCGTCCAGCAGCGCCCGGAACAGCTCCGGGAACCGCAGGTCGTAACAGGTGGCCAGGCCCAGCGTGCCGAAGTCGGTGGCGGCCGTGACGATCTCCTGGCCGGCCCCCATCACCACCGCCTCGCCGCTGTCGAAGCCGAAGCGGTGGATCTTGCGGTAGGTGTGCACCAGCTCGCCGTCCGGGGCGAACAGCAGCGAGGTGTTGTAGATCGGCCCGTCGGGGTCCCGCTCGACGATCGAACCCGCGTGCAGCCAGGCCCCGGCCGCCTTCGCGGCCGCCGCCATCACGTCCGAGGTCGGCCCGTCCAGCGCCTCGGCACCGTCCGACCAGAGGTCGTAGGCGAATCCGCCCAGCGGCCACAGCTCCGGGAGAACGACCAGGTCGGCGCCCTGCTGGGCACGGACCAGGGCGGCTGCCCGGGCCCGCCGCTCGGCGGGCGGCTCGGCGTCGGAGACCGCGAGTTGGATCAATGAAGCGCGCACAGTACCACCGTCCACGGCAAGAGTCCTACGATCGTCACCCGAAAGCACTGCCCTGCTCTCACCCGGCAGCGTAACGTGCGGTTAGCGTGCGCGCCCGGAAGCCGGAGCAACCCGCCCGGTGCCGAAGCCAGGGCGCACGTGGCAAGGCAGCTGACGGAGGGCCGGAGATTCCCGTGACGGACAACCAGACCGTGCAGGCTTACACCGATGCGTGGACGCAGTCCATCGAATCGATATCGGAACTGGTGGCCCCCCTCCCGGAGGGCTCCTGGAACCGGGCCACCGAGTGCCCCGGCTGGTCCGTCCGGGACGTCGTCTCCCACGTCATCGCGATCGAGTCGGAGCTGCTCGGCGACCCGCGCCCGATCCACTCGCTCCCCCGCGACCTGCGCCACGTCACCACCGACTTCGCCCGCTACATCGAGCTGCCGGTCGACAAGCGCCGCTGCCACACCTCGGTCGAGCTGGTCGGCGAGCTGGAGTACACGGTGATCCGCCGCTCGCGCGCCCTGCGGAACGCCAAGCACACCCCCACCGAGCAGGTCCGCTGGCCCGCCGGGCCGCACAGCCGCGAGCTGCCGTACCACGAGCTGCTGCGCCGCCGGGCGTTCGACGTCTGGGTGCACGAGCAGGACCTCCGGCGCGCCCTCGACGAGCCCGGCAACCTGGACTCCCCGGGTGCGCTGGTCTCCCGGGACGTCCTGCTGGAGCTGCTGCCCAAGGCGGTCGCGCACCAGGCCGGGGCCCCGGCCGGGACGGCGCTGGTCGTCGACGTCACCGGCCCGGTGGAGTTCCTGCGCACCGTCCGGGTGGACGCGGGCGGCCACGGCACGGCCGACGAGTCGATCAGCCTCGCCCCCGACGTCCAGCTCACTCTCGACTGGGAGACCTACGTCCGCCTCGCCTGCGGCCGCGGCCGCCCCGGCCCGGTCACCGTCGAGGGCGACCGGGAGCTCGCCTCCCGCATCCTGGCCAACTTCTCCGTGACGCTGTAGCCCCCCCGCCGACCCCGGCATCACCCACCCGGCGTACACACACCACCGCACGCCGGGTGGCGCGCTTCGTGCTCCCGTGCGTCAGCTTGGCACCAGCACCTCACCCGTTCGACCTCGTTGTTCCGGGCAATCCGACTGTCACCCGGAAGAAGGAGGGGCGTCCCGATGGACGACGAACAGGAACAGCAGGAACGGATGGTGCTGGTGCGGTCCAGCTTCCCGGTCACGGGGCAGCCGATCAGGGTGGTGATGATCGACGGGGAGCCGTGGTTCGTCACGGCGGACGTGTGCCGGATCCTCGGTCGCGGCAATCCGACCGATGCGGTGAAGGTGCTGGAACCACACCAGCACTGCACCGTCGATCTACGGTCGGTAACCCTTGTTCCGAACAAGGGTTACCCCGTTTCCGCAGTTCGGAAAGCCTACGGTCGAGGCAACCCGCTGATCGGCGTAGTGAATGAGACGGGCTTGTACGGGCTCCTCATGAGGTCGGACAAGCCCTCGGCCAAGCAGTTCCAGCAGTGGGTCACCGAAGATCTCCTTCCCTCCGTCCGCCGTGGGGACACCGACGTGCCCAGCCAGCAGCGGCGGATGGCGGAGACCCTGGCCGAGGCCATCGGACAGCAGGTCCGGATCGTCGCGGAGATCGACCACGAGGACTGGCCGGGGGTCACCATCCACTCCGACGGGACGGTGCACTGCCGGCACGGCGAGATGGCCTTCCACGTGCCCGGCCGGGAGGAGGACAGCGGTCCGCCCTTCGGCGGTTACTACTCCTGCCCGGCGGTGGAGCGGGTCGGCATCCAGGGCAGCCGCGTGATCCCGGGCTGCCCGAAGCTGAGGCTGGTGGACCTGATCCGGCTGCGCCGTGCGGCACGGTCCGAACCCGTCGCGGAGCCGGTGCCGCCACCCGACCACGGGCTCATGCACGCGGAGCTGCACGGCGCCCGGATCCACGGCACGCCCGCGCAGCTCGCCGAGCTGATGCGTGTGTACGGGGGCTGATCCGCTCGGATTACCCTAACTTCGAGTTAGGGTAATCCCGTTTCGCCTGGTCAGAAACCCTACGAATGACTACGCCCCGGCCGTGGCGACCTTCTTCCGGAGGCGGAGGATCATCAGGGTGCCGACCGCCATCGGCACGTACTGCCAGCAGAAGGCCCAGCGGAAGGCCTCCGCGGTGTAGCCGGCGGCGTCGGCCGGGGTGAGGGCGTCGAGGAGGACGCCGATCCCGAAGAGGGTCACCATCGTGCCGATGAAGCCGCCCATGTTGACGATGCCGGAGGCGGTGCCGAGGCGCTCGACCGGGTTGAGGGCGCGGGCGTAGTCGAGGCCGACCAGGGAGGCCGGCCCGTTGGTGCCCATCACCAGGATGACCCCGACCACGAGCCCGAGCGGCGGACGGCCGCCGGGCCAGGCGAGGACGACCGCCCAGCCGGCCGCGGTGGCGGCGATCACGGTGAGGACGATCGGCATCCTGGCCCGGGCGGTCAGGGAGAGCAGCCGGCCGAAGAGCAGCCCGAAGGACATGTTGGCGAGCACCAGCAGGGTGAGCAGCCCGCCCGCCCCGGCCCGCGACAGGCCCTGGGCCTCCACCAGGTAGGGCAGGCCCCAGAGCAGGCCGAAGGCGTTGCCGGGGAACTGGGTGGTGAAGTGCACCCAGAGCCCGAGCCGGGTACCGGGCTCGCCCCAGGCCTCCCGGACCTGCCGGCCGACGGCGAGCCGGGGCGCGGCCGCGACCGGGGCGACCGGCGCACCCGCCGGGGCCTCCCGGAGGAAGAGCGCGACCAGGGCGAAGACCCCGGCGCCGAGCAGCGCGATTGCGGTGAAGGTCGGCGTCCAGCCCTCGCTGTGCAGCGCCTGGGCGAGCACCACCGTGGTGACCAGGTTGCCGCCCATCCCGGCGAGGCCGGTGAGCTGCGCGACGAGCGGGTTCCTGGCGGCCGGGAACCAGCGTGCGGCGATCCGCAGCACGCTGATGAAGGTCATCGCGTCACCGCAGCCCAGTACCGCCCGGGAGGCCAGCGCGGGGGCGAAGGCGGCCGAGAACGCGAAGGCGAGCTGCCCGGCGCTGAGCAGCACGACACCGAGCAGCAGCACCCGGCGCGGGCCGAAGCGGTCGACCAGCAGGCCCACCGGGATCTGCATGGCCGCGTAGACCAGCACCTGGAGGATCGAGAAGGTGGAGAGCGCGGACGCCCCGATGCCGAACCGGTCGGCGGCGTCGAGCCCGGCCACGCCGAGGCTGGTCCGGTGGATGACGGCGAGCACGTAGACACTGGCGCCGATGGCCCAGGCCAGCCAGGCGGCGCGGCCGCCGGGCGGCGGGGCGACCGCGGTGGCCCGGGTGGCGGGCTCGGCGGTGGAACGGGGAGCGGAGGCGGACAGGGGACGGGCTGAACGGGCGGGCTCCACGGGCATAGTGACCCCAGACTAGTCATCCCATGATTGGACGCCTAGATCGGGGCTGTACGGGTCGGGTACGAAGCGCCTCAGCCGGTCACCGTCCAGGAGACCGACCTCGTCATGTAGCGGTCGCGGAAGGCCTCGTCCCGCACCCAGTCGGTGGTGTCCCGGACGGTGGCCGTGACGGTGGCGCCGTGCCCGGCGGGCAGGTTGAGCTGGGCGGTGTCGAGCCAGCTGCGGTCCGCCGCCTGCGGCTCCACCGGGACGCCGTCCACCGTCCAGTCGACCTTGAGCTGCCGCGCGCCGGCCAGCGGCAGCGGGCGGACCTCCAGGCGGGGCCGGCCGGCCACCTCGCCGGGGGCGGGCACCGGGGCGTCGGTGGGCCGGACCCGGCGGTAGAGCTCCTCGATGATCGCCTCCCGCGAGGGCAGGTTGTACGCGCCGCCGAGGGTGCGCATCACCGAGTCCTGGGTGGGCCGGTAGATCCCGTTCGCGCTCCGGTAGGCGCCGATCGTCCCGCCGCCGTCCGGGGACTCCGCGCCGAGCCAGCGCCACCACTTGTTCTGCTTGCGGCGCATCTCGTCCGCGCTCTCGGTGGAGAGGTTGGGGTAGTCGGCGTCGTCCGGGGCGCTGTCGTACTCGTCGCCGAGGTCGCCCACGGTGTGCCCTATCTCGTGCTGGATGATCCGCCCGGCGTCCTGGCTGCCGCCGGCCAGGGTGGTGACGCCGGTGCCGCCCGCACCGCCGTACTCGGTGGAGTTGGCCAGCGCGATCAGGTACTGCGGGCCGTCCCCGTCGCCGGCGAAGCGGGCGGTGGCGGACTCGTCGGCGCAGAGCAGCCGGGCGGTGCCCTCGCACCAGAAGTGCATGCCGAGCGGGGTGTCCGGGTGGCGGCCCCGGCCCTCGGTCTCGGCGATGCCGGAGACCGCGGAGACCACCTCGACCCGCCTTATGTTGAAGAAGCCCTGGTAGCTGCGGAACGGCTCGATCTCCATCAGCGCCCGCCAGGCCCGGTCGGCCTGCTGGCGGAAGAGGTCCTGCTCGTCGGCGGTGTAACCGTCGCCGAGCAGGACCAGGGTGATGCGATTGGCCGGGTCGCCGGTCCGCCTTATGTCGACGGTCGGGGCGGCGCCGCCGGCGCGCAGGTCGGCGCGCTGGGCGGTGTGCGGCGGCACCGCCCGGTCGGCGGGGGCACCGGGACCGATCACGCCGAACGGCGAGGGGCCGGCCAGCTCCAGGGCGGCCGGGAGTACGGCAGTGGACACCAGCACGAGCGCGGCCAGACTCCGGACGAGACGGCCAGGGTTGCCAGGCGGCATACGGGTGCGTCCTCGGGGATCCGGTCACCCGGCGTCGCCCGGGTGGTGGACGCGAAGACGTACCCGGCCCGGCGCGTCTCCCCTCCGGTCCGGCGAAAAAGTCACCGACCTGGCCGAACAACCAGGATCACACCGGTCATACCGATGAGTCCGTTCAGAGGGACCGCGCTCACGGACCGTGATCTCAGCCGCCCCGGCGGACCTCCAGCACCAGGTGGGTGGCGAGGCCGAGGAGCAGGCCCCAGAACGCCGAGCCGATGCCGAGCAGGCTCATCCCGGAGGCGGTGGCCAGGAAGGTCACCAGCGCGGCGTCCCTGCCGCGCTCCTCGGCGACCGCGGTGGCCAGGCTGCCCTGGAGCGAGGCCAGCAGCGCCACCCCGGCGACCACCGCGATCAGCTCCTTCGGCAGACCGGTGAACAGGCTCACCAGCACCCCGCCGAAGCTGCCCACCAGCAGGTAGAGCGCGCCCGCCGACATCCCGGCGACATAGCGGCGGCGCGGGTCGGGGTGGCTCTCCGGACCGGCACAGATGGCGGCGGTGATCGCCGCGAGGTTGACCCCCGGCGAGCCGAACGGCGCCAGCAGGACGGAGAGCCCGCCGGTGGCCCCGATCAGCAGCCGGTCGTCCGGCCGGTAGCCGAAGGCCCGCATCACGCCGAGGCCGGGCGCGTTCTGCGAGGCCAGCGCGACGATGGTGAGCGGCAGCGCCAGGCCGACCATGGCCGGCCCGGAGAAGGCGGGCACGGTCAGCTCCGGCCGGGTCGGGCCGCCCGGGCCCAGGTGCAGCGGCAGACCGACGGTGGCGGCCGCCAGCACCCCGCCGGCCAGCAGCGCGGCCGGGACGGCGTACCGCGGCACCAGCCGCTTGGCCAGCAGGAATGCCGCGAAGCTGCCGAGCACCAGGACGGGCGCGCCGTGCACCGCCCCGAAGATCCCGGCGCCGAAGGAGAAGAGGATGCCCGCCAGCATCGCGTTGACGATGCCCGCCGGGATCGCGGCGATCAGCCGGCCGAACAGCCCGGTGACGCCGAAGAGCGCCACCACCACCGCGCTCACCAGGAAGGCGCCGACGGCCTCCCGGTAGGGGTACTCGCCGAGGCTGGTCACCAGCAGCGCCGCCCCCGGGGTGGACCACGCGGTGATCACCGGCGTCCGGGTCCACCAGCTGAGCAGCAGACAGGTGAGCCCGCTGCCGATCGCCACGGCCCAGATCCAGGACGCGGTGTGCGCCTCGTCCAGCTTCCCCGCGGCGGCCGCGGCGAGCACCACCACCAGCGGCCCGGAGAACGAGACCACGATGCACACCAGCCCGGCCAGCAGCGCCGGGACGGAGGCGTCCCGGCGCAGCGAGCGGCGGTCCCCTGGGTCGGTACGGCGGTCCTTCGAACGGGTTATCAGCTCCTCTGCCATCCCCGCAGTATCCCGAAGGGACCCCCTCGGCGGGCCGCCCGAAAGAATCTCGAAAAACTTCCGAACCCACCTGCAACCCCCCGCGGGGATGGACGTCTTTACGGATGAAGGCACGGAGAGCGAGACCGGCAGAGCCGGGGGGCGCTTCCGCTCGGTAGGAGCGGGGCCGGTCGTCTTCACCACCACACCGTCAGAACGATGACCCTGGGGAGTCACGTCATGCGTACGTCCGTTATCAACCGTTTTGCGAAGAACGACCGCGCCTTCTCCGGCCGCCGGGCCCTCGCCACCCTGGCCACCACCGTCGTGCTGGCCGGCGGCGTGCAGATCCTCGCCACCGACACCGCCTGGGCCTGCGGGGACGTCCGCTACAGCACCCCGCCGGCGATCGACGCCCCCGGCGCGAACAAGGCGCTCGCGCCCGTCGCGGACTTCCGGGGCCCCGTCGCCGCCACCATCGGCGCCGACGGCTCGTGGACCGAATTCAGCGTGGGGATGGCCAACTTCACCGGCGCCGAGCTGCCGAAGGTCGTGCCGGGCTTCGGTCTGGCGAGCACGACGCGGGGCACCTCCCTCCGCGCCGAGGACGTCCGGGTCGAGGTCATGACGCAGGGCGCGTGGAAGCCGCTCAAGCTCAACCAGGGCTGCGCCGGGCTCGACGCCGACCTCAACTCGCTCCGGACCAGCCTGCCCGACGGCCGGTCGGCCAACCTGATGTTCCGGGTCTCCCTCTCGCCGGACACCCCGCAGGGCCTGAGCGAGGTGGCCGTGGTGACGGACGCCGACGCGGGCAACGGCCAGCAGGGCCGCTGGGGCTTCCACACCGTCAAGGTCACCCACCCGAAGGCCGCCCCGGCGGCCAAGCCGGCCGCCGCCAAGCCGGCGCCCGCCCAGCCGGCCGCCGCCAAGCCCGCGCCGGCCCAGGCCGCCGACGGCAAGGCCGTGACCGCACCGGTGGCCCCCGCCGCGCCCGCCGCCGCCGCGCCCGCCGCGCCCGCCGGTGCCGCGCCGGCCGGCACCGGCGAGCTGGCCCAGACCGGTGCGACCACCCCCACCGGCTTCCTCGCCGCCGCCTCCGCCGCCGTCCTGGCCCTGGGCGCCGGCGTCATGATCGCCGTGCGCCGGCTGCGTCCCCAGCGCTGACCGGCCACGGCAACAGAAGGGGCCCCTCCCCCGCACGGCGGTGCGGGGGAGGGGCCCCTCTTCGACCTCCCGGGCCGGTCAGCCCCAGGTGATCAGGCGCTTCGGGTGCTCCAGCAGCGCGGCCACGTCGGCCAGCACCCTGGAGCCCAGCTCCCCGTCCACCAGACGGTGGTCGAAGGAGAGCGCGAGGGTGGTCACCTGACGCGGGACGACCTTGCCCTTGTGCACCCACGGCAGTTCCCGGACCGCGCCGAAGGCGAGGATCGCCGCCTCGCCCGGGTTGAGGATCGGGGTGCCGGTGTCGACGCCGAAGACGCCGACGTTGGTGATGGTGATCGTGCCGCCCTGCATGTCCGCCGGCGAGGTCTTGCCCTGGCGGGCGGTGTCGATCAGCTCGCCGAGCGAGACCGCCAGGCCCGAGAGCGTCTTGCCGCCCGCGTCCTTGATGTTCGGGACGATCAGGCCGCGCGGGGTGGCCGCGGCGATGCCGAGGTTCACCTGGCCGCGGATGACGATCTCCTGGGCGGCCTCGTCCCAGTGGGCGTTGATCTCCGGGTGGCGCTTGATCGCGACCAGCAGCGCCTTGGCGACCAGCAGCAGCGGGCTGACCCGGACGTCCCGGCCCAGCTCGCCGCTCTCCTTGAGCCGGCGCACGAACTTCATCGTCCGGGTCACGTCGACCTGGACGAACTCGGTGACGTGCGGCGCGGTGAACGCCGAGGCGACCATCGCCTGTGCGGTCGCCTTGCGGACGCCCTTGACCGGCACCCGGACGTCGCCGGCGCCGGACACCACGACCGGCACGGCCACCGGCGCCTCGGGGGCGGCCGGGGCCTCCACCGGGGCGGCGGGCGCGGCCGCGGCGGCGGCGTGCGCGTGGACGTCCTCGCGGGTGATCACACCGGCCGGGCCGGTCGGGGTGACGGCCCGCAGGTCGACGCCGAGGTCCTTGGCCAGCTTGCGGACCGGCGGCTTCGCCAGCGGCCGCTCGCCCGAGGGCTGCTCCGGCACCACCGGCGCGGGGGCCGGGGCGACGGGGGCCACGGGCGCCACCGGTGCGGCCGGAGCCGGGGTGGCGACCTTGGTGGTGGTCGTGGTGCGCCGGGCCCGGCGCTGGGTGCCGCCGGTGCGCGGGCCGTAGCCCACCAGCACCGCGCGCCGCTCCGGCTCGGCCGGCTCGGCCTCGGCCGGCGCGGGGGCGGCCGCGGGTGCGGGCACCGCCGGGGCGGCCGCCCCGGCCTCGCCGGCCACCGCGACCGAGATGATCACGGTGCCGACGTCGACCGTCGCGCCCTCCGGGAAGAACAGCTGCTCCACGACCCCGTTGAACGGGATCGGCAGCTCCACGGCGGCCTTGGCGGTCTCCACCTCGCAGACGACCTGCCCGTCGGTGACGGTGTCACCGGGCTTGACGTACCAGCTGAGGATCTCGGCCTCGGTGAGGCCCTCGCCCACGTCGGGCATCTTGAACTCGCGGAGCGAGCGGACTTCGGTGGTCATGGTCGCTCCCCGGTTCAGTACGCGAGCGCGCGGTCGACGGCGTCGAGCACGCGGTCCAGGTCCGGGAGGAAGGCCTCCTCGACCCGGGACGGCGGGTACGGCGCGTAGTAGCCGCCGACCCGCAGGATCGGCGCCTCCAGGTGGTAGAAGCACTTCTCGGTGAGGCGGGCGGCCAGCTCGGCGCCCATGCCCAGGAACACCGGCGCCTCGTGCACCACGATGCCGCGCCCGGTCCGCTTGACCGACTCCTCCAGGGTGGCGAAGTCCACCGGGGAGAGCGAGCGGAGGTCCACGACCTCCAGCCGGCGGCCGTCCTCCTCCGCCGCCGCGGCCGCCTCCAGGCAGACCTTCACCATCGGGCCGTAGGCGATCAGCGTGGCGTCGGCGCCGGGGCGGACGATCCGGGCGGCGTGCAGGTCCAGGTCGGCCGCGTCGCCGACCTCGCCCTTGTCCCAGTAGCGGCGCTTCGGCTCCAGGAAGATCACCGGGTCGTCCGACTCGATCGCCTGGCGCAGCATCCAGTGCGCGTCGTGCGCGTTGGACGGCGTGACGACCTTCAGGCCGGCCGTGTGGGCGAAGTACGCCTCGTGCGACTCGCTGTGGTGCTCCACCGCGCCGATGCCGCCGGCGTACGGGATGCGCACGGTGACCGGCATCTTCACGTGGCCCAGGGCGCGAGCGTGCATCTTCGCCAGCTGGGAGACGATCTGGTCGAACGCGGGGTAGACGAAGCCGTCGAACTGGATCTCCACGACCGGGCGGTAGCCGCGCAGGGCCAGGCCGATCGCGGTGCCGACGATGCCGGACTCGGCCAGCGGGGTGTCGATGACCCGGCCGTCGCCGAAGTCCTTCTGCAGACCGTCGGTGATCCGGAACACGCCGCCGAGCTTGCCGATGTCCTCGCCCATCAGGACGGTCTTCGGGTCGTTCTCCAGCGACTTGCGCAGCGCCTCGTTCAGCGCCTTCGCGATGCTGAGCTGACCGGCCATCAGAGGTTCTCCCCCGCCTCGAAGGAGGCCGCGTACTCCAGGTACTCGGCCCGTTCCTCATCGACCAGTGCGTGCGGCTCCGCGTACACGTGGTCGAAGATCAGGGTCGGGTCCGGGTCCGGCATGCTCCGCACGCCCTCGCGCACCCGCAGCCCCAGCTGCTCGCTCTCGGCGTCGATCGAGGCGAAGAACTCCTCGTCGGCCAGGCCCTCCTTCTCCAGGAGAGCCTTGAGCCGGATGATCGGGTCCTTGGCCTTCCAGGCCTCGGTCTCCTCGGCCAGCCGGTAGCGGGTGGGGTCGTCGGAGGTGGTGTGCGCGCCCATCCGGTAGGTGAACGCCTCGATCAGCACCGGGCCGTTGCCGCTGCGGGCGTGGTCGAGCGCCCAGCGGGTGACGGCCAGGCAGGCCAGCACGTCGTTGCCGTCGACCCGGACGCCCGGGAAGCCGAAGCCGGAGGCCCGCCGGTACAGCGGGATCTTGGTCTGGGTGGTGGTGGGCTCGGAGATCGCCCACTGGTTGTTCTGGCAGAAGAACACGACCGGGGCGTTGTAGACCGAGGCGAAGGTGAAGGCCTCGTTGACGTCGCCCTGGCTGGAGGCGCCGTCGCCGAAGTAGGCGATCACCGCGTCGTCCGCGCCGTCCTTGGTGACGCCCATCGCGTAACCGGTGGCGTGCAGGGTCTGCGAACCGATCACGATCGTGTAGAGGTGGAAGTTCTTCTCGTTCGGATCCCAGCCGCCGTGGTTCACGCCGCGGAACATGCCGAGCAGGTTCAGCGGGTCCACGTCGCGGCACCAGGCCACGCCGTGCTCGCGGTACGTGGGGAAGGCGTAGTCGCCGGTGCGCATGGCCCGCCCGGACCCGACCTGGGCGGCCTCCTGCCCGAGCAGCGAGGCCCACAGGCCCAGCTCGCCCTGGCGCTGCAGCGCGGTGGCCTCCGCGTCGAACCGGCGCACCAGCACCAGGTCGCGGTAGAGGGCGCGCAGCTCCTCCGGGGTGGTGGTGAGCGGGAAGTCCTTGTGCTCGACCCGCTCCCCTTCCGGGGTGAGCAGCTGTACGAGCTCCGGCTGGGCGTCCGTACCCGTGGCGCGGAGGGTGTCAGGGACGCCGGGGGCCGCCTTCTTGCGAGCCCTCGCCGTGCTTTTGACGGTCACGTTCACTCCTCGGTCTGTCCGGCCGCCCGGGGTCGCCGGTGACCGGTCCGGTCACCGCCTTGCGGGGCGCGCGTGGGTGTGCGCACCGGCTGCGAGGCTGGTGGTGATCCTGTTCCGACGGCGTCCCTCACGAGAACGTTACCCAGCGGCAGCCCTTGGCGCCCTTGCGCTAGGACGTCCTACTTGTTGGGCTCCGACAACTGCGGGTGTGGCGCAGCTCTCAATTCGGTCGCCTTCAGGACACCAGCGCACGTTATCCGGGCGGAGGCCTCCGCGTAAGGGGGTTACCGGCATCGGTTTTGACCGCTCTGGCCGGATAACGATCCCGGCCCGGTGCAGGCGGGAGGTCTTTTGTAGGGTGATATGGGAGGCTTTGCGCGTGACTGATAACGGACAAATCAGGGTTTTCCTGCTCGACGATCACGAGGTGGTCCGGCGGGGCGTCCACGATCTGCTTTCGGTCGAGGACGACATCGAGGTGGTCGGCGAGGCCGGCACCGCCGCCGAGGCCATGATCAGGATCCCGGCCGTCCACCCCGACGTCGCCGTGCTCGACGTCCGGCTGCCGGACGGCAACGGCGTGGAGGTCTGCCGCGAGGTCCGCTCCCGGCTGCCGGAGATCAAGTGCCTGATGCTGACCTCGTTCTCGGACGACGAGGCGCTGTTCGACTCGATCATGGCGGGCGCCTCCGGCTACGTCCTGAAGGCGATCCGCGGCACCGACCTGATCACCGCCGTCCGGGACGTGGCGGCCGGCCGGTCGCTGCTCGACCCGGTCGCCACCAGCCGGGTCCTGGCCCGGCTGCGCGAGGGCGGCGAGAAGGAGGACGAGCGGCTGGCCCAGCTGACCAAGCAGGAGCGGCGCATCCTCGACCTGATCGGCGAGGGGATGACCAACCGCCAGATCGGCAACGAACTGCACCTGGCCGAGAAGACCGTGAAGAACTACGTCTCCAGCCTGCTGGCCAAGATGGGCATGGAGCGGCGCACCCAGGCCGCGGCCTTCGTGGCCCGGCACCAGGCCGACCAGCAGCACTGACGCGGCGTCGGCCGGAGCGCCGGCCGGCACCGCCGCGCCTCTCGGTCCCGTCGCATACACACAGCTGACGGTTTGTCAAGGACCCTCACCAGCTGGCCCTAACCTCGGGCTGTGACTTTCAGCCAGACCCTCGCCTGCGCCCCGGCCCGCCCCGACCTCTCCGCACCCCCGATAGGGACCCTCAGCCCGCCCGTCCCGCACGCCGCTCTCTCCGAGGTCCTGCGCCGCTACCGGGTGGGGCGGCTGCTGACCGCCGAGCCGGTCGCCGAGGGCCTGTTGAACCGCGGCTACCGCGTGACCACCGAGGCCGGCACGTACTTCCTGAAGTGCTACGTCGACGCCGCCACCGCCAACCGCGGGGCGATCTCCGACCACCACCGGGCGATGGGCGCGCTGCACGCGCTCGGACTGCCCGTCTCCCCTCCGCTGGGCTGCGCCGAACGCTCCGGCACGGTGGCCGCGTTCGGCGGCCGGCTGTTCGCGCTCTTCCCCTGGGTGAATGGCCGACACCGGCACGGTACCGACCTCGCCCTGCCGCAGTGCGACGAACTCGGCGCGCTGCTCGGACACCTCCACGGCGCACTCGACGAAGTCTGCGCCCCGCTCGCACAACCCGCCGGCTACCGCAGCGCCGACCCGCTCGACAGCGCGGCGCTCGCCCGCGAACTGCAGCTGCGCGCCCGCGACCACCGCCCGTACGGCGAGCTGGACGCCCTGGTGGAGCGGCGCCTCGACGAACGGCTGGACCTGCTGGCCGAACACGCCCGCCGCCGGCCGGAGCCGACGGCCGCGCCGCCCACCGGCTGGACGCACGGCGACTTCCACGGGCTCAACCTGCTGCACGAGGACGGCCGGATCGCGGCCGTCCTGGACTGGGACAAGCTCGGCCCCCAGCCGCGCGCGGAGGAGGCGGTCCGCGCCGCCACCCTGGTCTTCAACGACCGGACCACCGGGGTCCTCGACCTGGTCCGGGTCCGGCACTACTCGCAGGCCTACCGGGCCACCGGGGCCGCCACCGCGGAGCACCTGTCCGCCGCGGTGCACCGGGTCTGGTGGGAGCGGCTGAACGACTTCTGGATGCTCCAGTGGCGCTACCAGCGGGCCGACCACCGGGCCGACCCGCTCTACCCCGCCTCGGCGGGCCAGTTGGCGTGGTGGTGCCAGGAGTACGAGCAGGTCCTGGACGCCTTCGCCAACTGACCCGGGCGGTCAGCCTCCGGCCGGCGGGGTGGCCGGGCCGGTGCCGCCGCCACCGCTGCCGCCACCACCGCTGGTGGAGGTCGGCTTCGGCGGCGGCTGGGTCGCCGTCGCGCCACCGGTGGGCGTGCTGGTCCCGCCGCCCGTCGGGGTGCTGGTCGCACCGCCCGTCGGGGTCCCGGTCGCCGTCGCCGTCGCCGTCGCCGTCCGCGTCCCGGTGGCGGTCGCGGTGGAGGTCGGCGAGTGCTTGCCGGACGGCACGGTGGGCGCCGGGCTCTGGTTGCCGCCGAAGGTGTTGTCGGTCGGCTGCTGCGGCCGCCGCGTGGCCTGCGTGGTCGGCGCCGCGGTCGGGGACGGGCCCGTGGTGGGCGTCCCGGCCTCGGTCGTGGTGGCGGTCGACACCGTCGCGCTGGGCGTGGGCCCGTGCTTCGTCCCGCCGTCGCCGCCGTCGCCGCTCAGCGCGAACCCGATGCCGGCCCCGGCGGCGACCAGCACCGCCACGGCGCCGGCCACCCAGCCCCACGGGCCGCGCCGCCGCCCGGAGCCGTTCCCGTCGCCGCCGTCACCGCCCGAGCCGTCGCCGGGCCCGCCGTACGGGCCGCCGGCACCCTGGTAGGGCGTGGCCGGGGTCTGCGGCGTGGACGGCGGGAACGGCATCATCGTCGTCGCGTCGCCGGACGCACCGGCGCCGAGCACGGCGGTCTCGTCCGTGCCGATCATCGGGGTGGCCCCGCTGTGGCCCTGGCCCGCGGCCGCCAGCCCGGCCGCCGCGGCGCCCGCCGCCCAGGCCCCGCCGGCGCCGTGCATCTCGCGCAGCGCGTGCTGGACGTGGGCGCGGAACTCGTCGGCGTCCTGGAACCGGTCGTCGGGGTTCTTGGCCAGCGAGCGCAGCACCAGGTGGTCGAGCGCCGCCGGCACCCGCCCGTTCGCCTGCGACGGCGGCACCGGCGGGTCCTGCACGTGCTGGTAGACCACCGAGAGCGGGGTGTCGCCGGTGAACGGCGGGCGCAGCGTGAGCAGCTCGTAGAGCATGCAGCCGGCCGCGTAGAGGTCCGAACGGTGGTCCACCGGCTTGCCGAGCGCCTGCTCGGGCGAGAGGTACTGCGGGGTGCCCATGACCATGCCGGTCTGGGTCATCGTGCTGGCGGTGCCGGTCAGCGCGCGGGCGATGCCGAAGTCCATCACCTTCACCGCGCCGGTGGTGGTGATGATGACGTTGGCGGGCTTGATGTCCCGGTGCACGATGCCGTGCCGGTGGCTGTAGGCGAGCGCCTCCAGCACCCCGGCGATGATGATCAGCGCCTGGTCGACCGGCGGCGCCTCCTCGTCCACCAGCAGCTCGCGGACGGTGCGGCCCTCGACCAGCTCCATGACGATGTACGGCGTCGACTCGTCGCCGACGTACTCCTCGCCCGTGTCGTAGACCGCGACGATCGAGTGGTGGTTGAGCGCCGCGACGGCGTGCGCCTCGCGCGTGAACCGCAGCCGGGCGATGTCGTCCTGGGCCAGCTCGCCGCGGAGCAGCTTGACCGCGACCGTGCGGCCCAGCCGGATGTCCTGGGCGGCGAACACCTCGGCCATGCCGCCGCGGCCGAGCCGGTGGGTCAGCCGGTAACGCCCGTCGCCGACCGTGCCGAGCGGGGCCGCGGTGCCCCGGCCGGGCGTCCGGGGGCCGCCGCCGTAGGGCGGGAGCGCGGTGGTGGCACCGTCGCTACCGGCTTCGCCCGCCTTCGGGGGCTCGCCGGCCGGGCCGGCCGTCCAGGCACCCTCGTCGTCGTCCGGCTGATGCGTCTGTGCCATCGCTCCTCGCCCCGGGCCTTCGCTCGGATCGCGGTGCCCTGTCGCTTCGTATCCCCGAACGCTACCGCCTTCGGCCTTCCCCCGTAGCACGCCCGATCCGGGCGGAACGCATCAGAGCAGGCCATTCCGGTCGGTCGGGGCGTCCAGGTACAGGACGGTCGCGGGGCGCTCGGCGCTCCGCGTGGTCTTCTTCGTGGTGCCCTCCTTCTCCGCCTTGGTCACCACGATGGCGATGATGACGATCGCGAGCACGATCACGCCGATGATGATGCCGACGATCACCAGGGCCGTGGAGCAGCCGCCGCTGTTCGACGCCGGAGCCGGCTGGAACGGCGGCGCGGGCATCGGCATCGGCTGCGGCGGCGGGGTGTGCGCCTGCTGCGGGAAGGGCTGCGGCGTCTGGAACGCCGGCGGAGGGGTCTGGAACGCCGGCGGCGGGGTCTGGAAGGCCGGCGGCGGGGTGTGCGCCTGCTGCGGGAAGGGCTGCGGCGTCCGGAACGCCGGCGGAGGGGTCTGGAACGCCGGCGGGGGCGTCTGGAAGCCCTGCGGCCCCGCCTGCGGGTGGAACTGCGGCTGCGGCGTCTGCGGGGCCTGCGGCGCCGCGTGCACCGAGCGCGGGCCGTCGGTGATCACCAGCGGGGTGCTCGCGGCCAGCTGGTTGCCGTTGCCGCCCTTCTCCGCCTCGATCAGCCGCTCGGCCTCGTCGCGCATCGCCGCCGCGCTCGGGAACCGGTGCGCCGGGTCCTTGCGCAGTGCCTGGGCGACGAAGGCGTCCACCGCCGGGTTGACCGCCCGGTTGATCGTGGAGGGCGCGGCCGGCTCCTCCTGCACGTGCTTGTAGGCGATCGAGAACGCCGAGTCGCCGTCGAAGACCAGCTGGCCGGTGAGCATCTCGAAGAGCATCACGCCGACCGAGTAGAGGTCGGAGCGGGCGTCCACCGGCTTGCCGAGCGCCTGCTCGGGCGAGAGGTACTGCGGGGTGCCGACCACCATGCCGGTCTGGGTCATCGACGTGACCCCGCTGTCCAGCGCGCGGGCGATGCCGAAGTCCATGACCTTGACGGTGCCCTTGCGGTCGAACATGACGTTGCCGGGCTTGATGTCGCGGTGGACCAGGCCCTGGTCGTGCGAGGCCTCCAGCGCGTTCAGCACGCCGACGGTGATCCGCAGCGCCTCGGCGGTGGGCACCGCGCCGTACTGCGCGACCGCGTCGTTGATCACGTCGCGCAGGCCCTTGCCGTCGACCAGCTGCATCACGATGAACGGCGTGCTGGAACCGTCGGCGGCGACGTCCTCGCCGCTGTCGTAGACGGTGACGATGTTGGTGTGCTCCAGCCGGGCCACCGACTGCGCCTCGCGGCGGAACCGCTCCTTGAACGTCTCGTCGCGGCCCAGCTCGGCGTGCATGCTCTTCAGTGCGACCTGGCGGTCCAGCACGTTGTCGTAGGCGAGGTGCACGGAGGCCATGCCGCCCTCGCCGAGCACCCGCTGCAGCACGTACCTGCCGTTGCCCAGGGAGTGGCCTTCGACCGCGTTGCCGTGCTCGCTCATGGTCCTCTGCTCCCCCTCGGCGCGGCCGTGCCGCCGCGACCGTGACGTTCGGTCTCGTCCTGCGTGGTGCGGGCCCGGCCCCCTGGCCCTGCCCGCCCCTGTCGCGGCGCTCGCCCGGCCTGCGACAGGGGCCCAGGGTATCGGCTCGCGGCGACAGTGATCGGCGCAGGGCCGACACTGTGTCCGGGCCGCAACCCGTCACCCGGTGGTGGTGCGGGCGCCGGTCCGCCCGGCGCCGGGTCGTGGCGGTACGTCCCAACTCCGGCGCCGGAGGCCGGGCGGCCGTCCGCCCGGACGCCCCGCCCGGCGCCCCGGGGTGCGGCCTAGAGGTACGGGCCGGACCGGATGCCGCGGCCCTCGACGCCGTCGTCGCCCTCGTGGTCACCACCGTGCAGACCGGGCGGCAGTGCCCGGCGCATCTGCTCCAACTGCGCCCGCGCCGCCATCTGCTGGGCGAACAGCGCGGTCTGGATGCCGTGGAACAGCCCCTCCAGCCAGCCCACCAACTGGGCCTGGGCGATCCGCAGCTCGGCCTCGGTGGGGATGGAGTCCTCGGTGAACGGCAGCGACAACCGCTCCAGCTCGGCGACCAGTTCGGGAGCCAGGCCGAGCTCCAACTCCTTGATGGAGCTGGCGTGGATGTCCTTCAGCCGGGCGCGGCTGGCCTCGTCGAGGGGCGCCGCCCGGACCTCCTCCAGGAGCTGCTTGATCATGCTGCCGATCCGCATGACCTTGGCCGGCTGCTCCACCATCTCGGTCACCGGGAGCTCGCGCGGGCCTTCGGCGTCGTCACCCGCCGGCGCGGCGAAGCCCTCGCCCACCGGAAGCCCGTCCGGTCCGACGATCAGCACCTTCTGGCCGTCCTGCGGCTGCCCGCCCATGGCCTGGTACATCTCCTGCGACGAGCGCTCGTCCATCGGATTCGTCATGAACCACATTCTCCCTCACTGGGGTTGGTCGGACGGAAGCCCCCGGTTCCGGCGAACCCGCCGTTCGGTCCCCGCCGGCCGCACCGCCCGCCACCACGCACGACGCTACGCCGCCGGGCGGGCTCCGGGCATCCGTACGGATACTCAGGTCCGCGCGGCGGCGCAGCGGGGTCCGTCCGCAGCGCCCGTGCGGGGCGGGGTCCGTACGGGGCGGGGTCCGTACGGGGCGGGGCGGTGCGCGGGCTCAGCCCTTGCGCAGCCGCAGGCCGATCAGACCGAGGCCGCAGCCGATCAGGCCGAGGCCGGCCCCGAGCGGCAGCTGCCGGGTCGACGCGTCGCCCCAGCGCGCGGGGACGACGAGCGGGACGGCCGCGACGGCCTGCGGGGCGGACTCCCCCGCGGCGAGCGCCGTGTCCCCGATCCCGGTGCCGTCCTCGGCCGGCCCGTCCCCGGTGGTGTCCGGCGCGGCCGGGTCGGTGCCCGGCACCGGCTGCCCGGCCTCGACCGACTGCCCGACCTGCTGCTCGACGGGCCGCTCCACCGACTTCCCGGGCTGCTGCCCCCGGGGCCGTTCGACCGGCTGCTGCGGCGCCCGGTCCGGGGCCCGGTCCGGGGCCTGGCCGGGGGCCCGGTCGGGAACCGTCCCGGGGCGCTCGGGCGCCGAGGCCGGACGGTGCCGGTGCCCGGGGCTCCGCTCGGCCCACGGCCCGCCGGTCATCGACCGGGCGCGGCCGGCCTGGTGCGGCGGCGGCGCGGACTGCCAGAGCGGTCCCGGGACCGGCTCCCCGTCCGTGGTGGGCACGACGGGTCCCAGCGGCACGGGCGGCCCGGCGGGCGGCGGTTCCGGTGCAGCGGCAGGGGACGACGGCCCGCCGGACGTCGCGGCCCCCGCGGTGGCCGAGCCGGGCCGGACCGGACCGGACGGCGGGGCGGCGGACGGAACGGGTCCGGCCGCACCGGACGGCCCGGCGGCGGAAGACGGCTCGCCGTCGGCCGACGGCCCGGAGGAAGACGGCCCGGAGGAGGACGGCTCGGCGGGCGGAGAGGAGGCCGGCGGCCCGACCGGCTGCCCGGCGGGAGCGGACGGCCCCGCCGCGACCGCCACCGCGGCGGGGGCGAGGGCCAGCGGCACGACCAGACCGAGCACCGCCACCGCCTGCAGCGCCCGCAGTCGGCGGCCGGTACGGCATCGGGTCCGGCATCGGGTACGGCGGCCGGCGAGGCTGCGGGAGGGGACCGCGGCGGGCAGCGGCCCGAGGAGCGCGTTCGAAGGTGCGGCCACGATCGAGGTCCTTCCGACGGCCGGCCGCGCACAGGCGCGGTCGGCGGCGGGACAGCTCCCGACCAGCCTCACACAATCCGACAATCCGGGCATTTCGAACGACTGTGCACCAACCACCGCCGACCGCCCGCCGGGCCCGGCCGCCCTCCACCGGGCCGCCCGGGCCCGTCCCCGGCCCCTCCGGGCCTCAGGCCCGCAGCACCACCTTGCCGACCTGCTCGCCGTTCTCCAGCACCCGGTGCCCCTCGGCGGCGTCCGTCAGCGGCAGCACCCGGTCGATCACCGGCCGGACCACCCCGGACTCGACCAGCGGCCAGACGTGCTCGCGCACCGCCGCCACGATCGCGGCCTTCTCCGCCAGCGGCCGGCCGCGCAGATTGGTGGCGATCACCGCACCGCGCTTGCGCAGCAGGCTGTTGAGGTCGAGCTCGCCCTTCACCCCGCCCTGCAGACCGATGATCACCAGTCGGCCGTTGACCGCGAGCGCGTCCACGTTCCGCTGCAGGTACTTGGCGCCCATGATGTCCAGGATGACGTCCGCCCCGGCGCCGCCGGTGGCCTCCCGGAGCGCCTCGACGAAGTCCTGCTCCCGGTAGTCGATGGCGATGTCCGCCCCCAGCTCGGTGCAGCGGGCGAGCTTCTCCGCACTGCCCGCCGTCACCGCCACCCGGGCGCCGATCGCCTTGGCCAGCTGGATCGCCATCGTCCCGATCCCGCTCGCCCCGCCGTGCAGCAGCACCGTCTCGCCGGGCCGCAGGTGGGCGGTGAGGAAGACGTTCGACCAGACCGTCGCGACCACCTCGGGCAGCGCCGCGGCCTGCTCCGGGCTCAGCCCCTTCGGCACCGGCAGCAGCTGCCCGACCGGCACCGCCACCCGCTGCGCGTAGCCGCCGCCGACCAGCAGCGCGCAGACCTCGTCGCCGACCGCCCAGCCGGCCACCCCGGCCCCCAGCGCGGTGATCCGCCCCGAGCACTCCAGCCCCGGGTAGGGCGGGCTGCCGGGCGGCGGGTTGTAGAAGCCCTGCCGCTGCAGCAGGTCGGCCCGGTTGACGGCGGTGGCCGCCACCTCGACCAGGACCTCCCCCTCGCCGGGCACCGGATCCGGCACCTCGGCCCAGACCAGCGCCTCGGGACCGCCGGGTTCAGGAATCGTCATCGCATGCATGCCCCGAAGCTACTCCGCGCCGACCGGCCGCAGGGTGCGCCCCGCGCGGCCCGCCCGCGCGCTGCGGCCGGCACCGGCGCCCCGCGCCGCCGACACGCCCGGGCCGCCGACCCGGGGCTCCCGGCCCCGGACACGCAGGCCATCCTTGGCTGTGTGACGAACGGTGAGCAGCCCTCCGAGCCCGGCCGATCCGGCCTCCGACCGCGCCTGCCGGGGCGCCGCACGGGACGGGCGGAGAACGACGTCGAGGCCGGCGACCGGGTCGTCCTGCCGGCGCAGCAGCCGCGGCCGCCGCTGCGTCAGGTGTCCGGGCGGCTGCTGATCGCCTTCGGCGTCCTGATCGTCACCACCGTGCTGGTCTGGCTCGACCGCGACGGCTACAACGACAACGCCGGCGGCGGGGTGAGCTTCCTCGACGCGGCCTACTACGCCACCGTCACGCTCTCCACCACCGGGTACGGCGACATCACCCCGTTCAGCGACAGCGCCCGGCTCACCAACATCTTCGTGATCACCCCGCTGCGTGTGCTCTTCCTGATCATCCTGGTCGGCACCACGCTCGAAGTGCTCACCGAACGCACCCGCCGGCAGTGGCGGATCGGACGCTGGAGGTCCGCAGTGAGGGAACACACCGTCGTGATCGGCTACGGCACCAAGGGCCGCAGCGCCGTCGACACCCTGATCGGCCAGGGCGTGCGCCGGGACGAGATCGTGGTGGTCGACCCGCAGCGCAAGGTCGTCGAGCAGGCCACCCTGGACGGGCTGACCGGCGTGGTCGGCGACGCCACCCGCACCGACACCCTGCTCCGCGCCGAACTCCCCCGCGCCTCCCGGGTGGTGGTCGCCCCCGAGCGCGACGACACGGCCGCGCTGATCACCCTGACCGCCCGCCAGCTCAACCGGGGCGCCACCGTGGTCGCCGCCGTCCGCGAGGACGAGAACGCCCCGCTGCTGCGGCAGAGCGGTGCGGACGTCGTGGTCACCAGCTCCAGTTCGGCGGGCCGGCTGCTCGGCATGTCGATGCTCAGCCCGCACGCCGGCGCGGTGATGGAGGACCTGCTCACCTACGGCACCGGCCTCGACGTCCACGAGCGCCCGGTGACCCGGGCCGAGGCCGGACACAGCCCGCGCGAGTGCGCCGACCTGGTGGTCGCGGTGGTCCGCGGCCGGCGGGTGCTCAACTACAACGACCCGGAGGCCGCCGTCCTCCAGCTCACCGACCGGGTGATCACCATCCGCCCGGCCGCCCCGCCGGCCGGCTGACCGCCCCCGGCCGGCCCCGGTGAGCGGCCGGCCGTCACGGGGCCTCCAGCAGTTCGACCGCCGCTCCCGCCGCCACGCCGCCGGGCGGCACCACGGCCAGCGCGTCCGCCCGGGCCAGCCCACGCAGCATCGCCGGGCCGTCGAAGGCCAGCGGGACGGCGCCGCGCGCGGTGCGGCGCACCGGGAGCAGCCGGGTGTCCGCGGGGTGGCCTGGCAGGTCGACAGCGGCCGGCGCGAGGTCCGGCCCCTCGGCCACCCGCCCGGCCAGGGCGTGCAGCAGCGGCAGCGCCAGCGTCACGGTGCCGGCCACGGCGGCCAGCGGGTTGCCGGGCAGGCCCACCAGGTGGCGGCCTCCCGGGAGTTCGGCGAGCAGCATCGGGTGGCCGGGGCGGACGGCGACCCCGTCCACCAGCAGCCGGGCGCCGGCCTCGGCGAGGGCCCGGTGCAGGAAGTCCACCGGCCCGGCCGCCGTCCCCCCGGTGGTGACCACCACGTCGGCGGTGGAGTGCCGGACGGCGTCCCGCAGCAGGCCGAAGTCGTCCCGGACCGCGCGCACCCCGGCGATTGCGGCACCGGCCGCCCGCAGCCACGGCGGCAGCAGCGGGCCCAGCGCGTCCCGGACCAGGCCGGGCCGCGGCAGCCCGGACTCCAGCAGCTCGTCGCCCAGGACGAGCAGCTCGACCACCGGCCGGCGGCGGACGGCCAGCCGGTCGTGGCCGCAGGCGGCGGCCAGGCCCAGCACCGCCGGGCCGACCGGGGTACCGGCGGGCAGCAGCGCCTCGCCCCGGCGGCACTCCTGGGCGCGCGGACGGACGTCCTGACCGGTGGTCAGCGGGGCCGGTCCGCGGTCGTGCAGCAGCGCCCCGCTCAGCTCACCGTGCTCGCGGCGGAGCACGGCGGTGGCGCCGGGCGGCAGTTGGGCACCGGTGGCGATCTCGACGGCGGCCCCGTCGTCCAGCGCCTCCCCGGCCGGCCGACCGGCCAGCAGCCGGCCGGCCACCCGCCACGGGCCCGGTCCGGCGACCGCCCAGCCGTCCATCGCCGAGGTGTCGAAGGCGGGCAGGTCGGTGAGGGCGGCGAGCGGCTCGGCGAGGGTGTGGCCGAGCGCCTCGGCGAGGCCGACCGGCTGCGGCGGCAGCGGGCGCAGCCCGGCCCGGCGGGCGGTCTCCCGCGCCTTCGGCCAGGCCGACGGCCCGACGGCGGGCGTGCCGAGCACGGCGGGCTCCTCGACGGTGCTCACCGCTGTTCCGGCTCGGCCGCCGCGGCGGCCCACCGCTCGGCCAGCTCGGCGGTCCGCCGCGACGCCTCGGCAACGGCCTCCGGGCCGCCCCCGCGCTGCGCGGCGGCGTAGCCGATCAGGAAGGCGGTCAGCGGCGCGGCGGGCCGGTCGACGCCGTGCGCCACCACCCGGGCGAGGTCGAGCAGCCCGCGGACGTCGACCTCCAGGTCGACCCCCAGCTCGGCTCCGACCTCGGCGATCCAGTCATCCAGCGTGCGCTCCATGGGCCCCATGCTGCCCGATCGCCGGTTTCGCCGGAGTGTTTGCCCTGTGAGCGGCGCGCGTCGTTTCCCTCACGCGGCGCGGCACCGCCCGTGAGCGGGCCGCCGTGCGGGCCCGTGCGGCGGCCCGGCGGACCACGACGCCCGGCGCCTACCCGCGGTCGCGGTCGCGGTCGCGGGCCTGCTCCAGGTCCTCCCAGGTGTCGCAGTCGTAGGTCACGTCGTCGGTGTCGGCCAGCCGCAGCGTGCGCAGGCCGCCGGTCAGGCGGCGCAACGGCAGGCCGGCCGGATCGCCGAGGGAGGCGAGCGCCCCGCGCAGGGCGGCGGTGCGGTAGGCGGCGGCGAGCGGCTGGTCGCGGCCGCCGGCGTCGACCAGGACGACCGCCTCGGTCTCCCGGTCCGCCGCGGCGAGGGCGCCGGCCAGCCGCCGGACGGTCCGCTCGTCGAGGAACGGCAGGTCCGCGGCGAGCAGCAGCACGATCTCCGCCGTGGTCTCGGCGAGGCCGGCCGCGACGGCCGCCACCGGCCCGCCGCCGGGCGGGTGCTCGCGGGTCCAGCGCACCTCGGCGGCGGCGGTGGGCCGGGCCGGGCCTACCACCACGGTGGTCCGGGCGCCGGCGCAGGCGGCGAGCACCCGGTCGAGCAGCGTCGTCTCACCGACGGTCAGCCCGGGCTTGTCCACCCCGCCGAGCCGCCGGGCGGCGCCCCCGGCCGGCACGATCACGTCGTACGGCGTCATGCCGCCAGTATCCGCCCCGCCCCGCACCCGCCCGGGGGAGGCCCGGTCCCGCTCCGGTCCCGTCCGCACCGGTCCCCGCCCGGTCCCCGCCCGGTGCCGTCAGGCCTCGTCGTCCTCCGGCTCGACCGGCACGGCCGCCTCGCGTTCGGCCGGGGCCTCCTCACCGGTCTCCCGGGCGGTGTTGGCGGCGGCGCTCAGCTCCAGGACGGCCGGCAGGGTCAGCTCGCCGTACCGCTCGTTCATCGCGGTGGCCAGCGCCTCCGGATCGGCCGGGTGCTCGGCCAGCAGCCGGTCGAAGTCCTGGAGGTACTCGCCGGTGAAGGCGAGCACCCGGGCCGCGTCGTCGTCCTGGCCGGGCGCCCGGTGGCCGGCGATCACCCGGTCGGCGCCGAGGCCGGCGATCCGGCCGAGGTTGTGCACCCAGGCGGTCCGCTGCTCCGGGGTGGTGTCCGCGGTCCAGACGTGGGTGCCGTTGTAGACGAAGTCGCCGGCCACCACGGTGCGGATGCTCGGCACGTGGACCACGGTGGACCCGCTGCAGTCGCCCTGGCCGAGCAGCAGCACCGGCACCACCTGCCGGTCGATCATCAGCGGCTGGGGCAGCAGCTGCGCGGGCACCAGCGGGTGGTCTGGGATGTCGTCGCCGTAGACCGGCTTCCACTGGGCGACCTTGGCGGCGGCGGTGCGCAGGATGCCCTCCACCACCGGCGGCGCGGCGAGCAGCTGCGCGTCCGGGAAGAGCCGGAGCACCTCCTCGGCACCGAAGTAGTGGTCCGGGTGGTGGTGGGTGATCACGATGGCGAGCAGCCGGCGGCCCTTGCCGGCCACCCACTCGGCCAGCTCGCGCCCCGCACTGCGGGTGAGCTGGGCGTCGACCAGGATCGCGGTCCGCTCGCCGAGGATCAGCGTGGAGGTGGCGAAGAAGGCCGACTCGGGGCCGGTGAAGACGGCGGTCTCCAGCGGTCGGGCCGGCGGCGCCCCGTTCGCGCGGTTCGCCCCGTCCGCGCGCTCCGAGCCGGCGCTCTCCTCGGGCGGGGACGGCGTCACGGGCTGCTCCTCCTGGTCGGCGGTCGGACTCCCGGCGCCCTGCGGCACGGGAGGTACGCCCCACAGCATGGGAGCACCGGCCGCCGAAAGCTCGGAAGGCGCGCCCGGCGGCATGCAGAAGCGCCCGGGCCCACCCGTGGAGAACGGGAGGGCCCGGGCGCTCTGCGTTCCGGACGGTGTGCCGGCCGTCAGCCCTTGCGGCCGGTCAGCTTGGCGAAGCGTGCGGCGAGGCCCCAGGAGGTGACCCGCCAGAGCGCCTCGATCACGATGTGGCGGCTCATCTTGGAGGCGCCGAGCTCGCGCTCGACGAAGGTGATCGGCACCTCGGCCACCTTGAAGCCGGCCTTCACGGTGCGCCAGGCCAGGTCGACCTGGAAGCAGTACCCGGCCGAGGCGACCTCGTCCATGCCCAGGCCCAGGAGCGTCTCCTTGCGGAACGCCCGGTAGCCGCCGGTGACGTCCCGGATCGGCACGCCCAGCATCAGCCGCGAGTACGTCGACCCGCCGCGCGAGAGCAGCAGCCGCGACTTCGGCCAGTTCACCACCCGGCCGCCCGGCACCCAGCGGGAGCCCAGCACCAGGTCGGCGCCGCGCAGCGCGCCCAGCAGCCGGTCCAGCTCCTCGGGCTGGTGCGAGCCGTCCGCGTCCATCTCGACCAGGACGTCGTAGCCGTTGTCGATGCCCCAGCGGAAGCCCGCCAGGTAGGCGGCGCCCAGGCCCTCCTTGCCCCGCCGGTGCATGACGTGCACGTTCGGGTCCTCGGCGGCCAGCTTGTCGGCCAGCTCACCGGTGCCGTCGGGGCTGTTGTCGTCGGCCACCAGGACGTGTGCCTCGGGCACCGCGACGCGGACCCGGCCGACGATCCGCTCGACGTTCTCCGCCTCGTTGAACGTCGGGATGATCACCAGCACCCTGCCGAGATCAGCAAAACTCTGCTGGTTCACGGTCACGTACAAACCTCTCGGCCGGTGGCGGGAAGTGCCAGTCACCGTGCCCGCACTCTGAACGCATCCCCGTCGGCAACCCGCCGACCTGGTCACCACGGTGGAAACCACTGCGTCCTGGCATCCTACTACCGCTGCCTCGCACCCCCGGAACCGCTGCGGCACTCCCCGCCGCCGCCCACCGTTTCCCCTGCGGTGACATCGGTCGGCTAGGGTCGATCCCCGGCCTTCGAGAAGGAGCAGAACCGCGCGCATGGACAGGCTCGTCAACACAGTCCGCCCGTACGCCTGGGGTTCGGTCACCGCACTCCCGGAGCTGCTCGGACAGGAACCGACCGGAGAACCCCAGGCCGAGCTCTGGATGGGCGCCCACCCCGGCGCCCCTTCCCGCGCCGACCGCGGCGAGGGGCCCCGCGCCCTGCACGAGCTGATCGCCGCCGACCCCGAGGGCGAGCTGGGCGCCGCCGCCGTGGCGCGGTTCGGCCCCGCCCTGCCGTTCCTGCTCAAGATCCTCGCCGCCGGCATCCCACTGTCGATCCAGGCCCACCCCACCCTCGACCAGGCGCGGGCCGGCTTCGCCGCGGAGAACGCCCTCGGCATCCCGCAGGACGCCCCGCACCGCAGCTACCGCGACGCCAACCACAAGCCCGAACTCATCTGCGCCCTCGGCGACTTCGACGGCCTCTGCGGCTTCCGCCGGCCGGCCGAGGCGGCCGCCCTGCTGTCCGGGCTGGGCGTCCCCGCCCTCGCCCCGCTGATCGCCCTGCTCGGCGCCGAGGACGAGTCCGAGGCCCTGCGCAGCACGCTGGTGGCCGTCCTCACCATGGACGACGCCACCGCCGAGGCCGCCGTCCGGGACACCGCCGAGGCGGTGGAGAAGGCCGCCGCCGAGGATCCGGACGGCCCCTACGCGCTCTACACCCGGATCACCCGCGGGTTCCCCGGCGACCGCGGCCTGATCGCCGGCCTGCTGCTCAACGCCGTCCGGCTCCGGGCCGGCGAGGCGCTCTACCTCGGCGCCGGCGTCCCGCACGCCTACCTGCACGGCGTCTGCGTCGAGCTCCAGGCCAACTCCGACAACGTGCTGCGCGCCGGGCTCACGCCCAAGCACATCGACGTGCCGGAGCTGCTCAAGGTGGTCGGGTTCACCCCCGGCGCTCCGGACCTGCTGCTCCCCTCCCCCGTCGACGGCGCCCCGGGCGAGGAGCTCTACCCCGTGCCGATCGACGAGTTCCGGCTCTCCCGCTTCACCCTGGACGGCCGCGAGCGCGAGATCGACGGCCGGGCCCCGCAGATCCTGCTCTGCACCGCCGGCACCGCCCGCCTCACCGCCGCCGACGGCACCGTGCTGGAGCTCGCCCGCGGCGAGTCCGCCTTCCTGCCGGCGACCGGCACCGCCACCCGGCTCGACGGCGCCGCCGCCACCGTCTTCCGCGCCACCGTCACGCTCTGACGCGGCCCGCCGTACGGCGAAGGGCTCGCCTCCCCGTCGGGGAGGCGAGCCCTTCTGCATGCGTACCGGCGGTCAGTGGCCCCGGTGCCCGGGACCGCCCGCACCGCCCGCACCGACCTCGACCGGCACCGGCGGCTCGGTCCGGTCCGGCACGGCCCCGGTCGCCCCGGCCGCAGCCGCGGCGACCACCAGCGGGTCGACGGCCGGCCAGCGGCGGTCGACCGCCTTGCTGACCTTCTTGCCCAGCTTCTGCACCGGAAGCTCCACCAGCCGGTACATCAGCCAGCTCACCAGCATGGTCACGGCGAGGTACTCGGCCGCCCAGAGCACCTTGCCGCCGGTCGTCGGGGGCACCTTGGGCACCTCCAGCAGGTGCTGGAGGGTGTGCACCAGCGGGACGTGCAGCAGGTAGAGCGAGAAGCTGATCGCGCCGAGCCAGGTCAGCGGCTTCGGGAAGCGGCGCTTGCGCAGCGCCATGCCGATCCCGAAGGTGATCCAGGCCGCGAGGTAGGAGCCGGCCCAGGCGCGCCAGCCGGCCGTCCAGGTGTTCTGCTCCATGCCGTCGCGGTTGTACATCCAGGCGACGGCCACGCCCGCCGCGATCACGAAGCCGCAGCAGAGGATCGCCTGGAGGCGGTCGATCTGGCGGTGCTCGGCGCGGTAGAGGACGGTGCCCGCGAACATCGTCGCGAAGATCATCAGGGTCTGGTACATCGGGGCCCGGCTGTTGTTGTACATCAGCACGAAGCCCAGCAGGCCGAGCGTGATCGCGCCGGTCCGGACCAGGTTCTGGCGACCGCTGAGGATGCAGGCGAAGGCGAAGACCACGATCAGGACGGAGCCCCAGACCAGGTTCCGGGTCGAGGCGACGTCGTGGGTCAGCGTGTGGGAGGCGATGGAGGTGCCGAAGAGCAGCGCCACCGCGGCGAAGCCGACCGCGAGCGGGCCGCTGCGGCGGTGCTGGCCGACCGCGAAGAGCGCGGTGACCATGTAGTAGAAGACCATCTCGTAGCTGAGGGTCCACATGACGCCGAGGCCGTTCCAGACGCCCATGAAGTCCTGCAGCATGGTCGAGTTGGCGGCCAGGTAGACCAGGTCGTGGTCGGTGGCGAAGAGGGCGACCGATCCGTCACCCTTCGGGATGATGGCCAGCGCGAACACGATGCCGAAGACGATCGGCGGCCAGAGCCGGAAGAACCGGCCGATCCAGAACTGCCGCACGTCCCCGCGCCGCTCCAGCGAGGCCGGGATGATGTAGCCGCTGACCAGGAAGAACAGCATCACGCCGTAGAGACCGAGGTCCGCGTGCCACCAGATGAAGGCGGCCGTGCGGTCCGGCAGCATCTTCAGGATGTCGAAGTGGTGGAGGGCGACCACCAGGGCGGCCACGCCGCGGAGCGCGTCGAGCCAGCCCAGCCGACTGGCCGGCCTGCCCGCCTGGGCTTTCGTGCTTCCCCCGGCCCGGCGGGCGGACAGCTGTCGTATCGTCTTCACGGCAGGTGACAGTAGTCCATGGCGCCGCGGAGCTCCCGTCCAGAGTGCGGCGGTTGGCCCCTCCGGAGTGCCCCCCGGAGTGCCCCCCGGGGCGGCCGGCCGGCCGCGGGGGCGGACCGCCACGGCATCCCCCGAGGTCAGGCGGCGGACACGGTCAGTCCCGGGTCATGTCCACAAAGCGCGAGTAGTGGCCCTGGAAGGCGACGGTGATGGTGGCCGTGGGGCCGTTACGGTGCTTGGCGACGATCAGGTCGGCCTCGCCGGCGCGCGGCGACTCCTTCTCGTAGGCGTCCTCGCGGTGGAGCAGGATGACCATGTCGGCGTCCTGCTCGATCGAGCCGGACTCACGGAGGTCGGAGACCATCGGCCGCTTGTCGGTGCGCTGCTCGGGGCCACGGTTCAGCTGCGAGAGCGCGATCACCGGCACCTCCAGCTCCTTGGCCAGCAGCTTCAGGTTTCGCGACATGTCCGAGACCTCCTGCTGGCGGTTCTCGGCCCGGCGCGAGCCGCCCGACTGCATCAGCTGGAGGTAGTCGATGACGACCAGCTTGATGCCGTTGCGCTGCTTGAGCCGGCGGCACTTGGCCCGGATCTCCATCATCGACAGGTTCGGGGAGTCGTCGATGAACAGCGGCGCCTCGCTGACGTCCGGCATCCGGCGGGCGACCCGCGTCCAGTCGTCGTCCGTCATGTTCCCGGAGCGCATGTGGTGCAGCGCGACCCGGGCCTCGGCGGAGAGCAGGCGCATCGCGATCTCGTTGCGCCCCATTTCGAGCGAGAAGATCACGCTCGGCAGCTTGTTGTGGATCGAGCAGGCCCGGGCGAAGTCCAGCGCGAGGGTGGACTTACCCATGGCCGGACGGGCCGCGATGACGATCATCTGACCGGGGTGCAGCCCGTTGGTCAGCGCGTCGAAGTCGGCGAAGCCGGTCGGGACGCCGGACATCTGGCCGTTGCGGGAGCCGATCGCCTCGATCTCGTCGAGGGCGCCCTCCATGATGTCGGCCAGCGGCGCGTAGTCCTCGTTGGTGCGCTGCTCGGTGACGGCGTAGATCTCCGCCTGGGCGGCGTTGACGATCTCGTCGACGTCGCCCTCGGCGGCGTAGCCCATGCCGGCGATCCTGGTCCCGGCCTCGACCAGCCGGCGCAGCACCGCGCGTTCGTGGACGATCTCGGCGTAGTACTCCGCGTTGGCGGCGGTCGGGACCGAGTTGACCAGGGTGTGCAGGTAGCCGGGGCCGCCGACCCGCTGGAGCTCGCCGCGCTTGGTCAGCTCGCCGGCCACGGTGATCGGGTCGGCCGGCTCGCCGCGGGCGTAGAGGTCGAGGATCGCGCCGTGGATCAGCTCGTGGGCGGGCCGGTAGTAGTCGGCCGGCTTGAGCACCTCGACCACGTCGGCGATGGCGTCCTTGGAGAGCAGCATGCCGCCGAGGACGGACTGCTCCGCGGCGAGGTCCTGCGGCGGGACGCGCTCGAAGCCGTCGCCGCCGTCGGGGCGCTCGTCCTCGCCCTGGCGGCGCTTGCCGTCCCGCTGGAAGCCCCCGGAACCGCCCTTGCCGCCCTTCTGGAAGCCACCGCCCTGGAAGCCGCCCGGGCCCTGGCCGTTGCCGCGCCCGCGCGAGACCGGCAGCCGGTCGCCGGGGCCGTCCGGGAACGGCGCGTCGGCGAAGGCGCCGACGGGGAAGGGGTCGTCCGAGATCGGCCAGTCCTCCTCCGGCGGCGGGGCGTCGTGGTCGTCGTACTGGGGGCCGGTCACGCGTGTTCCCCGATCAGCGAGTGGTGCGAGTTGGAGCTGGCCTTGCCGGTGGCTGGGTGGGACGGAGCCGCGCTCCTCCCTCGCCGCGCTCCTCTTTCTACGGCACCGCACCGACGGAACGGACGCCAGGGGGCGGGCGGGAGTGTCGGGCGGAGGGCCCACGCTAAGGCGCCGGACGCCCTTGCGCCAAGGTGGTTATCCACAGGGGGTGTGGACGGTCGCCCCCAGGCTGTGGAGAACTGCCGCAATCCTGTGGACACCCCTGTGGAAAGCCCTGTGGATAACCCGACGATCGCTCCACCGTCAACTCGCTGACCTGCGGTGACCCCCTCCCGGGGCTGTGCATGAGAAATACTTCACACACGCCCGGGTGGCCGTGGACACACACCGCGCCGGAGCCGTCGCTCAGGATTTCGAGTAATGCCCCACTATCTCTGGTGGTCATTACCTGTGGATGAGTAGCCTTGTCCCCATGACCGCCCCCACCACCGCCCGCCGCCGGCACGACCGGGAGATCCTCGCGCTCGCCGTGCCCGCGTTCGGCGCCCTGGTCGCCGAGCCGCTGTTCCTGATGGCCGACTCGGCCATCGTGGGCCACCTCGGCACCGCGCAGCTGGCCGGCGTCGGCGTCGCCTCGGCCGCCCTCACCACCGCCACCGGGGTCTTCGTCTTTCTCGCCTACGCCACCACCGCCGCGGTGGCCCGCCGGATCGGCGCCGGGGACCGCCGGGCCGCCGTCCAGCAGGGCATCGACGGCATCTGGCTCGCGCTGGCGCTCTCGGTCGGTGTGGTCGCGCTGACGCTGCTGCTGGCCCCCCGGCTGGCCGACGTGCTGGGCGCCTCGGCGACGGCCGCGCCGTACGCCGTCACGTACCTGCGGATCAGCGCGCTCGGCATCCCGGCGATGCTGATGGTGATGGCCGCCACCGGCGTGCTCCGCGGCCTGCAGGACACCCGTACGCCGCTGGCGGTGGCGATCGCCGGCTTCGCCGCCAACCTCCTCCTGAACCTCGGCCTGGTGTACGGCGCCGGGCTCGGCGTGGCCGGCTCGGCCTGGGGCACGGTGCTGGCGCAGACCGGGATGGCCGCCGCCTACCTGTTCGTGGTGGTCCGCGGGGCCCGCCGGGAGCAGGCCTCACTGCGGCCGGACGCGGCCGGGATCCGGGCCTGCGCGAAGGCCGGCGGCCCGCTGATGGTCCGCACGCTGAGCCTGCGCGCGGTCCTGATGATCGCCACCGCGGTGGCCGCCGGGCTCGGCGACGACGCGATCGCCGCGCACCAGATCGCCATGACCGTCTTCCTGTTCATCGCCTTCGCGCTGGACGCCATCGCGATCGCCGGCCAGGCCATCATCGGCCGCTGCCTGGGCGCCTCGGACGTGCCCGGCGCCAGGGCGGCCACCCGGCGGATGATCGAGTGGGGCATCGGCTCCGGCCTGGTGCTCGGCCTCCTGGTGGTGGCGGCCCGGCCGCTCTACGTGCCGCTGTTCACCCCCGACCCGGCGGTGCAGGCCCAGCTGGACACCGTCCTGCTGCTGCTCGCGCTCTGCCAGCCGGTCGCCGGCCTGGTCTTCGTGCTGGACGGGGTGCTGATGGGCGCGGGCGACGGCCCGTACCTGGCCTGGGCGATGCTCGGCACGCTGGCCGTCTTCGCCCCGGTGGCCCTGGCCGTGCCGGCCAGTGGCAGCGGGCTGACCGGGCTCTGGTGGGCGATGAACCTGTTCATGCTGGTCCGCGGCGGTTTCCTGGCCTGGCGGGCCCGCGGCGGCAAGTGGCTGGTCACCGGAGCGGTCCGGGTCTGACCTGCGGCACCGGCGCGGTGCCGCCCCCGACCGCCCGGCCCCGGGAACGACCGGCCCCGGGAACGACCGAGGGCCGGCCTCCCCGGAAGGGGGAGACCGGCCCTCGGGCCGCTACCGAGAAGCTCAGGCGGCGACGACGGCGACGTCCAGGTTGGCCAGGACATCGGCGTGCAGCTTGACCGAGACCTTGTGGGTGCCCACGGTCTTGATCGGCGAGGCGATCGCGACGGCGCGCTTGTCCACAACCGGGCCGCCGGCGGCCTTGATGGCCTCGACGACGTCGGCCTGGGTGACCGAGCCGAACAGGCGGCCGGCCTCGCCCGAGCGGACGGCCAGCTTGACCTGGACGCCCTCGAGCTTGCCCTTGACCTCGTTGGCGGCCTCAAGGGTCTGGATCTCGTGGATCTTGCGGGCGCGACGGATGGCGTCGACGTCCTTCTGGCCGCCCTTGGTCCAGCGGATGGCGTAGCCACGCGGGACCAGGTAGTTGCGGGCGTAGCCGTCCTTGACCTCGACGACCTCGCCGGCGGAGCCGAGACCCGGCACCTCGTGAGTGAGGATGATCTTCATTATTCGGTCACCCTCTCTTAGCGCGCGGTGCTGGTGTAGGGCAGCAGCGCCATCTCACGGCTGTTCTTCACGGCCGTGGCGACGTCACGCTGGTGCTGGGTGCAGTTGCCGGTCACCCGGCGGGCACGGATCTTGCCGCGGTCGGAAATGAACTTCCGCAGCAGGTTCGTGTCCTTGTAGTCAACGTAGTTGACCTTGTCCTTGCAGAAGACGCAAACCTTCTTCTTCGGCTTGCGAGCAGGCGGCTTCGCCATTGTGTGCTCCATTTGGGGTTCACGCCCCGGCGGGCGTCCTGGGACGCCGGCGGCCGGGCCGCACGAAATCTGTCAGCTCTAGAACGGGGGCTCTTCGGAGAAACCGCCGCCGGACGGGGCACCCCAGCCGCCGCCGCCCTGGTTGCCACCAGAGGGAGCGCTGGACGCCCAGGGGTCGTCGGACGGGCCGGACTGGCCGCCGGAGTTGCCACCCCAGCCGCCCTGCTGGCCGCCACCGCCGCCCCAGCCACCGCCCTGGCCGCCGCCCTGCTGGCCGCCGCCGAAGCCGCCGCCACCGGGAGCGCCGGACCGGTTGGCCCGGGTGACCTTCGCGGTCGCCGAACGCAGGCTCGGGCCCACCTCGTCGACCTCGACCTCGAAGACCGTCCGCTTCTCGCCTTCCTTGGTCTCGTAAGACCGCTGGCGCAGCCGGCCCTGCACGATGACGCGCATGCCGCGCTGCAGCGACTCGGCGACGTTCTCCGCCGGCTGCCGCCAGACGTTGCACGTGAGGAAGAGGCTCTCGCCGTCCTTCCACTCGTTGGTCTGGCGGTCGAAGGTGCGGGGAGTGGACGCGATGCGGAACTTCGCGACCGCCGCACCCGACGGGGTGAAACGCAGCTCGGGGTCGTCGACGAGATTGCCGACGAGGGTGATGACGGTCTCGCCTGCCATGGTGGTGATGACCTCTCCGGAAGAGTTCCGTTCACCGCTGTTTCACGTGAAACAGCGGACGCGAGCTACCCGAGGCCCGAGGGCCTCAGCGGGTGGCTCAGTGGGTGTCCGGGCGCAGGACCTTGGTCCGCAGAACCGACTCGCTCAGGCCAAGCTGGCGGTCGAGCTCCTTGACGACCTCAGGCGTGGCCTTGAGGTCGATGACCGAGTAGATGCCCTCGGACTGCTTGTTGATCTCGTAAGCCAGACGGCGGCGACCCCAGGTGTCGACCTTCTCCACCTTGCCGCCGCCGTTGCGGACGACGGTGAGGAAGTTCTCGATCAGGGGGGCGACAGCGCGCTCCTCGACCGAGGGGTCGAGGATGACCATCAGCTCGTAGTGACGCATGAGTAACCCACCTCCTTTGGACTCAGCGGCCACGGTCTCTCCGTGGCAGGAGGGTTGTGCAGCGTCGGCACCGGAGCAGTGACGACACCGGCTCACCGTAGCGGCCGGGTCCGACAATCGGCCCCGCCGACCCTCAAGAGGGCACAAGGGGGCACAACTACACCAGTGCAGACCGCACAGCCTACCCGCACCCGGACGGCCGAACAAAACGCATAGGGGTTGTGAGAGCCGCGCAACCGCCGCAATCTGGACGGAACGGGTTTCCTGCTCGTTCGTCTCCTCGCCAGGAGGTAGGACTCATGGCTCTCACCATCCACGGGCTCCCGCTCACCCTGAACACCGACGGCCACCGCCACCCGCGGGAGAACACCCTGGTCGGCATCACCGCCGTCCTGGGCGTGCTGGCCTTCACGACCTCGTTCTTCCACAACCTCCACATCATGAGCTCGTGGACCGGGCTCTTCGGCATCGTCTCCGGGTTCTGGGGCCAGTTCGTCTCCGTCACCACGGCCGAGCGGTTCGTCCTGGTGATCGGCCTGGTCGCCTCCGCGTGGGGCTTCTACCTGGGAATCGCCAGGGGCGGCCTCTGGGGCTAGGGCCGTAACGGCCCCGGCAACCCCCCCGGCGCTCCCCCGGTCGGCCGCCCCGGCCGCCCCGCCAGGAACCCCCGGCGCCCCCGCCGCGTACCTACAGGCAGGAGACAGGTACACGACGGGGGCGCTGCCGCGCCCGCAGCCGCAGGGGCACCGGGCGATAAAGTCACCCCGAGAACCCGGGGCCCACCGAGCCCGACCGACGAGGAGCACCGAGCATGAGCCTGCGCCTGAGGACGATCACCCGCGAGGAGCACCTCGCCTTCATCAGGAGCCGCGCCTCGGCCAGCCACATGCAGGTGCCGTCCTGGGGCGATGTGAAGGCCGAGTGGCGCACGGAGTCGATCGGCTGGATCGACGAGGCCAACCAGCTGGTCGGCGCCGGCCTGGTGCTCTACCGGCAGCTGCCGAAGGTCAAGCGCTACCTGGCGTACCTGCCCGAGGGCCCGGTGATCGACTGGTTCGACCGCGACCTGGACCGCTGGCTGCAGCCGATGCTGGCGCACCTGAAGTCGCAGGGCGCCTTCTCGGTGAAGATGGGCCCGCCGGTGGTCATCCGCCGCTGGAACGCGCCGACCATCAAGGAGGCCATCGCCGGCAAGCAGGCCAAGCGCCTGCGCGACATCGAGGCCGACTGGTACGAGCCGCGCGCCTTCGAGGTGGCCGACCGGCTGCGCAAGGCCGGCTGGCTGCAGGGCGAGGACGGCGGCGCCGGCTTCGGCGACGTCCAGCCCCGCTACGTCTTCCAGGTGCCGCTGGCCAACCGCTCGCTGGACGACATCCAGAAGGGCTTCAACCAGCTCTGGCGCCGCAACATCAAGAAGGCCGAGAAGAGCGGCGTCGAGGTGGTCCAGGGCGGCTACGACGAGCTGCCGATCTTCCACCAGCTGTACCTGGTGACGGCCGAGCGCGACCGCTTCACCCCGCGGCCGCTGTCGTACTTCCAGCGCATGTGGAAGGCGCTCACCGCCGAGGACCCGAACCGCATGCGGCTCTACATCGCCTACCACGAGGGCGAGCCGCTGGCCGCGACCACGATGCTGGTGGTCGGCGAGCACGTCTGGTACTCCTACGGTGCCTCGGCCAACCACAAGCGCGAGGTCAAGCCGTCCAACGCGGTCCAGTGGCGGATGATGCGCGACGCCTACGCCCTCGGCGGCGGGGTCTACGACCTGCGCGGCATCAGCGACACCCTGGACGAGAACGACCACCTCTTCGGTCTGATCCAGTTCAAGGTCGGCACCGGCGGCCAGGCCGCCGAGTACCTCGGCGAGTGGGACTTCCCGCTCAACAAGCTGCTCCACAAGGCCCTCGACCTCTACATGTCGCGCCGCTGAGCCGCCGCCGAGCAGCCCGCCCGCCGTGACCGGACACCCCTGGGAGATGACCCGATGACGCTGTCGCTCTACCTCGACACCGAACGCTGGCGCGCCCACCAGCGCTCCGTCCTGGCCGAGTTCCCCGGCCTGGTACCGGTGGCGAAGGGCAACGGCTACGGCCTGGGCAACCACCGGCTCGCCGAGGAGACGACCCTGCTCGGCACCGGGGTGCTGGCGGTCGGCACCGCCTACGAGGCGGCCGACGCAGCCGACTGGTACGGCGGCGAGCTGCTGGTGCTCACCCCGTACCGGATCGGCGAGGAGGTGCTGCCGCTGCCGCACGCGCGGGTGATCCGGACGGTGGCGAGCGTCGACGCGCTGCGTGCGCTGCCCGGCGCCCGGGTGGTGCTGGAGTGCATGACCACCATGCGCCGGCACGGCGTGGGCACCGCAGACCTGCCGGCGGTCGCCGCCGAGCTGGACGGCGTCTCCTTCGAGGGCCTGGCGCTGCACCTGCCGATGGACCGGCCGGACGGCTCCAGCCCGGTGGAGGAGGTCGCGTACTGGGTGGACACCGCCCGGGCCGCCGGCATCCCGGTGCACACCGTGTTCGTCAGCCACCTCGGCGCGGCCGGGATGGAGCAGCTGGCGCAGCGCTACCCGGACACCGTCTTCCGGGCCCGGATCGGCACCCGGCTCTGGCTCGGCGACCACGGCGCGCTGGAGGTCCGGGCGACCGTCCTGGACGTCACCCGGGTCGCCAAGGGCGACCGCTACGGCTACCGCCAGCACCCCGCGCCGTCCGACGGCCACCTGCTGGTGGTCGCCGGCGGGACGGCGCACGGCATCGGCCTGGAGGCGCCCAAGTACGTGCAGGGCATGTCCTCCCGGGCGAAGGGGATCGCCCGGGCCGGCCTGGCGACGGTCAACAAGACCAAGTCACCGTTCCACTGGTCCGGCAAGCAGCTCTGGTTCGCCGAGCCGCCGCACATGCAGGTCTCGCTGCTCCTCCTGGACAACGACACCAAGCCGCCGGCGATCGGCGACGAGCTGACCCTGCAGGTGCGGCACACCACCACCCACTTCGACCGGGTGGTGGACCGCTGACGGCGCTCTACCGACGCGCGGTACTTCCGGCCGGCTCCGCGGCGGGTGGCTCGTCCAGCCACTGCTCGGGGCCGGCCGGCGCGTATCCGGCGTAGCTCGCCTCCTCCTGCAGCCGCCGGGCGGTGCCGAGCACGAAGACGTCAGGGGCGTGGTCGAGCACCCCGCCGGACGGGTCGTCACTGCCGTCCCAGCGCACCGGGTCGCGGTCCGGGAAGAGGATGTCGCGGACCACCATGGTGACCAGGTAGAGCGTCCCCGCCAGGTGCAGCACGATCGCGAAGTGGTACCAGGACTCGCCGATCCCGTGCTGCTTGGGGCCGGTGACGAAGCCCAGGTGGGACCAGATGCCCAGGGTGTAGAGCACCTCGCAGGCCTGCCAGATCAGGAAGTCCCGCCAGCGGGGCCGGGCCAGCACGGCGAGCGGGATCAGCCAGAGCACGTACTGCGGCGAGTAGACCTTGTTGACCAGGACGAACGCGGCCACCACCAGGAAGGCCAGCTGCACCAGGCGCGGGCGGCGGGGCGCCGAGACGCCGAGCCAGCCGATCGCCAGGCAGCAGAGCACCATCAGCACCCCGATGTAGACGTCGAGGTTCTCCAGGCTCGCGCCCCGGCTCTGCATCAGGATCAGCCAGAAGGAGCCGTAGTCCTCCTTGCGGTGCTTGCTGAAGACGTAGAAGGTCGACCAGCCCTGCCAGTTGGCCAGCATGATCGGCAGGTTGACCACCAGCCAGGCGCCGGCCGCGCCGCCCAGCGCCGCACGGAACTCGCGCCACTTCCCGGCGCGCCAGCAGAGCACCAGGAGCGGGCCGAGCAGCAGCACCGGGTAGAGCTTGGCCGCGGTGGCCAGACCGATGAAGACGCCGGCCCAGAGCGGCCGCGAGCCGGCCCACCAGGCCAGTGCGACGGCGGCCAGCGCGACCGCCAGGAGGTCCCAGTTGACGGTGGCGTTCAGCAGCAGGCAGGGCGCGAGGGCGAACAGCAGGGCGTCCCAGGGACGGCGGCGGTGGGTCCGGGAGACCGCCACCACGGCGACCACCGCACAGGCCATCAGCAGGCCCGCGTTGATCGCCCAGAACCACTGCTCCTGGCTCGTGGTCGTCCCGCCGCCCGGGGTCACCCAGGCCGCGATCTGCATGAAGAGACCGGTCAGCACCGGGTACTCCAGGTACTGCAGATCGCCGGAGGTGCCCGGGATCCGGTCCACGTACGGGTGCAGGCCGGCCGCGAAGCCGCGCCCGGAGAACAGGTGCGGGATGTCGCTGTAGCAGGCGTGGATGTACTGCGGCGAGCCCGGCTGGAACCAGGCGCCGTCGTAGCAGGGCAGCTGTCGGACCATGCCCAGCACCGAGACCACGATCACCACCAGCGCCAGGAAGCGCGCCGGGATCCACCAGGAGACGCCCAGCAGGGCGCGCCGCCCGGGCGGGCCGCCGATCACCTCGCTGCCGGCCGCCGCGACCGGGTCCTCGTCGGCCGGGACGACCACCGTGTTGGCCGGCGGCGAGGCCGCCCCGGACCGGTCCGGGGCACCGGCGGGTTCCCCGGCACCGGCGGAGGCCGTGCCCTCGACGGCGGCCGTGGCATCGGCCGAGGCCGTTCCGGGTGCCGCCGGATCGGGCTCGGGGCCCTCGATGGGCCCGATCTGGCCGGCGGAATCGTCACGAGCGCTCGACGTCATGCCGGACATCCTGCCGCACCTCCCGCGACTGGACGAGGAGGACCCCTCGCCGGTCACGGCGCGATCCGGCGAATCATGACGAAACGGCGGTGGCGGCCCTCCGAGGAGGACCGCCACCGCCGTGGTGCGCCGGGGATCACCGACCGTCAGGGCGCCGCCTGGCCGCCGCCGGCACCGGTCGCGCTGGGCGACGTGGTCGGCTTCGGCGGCTTGGTGCTCGCGCTGGAGGTCGACGTGGGCGTGGTCGCCGTCGGCTGCGGCGTGTTGCAGATCCCGAGGAAGCAGGTGGGCGAGGGCCCACCGGTCTGGCCGCCGTTACCGCCGCCGTTGCCACCGCCGCCACCGGGCGTCGGGTGCGTCTTGGTCGCCGACGGCGTGGGCACCGTGCCCGGGCAGTCCACACCCGGAACGCAGGCCGGGCCCTGGGTGGCGGTCGGCTGCGGCTGCTGCGGGGCACCCGGGTCCGGGGCCTGGGTCGGGGCGGTCTCGGTGGCCGAGGGCGAGGTGCTCGGCGTGGCCGTGCTCGGCGCACCCGAGGAGTCCACCTGGCTGCCGACCGGCTGCGGGCTGGGGAAGTCCAGCTTCTTCTCGTTGGCCAGTGCGGCCTTCATGTAGCGGGTGAAGACGTCGGTCGGGGTGTCACCACCGTGCACCGAGTCCTTGCCGCCGGTGCCGTTGAGCGACAGCCGCTCGTGCTTGGCCGGGTCCTCGCGCCACATCGCGACGCTGGTGGCCAGCTGCGGGGTGTAGCCGACCCACCAGGCCGACTTGTTCTGGTCGGTGGTACCGGTCTTGCCGGCGACCGGGCGGCCCAGCGCGTTGGACTTCGAACCGGTACCGTTCTTGGCCACGTTCACCAGCACGTCGGTGACGTTGTCCGCGACGGCCGGCTCCAGCGCCTGCTTCAGCTCGGGCTTCTTGAACCCCGGGCGCTCGACGCCGTTCCACTCCACCTTGGTGACCGAGTACGGGTCGGCCTGCTTGCCGCTGGCGGCGAGCGTCGCGTAGGCGTCGGCCATGCGGATCGGGCTGATGCCGGAGGTGCCGAGCGGGAAGGTCGTCGTCTTGGTGTCGACGAAGCTCTCCTTGCGGACGCCCATCTTCTCGGCGGTGTCGGCCACGGTCTGGCCGCCGACGTCCTGGTTGAGCTGGACGAACGGGACGTTGTACGACCACTGCATGGCCTGCCGAAGCGAGACGTAGCCGCGCTTGCCCTTGTCCTCGTTCTTCTGCCGGTACGGCTTGCCGGTCGTGTCGTCCATGATCAGCGAGCCGTCCGGCCGGCGGATCTCGGACATGTCGTCGGAGAGGTAGCGGCTGTCGGCGTTGATCCGCTTCGGCTTGCCCTTGTCGTCGGTCGAGGTCTGCACGCCGACCTGCATCGCGGCGGCGAGCACGAACGGCTTGAAGGTCGAGCCGACCTGGACGCCCTGGGCGTCCGCGTTGTTGTCGAAGTGCTGGTTCTCCACGCCCTCGCCGCCGTAGATGGCGACGATCGCGCCGTCACCGGGGCGGATGCTGGCCGCGCCGAACTGGACCCAGTTGTCGTTGTCCGGGCGCTTCTGCGGGTTGAGCGTCTCGTTCCGGACGTCGTCCACGGCCTTCTTGAGGGCGTCGACCTTGTCCTTCTCGAAGGTCGTGTAGATCTTGTAGCCGCCCTTGGCCAGCGCCTGCTGGTCGATCTTCGGGTCCTTGGCCGTGACGTACCGGTTGGCGACGTCGACCAGGTAGCTGATCTGGCCGTTCATGTTGGTCGGCGGCACCGGCTTGATCGGGTCCGGGAACGTGGTGCACTTGGCCCGTTCCTCGGCGGTGGTGTTCTTGGTCTCCACCATCCGGTCCAGGATCCACTTCCAGCGCGCCTCGGCACGCTCGCGGTTGCCCTTGATGCTCGGGTCGTAGAGCCCGGCGCCCTTGAGCAGGCCGGCCAGCATCGCGCTCTGGCAGAGGTCGAGGTCCTTGGCGTTGACGCCGTAGTACGCCTGGGCGGCGGCCTGGGCACCGGTGCCGCGGCCGAACCAGCTGGTGTTCAGGTACCCCTTCAGGATCTCTTCCTTCTTCATGTCCTGATTGACCTTCAGGGTGATGAAGAACTCCTTCACCTTGCGGGTGAGGGTCTGCTCCTGGCTGAGGTACGCGTTCTTCACGTACTGCTGGGTGATGGTCGAGGCGCCCTGGGTCTGGCCACCCTTGGCCATGTTGTAGACCGCGCGCATCATGCCCTTGGGGTCGATGCCGCTGTCGGTGCGGAAGCTCTCGTTCTCCGCCGCGATGACCGCGTTCTGCAGGTTGGGGCTGATGTCGGCGAGCTCGACGATCTGACGGTTCGTCTCACCCTTGCGGGTCATCTCCGTGCCGTCGGCCCAGTAGTAGATGTTGTTCTGTTCCTTCACCAGATCCTTGAGCGGCGGGATCGTGGTGCTCTGGTAGATGAAGAACACCGTGCCGACGCAGGCCGCGAAGACGATCAGGAACGAGCTGAGCCAGAGCCGCCAGGACGGCAGCCAGCGGCGGAAGCCCTGCTTGCCGAAGCGCGGGTAGTCGATGAACCGCTTCTTGCCCGGCTTGCCGTCCCCGCCGGCCGCAGCCGCGGGAGCGCCCGCGCCGCGCTTGCCGCCCTTGGTGGCCGCCTTGCGCAGCTCGGCGCGGGTCATCCGGGGCTGCTGGGCCGTCTCCCGAACGCCCGGGGAGCGCCGTCGGAAGCCCTCCGAGCTGAGCTCGTCGCGTTCGGCTCCGCTCGTCCGGCCGCCGTCGCCCGGCGGCTGCCCGTCTCCGTTGGGCGACCTGCGCCGTCGTTCGCTCATGTTCCAGCTACTCCTCGCCAGGCGGTCGAAGCCTGAAGGCAGGGTCCACGTCCGATGCCCGCAACCGCCCTAACCCCGGAGGTGGTCCTCGTGCACACGCGACAGCGTACGCAGGACAGAAACACAACTAATCGGGCATCAGCCGCCAATCACCGCAAAACGGCAGCAGATCATTACACGCCCGTTGCCAAGCACACCCGCGCGTCGCCTTGTGATCACATTCACGCGTGCCCCTCTTGCTCCACCGGGGGCCCAGGTTTACTGTTCTCGATATATCGAGCCGATACATCGGAGCGGCATACCGCCGGCGGTGGCGGCCCGCGGACCGGCTGAGGGGAAGGAGGACGACGGCATTGGGCAGGCGCTCAGGAGTGCTGGAGTTCGCCGTTCTCGGCCTACTCCACGACGCCCCGATGCACGGGTACGAGCTGCGCAAGCGACTCAACGTCCTGCTCGGATCGTTCCGCGCGTTCTCCTACGGAACGCTCTACCCCTGTCTGAAGAGCCTGGTGGCCCAGGGTTTCCTGGTCGAGGACAACCCGGACGTCGAGTACGTCCCGGCCACCGCGCTCAACGGCAAGCGGTCCAAGATCGTCTACCGGCTCTCCGCCGAGGGCAAGCAGCGGTTCGAGGAACTGCTCGCCGACTCCGGCCCCGATGCCTGGGAGGACGAGCACTTCGGCGTCCACTTCGCGTTCTTCGGCCAGACCGACCGGGCCGTGCGGATGCGCGTCCTGGAGGGCCGCCGCAGCCGGCTGGAGGAGCGCCTGGAGCGGATGCGCAACTCGCTCGCCCGGGCGCGCGAGCGGTTCGACGACTACACCGTCGAGCTGCAGCGGCACGGCCTGGAATCGGTCGAGCGCGAGGTCCGGTGGCTCAACGAGCTGATCGAGACCGAGCGGGCCAACCGCACCGGCCGGACCGGACCGGCCGCCGGCGGACCGGGCGCCGCAGTACCCGACAAGACTTCGGACGGCCGTGGCGAGGAGGCCGGATCCCCGGATCCGCCCGGGCCACCGTACGACCGCCCGGGGCGCTCCGCCCAGGAGCGCTGACCGCCGCGTCAGCCCTGTGCCACGCGGCAGGAGTGGGCGCCTCGCGCGCCCGTCAAGCAGTCATCGAAGAAGCAGGACGAGTGCCGTCGATTCCCGGCGGCCCTCATGAGATCACAGGGAGCAACCGGAATGGGTTCGGTTCGCGTAGCCATCGTGGGCGTGGGCAACTGCGCCGCGTCGCTGGTGCAGGGTGTCGAGTACTACAAGGACGCCGACCCGGCCGGCAAGGTCCCCGGCCTGATGCACGTCCAGTTCGGCGACTACCACGTCCGTGACGTGGAGTTCGTCGCCGCCTTCGACGTCGACGCCAAGAAGGTCGGCTTCGACCTGGCCGACGCCATCGGCAACAGCGAGAACAACACCATCAAGATCTGCGACGTGCCGCCGACCGGCGTCACCGTCCAGCGCGGCCACACCCTCGACGGCCTGGGCAAGTACTACCTGGAGACCATCGAGGAGTCCGACGAGGCCCCGGTCGACGTCGTCCAGGTCCTCAAGGACCAGCAGGTCGACGTCCTGGTCTGCTACCTGCCCGTCGGCTCCGAGGCCGCGGCCAAGTTCTACGCCCAGTGCGCCATCGACGCCAAGGTCGCCTTCGTGAACGCCCTGCCGGTGTTCATCGCGGGCACCAAGGAGTGGGCGGACAAGTTCACCGAGGCCGGCGTGCCGATCGTCGGTGACGACATCAAGTCCCAGGTCGGCGCCACCATCACGCACCGCGTGATGGCGAAGCTGTTCGAGGACCGCGGTGTCATCCTCGAGCGCACCATGCAGCTGAACGTCGGCGGCAACATGGACTTCAAGAACATGCTGGAGCGCGAGCGCCTGGAGTCGAAGAAGATCTCCAAGACCCAGGCCGTCACCTCGCAGATCCGCGACCGTGAGCTGGGCGCCAAGAACGTCCACATCGGTCCCTCGGACTACGTGGCCTGGCTGGACGACCGCAAGTGGGCCTACGTCCGCCTCGAGGGCCGTGCGTTCGGCGATGTCCCGCTGAACCTGGAGTACAAGCTCGAGGTCTGGGACTCCCCGAACTCGGCCGGTGTCATCATCGACGCCGTGCGCGCCGCGAAGATCGCCAAGGACCGCGGCATCGGTGGCCCGATCCTGTCGGCGTCCTCGTACTTCATGAAGTCCCCGCCGGTCCAGTACTTCGACGACGAGGCCAAGGAGAACGTCGAGAAGTTCATCCGCGGCGAGGTCGAGCGCTGAAGCTCGGGCACTGAGCGCTGAACTGCGGCGCTCACCGCCACCGAACGGGTCCACGGTCCGCCGTGGGCCCGTTCACCTTTTCCCGGCGAATGTTTCACGTGAAACACAGGCCGGTTCCATGGCAGTCTGGGCAGGTGGCGATCACGGAGAACGGCAGCACCCACCAGTCCGCGCACCGCGCCACGCTCCTGGACCTCCTCCGCGGCCGCGATTTCCGCCGGCTGCTGACCGCCCGGGTGCTCTCCCAGCTCTCCGACGGCGTCTTCCAGGTCTCGCTCGCCGCCTACGTGGTCTTCTCCCCGGAGAAGCAGTCCTCCCCCGCCGACATCGCCTCCGTCCTGGCCGTGATGCTGCTGCCGTTCTCGGTGATCGGCCCGTTCGCCGGGGTACTGCTGGACCGCTGGCGCCGCCGTCAGGTGCTCTTCTACGGCAACCTGGCCCGGTTCGGGCTCGGCCTGGTCACCGGGGCGCTGCTCCTGGCCGAGGCGCCGACCTCGCTGTTCTTCGCCTCCGCGCTGCTGGTCACGGCGCTCAACCGGTTCATCCTGGCGGGCCTGTCCGCCGCGCTGCCGCGGGTGGTGCGCCAGCAGCAACTGGTCACCGCCAACGCGCTCTCCCCGACCCTGGGCACCGTCGCCGCGGCCTCCGGCGGCGGTCTGGGCTTCGTGCTGCACCAGGTGATGCCCCCCGGGCCGCGGGCCGACGCGGCGCTGGTCACCGTCGCCGCGCTGCTCTACCTCTCGGCGGCGCTGGCCGCCCGGCGGATGCACCGGGACCTGCTGGGGCCCGAGCACCACCCCGACCGCCCCGCGCTCGGCCGGGCGCTGGCCCAGGCCGCCCGCGACCTGGGCGCGGCCGTCACCCACCTGGTCCGGGACTGCCGGCCGGCCGTCCACGCGCTGGCCGCCGTCACCGCCGCCCGGTTCTGCTACGGCGTGCTGATCGTCATGGTGGTCATGCTCGCCCGCTACACCTTCAACGACCCGAACGACAGTGCCGCCGGGCTGGCCACCCTGGGCCAGGCGGTCGGCCTCTCCGCGGCCGGCTTCTTCATCGCCGCGCTGATCAGCCCGTGGTGCACCCGGAAGATCGGCCTGGCCGGCTGGATGACGCTCTGCCTCGCCGCCCCCGTGGTCTTCGTGCCCGCGCTCGGGCTGGGATTCTCACTGGTGCCCTGCCTGATCGCCGCCCTGCTGCTCGGCGTGGTCACCCAGGGCACCAAGATCTGCGCCGACACCGTGGTCCAGGAGTCGGTCGAGGACGACTTCCGCGGCCGTGTCTTCGCCATCTACGACGTGCTGTTCAACGTCGCCTTCGTGGCCGCCGCCCTGGTGACCGCGCTGGTGCTGCCGCTCTCCGGCCGCTCGGTCGTGGTGGTGGCCGGTGTCGCCCTGGTGTACGCGCTCGCAGCCGTGCTCTACCTGCGGGCCGCGCGGCGCAGCGGACCGCTCCCCGGTGACCAGGCGCTCTGAGAACCCCCACACCCTCGGAACCGGCGGCGTCGGACGGAGTCGCTAAGGTACGTCAGATCTGTCGGAGCGACAGCACTCTGTTTCGGGGGAAATCTGATGAGCACACCGCCCAGCCCTTACGGCCCGCCACCACCCCAGTACGGGTATCCGCAGGCCCAGCCGGGCGTGCCCCAGGCCCCCCAGCCCTACGGTGCTCAGCCTCCGCAGTACGGCACGCCGCAGCCGGTCGCGGCCGGTTACGGCCAGCCGCCGGCCTACGGCCACCCGGGTGCACCGGCCCAGCCGGGCCCGCCCGCGCCCCCGTACGGGCAGCAGCCCCCGTACGGCCCGCCGCCCGGCGGTCAGCCCCCGTACGGGCAGCAGCCGCCGTACGGCCAGCCGCCGATGGCGCCGCTGCCGCAGGCTCCGGTGCCGGCGCCGGCGAAGAAGGGCAGTGCCAAGGCCAAGCTCAAGGTCGGCGTGGCCGTGGTCGGCGGCATCGCGCTGATCATCGGCTACTTCGTCACCGGGCCGAGCGTCAGCAGCGCCTCGGTCGGCGACTGCGTCAAGGCGAGCGGCTCGCGCGACGTCGAGATCGTCAAGTGCACCGACAGCAAGGCGAACTACAAGGTGCTGGCCAAGCACACCGGCACCACTGACACCAACCGCTGCAAGCAGACCGTCGGCACCACCAGCACGGTCTCCGGCAAGAGCGGCCGCCGCTGGAACAAGAAGCGCTACGTGCTCTGCCTCGGCCCGCTGACCACCAGTGTGCCGCCGGTCAAGAAGTCCTGACCCCTACGCCAGTCCGACCCTTCCACGGGGGAACCACTTTGTCCGTCCCACCTCCCCAGATGCCCTACGGCGCGCCGCCGCCCGCCGACAGCAGCAACCCCTACGCCTCCGGCAACCCGTACGGCGGGCCGGCGCCCGCCCCTGCGGCGCCCGCCTCTGCGCCCGGCTACGGCTACCCGGCCGCGCCGCAGCAGGCCGCCCCCGGTTACGGCGTGCCGCCGCAGGCGGCCCCGCCCGGCTACGGCTACCCGCAGCAGGCCCCGCACGGCGGCCCGGTCTGCCGCTTCTGCGGCGGCTTCCCCGCCGTGGACACCACCGTCCGCGGGCACCAGGGCATCATCATCGTGATGCGGTTCCTGAAGCAGCCCGGGCCGTTCTGCCGCACCTGCGGCACCGCGGTGGTCCGCGACATGTCGGCCCGCACCCTGGTCCAGGGCTGGTGGGGCTACCTGTCCTCGATCATCACGCCGATCACCCTGCTGCGGAACCTCGCGGCCCACAACAAGATCAAGGACCTGCCGCCGCCGGCCCCGGGCACCCACGGCCCGCAGCTCGACCCGGGCGTCCCGCTGACCAAGCGGCCGCACATGCTGATGCTGCTGCTGCCGGTCCTCTCGATCACCTCGTTCATCATCCTGGTGACCACCGGCGCCCTGCTCGGCGCGACCGACCACGACAGCCGGCCGTACCGCCCGATCTCGCTGCCCTCGCCGGCCGCGGTGAGCATCCCGCCGATGCCGTCGTTCTCGTTCTCGATGCCGCCGATACCCGAGATCACCACCCCGGGCGCGGCCAAGCCGTCGACCCCGGCCGCGGCCTCCGCGGTGCCCAGCGACATCGACCGTGCCAAGGCCGGCGACTGCCTGCGCAACGAGAACGGCACCTCCGCCACGCACGACCCCAACCCGCGGATCACGATGCTGTCCTGCAGCGACTCCCGGGCCCAGTACAAGGTGCTCCGCAAGCTGCTGGCCACCAGCGACGACAAGGGCTGCGACAACGTGCCCGAGTCGGACAGCAGCTACACCCGGACGTCCTCGTCCGAGGCGCTGAGCTATGTGCTCTGCCTGAAGGGGATCAACGGCTGACCGTGGCCGGCCGGCGGGCTCCCGCCGGGCGGCACGACCGAAGGGGTGGCCCCGGAGATCTCCGGGGCCACCCCTTCCGTGTTCCGGGCCTCCGTGTCCGGGGCCCCGCCGGTCAGCCCTGCTGCCCGGCCCACCAGGCGCGGAGCGCGGCGACGGCCTCGTCGTGCTCCATCGGGCCGTGCTCCAGGCGCAGCTCCAGCATGTGCTTGTACGCCTTGCCGACCTGCGGGCCCGGCTTCAGCTCCAGCAGCTCCATGATCTGGTTGCCGTCCAGCGCCGGGCGCACGGCGTCCAGCTCCTCCTGCGCCCTGAGCTCCTCGATCCGCTTCTCCAGGCCGTCGTACGTCCGGGAGAGCGTCGCGGCCTTCTTCTTGTTCCGGGTGGTGCAGTCGGAGCGGGTCAGCTTGTGCAGGCGCTCCAGCAGCGGCCCGGCGTCGGTGACGTAGCGGCGCACCGCCGAGTCGGTCCACTCCCCGCCGCCGTAGCCGTGGAAGCGCAGGTGCAGCTCGACCAGGTGCGAGACGTCCTCGGTCAGCTCCTTCGAGTACTTCAGCTCGCGCATCCGCTTGCGGGTCATCTTGGCGCCGACCACCTCGTGGTGGTGGAAGGAGACCCGGCCGTCCGACTCGAAGCGACGGGTGCGCGGCTTGCCGATGTCGTGCAGCAGTGCGGCCAGCCGCAGCGTGAGGTCGGGGCCGTCCTGCTCCAGGTCGATCGCCTGCTCCAGGACGGTGAGCGAGTGCTCGTAGACGTCCTTGTGCCGGTGGTGCTCGTCGCGCTCCAGCCGCAGCGCCGGCAGCTCGGGCAGCACGTGGTCGGCCAGGCCGGTGTCGACCAGCAGGCGCAGGCCCTTGACCGGGTGCGCGGCCAGGAGCAGCTTGTTCAGCTCGGCCTGGACCCGCTCGGCGGAGACGATCGCGATCCGGTCGGCCATCGCGGTCATCGCGGCGACGACCTCGGGGGCCGGGTCGAAGTCCAGCTGGGCGGCGAAGCGGGCGGCCCGCATCATCCGCAGCGGGTCGTCGGAGAAGGACTCCTCGGGGGTGGCGGGGGTGCGCAGCACCCGGGCCTCCAGGTCCTCCAGGCCGTGGTGCGGGTCGACGAAGCCGCGACCGGGCAGGTCGACGGCCATCGCGTTGACGGTGAAGTCCCGGCGGACGAGGTCCTGCTCGATGGTGTCGCCGTAGGTCACCTCGGGCTTGCGCGAGGTGCGGTCGTACGCCTCGGAGCGGTACGTGGTGATCTCGATCAGGAAGGAGCCCTGCGGGGTGTCCTTGCGGGCACCCACCGTGCCGAAGGCGATGCCGACGTCCCAGACGGCGTCCGCCCAGCCCTTGACCAGCTTCAGGACCTGGTGCGGGCGGGCGTCGGTGGTGAAGTCGAGGTCGTTGCCGAGCCGGCCCAGCAGGGCGTCCCGGACCGAGCCGCCGACCAGCGCGAGCCGGTGCCCGGCCGCCTGGAAGCGGCGGGCGATCTCGTCGGCGACCGGGGAGACCCGCAGCAGCTCCTGCAGGCCCAGCATCTGCGCCTCGCTCAGGCCTGGTACGACCTGGGTGGCAGTGCTGGAATGATGGACGCCGGACTCGTGGGCGGTGGGCTCATTGGCAGTGGACACGGCTCACAAGGGTACGTGGCCCGAAGGCCCCCCTGCCCGCGCGTTTTGCGGCGCTCACCCCAAGCCCGCAACACTGCACCCTTGGCTGCATCGTTACCATGCCGGTGGAGCGGGTCGCGGGCGCCGATGAGGGCCTGCGGTGCCGCGCGCCGGAACGGCTTCCCGGATCGCGGGCGGCCGCACTTTCTTCACCGCTGATCCCCACGGCCGGCAGGTTCGGCCCGCAGGGCTTCCGCGGCATCACAGCAGCACAGCAGCATCAGCAGCGAGCGATCGAGAACGGCGAGGGCGGAGCGCGTGAGCGAGCGTAGCGAGCGAGCCGACGAGAAGTGCGCGTTTCGCGAAGCGCCGGCCGAGCGCAGCGAGGTCGGCCGCGTCAGCGAGCGTAGCGAGCGAGCCGACGAGAAGTGCGCGTTCCGCGAAGCGACCACCGGACGGGGTCGTGCGCGGGGCCGCTCCGGGAAGCGCACCGTGCGACGGGTGGCGGCCGCGCTGGGCGCCGCGCTGGCGCTGCTGCCCGCCCTCCCGGCCGCCGCTACGCCCGCCGGCGGTCCGCGCCCGGCCGCCGAGTCCGGGGCCTCCGCCGAGGCCCCGGTGGTGATGACCATCGAGTCGGTCAACAAGCCGGTGGCCGTCCCCAATGGCACCGTGACGATCAGCGGGCACATCACCAACGCCGGCAAGTCGGTGCTCAAGGGCGCCCACGCGGCGGTCCGCAAGCCGTGGTCGGGCAAGCCGCTCACCACGCGCAGCGAGCTGGCCGGCGTCGCCTCCCGGACCAACCCGGTCAACCAGGACGGCATCGAGCTGGACAGCCCGCAGTACGCGCTGAACGAGCTGGCGCCGGGCCAGAGCCAGCCGTACACCCTGAGCGTCGCCGTGAACGACCTCGGGCTCTCCACCGAGGGCGTGTACGAGCTGGCGGTGGACACCTGGGGTTCGACCGGGGACAACCAGCGCGACCGCGCGCTGGGCATCGCCCGTACCTTCCTGCCCTACGACCCGACGCCGGCCGAGGCGCAGCCGTCGAAGGTCACCACGCTCTGGCCGCTGGTGCACGCGCCGGTGCTGGTCGCGCAGACCATGTCCGACAACGACCAGACCGTCCCGGTGCTGCGTGACGACAGCCTGGCGGCCGAGTTCGCGCCGGGCGGCCGGCTCTACGAGCTGGTCGAGACGGGTTCGTCGCTGTCCGGCCTGACCTGGGTGATCGACCCGGACCTGCTGGACACCGCGTTCGCGATGACCAAGCCGTACCGGGTGCAGAAGCCGGGCGCCGAGAAGGGCGACAAGAACGGCAAGAAGAACAGCAGGCCCAAGCAGGCGGCCAAGGAGGAGAACACCGTCCTCCGCAACGGCTCCGCCGCCGCCACGGCCTGGCTGAACAAGCTGCGGGCCGCGGTCGCCAAGCAGGGCAGCCAGGTGGTCGCGCTGCCGTACGCGGACCCCGACCTGGCCTCGATCGCGCACAACGCGGCCGAGCTGGCGGGCGTGGACACCGCCCTCGACAAGGCGGCCGTGGCGGGCCGGCTGACCGTCGAGTTCCGGCTGTCGGTCGACACCCGCTCGGACGTCGCCTGGCCCTACCAGGGCTACCTGGACCAGCAGATCGCGGCGCTGGCGCACCGCACCGGCAGCGGCACCGTCCTGGTGAACGGCGCGAGCCTGCCGGAGCCGGACGCCCTCAAGTACACCCCGACCGCGGTGCGGCCGATCGGCAACGGGCAGACCGCGGTGGTGGCCGACGAGGAGGTCTCCGCGCTCTTCCAGACGGACCTCAACACGCCGCAGACGCAGACCCTGGCGGTGCAGCGCTTCCTCGCCGAGACCTTCGTGATCTCCCGGCAGGAGCCGCAGAACCCGCGCGGCCTGCTGGTGATGCCGCCGCGGGAGCTGACCACCAACACGGCCAAGGTGCTGGCGACCGCCGTCCAGGCGGCGGAGGCCGGCAAGTGGGCGGAGCCGGTCAAGCTGGACGTGCTCACCCAGGGGCCGGCCGATCCGAAGGCCAACACCGCCGTGCCGCCCGCCGTCGACTACCCCGCCCAGGCGCGCTCCTCGGAGCTGCCGGCCGTCGACCTGAGCAGGACCATCGACATCCAGCACCGGCTGGAGACGCTGATGCGGGTGCTCACCCTGCCGCAGCGGGTGCGCGGTCCGTTCAGTGCGGCGATGGTCCGCTCGTTGTCGGCCGAGTGGCGGACCCAGGCGCCCGCCGGGTCGGTCTACCGCACCGGCGTGTCCGACTACCTCGACGAGCTGACCAACGCGGTGTACGTGCCGCACAAGAACGTGATCACCCTGGCCGGGGACACCGGTGTGCTGCAGGTCAGCGTCCGCAACGACCTCACCCAGGCGGTCACCAACCTCAAGCTGGTGGTGACCCCGACCCAGGCCAACCGGCTCCAGATCGGCCCGTCCGAGGAGCTGGTGCTCCCCGCCGCGCAGAGCGCCACCCTGCGGTTCCCGGCGCAGGCGCACAACAACGGGCCGGTCACGGTGACCGCCCAGCTGATGACCACCGGCCCGAACCCGGAGCTGTACGGCGAGCCGCAGACCTTCCAGGTCGAGGTCACCTCGGTGACCAACGGCGTGCTCTACGTCTTCGGCGGCGCCCTGCTGCTGCTCCTGCTGGCGGCGCTGCGGTTCTTCCGGCAGCGCAAGCGCCGGGTGGCCAACGACGACGAGGGCGACGCGCCCCTGGACACCCCGCTCGCGGGCGCCCCGGCGGACGCCCCGGCCGAGGGCCGTACGGACGCCCCGGCCGCGGGCGACGACGCCGGGGAGGACGGCGGATCGTCCACCGACGGGCTCCCGGAGGGCGACGGAGCTGCGCGGACACCGCGCGGCAGCGGCGCCGATGGCCGGGATCGGGCCGCCAGTGATGAGAAGGTTGGTCCTTGATACCGCCGAGACCCGCCCGACGCCGGGACGGCCTCCCCCACAACAGCGAAGAGGTGACATGACCGGGCGCAGCGAGGAGCGGCCGCCGGGCCGCGGTGAGGGCCGGCCGGGCGCCGAGTCGCCGTCCGGCGACTGGTACGTGGCCGACACCTACGCCCAGGACCCGTACGCCGCCGAGGCGTACCAGGGCCCGCAGGACGGCCAGGACCCGTACGGCCTGCGGGCCGACCGGCCCGCCGCGCCGCAGCAGCCGGCCGCCGCGTACGACGTGCCGCCGCAGCTGCCCCCGCAGGGCGGCGACTACCCGCAGCCGGTACCGCCGGCCACCCCGTTCTCCCCGCCGGTCCCGCCGGTGCAGCCCGGTTGGGACACCCCGGTGCAGCAGCCGGCGGCGCCGGCCGAGGCCTGGCAGGGCGACCGGGCCGGCTGGGAGCAGCCGGCAGCGGTCGGCGGCCAGTGGGGCGGGCCGCGCGAGGACCAGCAGCAGTGGCAGCCGGGCCCGGCGCACTCCGCCTGGGACTCCGAGACCACCGAGTACGTGGGCGTGGACGCGCTCTTCGGCGGGGCGCGGACCGAACAGGCCGCCCCCGCCGGTCCGGTCGCCGAGGCCCCGGCCCGGCCGCCGGCCCAGCAGCCGCTGCAGTCCGGCGCGCCCCGGCCGCCGGCCGAACCCGCCGCGTTCGCCCCGGCCGCGCCGTTCCCCCCGGCCGCCGGGTACCAGGGCGGTACGGGCGGCCACGGCGGCGGCCACCGGAACGGCCCGCAGGACCCGGACGGACAGCGCCCGTTCGTGCCGCCGATCGAGTTCGACCCGCCGCTCTCCGAGGAGGAGGCCACCATGCAGGTGGCCGCGGTGCAGGTGCCGCCCGCGGTGGAGCCGCTGGACGAGCTGGCCGCCGAGGAGCACGCGCCGAAGGCGCCCCCGGCGGGCGGCGGCGGCAAGGTCGCCAGCCTCCTCAACTCCAGCGCCATCATGGCGGCCGGCACCCTCGTCTCTCGCGGCACCGGCTTCCTGCGCACCATGGTGATCGCCACCGCGATCGGCATCGGCGTGATGGGCGACTCGTACAACGCCGCCAACACCCTGCCGACCCTGCTGTACATCCTGATCGGCGGCGGCGCCCTGAACGCCGTCTTCGTGCCGCAGCTCGTCCGCAGCATGAAGAACGACGCCGACGGCGGGACCGCCTACGCCAACCGGCTGCTCACCCTGGTGATGGTCGGCCTGGCCGGCGTCACCTTCGTGGCCGTGCTGGGCGCCCCGCTGCTGGTCCAGCTGATCGCCCATCCGCTGATGACGGACCAGGCCAGCGCCGACACCACGGTCGCCCTGGCCCGGTACTGCCTGCCGACCATCTTCTTCATGGGCATCCATGTGGTGATGGGCCAGATCCTCAACGCTCGCGGCCGCTTCGGCGCGATGATGTGGACCCCGGTCCTCAACAACATCGTGGTGATCTTCACCTTCGGCGCCTACATCTGGGTCTTCGGCTCCTTCGGCAACCCCGGCGTCACCCCGGCGACGATCACCCCCGAGGGCGTCCGGCTGCTCGGCATCGGCACCCTGGTCGGCCTCGCCGTCCAGGCGCTGGCGATGATCCCGTACCTGCGCGCGGCCGGCTTCCACTACCGGCCGCGGTTCGACTGGCGCGGCCACGGCCTGGGCAAGGCCGCCCGACTGGCCAAGTGGACGTTCTTCTTCGTCCTCGCCAACCAGGCCGGCTACCTGGTCATCACCCAGCTGGCCACCTCGGCCGGCATCGCCGCCCACGACTCCGGCCACGACGGCGTCGGCCTGGCCGCCTTCTCCAACGCGCTGCTGATCTGGCAGCTCCCGCAGGCCGTCATCGTCGTCTCGCTGATGAGCGCGGTGCTGCCCCGGCTCTCCCGGGCCGCGGCCGACGAGGACGCCGGCGCGGTGCGCGACGACATCTCGTACGGGCTGCGCACCACCGCCGTGGCGGTCGTCCCGGCCGCCTTCCTGTTCCTCTCGCTCGGCCCGGCGATCGGCCGCTCGATCTACGCCGTGGGCGGCGGCGAGAGCGTCCTCAACGACGCCACCAACGTCGGTCTGATGCTCTCCGCCTTCGCGCTGGGCCTGATCCCGTACTCGGCGCAGTACGTGATGCTGCGCGGCTTCTACGCCTACGAGGACACCCGGACGCCGTTCTCGAACACCGTCTGGGTGGCGGCCTGCCAGGCCGCCTTCTCGCTGATCTGCTGGCTCACGCTGCCCGCCGAGTGGGTCGTGACGGGGATGGCGTTCGGCTACGGCCTCGCGTACGCCGTCGGAGTGACGGTCGCGGTGCCCAAGCTGAAGAAGAAGATCGGCGGCCTGGACACCAAGCGGATCGGCAAGACCTACACCCGGCTGGCCGCCGCCGGCGTGCCCGCCGCACTGGTCGGCGTGGGCGTCAGCCTGGCGGTCCAGCAGGTCATCGGCGGCTGGCTGGGCAGCGTGCTCACCCTCGTGGTGGCGGGCGGCCTCCAGCTGGCGGTCTTCGTGCTCGTCGCGAAGAAGCTGCGGATCGAGGAGTTGAACGCCATGCTGGGCATGGTCCGCGGCCGACTCGGCCGCTGATCCACCGTACCGGCCGGCCCCTCCGGCGGACGCCCTGACCGGGCGTCAACCGGGGGCCGGAGCCTTCCGCCCACCGGGCGGGGGGCACACGTCAGTACTGGGCCGCCCTCCGCACCCCGGGTCCTCCCGGGCCGGAGATGGCGGCCCAGTGTCGGATCTGCACCACATCTCTCCACCATCACGCAACCGACCGACCCTTCCAGCGGTCGTACCCGGTGGAGAAGAGTGGGCACAATTGTCCTGGAGCGCCGAGCCTCGGCCCGACCGCTCCAGCGACTCTCTCAGGCCGGGGCGACACAAGGGGAGGCAGGACCACGGTGGCTGATGGCACCAAGGCGGTCGTCGACACGTCAGCAGCTGACGGGGCGACGGACGAGGCCGCACTGGCCGCGGCGATCGACGAGCTCGCCGGCGAGACGGCCCAGCAGTCCCCCGAGGCCGCGCGCACCGGGACCGCACCGGACGACGAGCCCTCTCCCGCACCCTCCTCGGAGGAGACCTCCGAGATCACCGCGCCGCTCTCCGCGGCCGAGATCCGCGCCGAGCTCGCCGCCGGCGCGGCGAAGGCGGCCGCAGCAGCGGCGCGGGGCACGGCCGCGCGCCCGGCCCGCCCGCCGCAGGACCCGCAGCCCACGCACGACCCGCGTGACACCGGCACCCTGCCGCAGACCCTGCCGGCCCCGCTGCGGCACAGCGGGGACAAGATCGGCAACCGGTACCGGCTGGAGGAGTGCATCTCCCAGACCGAGACCTTCAGCAGCTGGCGGGCGGTCGACGAGAAGCTGCGCCGCGCCGTCGGCGTCCACCTGATGGCCTCCGGCCACCAACGGGCCCGCCGGGTGCTGGCGGCCGCCAAGTCCGCCGCACTGCTCGGCGACCCGCGCTTCGTCCAGGTGCTGGACGCCGTGCAGGAGGGCGAGCTGGTCTACGTCGTGCGGGAGTGGCTGCCGCACGCCTCCGACCTCGCCAAGCTGCTCGCCGACGGCCCGATGGAGCCGCACGAGGCGTACCAGATGGTCCGCCAGGTCACCGACGCCGTCGCCGCCGCCCACCGGCGCGGGCAGGCCCACCTGCGACTCACCCCGCGCTGCGTGCTGCGCACCGACAGCGGCCAGTACCGGATCAACGGCATCGCGGTGGACGCCGCGCTGCGCGGGCTGCCCGCCGACGGCGGCGCCGAGGACGCCGAGCGGACCGACACCCGGGCGATCGGCGCCCTGTTGTTCGCCGCGCTCACCCACCGCTGGCCGTACCCGGAGGACCGCTACGACCTCCAGGGCCTGCCCCGGAACCTCCACGCCGTGCCGCCGGACCAGGTCCGGGCCGGCGTCCACAAGGGCCTGTCCGAACTGGCCGCTCGCGCCCTCTTCGACCACCCCCCGCACCACGCCCAGCCGATCCGCACCCCGGAGGAGCTGGCCAAGGCGATCGCGCTGATGCCGCGCATCCGCCAGCCCGAACCGGAGCTGCCCGCCTTCAGCGCCCCGCCGCGCCACAACACCCACGCGCTGCCCACCGCGCCCAACCCGACCCGGGTGGTCGCCGCCCCCGGCACCGCGCCGGCCCCCAACCGGCTCGCCCCGGTCCGGCGCACCCGCCGGCGGCTGCGCCGGGCGGTCAAGGTGACGGCCTGGACGGTCGCCCTCGGCGCGATCGGCGTCGCCTCCTGGCAGCTGGTCGACAGCCTGCGCCACACCGGGCCGACCGTCACCGCCGCCACCCCGGCGCCGTCCAGCGCCGCGCCGACCGTGCACGCAGCCACCCACACCCCGGTGCCGATCCCGGTCAAGGAAGCCCAGTCGTACAACCCGCTGGGCGACTCCCCGGAGTCCCTGTACCTGCTCCCGAAGTCCTTCGACGGCGACCCCGGCTCGTCCTGGACGACCAAGGGCTACAACGACCAGTTCGGCACCAAGCCGCCGCTCAAGGAGGGCACCGGGCTGCTGATCGACCTCGGCTCCCAGCAGTCGGTCAGCTCGGTGAACGTCCAGTTCGTCGGGAGCACCACCGTCGAACTCCGCATCCCGGGCGCCCAGGCCGCCGCCAACCCCGGCGCCGCCCAGCCCGAGGCCTTCACCGTGGCCGGGAAGAAGAGCGGCACCAGCGCCGAGTTCACCCTGGAGAACCCGGTCACCACGCGCTACCTCTTGATCTGGCTCACCAACCTGCCGAAGGATACGGACACCAAGTTCCGCGGCTACGTCTCCGAGGTCAAGGTCTTCGGCTGACCGGCGGCCGGGTGAGGGCAACGACGGCACCACGAGGGGTGGCAGTGACGGACGGCGCGGACCGGGTGGACGACGACGCGGCACTGCTCGCCCGGCACGTCGCCGGCGACCGGGACGCCTTCGGCCTGCTGGTGAACCGCCACCGCGACCGGCTCTGGGCGGTCGCCCTGCGCACCCTCGGCGACCGCGAGGAGGCCGCCGACGCCCTCCAGGACGCCCTGGTCTCCGCGTTCCGCAGCGCGCACACGTTCCAGGGCCGCTCGGCCGTCACCACCTGGCTGCACCGGATCGTGGTCAACGCCTGTCTGGACCGCGCGCGGCGCACCGCCACCCGGCGCACCAACCCGCTGGACGACGACCCGCAGCGGCTGGACGCCCTGGTGGGCTCCGCCGAGCCGGCCGACTCCCCGGTGGTCCGGGCCGAGGTGCACCGGGAGCTGGCGGCGGCGCTGGCCGAACTTCCGGCCGAACAGCGGGCCGCGCTGGTCCTGGTCGACATGCAGGGCTACCCGGTCGCGGAGGCCGCCGAGGTGCTGGGCGTGCCGGTGGGGACGGTGAAGAGCCGCTGCGCCAGGGGCCGGGCCCGGCTGCTGCCGCTGGTCCGCCACCTCCGCGAGGACGGCGTCCGCGCGGACGGCGCGGCACCGGCGGCGGGCACTGTTTCACGTGAAACCGAGCGGGGGGCCGGCACCACGGCCCCCGCGCCCCGGGGCGGATCCGCCCCACCGGGGAACCCGACCGGCGCCCGTGCCGTCAGAAGGACAGGCCCGGACACCACCCGGCCGGTTCTGGAAGGAGATGCGAGCACGCGATGACGGCCCCCCTCTCCTCCCCCGAGCCCACCGCGGCGCACCCCTCCGTCGACGAGCTGGCCGATCTGGCCGAGGGACTGGTCGACTCCGCCGCCGACACCGCGGCGCTCCGGCGGCACCTGGACGGCTGCGCCGAGTGCCGCGAGACCGCCGAGGCCCTCGGCGAGGTCCGGGCACTGCTCGGCGCCGTCGAGCCGCCCGCCCTGCCCACCGACGTGGCCGCCCGGCTGGACGCCGCCCTCGCGGCGGCGGTGGCCGAACGCGACGAGGCCGAACCGGGTACGGGCGAGCCGGGTACGGGCGAGCCGGGTACGGCCGAGCACGACGCGGCCGGGCGTCACGTCGCCGATGCCGTCCGTGCCGCCGATGCCGCGGATGCCGCCGACGGGCCCGCCGCGGCCCCCCAGACCGCCCGGAAGGCCGTCGCGGTCCCTCGGGAGGGCACCGCCCCGGCCGCCCCCTCCCGGCCCGTTCCCGGCCCCTCCTCGACGCACCTCGCCCCACCCGGGCGCCCGTCCGGACGCCCGTCCGGCCCGTCGGCGGCCACCGGACCGGGCCGCGCCCGGCCGCGGCGGCGCCGGCTCGGCCTGCTGCTCGGTGCGGCCGCCGTCCTGATCGGGGCCGGCCTCGGCGGCTCGCTGCTGCTCTCCATGCCCGACCGGTCCGCCTCGGACACCGCCGCGGTCTCGGTCGGCGCCCCCGCGGCCGGCGCCGTGCCGAGCCCCGCCGCGAGCGCCAGGCCCGCCCAGAGCCCCAAGGCCGAGCAGGCGGGCGGCGGCACCGTCTACCGGGACGACCAGCTGGCGGACCAGGTGCGGCACCTGCTCGCCGGCGCCGGGCCGACCACCGACGGCCCGGTCAAGCCGGGGGCGCCCTCCACCATGACCGGCGGTGCACCGCCCGCCGACGTGCAACCGGGCATCGCCGGCGGCCAGAGCGCCCCGGCCTGCCCGGCGCCCACCGACGCCCCGCTGCTCGCCAGCGACCGGGGCAGCTACGCGGGCGCCCCGGCGGACCTTCTGGTGTACGCGGTGCCCGGCCGGTCCGACCGGCTCGACGTCTACCTGCGCTCCCCCGACTGCGGGCCGGTCCTGGTGCACCGCACCGTCGAGGCCCGCTGAACCCGTCGGCGGGCGCCCTGCGGCGTGCCCACCGACAGGCGCCCACCGCGGCCGGAATCGCGCGGCCCGGACCCCCAGCGGGCATTCCACGGCGGATCGGCGCACCGGCCCCGTGCGATCCAGCCCCGGGGCGCCGGGCGCTCCCACACTGCGGGCACCTGGTACGGATTCGCCTGGGAATGCGGGAGACTGGTCAGTCGTTGTCCCGGGCGGCGGAGCAGGACCGCCCTCCCCGCACCTAGCGCGGGTCGCGATGCGAACCAGGAGATGCAGTGAGCGACGTCCGTAACGTGATCATCATCGGTTCCGGCCCGGCCGGCTACACGGCTGCGCTCTACACCGCCCGTGCCTCCCTCGAGCCGCTGGTCTTCGAGGGCGCCGTCACCGCCGGCGGTGCGCTGATGAACACCACCGAGGTGGAGAACTTCCCCGGCTTCCGGGACGGCATCATGGGCCCCGAGCTGATGGACAACATGCGGGCCCAGGCCGAGCGGTTCGGCGCCGAGCTGGTCCCGGACGACATCGTCGCGGTCGACCTCACCGGTGACGTCAAGACCGTCACCGACTCCGAGGGCAACGTCCACAAGGCCCGCGCCGTGATCGTCACCACCGGCTCGCAGCACCGCAAGCTGGGCCTGCCGAACGAGGACAAGCTCTCCGGGCGCGGCGTCTCCTGGTGCGCCACCTGCGACGGCTTCTTCTTCCGCGACCAGGACATCGCCGTGGTCGGCGGCGGCGACACGGCCCTGGAGGAGGCGACCTTCCTCTCCCGCTTCGCCCGCAGCGTCACGATCATCCACCGCCGGGACACCCTGCGCGCCTCCAAGGCGATGCAGGAGCGCGCCTTCGCCGACGAGAAGATCCGCTTCGAGTGGGACAGCGCGGTCGAGGCGATCCACGGCGACCCGAAGCTGACCGGCGTCACCCTGCGCGACACCACCACCGGCGAGACCCGCGAGCTGGCCGTCACCGGCCTGTTCATCGCCATCGGCCACGACCCGCGCACCGAGCTGTTCAAGGGCCAGCTGGAGCTCGACGCCGAGGGCTACCTCAAGGTCGAGTCCCCCTCGACCCGGACCGGCATCCCGGGCGTCTTCGGCGCCGGCGACGTCGTCGACCACACCTACCGCCAGGCCATCACGGCCGCCGGCACCGGCTGCGCCGCCGCGCTGGACGCCGAGCGCTACCTGGCCTCGCTGGCCGACCTGGAGGCCCAGGCCGCCACCGTCGCGGTCTGAGCCCCACCCGATCCACCCCGCGGGGGTGTTTCACGTGAAACGCCCCCGCGCCGCCCCGCACCCGGCCAGGCAGAAACAGAACGGGCCCGCCCGTTGTTCACCTGGCAGCAGCCCTCTCCGTTCGATCCCGAGGAGTCCCCGTGGCCGGCGCCACCACCACCGTCACCGACAAGACGTTCGAGACCGACGTCCTGAAGAGCGAGAAGCCCGTACTGGTCGACTTCTGGGCCACCTGGTGCGGTCCGTGCCGCCAGGTCGCCCCGATCCTGGACGAGATCGCGGCCGAGCACGGCGACAAGCTGACCATCGCCAAGCTGGACGTGGACGCCAACCAGGCGACCGCCGCGCAGTACGGCGTCATCTCGATCCCGACCCTGATCGTCTACAAGGGCGGCGAGCCGGTGAAGTCGATCACCGGTGCCCGGCCGAAGGCTGCGCTGCTGCGCGAGCTCGCCGAGTTCATCTAGGTCCCGGCCCGGCTGCGACCGGGACAGACCTCAGTGCCGCGAGGGCGGGGCTTCCCACCGGGAGCCCCGCCCTCGTCGCGTACCCACCCGGACGTCTGCCCGGGAAGCGTCCTACCGGGGTTGCCGGACAGGCCCTAGAACGGCCGGAGTGCGGGCTCCTTGCGGCCCCCGCCGAGCAGCCGCTCCAGCGCGACCTCCACGTCCCCGCGCCAGGAGAGCGTGGTCCGGGCCTCCAGCCGCAGCCGCGGGTACCGCTGGTGCGGCCGGACCGTCTTGAAGCCCACCGCGAGCAGGTGCTCCGCCGGGAGGACACAGCTCGTCGGCTGCCGGCCGACCGCGCCGAACGCCTCGATCGCCTTCACCCCGCGGCCCACCAGATCCTTGGCCACGGTCTGCACCAGCACCCGGCCGAGCCCCTGCCGCTGGTAGCCCGGCAGCACCCGGCTGATCATCAGCTGAACCGCGTCCGGCGAGACCGGACTCGTCGGGAAGGACTGCGAGCGCGGCACGTACGCGGGCGGGGCGTAGAGCACGAAGCCCGCCGGGACGTCGTCCACGTAGACGATCCGGCCGCAGGAGCCCCACTCCAGCAGGACCGCGGAGATCCACCCCTCCTTCTCCGACTCGGGCTTGCCGGACTCCACGGCCGCCCGTCCGCTGACCGGATCCAGCTCCCAGAACACGCAGGAGCGGCACGTGGTCGGCAGATCCACGAGGTTGTCCAGTGTCAGCGGAGCGATCCGGCGTCCCATGCCCCGCACCTCCTCGTCCACTCCACAGTCGAGCATTCCCCCCGAACGCCGATGGGTGCATGTTTCACGTGAAACACCGCTCACGTGGAACATGCACCCATCGGGTAGCCCTCGGCCCGATCAGCCCTGCGACAGCCGGAGCCCGTCCTCGCCCGGGGCCAGGCTGTCCAGGATCCGGTTGAGGTCCTCCACCGAGCCGAACTCCAGCACGACCTTGCCCTTCCCGAGCTTGCCGCCGCGCTGCGAGACCTCCACCTTGACCCGGGTGTCGAAGCGGTCGGAGAGCCGGCTCGCCAGGTCGTTGAAGGCCGGGGAGAGCAGCTTGCCCGCCTTCGGCCCGGCCGCCCGCGCCGGCTTCTCCTCGCGGTCCATCAGCGCGACGATCTCCTCGGTGGTCCGCACCGAGAGGCCCTCGGCGATGATCCGCCGGGCCAGCTGGTCCTGCCGCTCGCCGTCCGGCACGCCGAGCAGCGCGCGGGCGTGGCCCGCCGTCAGCACCCCGGCGGCGACCCTCCGCTGCACGGCGGGCGACAGCTTCAGCAGCCGCAGCGTGTTGGAGACGTGCGAGCGGGAGCGGCCGATCCGGTCCGCCAGCTCGTCATGGGTGCAGGAGAAGTCCCGCAGCAGCTGGTCGTAGGCGGCGGCCTCTTCCAGCGGGTTCAGCTCCGCCCGGTGCAGGTTCTCCAGCAGGGCGTCCAGCAGCAGCTTGTCGTCCTCGGTGGCCCGGACGATCGCCGGGATCCGCTCCAGACCGGCCTCCCGGGAGGCCCGCCAGCGCCGCTCGCCCATGATGAGCTCGAAGCGCTCGGGCGAGACCTGCCGCACCACGACCGGCTGGAGCAGGCCCACCTCCTTGATGGAGGCGACCAGCTCGGCCAGCTTGTCCTCGTCGAAGACCAGGCGCGGCTGGCACGGGTTGGGCGTGATCGCGTCCAGCGGCAGCTCCGCGAAGCGCGCGCCGTCCACCGGGGCGAGCTCCGACCCGGCGGACTCGGCCGCCCGGTCGGCCTGCTCCCGGAGACTCTCCGCGGCGACCTTGGCGGCCACCGTGCCCCGCCCGGTCGGCAGCACCGGCACCGCAGCCGGCGAGACCGTTCCGGCGGGCGCCGCCGAGCCCGGCGCGGGCGTGGCGGTCGCGGGCTGCGCCGCTCCGCCGGCCGCCGGTGTGGCGGCCGGGATCAGCGCCCCGAGCCCACGTCCGAGACCCCTGCGACCACTCACCGATTGCCCTCCGTCGTACCGTGCTGTGCCATCGGGGCGCCGTGCCCCGTCTCGCCGCCGCCCTGCGGCCGGCCGTTCTGCTGGCCGTCGCGCTGCTGGCCCACCAGTGAGCCGGTGACCCCGCCGACGCCCGCCGCGCGCATCGCCAGCTCCCGGGCGGCCTCCAGGTAGGAGAGCGCACCGGTCGAACCCGGATCGTAGGTCAACACCGTCTGCCCGTAGCTCGGCGCCTCCGAGATGCGGACCGAGCGCGGGATCGCGGTGTGCAGCACCTCCTGCTGGAAGTGCGTCCGGACCTCCTCGGCGACCTGGGCGGCCAGCCGGGTGCGGGCGTCGTACATGGTGAGCAGGATGGTGGAGACGTGCAGCGCGGGGTTGAGGTGCGCCCGGACCAGCTCGACGTTGCGCAGCAGCTGGCCGAGCCCCTCCAGCGCGTAGTACTCGCACTGGATCGGGATCAGCACCTCCTGGCCGGCCACCAGGGCGTTGACCGTCAGCAGGCCGAGGGAGGGCGGGCAGTCGATCAGGATGTAGTCCAGCGGCTGCTCGTACGCGGCGATGGCGCGCTGGAGCCGGCTCTCCCGGGCCACCAGCGAGACCAGCTCGATCTCCGCACCGGCCAGGTCGATGGTGGCGGGGCAGCAGAACAGCCCCTCGACGTCCACCACCGGCTGCACCACGTCGGCCAGCGGCTTGCCCTCGACGAGGACGTCGTAGATCGACGGCACCTCGGCGTGGTGGTCGATGCCCAGCGCCGTGGAGGCGTTGCCCTGCGGGTCGAGGTCGATCACCAGGACGCGCAGTCCGTGCATGGCGAGCGAGGCGGCCAGGTTGACGGTGGTGGTGGTCTTACCCACCCCGCCCTTCTGGTTGGCGACGACGATCACCCTGGTCGCGGCGGGCCGGGGCAGCCCCTCGCCCGCCCGTCCGATCGCCTGGACCGCAGCCTGGGCAGCACGCGCGATGGGCGTGTCATCGATCTGGTCGATGGTCTCCGAGTCCTGCATGGGGCTCAGTGTTTCACGTGAAACCGGAGCGGCAACAGTCGCCGCCCGGCTGCGAGAGAGGATTCCGGAAAGCAGGGAGCGACGTTTCACGTGAAACACCATGCCCGCAATGTCGGATTTCTGACGGTGCGACACTCCGATTGCCGGGTTGTCCCCCGAAACGACCAACGGGCGGGCGGTCCGGAGGACCACCCGCCCGTGTCGAGCATCACCCGCGTCAGCGGCTGCGGCGCCGCCCGCCACGACCGCGCTCGGCGCCCCGGACGGCACCGGCGCTGCGCCCGGCCCGGGCCGCCTTGGCCCGCCGGGTGGCGGCCTTCACCCCGCCGGGGCTCTCCCCGGCCTTGACCTGGACCACCCGGGTCGAGGTCTCCAGGGTGCCCTCGCCGACCGAGATGACCGACCACTCCACCGCGCCGAGCTTGGCCAGCCCGGCCCGCGACTCCGCCAGCTCCTGCTCGGCGCTGTCGCCCTTGAGCGCCAGCATCTGGCCGTGCGGACGCAGCAGCGGCAGGCCCCAGCCGGCCAGGCGCTCCATCGGCGCCACCGCGCGGGCCGTCACCACGTCCACGGCCAGCTTGCCGACCATCTCCTCGGCCCGGCCGCGCAGCACCGTGACGTTCTCCAGCCCCAGCTCGCGGACCACCTCCTCCAGGAAGGTGGTCCGGCGCAGCAGCGGCTCCAGCAGCGTCACCGAGACGTCCGGGCGGGCCAGCGCGACCGGGATGCCGGGCAGGCCGGCCCCCGAACCGACGTCGCACAGGGTGGAGCCGGGGGGCAGCAGCTCGGCCAGCACCGCGCAGTTCAGCACGTGGCGGTCCCAGAGCCGCGGCACCTCACGGGGGCCGATCAGCCCGCGCTGGACGCCGGCCGTGGCCAGCAGCTCGGTGTAGCGGACCGCGGCGTCGTAGCGGTCGCCGAAGACCTCCCGTGCCACCGGCGGGGCCTCGGTCAGCTCCACGGCCGCCGCGCCGTCGGCGACCTGGCCCTCACCGGGCTGGTCCGCCTGGGCGGAACCGGCCGGGCCCTCAGCGGCCGAACCGCCGACGCCCGTCACCGGCTCACCGGCAGCCGCGCTCTCCGTGTCCATCTCGACCTCTCCGCTCCCCGGATCCACCGACCCGCTCTTCACACCGTTTCACGTGAAACATCTCCCCGCCGGGCCGTGACACCCGGCGAAGGGACGGCGACCCCGCCCGCACGAAGCGGACGGGGTCGCGTCCTCTTGAAGACCGCCGACCGCCGCGGCGGCCGTCGTCGACTCCGGGCTCAGGCCGGCAGCACGACCACGCACCGCTGGGGCTCTTCGCCCTCGGACTCGCTGCGCAGACCGGCCGCGGCCACCGCGTCGTGGACGACCTTGCGCTCGAACGGCGTCATCGGCCGCAGCTTGACCTGCTCCCCCGTGCTCTTCGCCTGCTCGGCCGCCTGGGCGCCGAGCGTGGCCAGCTCCGAACGCTTGCGGGCCCGGAAGCCGGCAATGTCCAGCATGAGGCGGCTGCGCTCGCCGGTCTCCCGGTGGACAGCCAACCGGGTCAGCTCCTGCAGCGCCTCCAGCACCTCGCCGTCCTGGCCGACCAGGCGCTGCAGCGCGCGGTCGTTGCCGTCGCCGACGATGGAGACCAGGGCGCGGTCACCCTCGACGTCCATGTCGATGTCACCGTCGAGGTCGGCGATGTCGAGCAGACCCTCCAGGTAGTCCGCCGCGATGTCGCCTTCCTGCTCCAGACGGGCGATGAGGCCCTCGTCGGCGCTGGCAGCGGCCTCGACCTCGACGGCGGAGGTGGTGCCTTCCGTCACTGATGGACTCCTTCGGGGATGGGCCCGAGTGGTGGGCCGGGAACGAGGTTCGGGGGCCGCCGGGACGGTCCGGGTCCGGTCGGGTCAGGACTTCTTCTTCGGGCGCTGGCCGCCCTGACCGCCACGCCGGGGCTGCTGCCGTCCGCCCTGCCGGGCCGGGGCCGGCTTGCCACCGGCCGGTCGGGCGGCGGCGGGCTTGCTGCTGCCGGACTCGGCGGGGACGGCCTGGGTGGAGTCGGCCGGAACGGCCTGGGCGGACTCCGCCGGGGCGTCCTTGGTCAGGCTCGCGGTCTGACCGCCGTGCTGGCGCTGCGACTTGGTCTGCTTGCGCGGCTGCTGACGGCGCACGTGCACCGCGTCCTCGACGACGGCCTCGGCCGAGGCGGGGGCCGTCTTCTTCGGGGGCAGCAGGCCCCAGAGGGCGCCCTTGATCACGGTGCCGTCCGGGTTGAGCCGGCCGGCCTTCTTCAGCCGTTCCTGGCGCTCGTCCCAGGCCTTGCTGCCCGGAGTCGGGTTGTTCCGGATGACGATCAGCTGCTGGCCCATCGACCAGACGTTGGTGGTCAGCCAGTAGACCAGCACACCGACGGGGAAGTTGATGCCCATCACGGCGAACATGATCGGGAAGACGTACATCAGCATCTTCTGCTGCTGCATGAACGGCGTCTTGACCGTGAGGTCCACGTTCTTGGTCATCAGCTGGCGCTGGGTGATGAACTGCGACAGCGACATCAGGACGATCATCACGGCGACGACGATCTTGACGCTGACCTCGGAGCTGCCGACGAAGGTCGCGGAGAGCGGCGCACCGAAGATGTGGGCCTGCTGGGCACTGTCCAGCGTGGCGCCGTCGATGACACCGATCGGCTTGCCGTCGGCGACCTTGGCGAGCACGCCGTAGAGGGCGGTGAAGAACGGCGCCTGGACGAGGATGGGAAGGCAGCTGGAGAACGGGTTGGTACCCGCCTCCTTGTACAGCTTCATCATCTCTTCGGACTGGCGCTGCTTGTCGTTCTTGTAGCGCTCCTGGATGGCCTTCATCTTCGGCTGGATCGCCTGCATGGCCCGGGTCGCCTTGATCTGCTTCACGAAGAGCGGGATCAGGCAGATCCGGATGACGACCACCATCGAGGCGATGGCCAGACCCCAGGCCCAGCCACCGTTCGGGTCGAAGACGTGGCTGTACAGCGAGTGGAACTGGACGATGATCCAGGACACCGCTGTGTACAGGGGATTCAGGAAGGAGAAGGTCACCGGTCAGGCTCCTTGGACATTGGGATCGGCCCCACGGGACCAATGGTCGCCGGGCCCTCGGGGTCCGGACCGGCGGGGGGCGTGGTCACCGGCTGTTCGACGGCCGACCTGCTGTTCAGCAGGTCGCGCAGTCGGCGGTGCCACACCGGGTGCTTGCGCGGCGGGACGTGATCGACCCCGCCCGGCGTCCACGGATTGCAGCGCAGGATGCGCCAGGCGGTCAGGCCGCCGCCCTTGACCGCCCCGTGCACCCGCACGGCCTCATAGCCGTAGTGCGAGCACGAGGGGTAGTAGCGGCACACCGGACCGAGCAGTGGGCTGATGGTCCACTGGTACACCCTGATCAGACCCATCAGCAGGTACTTCATCGCCCTGCTCCCGTCGGCGCCGCAGCGGCGGGCTCCGCCTTCAGCAATCGCTTCAGCGCCGCGTCCAGGTCCCGTTCCAGGTCCTGGTACGAGGCGGTCGCGGCCTGGGGCAGCGCACGCACCACTATCAGGCTACCGGCGGGCAGCCTGGACAGGCGATCACGGACGAGGTGGCGCAGTCGGCGTTTGACCAGGTTGCGGACGACCGCCGGACCGACGGCCTTGCTCACGACGAAACCCGCACGCGCCGAAGGAGTCCCCTCGGCGACGTGCGGGCGGGAGTCGCTCGTCCGGTCGGCCTGCGCCCCCGGGTCACCGTCTCTGCTGAGATGGACGACCAACAGGGGCCGGCCGGCCCGGCGACCGCGTTTCACCGCGGTCGCGAAGTCCTGGCGCCGCCGCAGCCGATTCTCGGAGGGCAGCACAACAGACTCTGACGCGGATCAGGCGGACAGGCTGGCGCGGCCCTTGCCACGGCGGGCGGCCAGGATGGCGCGGCCGGCGCGGGTACGCATACGCAGCCGGAAGCCGTGGGTCTTCGCGCGACGACGGTTGTTCGGCTGGAAGGTGCGCTTGCTCACTCGGGGGCTCCTGAGGTGAATCGTAGGATGACGGGGAGTCGCTTGGCCGTCACCGTGCGTCCGCGTGATCTCCCCTGTTACGGAAATCCGGCCCATCGCCCCAGTTCGGCTGGGGTCTGAGGCAATCCACGGCGCCCGTGCTGCGCGCCTTATGGAGCGGGCGGACCCGCGGACATGCGGCAGCGGCCATCGACAACTCGACCTCGATACGGTACGCGGGACGGGGCACGAGGGTCAAACCAGCCGTCCGTGCGCGGCGGCTCGCACCCGCCGGACCCGCCCGTCGCCCACAGCCTGTGGACAACGACTTGATCCGGCTCAGTTCGCTGACTACCGTTGCAGGACTTGTCTGGTTTGTTCTGCGTAGACGGCCCCCGATCCACAGTCTCTTGATCCACCACCCCCTGCTGGAGCCGCGGGGAACCGAGAAAGCGTGCACCAGTGGCTGATGTCAACAGCGACCTCGTCCCGGTCTGGGCGAGGGTCGTCGAGCGGCTGGTCAGCGACCCGGACGTCGGGGAGATGGACAAGCAGTGGGTGCAGCGCACCCAGCCGATGTGGATGATGCACGACACCGCCCTGCTGGCCACCCCCAACGAGCGGGCCAAGCAGGTGCTGGAGGGCCGGCTGCTGCCGCAGCTGACCGAGGCGCTCAGCCGCGAGCTCAGCCGTCCGGTCCGGATCGCCGTGATGGTCGACGCCAACGCCGCGCCCACCACCCCCGCCCCGGCACCCGCCGAGCCGCCGGCCGCCGAGCCCTACCCGCGTTCCGAGGGCGGCCCCGAGTACGGCGCCCCCGGCCACCAGGGTCACCAGAACCACCAGGGCTACGGGCGGTCGTACCAGTCCGACTACGCCGAGCCCGACTACCCCGAGTACGAGCAGGAGCCCTACGGCAGCCCCGGCGGCTACGGGGAGCGCCCGGCGCCCCCGTACGGCTCGGACCGGCCGGCGCCCTACGGCGGTCCCGCCCCGCAGCCGTCCTGGGACGACCACGACGGCTACGGCGAGCCGGAGCCCGCCCCGCGCCCGCACCGGCCGGTCCCCGGACCGCCCGCGACCACCCAGGGCGACCTCTTCGGCGGCGCCTACGGCCCCGGCCCCGGCGAGCACCCGCGCACCGGCTCCGGCCGCCGCTCCCCCGGCGCCCGCCCTGCGGCCGGCCGCGCCCCGGAGAAGGCGCCGGCCGAGCGGGCCACCGACCGGCCCGCGGTGCCCGGTGTGCCCGCCCCGCCCGGCGCTCCCCCGGCCGGCGGCTCGCGCAAGGACGAGCCGGCCGCCCGGCTGAACCCCAAGTACCTCTTCGACACCTTCGTGATCGGCGCGAGCAACCGCTTCGCGCACGCCGCGGCGGTGGCGGTCGCCGAGGCCCCGGCCAAGGCGTACAACCCGCTCTTCATCTACGGCGAGTCCGGGCTGGGCAAGACCCACCTGCTGCACGCCATCGGGCACTACTCGCGCAGCCTCTTCCCGGGGACCCGGGTGCGCTACGTGTCCTCGGAGGAGTTCACCAACGAGTTCATCAACTCGATCCGGGACGGCAAGGCGGACACCTTCCGCAAGCGCTACCGGGACATGGACATCCTGCTCGTGGACGACGTGCAGTTCCTGGCGAGCAAGGAGTCCACGCAGGAGGAGTTCTTCCACACCTTCAACACCCTGCACAACGCCAACAAGCAGATCGTCCTCTCGTCCGACCGGCCGCCCAAGCTGCTGACCACGCTGGAGGACCGGCTGCGGAACCGCTTCGAGTGGGGGCTGATCACCGACGTCACCCCGCCGGAGCTGGAGACCCGGATCGCGATCCTGCGCAAGAAGGCGATCCAGGAGCAACTGAACGCCCCGGCGGACGTGTTGGAGTTCATCGCGTCCCGGATCACCCGCAACATCCGGGAGTTGGAGGGCGCCCTGATCCGGGTCACCGCCTTCGCCAACCTCAACCGGGCGCCGGTGGACCTGGAGCTGGCCGGCATCGTCCTCAAGGACCTCATCCCGGGCGGGGACGAGGACGCCGGCCCGGAGATCACCGCGCAGGTCATCATGCAGCAGACCGCCGCGTACTTCGGGCTGGGTGTGGACGACCTCTGCGGCTCCTCGCGCAGCCGGGTCCTGGTGACGGCCCGCCAGATCGCGATGTACCTCTGCCGCGAGCTCACCGACCTCTCGCTGCCGAAGATCGGTGCGCAGTTCGGCGGCCGCGACCACACCACCGTGATGCACGCGGACCGCAAGATCCGCTCGCTGATGGCCGAGCGGCGCTCGATCTACAACCAGGTCACCGAGCTGACCAACCGCATCAAGAGCTAGGCCTGCGGGGCCCTGCACGGCCCCGCGGAAGGCCCCGGAAGGGCGTCAGGAGCGATCCTGACGCCCTTTCCGCATATCCACAGGTGTGGGCCGGCGATTCGCTGGGCAGAGTTGTCGACGACGGACGCTCCGCCAGTCCACAGGTCGCGCCGAACATCTGACCGGGTATTCGAACCCGATCGGCGCAGTGGGCCGTTGTCCACAGCCGGAGCCCCTTCCCCGTCGTCCACAGGCCGGGGAGTCCGAAGTTATCCAGAATTCCTCCACAGGCCGCCCGCCGCTACGCTCTTCCGCGCAGGTCAGGTGGCTGTGGACTTGTGCACAACGGTTATCCACAGGGTGTGGACAATTGGCGTCCCGTCAGTGGGCCGTTCGGGTTGTCCACCGGTTGTCCCCAGGGCCGACCGGGTTATCCCCAAGTTGTCCACAGGAGCGTCCACAGTTCGACAACCTTGGGGCGGCGTTCATGCTCCGGTGTGAAAGGCGTCACGAAACGTTGACCGGCTCCGGTGGATAACCGTGCCAGGATCTGGGGACAGCGCTGGGGAAAACCTGTGGATACTCACGGTGGGCTGTGGGTAACGCTCCGCTGTCCACAGCGGGCCCTGTCCGTCCACAGCCGCCGTCCACATGCGCTGTGGACAAAAAACGAGGTCTGACCTGCGGAAACGGGGTTATCCACGGTTTCCACAGGCCCTACTACTACCACTACACCTATAGACCCATCGCCTCGTTCAAAAGCGGCTGGGGGCGAAATCTGTGGACAACCGCGACCCGACATCCGTTCGGGTTGCTTCCGCCCGTCTGCCCCGTCTGTCGGTGGAGTACGTCAGACTGTCCTCGGCGACTGGAAGCGGAGCGGCAGAGCTCGACGGACAGCCGCAGCGACGATCAAGATCAGAAGAACCAGACGTGCGAGCGGGAGCGCTCGATCCAGGAGGCGGTTACCGGTGAAGTTCCGGGTGGAGCGTGACGTCCTCGCGGAGGCGGTGGCCTGGGCTGCCCGCAGCCTCCCGGCACGGCCGCCGGTGCCGGTGCTGGCCGGCCTGCTGCTGACGGCACAGGACGGCAGCCTGGCGCTGTCCGGCTTCGACTACGAGGTCTCGGCCCGGGTCGAGCTGGAGGCCGACATCGAGGAGGCCGGCACCGTGCTGGTCTCCGGCCGGCTGCTCAACGACATCTCGCGCAACCTTCCCAACAGGCCTGTGGAGATCTCCACCGACGGCCAGCGGGTCAGCGTGGTGTGCGGCAGCTCCCGGTTCACCCTCCCCACCCTCCCGGTGGACGAGTACCCGGCCCTGCCCCAGATGCCCACCGCGACCGGCACCGTCCCGGGCGACGTCTTCGCCTCCGCGGTCAGCCAGGCCGCCGTGGCCGCCGGCCGCGACGACACCCTCCCGGTGCTCACCGGTGTGCGGGTCGAGATCGAGGGCGACCGGATCACCCTGGCCGCCACCGACCGCTACCGGTTCGCCGTCCGCGAGCTGCTGTGGAAGCCCGAGCAGCAGGACATCTCCGCGGTCGCCCTGGTGCCCGCCAAGACCCTCCAGGACATCGCCAAGTCCCTCGGCAGCGGCGACAACGTCTCGATCGCGCTCTCCTCGGGCGGCGCGGGCGAGGGCCTGATCGGTTTCGAGGGCGCCGGCCGCCGCACCACCACCCGGCTGCTGGAGGGCGAGTTCCCCAAGTTCCGCAGCCTCTTCCCGACCGAGTTCAGCGCGGTCGCGGCGATCCAGACCCAGCCCTTCCTGGAGGCGCTGAAGCGCGTCTCGCTGGTCGCCGAGCGCAACACCCCGGTCCGGCTCAACTTCGAGCAGGGCGTGCTGACGCTGGAGGCCGGCTCGGGCGACGACGCCCAGGCCACCGAGCGGATCGACGCCGACCTGGAGGGCGACGACATCTCGATCGCCTTCAACCCGGGCTACCTGGAGGAGGGCCTCAAGGCCATCGACTCCGCCTACGCCCAGCTGAGCTTCACCACGCCGACCAAGCCGGCCCTGCTGAGCGGCAAGGCCGCGGTGGACAGCGAGGCGGACGAGGCCTACCAGTACCTGATCATGCCGGTCCGCCTCTCCGGCTGATCCCCTCCGCGTTACCCACAGGCTGTGCACAGCCTGTGGACGGCCTCCCCCGGTCGGGCTCCGACCGGGGGAGGCCCTCGTACTTCAGCGCGTAGGCTCAGGCTGTGCGGCAACGGCGCCGCCGGCAGGCACGTCACCAAAGTAAGGACTTGGTCATGGAGCTCGGCCTCATCGGTCTCGGCAAGATGGGCGGCAACATGCGCGAGCGGATCCGCCGCGCCGGCCACACCGTCATCGGCTACGACCGCAACCCGGACATCTCCGACGTCAAGAGCCTGCAGGAGCTGGTCACCAAGCTGCAGGGCCCGCGCGTGGTCTGGGTCATGGTCCCGGCCGGCGCCGCCACCCAGGCGACCGTGGACGAGCTGGCCGAGCTGCTCTCCCCCGGCGACGTGGTGGTCGACGGCGGCAACTCCCGCTGGACCGACGACGTCAAGCACGCCGAGGCGCTGGCCGCCAAGGGCATCGGCTTCGTCGACTGCGGCGTCTCCGGCGGCGTCTGGGGCCTGGAGAACGGCTACGCGCTGATGTACGGCGGCACCGCCGAGCACGTCGCCCGGGTGAAGCCGGTCTTCGACGCGCTCAAGCCCGAGGGCGACTTCGGCTCGGTGCACGCGGGCGCCGTCGGTGCCGGCCACTTCGCCAAGATGGTCCACAACGGCATCGAGTACGCCATGATGCAGGCCTTCGCCGAGGGCTGGGAGCTGCTGGAGGCCGCTCCCGAGGTGACCGACGTGCGCGAGGTCTTCCGCAGCTGGCAGGAGGGCACCGTCATCCGCTCCTGGCTGCTGGACCTCGCCGTCCGCGCCCTGGACGACGACGAGCACCTGACCAAGCTCAAGGGCTGGGCCGCCGACTCGGGCGAGGGCCGCTGGACCGTCGAGGCCGCGATCGACCACGCCGTCCCGCTGCCGGCCATCACCGCCTCGCTCTTCGCCCGGTTCGCCTCCCGCCAGGAGGACTCGCCGCAGATGAAGATGATCGCCGCGCTGCGCAACCAGTTCGGCGGCCACGCGGTCGAGTCGAAGTAAGTCCACAACCGGCCGGGGGACGGGCTCCGTCCCCCGGCGGGCACAGTCACAGAAGGCGAGCGCAGTCCACAGCCATGCACGTCGCGCACCTGTCGCTCGCCGACTTCCGGTCGTACACCGGGGTCGAGGTGCCCCTCGACCCGGGGGTGACGGCCTTCGTCGGTCCCAACGGCCAGGGCAAGACCAACCTGGTCGAGGCGATCGGCTACGTCGCCACCCTGGGCAGCCACCGGGTGGCCACCGACGCGCCGCTGATCCGCCTCGGCGCCGAGCGGGCGGTCATCCGCACCTCGGTGGTGGCCGGCACCCGGACCACCCTGGTCGAGCTGGAGATAACCCCCGGCAAGGCCAACCGCGCCCGGATCAACCGCTCGGACAACGTCCGCCCGCGCGACGTCCTGGGCGTGCTGCGCACCGTGCTCTTCGCCCCCGAGGACCTCGCCCTGGTCAAGGGCGACCCGGGGGAGCGGCGCCGCTTCCTGGACGAGCTGCTGACCGCCCGCGCGCCCCGGCTGGCCGGGGTCCGGCAGGACTACGAGCGGGTGCTCAAGCAGCGCAACGCCCTGCTGAAGACCGCCGCGATGGCCCGCCGGGCCGGCGGCGGCAAGGGCGCCGACCTCTCCACCCTGGAGGTCTGGGACGGCCACCTGGCCCGCGCCGGGGCCGAGCTCACCGCCTTCCGGATCCAGCTGGTGTCTGCCCTCCAGCCGCTGGTGACGGCGGCCTACGGGCAGCTCGCGCCCGGCGGCGGGGAGACCGTGCTGGAGTACCGCAGCTCCTTCGAGGGCGAGCTGCCGACCAGCCGCGAGCAGGCCGAGGAGCAGCTGCTCCAGGCCCTCCGGACGGCCCGCCGGCAGGAGGTCGAGCGCGGCCTGACCCTGGTCGGCCCGCACCGCGACGAGCTGGTGCTCAAGCTCGGGCCGCTGCCCGCCAAGGGCTACGCCAGCCACGGCGAGTCCTGGTCGTACGCGCTGGCGCTGCGGCTGGCCTCGTACGAGCTGCTGCGCGCCGACGGCGGCGAGCCGGTGCTGATCCTGGACGACGTCTTCGCCGAGCTGGACGCCACCCGGCGGGACCGGCTGGCCGAGCTGGTGGCCGACGGCGAGCAGGTGCTGGTCACCGCCGCGGTCGCGGAGGACGTGCCCAAGGCGCTGGCCGGCGCCCGCTACACGGTGTCCGACGGCGCCGTGCGCCGCGTCGACGCCTGACCGCCACCGGCCGGCGTCCCTCCCCTTTCTTCCCACACCTCTTCCACACCGGGTCCGCCCGTGCCCCGCTCGCGCCCGGGCAACCCGCTCCCCGTCCGCTCCCGTACGCTGGACGGCTCACCGTTGTCCACAGCCTGGGGATAGGAGATCGCCGTGAGCGAGCCGGCCGAGCAGTCCCCGCAGCAGGGCGTCGCCGAGCCGACCGGGGCCGACCTGGCCCGTTCGGCACTGCGGGCGGCCCGGGCCCAGGCCCGGCAGCGCGGCGAGCAGGTCCGGGAGAAGCGCGAGGCGAAGCGGACCGGTCTGCGCAGCGGGGCGCGTTCGGACGGCCGTGACCCGGTGCCGCTGGGCGCCGCGCTGAACCGGCTGCTGACCGAGCGCGGCTGGGAGTCCTCGGCGGCGGTGGGCGGGGTGATGGGCCGCTGGCCGCAGATCGTCGGCCCGGACATCGCCGCACACTGCTCGCCCACCTCGTACGACGAGACCGCCGCGGTGCTCACCGTGCAGTGCGACTCCACCGCCTGGGCCACTCAACTCCGATGGCTTGCACGGCAGTTGGTAGCACGTCTGAACCACGAGCTGGGGCACGGCACGGTGCGGACCATCAAAGTGCTGGGCCCTGCGGCGCCGGTCCGCGGCTACGGCCGGCTGCGCGCGCCGGGGAGCAAGGGGCCGGGCGACACCTGGGGCTGAGCGGAGCCGGCCGGGCGGCGAGCGGACCGGGATCTTCCGGAACCGCTGACGGCCCTTCCAGGCGCCCTGGGCCCCCGGGTCGAGTATCGGGACATGTGCAGAGGGGATTCAGGGCGGCATATCTGCCCTCAGGGGCTGCCAAACGCCCATCTCTGTCAGTCGTACCGGTAGACTGAGAGCCAAACACTGTTGCTAGTGGCAACCGAGTCGAAACGCCGTGGTCGCACGCCCGCCCACACGGGGCGGGGATGCGGCCCGTGCTGTGCCAGAGAGGGCGCTTCGTGGCCGATTCCGGCAACCCCAGCCAGACCCCAGACCAGACCGACCAGGGCGAGAAGTCCTACAACGCCAGCAACATCCAGGTGCTGGAGGGCCTCGACGCCGTCCGCAAGCGTCCCGGCATGTACATCGGCTCGACCGGTGAGCGTGGCCTGCACCACCTGGTGCAGGAGGTCGTGGACAACTCCGTCGACGAGGCCATGGCCGGGCACGCGGACACCATCGACGTCACGATCCTCGCGGACGGCGGCGTGCGGGTGGTCGACAACGGCCGCGGCATCCCGGTCGGCATCGTCCCCGGGCAGGAGAAGCCGGCCGTCGAGGTCGTGCTGACCGTCCTGCACGCGGGCGGCAAGTTCGGCGGCGGCGGGTACGCGGTCTCCGGCGGTCTGCACGGCGTCGGCGTCTCGGTGGTGAACGCGCTCTCCACCCGGCTCGCGGTGGAGATCCACACCGAGGGCCACCGCTGGACGCAGGACTACAAGATGGGCGCGCCGACCGCGGCGCTGGCCAAGAACGAGGCCAGCGAGCGGACCGGCACCAGCGTCACCTTCTGGGCCGACCCGGACATCTTCGAGACCACGGTCTACTCCTTCGAGACGCTCTCCCGGCGGTTCCAGGAGATGGCGTTCCTCAACAAGGGCCTGACCATCGCGCTGACCGACGAGCGCCCGGAGCACGCCGACGAGGAGGGCAACCCGCTCTCCGTCACCTACAAGTACGACGGCGGCATCGCCGACTTCGTCACCCACCTCAACTCCCGCAAGGGCGAGGTGATCCACCCCTCGGTCATCGACTTCGAGGCGGAGGACAAGGACAAGTCGATCTCGGTGGAGATCGCGATGCAGTGGAACTCCTCCTACACCGAGAGCGTCTACAGCTTCGCCAACACCATCCACACGCACGGCGGCGGTACCCACGAGGAGGGCTTCCGCGCCGCGCTGACCGGTCTGGTCAACCGCTACGCGCGGGACAAGAAGCTGCTCCGGGAGAAGGACGACAACCTCTCCGGCGAGGACATCCGCGAGGGCCTGACCGCGATCATCTCGGTCAAGCTCGGCGAGCCGCAGTTCGAGGGCCAGACCAAGGACAAGCTGGGCAACACCGAGGCGAAGACCTTCGTCCAGAAGGTGGTCCACGAGCACCTGAACGACTGGCTGGACCGCAACCCCAACGAGGCCGCGGACATCATCCGCAAGTCCATCCAGGCCGCCACCGCGCGCGTCGCCGCCCGCAAGGCCCGCGACCTGACCCGCCGCAAGGGCCTGCTGGAATCCGCCTCGCTGCCGGGCAAGCTGAGCGACTGCCAGTCCAAGGACCCGGCCGAGTGCGAGATCTTCATCGTCGAGGGTGACTCCGCCGGCGGCTCCGCCAAGCAGGGCCGCGACCCGCGCACCCAGGCCATCCTGCCGATCCGCGGCAAGATCCTGAACGTCGAGAAGGCCCGGATCGACAAGGTCCTGCAGAACACCGAGGTCCAGGCGCTGATCTCGGCCTTCGGCTGCGGCATCCAGGAGGACTACGACGAGTCCAAGCTCCGCTATCACAAGATCGTTCTGATGGCGGACGCCGACGTCGACGGACAGCACATCCGCACCCTGCTGCTCACCCTGCTGTTCCGCTTCATGCGGCCGCTGGTCGAGGCCGGGTACGTCTACCTCGCCATGCCGCCGCTGTACAAGATCAAGTGGGGCAAGGACGACTTCGAGTACGTCTACTCCGACCGCGAGCGCGACGCCGTGATCGCGGCCGGTGTGGCCGCCGGGCGCCGGCTGCCGAAGGACGACGCGATCCAGCGGTTCAAGGGTCTCGGCGAGATGAACGCCGAGGAGCTCCGGGTCACCACCATGGACCAGGCCCACCGCCTGCTGCTCCAGGTCACCCTGGAGGACGCCGCCCGCGCCGACGACCTGTTCTCCGTCCTGATGGGCGAGGACGTCGAGGCCCGCCGTTCCTTCATCCAGCGCAACGCCAAGGACGTCCGCTTCCTGGACGTGTGACGACGCCTGTCCGCAGGCCCCGCACGTACCAGTCCGCGTGAAAGGAAACTGACCACCAGTGGTCGACGACAACCGTCCCGAAGGCGAGCAGCCCGAGTCCCCCGAGGCCGCCGCCGCGGTCGCCATGCGGGTCGAGCCGATCGAGCTCGAAACCGAGATGCAGCGCTCGTACCTCGACTACGCGATGAGCGTGATCGTGAGCCGCGCGCTGCCCGAGGTCCGCGACGGCCTCAAGCCGGTGCACCGCCGCGTGCTCTACGCGATGTACGACGGCGGGTACCGCCCCGAGAAGGGCTACTACAAGTGCGCCCGCGTCGTCGGCGACGTCATGGGCAACTACCACCCGCACGGTGACACCTCGATCTACGACACCGTGGTCCGCCTGGCCCAGCCGTGGTCGCTGCGGATGCCGCTGGTGGACGGCAACGGCAACTTCGGCTCCCCGGGCAACGACCCGGCCGCGGCCATGCGCTACACCGAGTGCAAGCTGATGCCGCTGGCCATGGAGATGATGCGCGACATCGACGAGGAGACCGTCGACTTCGCCGCCAACTACGACGGCCGCTCGCAGGAGCCCACCGTCCTGCCCGCGCGCATCCCCAACCTGCTGGTCAACGGTGCCACCGGCATCGCGGTCGGCATGGCCACCAACATCCCGCCGCACAACCTGCGCGAGGTCGCCTCCGGCGCGCTCTGGGCGCTGGAGCACCCGGACGCCTCCAACGAGGAGCTGCTGGAGGCCCTGATCGAGCGGATCAAGGGCCCGGACTTCCCGACCGGGGCCCTGATCGTCGGCCGCCGCGGGATCGAGGAGGCGTACCGGACGGGGCGCGGCTCGATCACCATGCGCGCGGTGGTCGAGGTCGAGGAGATCCAGGGCCGCCAGTGCCTGGTGATCACCGAGCTGCCGTACCAGGTCAACCCGGACAACCTCGCGCTGAAGATCGCCGACCTGGTCAAGGACGGCAAGGTCGCCGGCATCGCCGACGTCCGCGACGAGTCCTCCTCGCGCACCGGTCAGCGCCTGGTGATCGTGCTCAAGCGCGACGCCGTCGCCAAGGTCGTGCTGAACAACCTCTACAAGCACACCGACCTGCAGACCAACTTCGGCGCCAACATGCTGGCCCTGGTCGACGGCGTGCCGCGCACGCTCTCGCTGGACGCGTTCATCCGGCACTGGGTCAACCACCAGGTGGACGTCATCGTCCGGCGCACCCGGTTCCGGCTGCGCAAGGCCGAGGAGCGCGCGCACATCCTGCGCGCCCTGCTCAAGGCGCTGGACATGATCGACGAGGTCATCGCCCTGATCCGGGCCTCCGAGTCGGCGGACGCGGCCCGCAGCGGCCTGATGAACCTGCTGACCATCGACGAGATCCAGGCCAACGCGATCCTGGAGATGCAGCTGCGCCGGCTGGCCGCCCTGGAGCGCCAGCGGATCATGGACGAGCACGACGAGCTGCAGCGCAAGATCGACGAGTACAACGCGATCCTGGCCTCGCCGGTCCGCCAGCGGGAGATCATCTCCGAGGAGCTCACCGCGATCGTCGAGAAGTACGGCGACGAGCGGCGCTCCACCCTCATCCCGTCCGACGGCGACCTCTCCATCGAGGACCTCATCGCCGAGGAGGACATCGTCGTCACGATCACCCGTGGCGGCTACGTCAAGCGGACCCGCTCCGACCTCTACCGCTCGCAGAAGCGCGGCGGCAAGGGCGTGCGCGGGGCCCAGCTGAAGCAGGACGACATCGTCGACCACTTCTTCGTGACGACGACCCACAACTGGATCCTGTTCTTCACCAACAAGGGCCGGGTCTACCGCGCCAAGGGCTACGAGCTGCCGGACGCCGGGCGCGACGCCCGCGGCCAGCACGTGGCCAACCTGCTGGCCTTCCAGCCGGAGGAGCACATCGCCCAGGTGATGGCGGTCCGCACCTACGAGGACAAGCCCTACCTGGTCCTCGCCACCCGGGCCGGCCTGGTGAAGAAGTCCCCGCTGAAGGACTACGACTCCCCGCGCTCCGGCGGCCTGATCGCGATCAACCTGCGGCAGGACGAGGAGGGCCGGGACGACGAGCTGATCGGCGCCGAGCTGGTCTCCTCCGAGGACGACCTGCTGCTGGTCTCCAAGAAGGCCCAGTCGATCCGGTTCACCGCCACCGACGAGGCGCTGCGGCCCACCGGCCGCGCCACCTCCGGCGTCAAGGGCATGGCCTTCCGCGAGGACGACGAGCTGCTCTCGATGAACGTGGTCCGGCCCGGTACCTACGTCTTCACGGCCACCGACGGCGGGTACGCCAAGCGCACCGGCGTGGACGAGTACCGTGTCCAGGGACGCGGCGGCTACGGCACCAAGGCGGCGAAGATCGTCGAGGGCCGGGGCTCGCTGGTCGGGGCCCTGGTGGTGGACGACAGCGACGAGATCATGGCGATCACCCTCTCGGGCGGGGTGATCCGCACGAGGGTTTCCGAGGTTCGTGAAACCGGACGTGACACCATGGGCGTCCAACTGATCAACCTCGGGAAGCGCGACGCGGTCGTGGGCATGGCCCGCAACGCCGAGGCGGAGGCCGAGGACGAGGAGTCGGCGGAGGACGAGGTGGCAGTCGCCGAGTCCCCCGTGGCCGAGGGTACGGAGACGGCGGACGGCGGAGAGGCCCAGGCCTGACCGCTACGCCGTCGGCCGGTACCGTCGCGTCCGTAACGGCGCGTCGGTACCGGCCGCCGACCAGTTCCGGGCAATCCCGCCGGGCGCTGGATGACGAGTGACGACGCAGGGCGGCGCCGCCGCCCTGGCGGGAAGTGCGGGAGGACCAGGTGAGTGGAGCCACGGGTGCTGCGGGAGGAGCCACCGGCGGCCGTCCGGGCGCAGCACAGGGCGGCGGGGGGTACGGGGTGCCGCAGCCTCCGGCCGAGCACCCCTCCGCGTCCACCTCGCTGATGCCACCGGTCGGTGCGGCGGGCCAGGGCGGCGGGGCGACCTACGGCGGCCAGTCGACGCCGCCGCCGCCGAACACGCCGGCGCCGGGCGCGGGCGGCTTCTCGCAGCCGACCACGTACGCGAAGGGCCAGCCGACGCCGGCCCGCGGTACCCGGGTGAGCGGCAACACGCCGCCCGGCGGGACGCCTGTCCCGGGCGCCGCCGCGCGGCGGCCCGCGCCGAGCTCCGGCGGTGTCGGCCTCGGCCGGACCCGCAAGGCCCGGCTGCGGGTGACCAAGGCCGACCCGTGGTCGGTGATGAAGGTCAGCTTCCTGCTCTCGGTGGCGGTCGGGATCATCATCATCGTGGCGGCCGCGGTGCTGTGGATGACGCTGGACTCGCTGGGCGTCTTCGACTCGCTGAGCAAGACCCTCCTGGAGGTCACCGCCGGCGAGGCCCCGAACAGCGGCATCAACCTGATGGACTACGTCGGCTTCGGCAAGGTGATGACCTTCACCTCGCTGATCGCGGTCGTCGACATCGTGCTGCTGACCGCGCTGTCCACGCTCTCGGCGTTCATCTACAACGCGGCGGCCGGCTTCACCGGCGGCATCGAGCTGACCCTGGCCGAGGAGGACTGACTCCGGCCACCGCACGACCGGCTCCGGCCGCCCCGACGGGCGGCTGACCCCTGGTCAGTTCTCCGTCCCCGGACGGAATGGGCGGGTCCCGCAGGCTGTTGCAGCCTGCGGGGCCCGTCGGCATTCGGGTGACAGCCGGCCCCCGCGGCGCGCCGCCCGAATCGGCCTCCACCGCGGTGGGATTAGCTGGGTGCGCTCGTTCCGAGCTTCCGACTGCCGCGGGCCGCTCCGGTCCGCCGGGCCGGGGCAGGTACGGCTGTGCCGGTACGGCTGGACGGAGGCGCGCGATGGCTCAGCTCGCAAGGCAACTGGTCGAGGCCCTGGAAGGGCTCCTGGGGGTCCCGGTGCCGCTGCGGGTGCAGGCGTGGGACGGCAGCGTGGTCGGCCCGCCCGGGGCACCGACCCTGGTGCTGCGCAACCGCCGCGCGCTGCGCCGCCTGCTCTGGCAGCCGGGCGAGCTGGGCCTGGCCCGCGCCTACGTCTCCGGGGACCTCGAACTCGCCCCCGGCACCGACCTCTACGAGGTGCTGACGGCCGTCGCGCACTTCGCCGAGCGCCCGGAGATCCGCCGGCTCCGGCTGAGCCCGGCCGACGTCCTCGGCCCCAGGGGCCGCCGGGCGCTGACGGCCCTGCTGCGGGCCGGCGCGCTGGGCCCGGACCCGGCCCCGCCGGCGGAGGAGGCCAGGACGGGCCCGGGGCGGCGGCACAGCCGCAGCCGCGACCGCGCGGCCATCAGCCACCACTACGACGTCGGGAACGACTTCTACGGCCTCGTCCTGGGCCCGTCGATGGTGTACTCCTGCGCCTACTGGGAGCCCGCGGCCAAGAGCCTGGAGGCGGCCCAGGAGGCCAAGCTCGACCTGATCTGCCGCAAGCTGGGCCTGCGGCCCGGGATGCGCCTGCTGGACGTCGGCTGCGGCTGGGGCTCGCTGGTGCTGCACGCGGCCCGGCACTACGGCGTCACGGCGGTCGGCGTCTCGATCTCGGCCGAGCAGGTCGCGCTGGCCCGCGCGCGGGTCGCCGAGGCCGGGCTGGCCGACCGGGTGGAGATCCGGCTCCAGGACTACCGGGAGGTCCAGGACGGCCCGTTCGACGCGATCTCCAGCGTCGGGATGGCCGAGCACGTGGGCACCGAGCAGTACCGGGTCTACGCCGAGGGCCTGTACCGGCTGCTGGCGCCCGGCGGCCGGCTGCTCAACCACCAGATCGCCCGCCGCCCCGAGCACCCCGGCGAGGCGTACCGCCCCAGCCCGTTCATCGACCGCTACGTCTTCCCGGACGGCGAGCTCTCCCCGGTCGGTTCCACGGTGGCCCGGCTGGAGGAGGCCGGCTTCGAGGTCCGCGACGTCGAGTCGCTGCGCGAGCACTACGGGCTGACCCTGCGCGAGTGGGTGGCCAACCTGGAGGCGCACTGGACGGAGGCGGTCCGGCTGGTCGGCCGGGGACGGGCCCGGGTCTGGCGGCTCTACATGGCCGCCTCCGCGCTCGCCTTCGAGGAGAACCGGATCGGGGTGAACCAGATCCTCGCCGTCCGGACCGCTCCCGACGGCGCCTCCCAGGTGCCGGCCAGCCGGGAGGAGTGGCTGCTGCGCCGCTCCGCCACCACGCCCCACCAGCAGGGCCCTGCCGCCGCCCCGGCCGATTCGGATTTTGGAGATCGGCCGTCGGTCCGCTAATCTTTCAGTGCGGCAAGGGCCTATAGCTCAGACGGTTAGAGCGCTTCCCTGATAAGGAAGAGGCCACAGGTTCAAGTCCTGTTAGGCCCACCACCGCGAAGGGCCCGGAGCGATCTCGCTCCGGGCCCTTCGGCGTTCCCGGGGCCCGCCGCCGGAACCCTGCCCGCCGCCCGGGGGTTGTAGAAAGTAGGGGCACCGGCGGAGAGGCGGTGGTGTGATCGCGGTTTTCTGGGCGATGAGCATCCCCGGACCGGCCTGCGCGCCGGTCGCGCCGGCCTTCGTTGACCAGCTGGCGCTGCGGGCCCGGAAGTCCCGCTGGATCCCCTGGCGGGGGACCGGCCGGGAGGGGCAGGTCTCGGCGACCGGCTTCGAGCAGCTGCACGCGCAGTTCGCGGCCGGCAAGCAGCACGAGCTCGACGAGCGGCGCAGCACGCTGATGCTGCGCGACGAGGAGGGCGAGGGCGCGCCGCCGCGGACGCGGGTGGACCTCGCGGCCGGAAAGGCCGTGGTGGTGCGCCCGGGGCCGTGACCGGCCCGGAGCTCCGGCCGGGCCGACCGTACGACAGAAGGTGCGGCGTCAATCCTTCGACCGGACGGCTTGGTTGGAGGCAGCGGTGGGCTGGTCACGATTGGGACACCGGTGTGTATCATCGGCCGCAAGGGCAGTCTGGCACCCGGCAGCCCGTTTGTGCTCGAAACAATTCATGGACTCGTCGGCCCGGCCAATCCGGTCGGAGCACGGCTGCTGAGTCCGCTACGCAAGAAGGACGAGGTCCCGCGGTGAAGAAGCTTCTCCTGGTCGCCCTGGTCGCCCTCGGCGGCTTCTTTGTCTACCGTCAGGTCCAGGCGGACCGCGCCGAGCAGGACCTGTGGACCGAGGCCACCGACCCGGTTCCGGCCGGTCGCTGAGGCCCCCGGACGATCTGACGATCGACGATCTTCGGAGGCGCCGCACGGCGTCTCCCGGGCCCGGTGGGCCGGCCTGGTGGCCGGTCCGCCGGGTTCCCGCACGCCGTCCGGGCAGCAGGTGCCGGATCGGGCGTGGGAATCCCGCCGGAACCCGGTACGCTAGTGCCCGGCGGTGCGCGTGGTGCCGCCTCGGGGCTTTAGCTCAGTTGGTAGAGCGCTGCCTTTGCAAGGCAGATGTCAGGAGTTCGAGTCTCCTAAGCTCCACAGTTCGAACGGCGATCGGCCGCTGACCTGAATCCGGGTCAGCGGCCGATCGCCGTTCTGCGTCCAGGTGCGCCCGGGCGGGCGGACCGGTCAGTGCGGCTTGCGCGGGTCGTGCGGCTTGGGGCGGTCGTCGCCCGGGGCGGGCTTGCCGGGCGGCGGGCCCGGCTTGGGCGCGGCGGTGCCGGCCTCCGATCCGGGACCGGCCTCGCCGCCCGCGGTCTCCTCGCCCGCCGTCTCTGGAGCGTTGCCGGCCGGGGAGCCGTTCACCGTGCCGCCGCCGGCGTCGGCCGGGCCGCCGGTGCCGCCGCCGGTGCTCGCGGCGTGGGCCCCGGTGGGGCGGGGCGGGGCGGGGGTGTCGGCCGGGGGCTCCACCAGCCACTCGGGGTTGCTGTGGTGGCGCCACCACTGCCAGGCCACGATGCCGCTGCCGATGGCGACGGCGCCCGCCACGGCCAGGCCGGTGGCCCAGGCGTTGCGGTGCTCCCGCCGGGCGTTCTTGGCGGCGAGCTCGTTGATCTCGGCGGCGGTCACGTGGCCCTGCAGGGCGGCCACCGCGGCGGCGCCGCGGGTCTGCGCCTCGTGGGCGACCGGCACGACGGCGGAGCGGGCGTCGCCGACCGCCTGGGCGATCCGCGGGCCGACGGTGGACCGGGCCTGCTCGGTGGCGCGGGCCGCGTTGAGCTTGGCCGCCAGTGCAGCCTCCTGGGCCCTGTGCAGGGTCTTCAGGACGTTCTGCTGGGCGTCGGGCGGCAGGCTGGCGAAGGCGTGACCGAGCTGGGGGGCGATGTGCTTGTCGTACTGGACGCGGGCGCTCTGGGCGGCGTGGGCGGCCTTCGGGCCCAGGGCGTCCACGGCGGGGCCCAGCCGCTGCCTCGCGCCGTCCGCGAAGTGCACCGCGGTCTCCTTGGCGGTGACGGCGTAGGGCGCGAGGGTGTCCCGGGTCCTGCCGGCCGTCTCACGAGCTGTGTCCAAACGGGTCACGAGTCTCTCCTCCTGGTGGCGTCCTATATGCACATATCCACCTGAATGCTGATCATGCATCCTGATTTGTCCGACAGCACTCCGGAGTGGGCCGTACGCGGGGCGGCGGGCGGTGCGGGAGGCTGCGCGGCGGGGCGGGAAGCCGGCCGGTCGGGGCGCCCCCGCCGCCGATCGCGCCGCAGTACGCTGGCGATCCCGGTGGTCTCCCGTTCGGCGGAGTGCCGCCGTGATCGCGATGCAGGCGCACGAGCGCCTCGCGAGACCGTGCGAGAAGGGGAAACCGCTGATGCTCCCGGACGAGCCCAGGCCGCCGACGGACCACACCCCGCGGCCCGAGGGCGGGGCCGGCCCGGCGCGCTGCTACCGGCACCCGGACCAGGAGACCGGCATCGGCTGCTCCCGGTGCGGCCGGCCGATCTGTCCGCAGTGCATGGTGAGCGCGTCGGTGGGCTTCCACTGCCCCGAGTGCGTCCAGGGCGCCGGCCGCGAGGTGCGGAAGGCGACCACCCGGTTCGGCGGGCAGCCGACCGCGGACGGTGCGCTGGTCACCAAGGCCCTGATCGGCATCAACCTGGTGGTCTTCCTCCTCGCCGCCTACGTGCTCAAGCCCTGGCTGGCCGAGGACCTCTCGCTGTTCAGCGTCGGTCCGCAGATCACCGGCTACCCGTACGGCGTCGCGGCCGGCCCCGACCAGTGGTACCGGCTGCTGACCGCGACCTTCCTGCACGTCCAGCTCTGGCACATCGGCACCAACATGGTGATGCTCTGGGTGATCGGTCCCTCGCTGGAGGCGGCGCTCGGCCGGATCCGCTTCCTGGCCGTCTACCTGCTCTCCGGCCTGGCCGGCAGCGCGTTCGCGTTCCTGGTGGCCGGCGACTTCATGAATTCGCTGGGGGCCTCCGGCGCCCTCTTCGGCCTGCTCGGCGCCACCGTGGTGATGTTCAAGCGGACCAGGACGCCGCTCGGCCCGGTGGTCGCACTGCTGGTGTTCAACCTGGTCATCACGTTCTCGGTGTCCGGCATCGACTGGCGCGCGCACGTCGGCGGGCTGGTCGCCGGGGCGCTGACCGCGGTCGGGCTGATGTACGCCCCGCGGGAGCACCGGACGCTGGTGCAGTCGCTGACGGTGGCGGGGGTGGCCGGCCTGGTGCTGCTGATGCTCCTGGTGGGGATGGCCCGCTACGGAGGCTGAGGCCTCGGACGTTTGTCCACAGCGGGTGGGGTGCTGTGCACAGCCGGTTGGGGGAGCCACCTGTGGACTGCTGTTCTACGCGTGTCCCACTGTGCGTATTCGGCATTCGGGGGACGGTGCGCGAGGGTGTGGAAAGCGCCCGGGGCGCGAGTTATCCACAGGCTGCGGCGACTTTTCCCCAGTGTGGATAACCGTGTGGATAAGCGGGATAGCGGGATAACCGGCCGGCGATATCCACACATAACGGGCGGGCCCGGTCCGCGACGGGCCGACCGCCGTGCCCGGGCACGGCGGAACGCCGCCCCGGGGGGAGAACCCTCCGGGGCGGCGGAATGCGCTCAGGGTCGGAGCCCCGGCGTCACTTCCACTGGGTGGAGACGCCGAACCCCGCCGCGATGAAGCCGAAGCCGACCAGGATGTTCCAGTTGTGCCAGCTCTCGACCGGCCAGCTGCCACTGGTCACGTAGTAGGTGACGATCCACACCAGGCCGACCAGGAACAGGGCCAGCATCAACGGGGCAACCCAGCCGCGGCCCGAACTGATCTTCACCGTGGCCGTGACCGGCGGGGTGTAGTCGGACTTCTTGCGGAGTCGAGACTTCGGCACGAGGGGCTCTCCTGTCGATGCGCTGTGAGACCGCGCAGGGTTCAGCGGGGGTGAGGCGGCCGACGGCTGCGGTTGTGGAGAACGCTATGGGGTCCGCCCCCGCACATGCCACCGGCGTCCGTTAGCGTAGTGGCTCGGCGGGTCTGAAGTAGATAAGGGTACGGTGCCTAATTTGTCGATTCCCCCTCAGCCGTCCCGCACCCCTGCCACCGGCACCCGAATTGTCGGCCGTGCCCTGACCTGCGCCGTCTTCGCGCTCGCCGGTCTGCTCTTCTACGTCAGCGCGCAGACCGCCCGCGGCACCGACCTGCGCACCGACAACTCGCTGCTCAGCCTCAGCGACGTGATACGTCAGCGCAGCTCGCAGAACCAGCAGGCCCAGGCGCAGCTCGCCGACCTCCAGGCCCGCTCGCAGGAGCTCACCGAGCAGCAGGGCGGCAACCCCGCCGACACCGCCCGGCAGGACGCCCTCCGGGACGCCGCCGCGCTGGAGCCGCTGCAGGGCCCCGGCCTGACCGTCACCCTCAACGACGCCCCGCCGAACGCCACCGCGCGCATCCCCGGGGTGCCCGAGCCCGGCGTCAACGACCTGGTCATCCACCAGCAGGACATCCAGGCCGTGGTGAACGCGCTCTGGCGCGGCGGCGCCGAGGGCGTCCAGGTGATGGACCAGCGGCTGATCTCCACCAGCGCCGTCCGCTGCGTCGGGAACACCCTGCTGCTCCAGGGCCGGGTCTACTCGCCGCCGTACGTGGTCAAGGCGGTCGGCCGGACCGACGCGCTGCGGGCGGCGGTGGAGGCGGACCCGACGATCCGCAACTACCTGCAGTACGTCCAGGCGTACGGGCTGGGCTGGAGGGTGCAGGAGAGCGGTGACCTCGCGGTGCCCGGCTATTCCGGCACGGCCGACCTGCGCTCGGCGGGCGGCCAGCCGTAGGGCCGGTCCGGCGGTCCCCGCCGGGGCGGGTCCGACGATTCGCGGCGGATCGGGTCGGATCGGGGCGGATCAGGACGCCGGAAGGGGGAAGCCCGCCCCACGGCCCGCGACCGCCGGTCTACTCTTACCCCAGTCCGTTACGTAGAGGGAGCACCATGTACGGCTGGATCTGGCGTCACCTCCCGGGGAACACCCTGATCCGGGCCCTCATCTCGCTGCTCCTCGTACTGGGCGTGGTCTACCTCCTGTTCACGTACGTCTTCCCGTGGGCGGAACCGCTGCTCCCCTTCGGCGACGTCACAGTGGACGGCGGCGAAGGCGCCGCGGGCTGATCCGTCGGCCCCCGTTCCTCCCTCCAGCCCCGCACCCCACGGAGACCGCACGCTCATGAGCTCCCAGCCGAGCCCGCCCCGCATCCTGGTCGTCGACAACTACGACAGCTTCGTCTTCAACCTGGTCCAGTACCTCTACCAGCTGGGCGCCACCTGCGAGGTGGTGCGCAACGACGAGGTGACGGTCGAGCACGCGGTGCGCCGTGACGGCGGTACGGGCTTCGACGGGGTGCTGCTCTCCCCCGGTCCGGGTGCGCCGGAGGAGGCCGGGGTCTGCATCGAGATGGTGCACCACTGCGCGCGGATCGGGCTGCCGGTCTTCGGCGTCTGCCTGGGCCTGCAGTCGATCGCGGTCGCGTACGGCGCGGTGGTCGGCCGGGCGCCGGAGCTGCTGCACGGCAAGACCTCGCTGGTGGAGCACGAGGACGGCGGGGTCTTCGAGGGCCTGCCCTCGCCGCTCACCGCCACCCGCTACCACTCGCTGGCGGTCGAGCCGGCCACCGTGCCGGACGAGCTGGTCGTCACCGCCCGGACCGGGAGCGGCGTGATCATGGGGCTGCGCCACCGCGAGCTGCTGGTCGAGGGCGTGCAGTTCCACCCCGAGTCGGTGCTCACCGAGGGCGGGCACCGGATGCTCGCCAACTGGTTGGCCGAGTGCGGTGATCCGCACGCCGTCGGCCGTTCGGCCGGGCTCGCCCCGGTGATCGGCCGGGGCTGAGCGACGTGACCGCGGTGCGTCCGGAGGGGCGCTTCCAGCCGGGGGCGGACCCACTGGACGGCGGCGGGTACGGCCGGGACGGGTCGTACGGCCAGGCCGGCCAGGCCGGCCAGGCCGGAGGGTACGGACAGTACGGGCAGTACGGCCAGGCCGTGCCCGGTGGCCACGCCGGCCAGAGTGCGGCCCAGGCCGGCCAGGGCGCTCAGGACGGTGGCCACCCGCAGCAGCAGGAGCACCGGCCGGGCCGGCACGCCGCGGACAACGCGTACCTGCAGCACGGCCAGTACCAGTACCAGGAGCAGTACGCCGGCTACCCGGCCCAGCAGGAGCAGCCGACCCGGCCCGTGCAGCAGGTCCAGCCCGTCCAGCCGGGCCGGGCCGCGCAGCGGGCGGGCCGCGGCGCCGACGACGGCTGGGGCGTCTACGAGCAGGCCGAACAGCCGCTCCCGGCGGGGCCGGACGGCACCGCGGCCGCGGAGCAGCCGGACGCCCCCTGGCCGGCCGACGAGACCATCCAGCTGCGCGTCCCGCCGCCGGCCGCGGACGAGCCGCCGACCGGCGGCCGCGCCGAGCGCCGCCGGGCCGCACAGGGCCGGATGTCGGTGCGCTCGGGCGGCGGACGCCGCCGGGCGGGCGGTCGCGCGGCGGCGGGGGAGCGGGCACGGCCCAAGGAGTCGGCGCTCGTGATCGGCGCCCGGTTCGTGGGCGAGTTCTGCATCACGCTCGGCCTGGTGATGCTGCTCTTCGTGTCGTACCAGCTCTGGTGGACCAACGTGCAGGCCGATGCGGCCGCCGACGGCGCCCGCAACCAGCTGGAGCAGCAGTTCGACTCGGCCCAGCCGGCGCCCGGAGCGTCCGGGCAGCCCGCGCCGGACCCGGCCAAGCCGGAGACCTTCGAGCCGGGCAAGGGCTTCGCGATCATCCACCTGCCGAAGCTGGGCCTGAAGTTCCCGATCGCCGAGGGCACCGCCAAGACCTCGGTGCTCGACAAGGGCCTGGTCGGCCACTACACCGGCACCGGGATGCCGGCCGACAAGCAGGGGAACTTCGCGCTGGCCGCGCACCGCAACACCCACGGCGAGCCGTTCCGGCACATCAACCAGCTCGGCAAGGGCGACAAGATCGTGGTGGAGACCGCGACCGCGTACTACACGTACGAGGTCACCGGGGGCATCCCGGAGACCCCGCCGTCGAACGTGAGCGTGATCAAGCCGGTGCCCAACGGCTCCGGCTACACCGGGCCCGGCCGGTACATCACGCTGACCACCTGCACGCCGGAGTTCAGCTCGAAGGCGCGCTTGATCCTCTTTGGCAAGATGATCGAGGAACGGCCGCGGAGCCAGGGCAAGCCGCCCGCGCTCACGGCCGGCTGACGGCCGACCGGCCGTCGGGTCCGGGCAGGGGCGGCGGGCCCGGGCGGGCGCGCCGCGCCGCTGTCGGACGGTGTGGACAGGGCACGAGGGGGAGCAGTGGTGCAGCAGGACGAGACGGCGGAGCCGGCGGCGGACGAGGCCTTTCCGCGGCCCGAGCCCGCGCCCCGCAAGCGCGGCCCGGTGCTGGCCGCGGTCGGGGTCGTCGGCGAGCTGCTGATCACCCTGGGCCTGGTCCTCGGCCTCTTCGTCGCGTACTCGCTCTGGTGGACCAACGTCGAGGCCGACGCCGCCGCGGCCCGGGCCTCCGACCGGCTGCGCGACTCCTGGGCGGCCGGCCCGAGCGCTCCCCCCGGCGGCCCGGCGGCCACGCCGTCCCCCGGCGCGTCCGGCCCGGCGTACGCGGCGGGTGACGGGGTGGGCTTCCTGCACGTCCCGGCGATGGGCCGGGACTACCAGGTGCTGATCCGGATGGGCACCGACCCGGACACCCTGGCCGAGGGCGTCGCCGGGGTGTACGAGCAGCCGTACCGCGCGGCGATGCCGTGGGACGCGGCGGGCAACTTCGCGCTGGCCGCGCACCGGGACGGCCACGGGGCGAAGTTCCACGACCTGGACGCCGTGCACAAGGGCGACGCGATCGTCGTCGAGACCAAGGACAAGTGGTACGTCTACCGGGTCGACAGCACCCTGGCCGAGACGTCCAAGTACGACACCGGCATCGTCGCGCCCGTCCCGAAGGGCTCCGGCTACCAGTCCCCCGGCCGCTACATCACGCTGACCACCTGCACGCCGGTCTACACCTCGCGCTACCGGATGGCGGTCTGGGGCAGCCTGGTCCGGGTGGACGACATCGACGCCAGGCGCACCCCACCGGCCGAGCTGCGCCACTCCTAGGCCGGACAGGGCCCAGCCACCTGCCGCGGCCACCCGGGGCGGCCGTCAGGCCCCTCCCCGCTCCTCGGGCCCCATCGGCCCCGCCGGGCCCCGTGGCGGGCCGTCCAGGCCCGTCTCGGGGCCGTTCCATGCCCACCCCGCCCGTCCGGGCCCCGTCCGGGCCCCGGCGGTGCCCCGCCCGGGGAACGCCCGAGGGGCCCGTCGAAGCCGGTGTGAACCGCTTCGACGGGCCCCTCGGGGTGGGTCCGGAGCCTCACCGACTCAGAACCACGGGAACCACGGGCTAGGGGTTGCCCCCTTTGGTGTTGGAGGGCGAGGGGTTGGGACCGTCGTTGCCCCCTTTGGTCGGCTCGGGCGCCCTCGTCATCAGGGTCACCGAGGTGTTCGGGTCCACCTGGGAGCCGGCCCCCGGCATCGAGCCCGTCACCAGCGCGTTCGGGTCCTGCGGGCCGAGCAGCGTGTAGCCGAGGCCGAGCGCCTGCAGCTGCTTGGTGGCCTCCTTGACCGTGACGTTCTGCAGCGGCGGGACGGTGACCTTGTCCGGCGCCTTGAAGACGGTCAGCACGATCTTCGTGTTGGCCGCGACCTTGCCGCCCGCCGGCTGCTGCGAGGCGACGGTGTTGATCTTGCTCGGGTCGTTGGTCGGCGTGGTCTTCGACGCGTCGACCTGGAACCCGGCCGTCTCCAGCGCGGCCTGCGCGGCCTCCTTCTGCTGGCCGACCACGTTCGGCACGGCGATCTTGGCCTTGCCCTGCGAGACGGTCAGCTTCACCGGGGCGCTCGGGTCGGCGGGCGCGCCGGCCGCCGGGTCCTGGGCGAGGACGGTCTCCTGCGGAGCGTTGTCGTCGTCCTTGTACTCCGGCTGCGCGATGTTGGTGAAGCCGGCGTCGGCGAGCGCCTTGGTGGCCTGCTCCTTGGTCTTGCCGGTCACCGTCGGCATGGTGGCCTTGGCCGGACCGGAGGAGAGCTGCACCGTGATGGTCCCGGCCTCGGCGACCTGCTGGCCGGCCGCCGGGCTCTGGACGCAGATCTGGTCCTTCTTGACGTTGGAGTCCGGGCAGGCGATCTTCTCGCCCTCGGTCACCACCAGCTTGGCCTGCTGGCCGGCGGTCTTGGCGTCCGCCAGTGTCTTGCCCACCAGGTTCGGCGCGCTGACCTTGACCGCGTCCTTCTTGTCGTCCTTCTTGTCGCTGAACATCGCCTGGGCGACGAAGAAGGTGCCGACCAGGACCAGTACGGCGGCCACCGCCAGGACGATCCAGGAGGTGTTGCTCTTCTTCGGCGGCTCCTCGCCGCGCCGGGAGGCGCGGCCGTAGCCGTCCTCCCCGCCGGCGCCGCCGCCCGGGCCGCCCGCGTAGGTCTGGCCGTAGCCTTCGTCCGAGTAGCCGGGCTGCTGGCCGTAGCCGCCCTGGCCGCCGGCCTGCGGCAGCATCGTGGTCGGACCGCCGCCGGGCTGCTGCGGCAGCACGTTGGTCTGGCCGTACGGGTCGCTCTGCGGGTAGCCGTTCTGGTCGTAGCCGTACCCGGCCGCACCGCCCATGCCGTACGCGGCGGCCTGCTGGGCGGCGGCCACCGGCAGGCCGTCGAGGAAGCGCTCGATGTCGTCGCGCATCTCGTCGGCGCTCTGGTAGCGGTAGTCACGCTCCTTGGCGAGCGCCTTCAGCACGATCGCGTCGATCTCGGGGCGGACCTCGGGATCGAAGACGGACGGCGGCTGCGCCTCCTCCCGGACGTGCTGGTACGCCACCGCCACCGGCGAGTCGCCGACGAAGGGCGGGCGCACGGTCAGCAGCTCGTACAGCAGGCAGCCGGTGGAGTAGAGGTCCGAGCGGGCGTCGACCTGCTCGCCCTTGGCCTGCTCGGGGGAGAGGTACTGGGCGGTGCCGATGACGGCCGAGGTCTGCGTCATGGTCATCCCGGCGTCACCCATCGCCCGGGCGATGCCGAAGTCCATGACCTTGACGTTGCCCTGCCGGGTCAGCATGACGTTGGCGGGCTTGATGTCGCGGTGCACGATGCCGGCCCGGTGCGAGTACTCCAGGGCCTGCAGGATGCCGATGGTCATCTCCAGCGCCCGCTCCGGCAGCAGCCGGCGCCCGGAGTGCAGCAGCTCGCGCAGGGTCGAACCCTCGACGTACTCCATCACGATGTACGGGATTGAGATGCCGTCGATGTAGTCCTCGCCGGTGTCGTACACGGCGACGATTGCGGGGTGGTTCAGGGATGCCGCGGACTGCGCCTCACGACGGAAGCGGGCCTGGAAGGACGGGTCGCGGGCCATGTCGGCCCGGAGCGTCTTCACTGCGACGGAACGGCCGAGCCGGGTGTCATGGCCGAGGTACACCTCGGCCATGCCGCCGCGCCCGAGGACGCCGCCGAGCTCGTACCTGCCGCCGAGGCGACGAGGCTCTTCCATAGTTCCGACCCTCTCCCTCACCCGCCGGTGAGGATGTGACGTAGGTGTCCCCGCACGCCCTGAGTGACGCCGGCCCGGCCCCGGGTGGTTCTCGCGGTCAGGACCCTGCGGCGCCCCGCGGGCGGCAACGGGCACACCCGCTGCTTGCGGATACGCTACCGGTCGCACCGCGCCGGACCGGAGTCAGCTCTCGGCCGATACCAGACCGGTATCCGTTCGGGGGTGCCGATCGTGACATATCACTCACTCGTGGCGGCCGCTGCTACTTGCCGAGGGCGGCCTGCATCACCGCCTTGGCGATCGGCGCGGCCAGCCGGCCGCCGCTGATGCCGTCACGGTTGTTGGAGCCGTCCTCGACCACCACCGCCACCGCGACCGACTGTCCGTCGGCGGTCTTGGCGAACGAGGTGAACCAGGCGAACGGCAGGCCGGCGTTGTCCTCGCCGTGCTGGGCGGTACCGGTCTTGCCGCCGACCTGCAGGCCGGAGATCCGGGCGTTCTTGCCGGTGCCGTTCTCGACCACGGAGACCATCATCTCCTGCAGCTTCTGCGCGGTGCCCGGGCTCATCGGCTGGGAGAACTGCTTCTCGGTGTGCTTGGAGATGGTGGTCAGCGAGGCCGACCGCTCCTGGTCCACCAGGTACGGCTGCATCAGCGAGCCGTTGTTGGCGATCGCGGCGGAGACCATCGCCATCTGCAGCGGGGTGGCCCGGGTGTCGTGCTGGCCGATCGCGTCCATCGCCGTGCCGTCCGGGGTGGAGGCGTTCGGGTAGAGGCTCTTCTCGGAGCGGACCGGGGTGTCCACCGTGCTGTTGAAGCCGAACTTCTCGGCCTGGGACCGCATCTTGTCCCGGCCGAGGTCCACGCCGATCTTGCCGTAGACGGTGTTGCAGGACTGGTCCATGGCCGACTTGAGCGTGGCGTTCTCGCAGCGCTCGTTGGGGCTCTCGTTCTTCAGGTCGGTCTTGGTGCCCGGCAGGGTGTACGGCTCGGGGGTCTGCGTGGTGTCGTCGATGTTCTGGAACATCCCGTTCTCGAACGCCGCGGTCGCGGTGACCAGCTTGAACGTCGAGCCGGGCGGGTACGTCTCGCGCAGCGCGCGGTTGAGCAGCGGCTTGTTGGTGTCGGCGTTGAGGTTGTTCCAGGCCTCGCCGTCGGACTTCTCGAAGCCGGAGAAGGTGCTCGGGTCGTAGGAGGGCGTGGAGACCAGGGCCAGGATGGCGCCGGTGCGCGGGTCGAGGGCGACCACCGCGCCCTTCTTGCCGCCCAGGCCGTCGAAGGCGGCCTTCTGCGCCTTGGCGTTGATCGTCGTGACGACGTCGCCGCCCTTCTTCGGCTCGCCGGTCAGCATGTCCAGGGTGTTGCGGAAGAACAGCCGGTCGTCCGTCCCGGAGAGGATGCCGTCCTCCAGGTTCTCCAGCCCGGTGCTCTGGAAGGCCGAGGTGTAGCCGGTGACCGGCGCGTACATCGGGCCGTCGATCCAGGTGCGCTTGTACTTGTAGCGCAGGCCGTTGACGAACTCGGAGGAGGTGACCGGCTGCCCGCCGACGATGATGTTGCCGCGCGGGTGGGCGTAGCGGTCGAACTCCTGGCGCTTGTTGTTCTTGTTGGCGGCCCAGGACTCGGCCTGGACCCCCTGCACCCAGTTGGTGCGGACCATCAGGGCCAGGATCAGCACGAGGCAGAAGATCGAGACCCGGCGGATCGGCTTGTTCACGAGACGGGTCCTCCCTGGAGCTCCGGGGTGGGCGACGGCTCGACCCCCGGTCGGCGGGCGTTGTCGCTGATCTTCAGCAGGATCGCGACCAGCGCCCAGTTGGCGACCACCGAGGACCCGCCCTGGGCGAGGAACGGCATGGTCATACCGGTCAGCGGGATCAGGCCGGTGACGCCGCCGGCGACCACGAAGACCTGGAGCGCCATCGCCGAGGAGAGCCCGACGGCGAAGAGCTTGCCGAACGGGTCCCGGGCGGCGACCGCGGTGCGCAGGCCGCGCTGGACCAGCAGGGCGTAGAGCATGAAGATCGCCATCAGGCCGGTGAGGCCGAGCTCCTCGCCGAACGAGCCGAGGATGAAGTCGCTCTTGGCGGCGAAGTCGATCAGCCAGGAGCGGCCCTGGCCGAGGCCGGAGCCGGTGACCCCGCCGGAGCCCAGCGCCATCAGCGACTGACCGATCTGCTCGGTCGCGCCGACGGGCGGCTTGGGGGAGAAGGCGGCCATCGGGTCGAGCCAGGCGTCGATGCGGACCTTGACGTGGCTGGCGGTCGAGGCGACCGCGACCGCGCCGCCCACGGACATCAGCAGGCCGAAGACGATCCAGCTGGTGCGCTCGGTGGCGACGTACAGCATCACCACGAAGAGGCCGAAGTACAGGAAGGACGAGCCGAGGTCGTTCTCGAAGATCAGGATCAGCAGGCTGAGCAGCCAGATCACGATGATCGGCCCGAGGTCGCGGCCGCGCGGCAGGTAGAGGCCCATGAAGCGGCGGCTGGCCAGGGCCAGCGCGTCCCGCTTCACCATCAGGTAGCCGGCGAAGAACACGGTGAGGATGATCTTGGCGAACTCACCGGGCTGGATCGAGAAGGCGCCCATCCGGATCCAGATCTTGGCGCCGAAGTCCTCCTTGCGGGCCGGGAAGAAGGCCGGCGCCGCGAGCAGCACCAGGGCCGCCGCCATCGAGATGTAGGTGTAGCGCTGGAGGACCCGGTGGTCCTTCAGGAAGATCATCACGAAGATGAAGAAGGCCACCCCGAGGCCCGACCACATCAGCTGGTTGGCGGCGGCGGGGTAGTTGTTGTGCAGCAGCTTCCCGGCCTTGTCGAGGCGCCAGATCATCACCACGCCGAGCCCGTTGAGCAGGGTGGCGATCGGCAGCATCAGCGGGTCGGCGTACGGGGCGAAGCGGCGCATCAGCAGGTGCGCGATCAGGGCCAGCGCACCCATGCCGAGGCCGTAGCCGAGCATGCCGGCGGGCAGCGAGTCGTCCATCGCGAGGCCCACGTTGGCGTAGGCGAGGACCGGCAGCACCACCGCGAAGGCCAGCATCGCCAGCTCGGTGTTGCGCCGGTTCGGCGTGCCCGGGGCCGAGATGGTGGTGTTGCCCCGGCGCCGGGAGGACGCGCGGTCCGCCGGTACGCCGTCGGCCCGGCGGTTCGCGCCGTTGCTCACGTCGAAGGTGCTCATGCTCCCGCCTCTCCCCCGGCCGCCGGCCGGGAGGAACCCGGTCGCTCGGCAGGGGCAGGCGCCCACGCGCGCCTCTCGATCATTCGCTCGCTCACTTGTGGGCCGCTCCCTGACGGCCGGCGGGCCCGCGCCGGGCGGGCCTATGTCGGGTCACGGCCGTCACGGCTTCGGGCAGGAGTCGGCCTTCTGCCGCTCCTCGTCGGAGAAGCCGGGCAGGTCGCCCTGCGGCCCGGTGGCCGGGGCGGCGGCGCTCTGGCTGGGAGCCGCCGTGCCGGGCGTCGGGGTCGGGGTCGCGCTCGGGGTGGGCGCGGCCGCGGCCGGGGCGCGGCCGGTCGCCGACGGGCTGGGCGAGCCGGCCGCCAGGAACCCGGCGTGCGCCACCGTGGCGGTGGGCGCCGCGGCGGGCTGGCCGGCCGCCGGCGTGCCCGCGGTGGCCTGGCCGGTCGCGTTCGCCCGGGCGTCGGCGACCCGGTGGCAGAAGGTGGCCTGCTCGGCCAGCTTCTTCACCTTGTCGTCGGCGTCGCCGAAGCTGCTCGCCGTGATGGTGTTCGTCACGTGGGTGCGCTGGTCCTGCGGCAGGTACTTGAGCTCGATGTCCTTGTACGAGGTGTGCACCGAGGACAGGCTCAGCCCGACCAGGTTCTGGTTCAGGCCCTGGTAGATCGCGACGTGGTCGCCGTCCGCACCGACGTAGTACTGGTCCTGCGTCCACTTGTAGCCGAAGATGCCGGCGCCGCCGAGCAGGCCCAGGGTGACGAGCGCCACCACCGAGAGCTTGAGCGCCTTGCCCTTGCGCTTGCGCGGCGGCTCGTCGTCGTAGTCCTCGGTGCCGTAGACGGAAGGCTCGCCGGCGCCGTAGCCGCCGTCGTAGCCCTCCGCCGGGCCGAAGCCGCCCGGGGCGGCGCCGTACCCGCCGTCGTAGCCCTCGGCGGGGCCGAAGGCGCCCTGCGGGGAGCGCCCGAGGCCGGCCGCCCGGCCGGCCGGGGTGTCGGCGATCGAGCGGTCGGCGGCGGCCGAGGACGGCGGGGTGTCGGCGACCGCGCCGACGACCACCGGGACGTCGTTGAACTGCCCGCTCATGGTGTCCGTGGCGCCGACGTCGATGACGTCCGCCACGATGCAGGTGATGTTGTCCGGACCGCCGCCGCGCAGCGCGAGCTGGATCAGCTCCTGCACGGTCTGCTCGGGCGAGTAGAAGCTCCCGAGGGTGTCCTGGAGGGTCTGGTGGCTGACCGGGCCGGAGAGGCCGTCGGAGCAGATCAGGTAGCGGTCGCCGGCCCGGACCTCGCGGATCGACAGGTCGGGCTCGACCTGGCCGCGGCCGTCCAGCGCCCGCATCAGCAGCGAGCGCTGCGGGTGGGTCTCGGCCTCCTCGGGCGTGATCCGGCCCTCGTCGACCAGCCGCTGCACCCAGGTGTGGTCCTGGGTGATCTGCACCAGCGAGCCGTCCCGCAGCAGGTAGGCGCGGGAGTCCCCGACGTGCACCAGGCCCATCCGCTGGCCGGTCCACAGCATCGCGGTGAGGGTGCAGCCCATGCCTTCGAGCTGCGGATCCTCCTCGACCATCTGCCGGAGGCGGTCGTTGGCGCCCTGGACGGCGTCGCCGAGCAGGGTCAGCAGGTCGGCGCCCGGCACGTCCTCGTCCAAGCGGACGATGGAGCCGAGCACCTCGGAGGACGCGACCTCACCGGCCGCGGCGCCGCCCATGCCGTCGGCCACGGCAAGCAGCCGCGGCCCGGCGTAGCCGGAGTCCTCGTTCCCCTCCCGGATCAGCCCCTTGTGGGAGCCGGCGGCGAAGCGCAGCACCAGGGTCATGCGACCTGAGCCCCCCTCTGGGTCATGGACGGGATGCTGTCCCTCATGCGCTCTACTTCCGCAGTTCGATGACGGTCCTGCCGATACGGATCGGCATGCCCGGCTGGAGCGGTGTCGGCGCGGTCAGGCGCTGCCGGTCCAGATAGGTGCCGTTGGTGGAGCCTAGATCCTCGACCGTCCACTGCCCAGTCTGATCGGGATAGATCCTGGCATGCCGGGAGGACGCGTAGTCGTCGTCCAGGACGATGGTGGAGTCGTGCGCGCGGCCCAGCGTGATGGTCTGGCCCTGCAGCGCGACGGTGGTCCCGGCCAGCGAGCCCGCGACGACGACCAGCTGCGTCGGGGCACCGCGGCGGCGGCCGCCGCCCTGGGTCTGCTGGGGGGCGGGCTGCCCCTGCGGGGCGCGGCCGGGGGCCGGGGCGGCCCCGCCGGCCGCGGTCGCGGCACCGCCGCGGCGCGAGGACCGGGGGTTCACCCTGGTGCCGAAGAGGTCGCTGCGGATCACTTGGACCGCGACGATGACGAAGAGCCACAGCACGGCGAGGAAACCCAGCCGCATGACCGTGAGGGTCAGTTCAGACATAACCGCGCCGCTCTACCCTTCGACCTGTCGGTAGACGATGGTGGTGGAGCCCACGACGATTCGCGAGCCGTCGCGGAGCGTAGCGCGCTGGGTGTGCTGTCCGTCCACCACGATGCCGTTGGTGGACCCCAGGTCCAGCACCATCGAGGGGGTGCCGGGGCGGATCTCGGCGTGCTTTCGGGAGACCCCGGGGTCGTCGATCCGCACGTCGGCCTCGGTCGACCGGCCGAGCACGCAGGCGTTCCCGGAGATCTGGTGGCGGGTGCCGTTCACCTCGATCCAGCGGCGGACGGAGGTGCCGTGGCCGGCGCCCGGGAACGGGCGCACGTTGCCGCCCGCGGGCGGGGCGGCGGAGGGCATGGCGGGGGGCGCGGCCGGCGGCGGGGGCGCACTGTACCCGGCGGCGCCGGGCTGCTGCCACGGTGCGCCGGGGGCCGGGGCGGCCGGCGGGCGGCCGTAGCCGCCGCCCTGGGTGGGCTGCGCCGGAGCCTGCTGCTGCGGCTCCTCGGCGGCCAGCGTGCGGCTGCGCACCCGGTACAGGCCGGTGTCCAGGTCGTCGGCCTTCTCCAGGTTCACCTGGAGCGGGCCCATGAAGCTGTACCGCTGGGCCTCGGCGTACTCGCGGACCATGCCGGCGAGCTCGTTGCCCAGCTGGCCGGAGTAGGGGCTCAGGCGCTCGTGGTCGTGCGGGCTCAGCTCGACGATGAAGTCGTTGGGCACGACGGTGCGGTCGCGGTTCCAGATGCTCGCGTTGTTGTCGCACTCGCGCTGCAGAGCGCCGGCGATCTCCACGGGCTGGACCTCGGACTTGAACACCTTGGCGAAGGTGCCGTTGACGAGACCCTCGAGTCGCTGCTCGAACTTCTTCAGCACTCCCATGGGGCACCCCCTTCCAGGGTTCGTTCGCCTGCCTGCCGACCGGGTCCCGGGGAGCCGGTCGCGCCTACTTGCGGTACTTCCGTACTGATCGTATCCACGCCGGGGCCATCCATACGGTTCCCGGACCGCGTGGTGCCCGGGGGTGGGCTCGGACACACAGGGTGACGCATCCCCGCGGCAGCATGCCAGGGCTACCCCTCCGACGGGAGCCCCATCCCTCGCTCGCCAGTTCGCCGGGCATCCGTTCGGATGCGCTCGGCCGCTCCGGGAAACGGATTCGGAGGTGGCCCGCAGGTCGTGCTACTGTTTTCCACGTCGGAAGGGGCGCCCGCAAGGGAGCCGGATCGAAGAACCGCGAAGGGCCACATGGTACCGGGCGGATCGGCTGATCGGCTGGCAACCACGACAAACACCCATGCGCGGGTGGCGGAATAGGCAGACGCGCTGGATTCAGGTTCCAGTGCCCGAAAGGGCGTGGGGGTTCAACTCCCCCCTCGCGCACAGCGAAGCCCCGCAGATCTACGGATCTGCGGGGCTTTCTCGTTTCTCCGCGCTTTTGCCGCGGCGGTTCTGCCGCCGCGGCCCGTCGGGGCGGTCCACGGTCGGGCGAGCCCGCCGACCGTCGGGGAGGCCGGCGGCCCGGCTCAGCCGCGGCTGGCCGGCAGGTCGGCGCGGACCTCGAAGCCGCCCTCGGGGGTCGGCCCGGCCGTGAGCGTGCCGCCGAGCAGCTGGGCGCGCTCCCGCAGTCCGACCAGCCCGTGCCCGCCGCCCGGCAGCGTCTCGGCCGGCTGCACCGGCGGGGCGTCGTTGCGGACCTCGACCCGCAGCCGGCGGCCGCGGGCGCCGACCTTCACGTGGACGGCGGCCTCCGGCGCGTACTTGGTGATGTTGGTGAGCGCCTCCTGCACCGTCCGGTAGGCGGCCCGTTCGACCGCCTCCGGCCAGGGCCGGTCGCCGGGCGCCAGCTCGGTTTCGGCGGCCAGACCGCTCTCCCGGATCAGCCGGGGCAGGTCGGCCAGCCGGGGCTGCGGGGCCAGCGGGGCGTCCGGGCGCAGGCCGGAGGTGCGCAGCACCCCGACCATCTGCCGCAGCTCCTCCAGGGTGCGCACGGAGAGTTCCCGGATGGTCCGGGCGGTGGCGACGGCGGCCGGGTCGGCCGTGCTGACCTGGAGCGCCCCGGCCTGGATGCTGATCAGGCTGACCTGGTGCGAGACCACGTCGTGCATCTCCCGGGCCAGCCGGCCGCGCTCGCTGATCAGGACCCGCTCCGCGAGCAGCCGGCTCTCCCGCTCCTGGCCCCGGGTCAGCTCGTCCAGCCGGGCGGCCAGCTCGCGCCGGGTGCGGGAGAGCAGGCCGGTGGCGGCCGGGCCGGCGGCCAGCATGACCGACTGGATCGCGTACAGGGCGGTGTCCCGGTTGAGCGCGAAGCTCTGCTCGGAGAGCGGCCAGTGGAAGAACTCGACCAGGGCGAAGAGGGTCGCGCACGGGACCACCACGCGCGGGGAGGGGCGCTCGGCGGCCACCGTGTAGACGGCCGTTATCGGGGCGAGCCAGATGTCGTCGATGTAGCTGCCGGGCATGGTCAGCAGCAGCACGGTGACCGGGTAGCGCCGGCGCCAGAGCAGGACGACGGCGGCGAGCGTCGAGAGCAGGACCTGCCACCAGGGCGCGTCCCGGGCCACCAGCGCGGCGTCCACCAGGGAGTAGAGGGTGGGCAGCAGCAGCATCAGCCAGGGCGCGGTGTACCAGGCCCCGGCCGGTCTGGCGGGGGGCGGCCCGTCGGCGCTCATGCGCCGTTGCCGGGCTTGGGCCGCACCAGACCGGCCCGGTGGGCGATGACGGCGGCCTGCACCCGGTTGGCGGCGCCGAGCTTCCCGAGGATCGCGCTGATGTGGTCCTTCACGGTGCCGGTGCCGAGGAAGAGCCGGTCGGCGATCTCGGCGTTGGAGAGGCCCTCGCCGAGCAGCGCCAGCACGTCGAGCTCGCGCCCGGTGAGGGAGCGGGCCAGGCCGGCCGCCTCGGCGTCCGGGCCGCCGCCGTCCACGTAGCCGCCGATCACGGTGCGGGTGACGGTCGGGGAGAGGATGTTGCCGCCGGCCGCCAGCACCCGGACGGCGTGCACCAGCTGGTCCGGGGCGGTGTCCTTGAGCAGGAAGCCGGCCGCGCCGGCGCGCAGGGCGGTGCCGATGTACTCGTCGGTGTCGAAGGTGGTCAGCATCGCCACGGCCGGCGGATCGGGGAGGGCGCGCAGCCGCCGCAGCACGGAGATGCCGTCCAGGTCGGGCATCCGGATGTCGAGCAGCACCACGTGCGGGCGCAGGCGCTGGACGCACTGCTCGGCCTGGCCGCCGGAGCAGTCGCCGACCACCTCCAGATCGGGGGCGGAGCCGACGATCAGGCCGAGGCCGGAGCGGACCAGGATCTCGTCGTCGACGATCAGCACACGGGTGGTGGTGATGGTCCCCTCCTCGGTTCGGGCGCCCGGGCCCGCCGGTCCGCGCTCGATGTGGTCTGTTTGCGCGGTTTCGAGACTAGTGCGTGGCCGGCGGTCCGTGCCGGGCCGGCGTGCGCGGGTGGCCGAACGCACGGCGGGGCGTGCACCCCCGCCGTTCGGCGGGGGTCGGAATCGCCTACCGGGTTCACGCAATTCTCATCCGGGGTGGGGAACCATGGAATTGGCTGCCCCTTTGCCGGTTCTTCCGGCCTCGGCGAGGGCCGCTGGTCAGTCCGTCGGGCCCGTGCGGGCGCCCGGCGCCGGGCCGTGTGCGGATGCGCCCCACCATCTGATCGTTTGGAATTGAGCTGTGTCGTCCACTGTGAAGTCGGAGCCGTCCGCCGCCTCGACCGGGTCCCGGCCGGGTTCCCTGCTGGACCGCTGGCGCCCGCGGGCCGCGACGGCCACCGTCTGGTACCTGCGCCTGATCGCGCTGCTGAACCTTGTGACGGTGCTCCTGGCGCCGTTCCGGGACCAGGTCGAGACGCACAACGAGGGCGAGTACTTCACCCCCTACCTGATGACGGCCGGCCTCAGCAGCGCCGTGCTGTCGGTGTTCCTGGCCATCGCGATGCGGCGGCGCAAGCGGGCCGCGTGGATCTTCAACACCGCGCTGGCCGGGCTCTTCGCGCTGCTCTACCTGGTGGCCATGGCGCTGCCCGGCGAGGGCTTCGACCGGCACCCGCTGAACTACGTCTCGACCGTGCTGACCTGCGCCTTCGTGCTGGCGCTGCTGGTCGGGCGGAAGGAGTTCACCTCCAAGGGCGACCGCTCCAACCCGAAGACCGCGGCGGCCACCTTCGTCGGCGGCCTGGCCTTCGGCGGCATCGTCGGCGCCTTCCTGGTCTGGCTGGCCAACGACCGCTCCGGCGCCGACTTCTGGGATCTCTTCCGCTACTCGGTCGGCCGCATGATCACCATCACGCCGTCCGAGCACCTGCGCTCGGTGATCTCCGCGCCGACCTGGGTCAACGCGGTGATCAACGCGATGGGCGCGGTGCTCTTCCTGATCGTCCTCTACGTGGCCTTCCGCAGCCCCCGGGGCAAGGAGCTGCTGACCCCGGAGGAGGAGGAGCAGCTGCGCGGGCTGCTGGACAAGCAGGGCAGCCGGGACTCGCTGGGCTACTTCGCGCTGCGCCGCGACAAGGCCGTGGTGTTCTCCCCCAGCGGCAAGGCGGCGGTGACGTACCGGGTGGTCGGCGGGGTCTCGCTGGCCTCGGGCGACCCGATCGGTGACCCGGAGGCCTGGCCCGGTGCGATCGACGCCTGGCTGTCCGAGGCCCGCGAGCACGCCTGGGCGCCGGCCGTGATGGGGGCCTCCGAGGAGGCCGGGGTGATCTACGCCCGGCACGGGCTGGACGCGCTGGAGCTGGGCGACGAGGCGATCGTCGAGCTGGACGAGTTCTCGCTGGACGGCCGGGCGATGCGGGTGGTGCGCCAGGCGTACAACCGGGTCAAGCGGGCCGGCTACACGGTGCGGATCCGGCGGCACGAGGCCATCCCGGAGTCCGAGATGGCCGACCTGGTGGCCAAGGCCGACCAGTGGCGCGACGGCGCGACCGAGCGCGGCTTCTCGATGGCGCTCGGCCGGCTCGGCGACCCGGGCGACGGGCGCTGCGTGATGCTGGAGTGCCACGACGGCGACGGTGAGCTGAAGGCGCTGCTGAGCTTCGTCCCGTGGGGGCCGGACGGGCTCTCGCTGGACCTGATGCGCCGGGCCCGGGACACCGAGAACGGCCTGATGGAGTTCATGGTGATCGAACTCCTGCAGCGCGCGGACGAGGTCGGGCTGAAGCGGGTCTCGCTGAACTTCGCGATGTTCCGTTCCGTTTTCGAGCGCGGTTCGCGGCTCGGTGCCGGGCCGGTGCTCCGGCTCTGGCGCTCTGTACTGGGCTTCTTCTCCCGCTGGTGGCAGATCGAATCCCTGTACCGGGCCAACGCCAAGTACCGGCCGATCTGGGAGCCGCGTTATCTGCTCTTCGAGAAGAGCAGCGAGATTCCGCGGATCGGTATCGCGAGCGCCCGGGCCGAGGGCTTCATCACCGCACCGAGCCTGCCCGCCCTGTTCCGTCGTCGGCACTCCGGGACCGCCGTGGCGGCTCCCCGGGTGCCGGTGGCGGCGCGGGACGGGAAGGGGTAGTCCCTCCGCCGGGGGGCGGAGGGGACCGGTCGTCCGTATGGGGGTGTTTCGTGCTGTTCCCTCCCCCCAGAGGATGACCCGGCTCCACTTTTATGCCGATGTGGATTCATTAATCGGCTTCTAATGTTGGGGTGGTCGGGAAGGCGTTCCGGCTTCGGGGATGGCTTCGGGGATTTGGAGAGACTGCTGTGATTGACCTGACCCACGCGGGGGGCGTGCGAAAGGGGCCGCTGGCTATTGCCGGAGCGGCCGCTGTCGCCGAGTGGGGATTGCTGTTCGGCACGGTTCGCGAGCGACTGGTGGCGAAGAAGTTCGCCGCCGTCCCGCTCGCCACCGCGGCGACGGCCCTGATCCTGCTGTTCAGCATCGTTCAGCACCTGCCGGGCGGGGAGCGGCTCGTCACCCACATCGGGGTGGTGAAGGCCGCGCTGCCGCTGGAGGTCTCGCTGCTGCGGACGCCGCTGTCGCTGTACGTGCCGGCGCTGGACCTGCCGGTCTGGGGGGCGCTGGCGCAGGTCTTCGTGGTCTTCGGCATCGCCGAGATCGTGCTCGGCCGGCGGCTGACCCTGGTGGTGGCCTACGCCTGCACCCTGGCCGGGACGCTGTTCGCCCGGGTGGGCGTGGCGATCGGCCCGGAGCACATGTTCGGCTTCCCGAAGTGGGTCGCCTACGTCCGCGACACCGGCCCGTCGGCGGCCGTGGTGGCGCTGGCGATCTGCATCGCCTTCCGCTGCCGGGCCTGGTTCACGGCCGGCCTGGTGGTGGCGCTGATGGTCGGCGAGGCGATCATCCTGCCGAACCTGGCGGGTCTGGAGCACGTGGTCGCGGTGATCATGGCGCTGCTGATCGCCGTTTCGGTGGAGGTGTTCGGGGACTTCTGGCCCCGGGTGCTGGCCGGGGTCGGCGCGGCCGCATCGGTGGCCGCGGCAGCCTCGATGGAGGTGGCCGCCGAGGCCCGCCGCCGGACGTCGGCCGGAGCCGCCCAGGCTTGATTGTCGCCCGCTCGCCTCCGGGCCGCTCTGGTCCGGTGCCGACGGTCGGCGCTCCAACGCCGCTCCTTCGTCACGGCGTCCTCGCTTCTCCCTTTCGGCACCGGCGCGGCCCTTCGCCTCGGGGCGGGGTCGCCCGCTCGCCCTGGGTGCTGCTCGGGGCGGGGTCGCCCGCTCGCCCTGGGTGCTGCTCGGGGTGAGCGGGCGGCGTCTCAGGCCGGGGGCAGCGGGAGTTCGAACCAGACCACCTTGCCGACGGCCTTGCGGGCGGTGCCCCAGTGCTCGGCGAGCTTGGTGACCAGGGTCAGGCCGCGGCCGGTCTCGCCCAATTGCTCGGCGGGCTCCAGCGACGGCAGGTTGTGGTTGTCGTCGCTCACCTCGACCAGCAGCTTGTCCACCCGGATCAGCTGCAGCTGGACCCGGTCCCGGGCGACCCGGACGGCGTTCGTCACCAGCTCGCTGACCAGCAGCTCGGTGGTGTCGCTCAGCGTCTCCAGGTGCCAGGCAGCCAGCTGCTCGCGGACCAGGGCCCGGGCGCGGCGGACCTCGCGGTGGTCGACCGTGAGGTCCCAGGTGGCCACCTCGGTCGGCGCGACGCCGTCGAAGCGGGCCACCAGCAGAGCGACGTCGTCCTTGCGGTCGTCCGAGTGGAGCCGCTCCAGCACCACGTCGCAGGCCTCCTCCGGGCTCTGCCGCGGGTCGATCAGGTTCCCGCAGAGCGCCGCCAGCCCCGCTCCTATGTCGCCGCCCCGGACCTCGACCAGGCCGTCGGTGCAGAGCACCAGCATCGAGCCGTCGGAGACGTCGATGGTCTTGGCGACGAACGGCACCCCGCCGACCCCGATCGGGGCCCCGGCCGGGATCTCCAGCAGCTCGCCGCTGCCGTCCGGGTGCACCAGCACCGGGGGCACGTGGCCGGCGCTGGCCAGCTCGCAGGTCCGGTTGATCGGGTCGTAGACCGCGTAGAGGCAGGTGGCGAGGTGGTCGTCGCCGAGCTTGTGGGCCAGGTTGTCCAGGTGGCGCAGCAGCTGGCCGGGCGGCAGGTCGAGGGCGGCCAGGGTCTGCATCGCGGTGCGGAAGCGGCCCATCGCGGCGGCCGAGTGGAGGCCGTGGCCCATCACGTCGCCGACCACCAGGGCGACCCGGCTGCCGGGCAGCTGGATCGCGTCGAACCAGTCGCCGCCGACCTCGGCCTTGGAGTCGCCCGGCAGGTAGCGGTGGGCGATCTGCACACCGGGGATCTGCGGCGGACGGGTCGGGATCATCGAGCGCTGCAGGGTGGTGGCGACCTTGGACTCGGCCCGGTGCAGCCGGGCGTTGTCCAGCGAGAGCGCCGCGCGGGCGGCCAGCTCCTTGAGGGTGGCGGCGTCGCCCTCGTCGAAGGGGGTGCGGTCGGGCAGCCGGAGCAGCTTGAGGATGCCGAGCACGGTGCCCCGGGCGGAGAGCGGCACCACCAGCATCGAGCGGCCGGTGACCACGGAGGCGAGCCGGGGGCCGCCGAGCGCGGCGGCGTAGTCGACGGCGACGTCCGGGCTGACCACCGGGACCAGGACCGGCTGGTTCAGCTGGAGCGCCATGCCGGGCGGGGTGCGGCGGGGCATGGCGACCAGCGCGCCCTCGGCGAGGACGTGGTCCCACTGGCCGGCGGACTCGTTGTAGACCAGGGCGACCCGGCGGAGCATGGTGTCGTCGTCCGGCCGGGCCTCGGGCAGCTCGGAGTCGGAGATCAGGCCGTCCACCAGGTCGACGCAGGCGAAGTCGGCGACCCGGGGGACGAGCACCTGGCAGAGCTCGTGCGCGGTGAAGCCGAGGTCGAGGGTGGTGCCGACCTTGCCGCCGACCTCGTTGAGCAGGGCCAGCTGCTCGCCGGCCTGGCCGTTGGTCAGGAACGGGCCGAGCCGGCCGCTCGGCCGGGTGCCCTCCTCCGCGGCAGCGGGGCAGGGCACGGTCGGGGGTGTGGCCTGGTCGCCCCGGCGGGCCTGGTGGCCGTTGGCGGACGACTCGACGGCGGCCTGCTCGATGGCGGGTCCTCCTGTGGACGGGGCCTGTGCGGTCGGGGCCGGGGCGGTCGGGGCTTGTGCGGTCGGCGTGGCCGCGGGCCCGGTACCCGCGGCGGCCGCGGGGTGCCCGGTGGCCTGGCCCGCCGCGGCGGGGGCGGCGGGCCGCTCGGCGGCGTCGCGCTGGACGGGCAGCGGTCCGGCGGGTCGGCGGCCGGGCGCGGACTGCTCCGGCTGCGGCGGCGGGCCGCTCCGGCCGGCCCGCTGCTGGGCGGTCGGGTAGCGGCGGCCGATGCCGGCGGCGGCACGGGCGGCCCCGGTCGGCGGGTCGGCGGGCAGGACGGGCAGCAGGGTGCCGGGGTCCAGCCGCAGGGCGGGCAGGCCGGCGCGGCCGAGCCCGTCGAGCAGGGCGGCCCGGCGTTCGGCGGAGCCCGCCGGGAGCAGCCCGGCGAACGGCTCGGGCACCGGGCGGCCGGGTGCGGTGAGGGCGGCGGAGAGCCGGTGGAAGCCGCCCCGGGCGGCGGGTGCGGCGGCGAAGGGCAGCCGGCGCTCGCCGAGGGCGAGCCGCGGGCCGGCCGAGCGCAGCGGGCGGGCGTCGGCGGCCAGGGCCAGCAGGCCGGCGGCCGGGTCGGCCGGGCGGTAGGCCCACCAGAGCACGTCGCGCAAGTGCTCCTCCCGGTCGACGACCGGCATCTGCCCGGCCCAGGCGCCCTGGGCGGCGGTCAGCTCGGCCAGGGTGTCCAGGGCGTCGCAGCGGCGGCGGGTACCGGGGGCGGCGGGCCCGGGGACGCTGCGCGGCTCGACGGCGGGCAGCAGGCCGGTGGCCGAGCGGTCCTGGGCGACCTCGGCGCGGTGCCCGAACAGCTCCTCGGCGGCCCGGTTCCACTGCGCGATCCGACCCGTGCGGTCGACCAGCACGAGGGCGAGCCGGACCAGGGCGACCACACCTGACGACTGGTCACCCGGCGCGGCTCCGGTGGCGGCCGCGGTGGCCGCCGGACGCGCTGTGGAGTTGGGCTCGTCCACCATGGATTCGGTCTGCTCCCGCCTGGCCGCCACGCCTGGAGGCGGCCCGTCTCTACGGAGGAAGGCACGCTGTGCGGATACCAGCGAAGCACGGACCGGGCCGGACTCGGTACCGAAACGGGGAGATTCATCAGTATCAGTTGCGTGTCACTCGGCGTGCGCCGGTCCGCACTCCCCGTCCACCGGGGGCAGCGCTCCGGACGGAGGGTCCGCCGGGGGCACGTGGCCGGGAAACCGCCCGGGGTAGGGTGGCAGGCCGAGCCGTGCCGCGCGGCGGGCACCCGGAGGGCCGGGCGGCAGGTCGAGGGCGGCGGCACCGAGTCGGCAGGACGAGACAGAGGCGAGACGTGACCGCGCAGATCCCCGCCCGCTGGACGGACCCGGAGCAGCAGGAGCTGGAGGAGCGGGTCGCCGCCGCCGAACTCGCCTGGCTCACCATGGACGTCGACATGCAGACGCTGCGGGTCGAGATCGACAACTTCGCCCTGATCCACCACCAGCTGCTCGGTCCGCTCTACGCCCGGCTGGACGAGCTGGACGCGCTGATCGCCGAGACGGTGGCCGCCCGCACCGGGCACCCGGAGGACGTCCGGCGGGCCGCCGAGGCACGCCGCCGGGTGGACGAACTGCCCGACCTGGACGCGCTGTTCGACAGCGTCCAGGAGCAGGACGCGGCCCCGCCGCCGGCCGCGCCGGCCCGGGTGCGGCCCGGCCGGGAGGCCCAGCGGATCTACCGCGAGCTGGTCCGCCGCGCCCACCCCGACCTGACCACCGACCCGGCCGAGCAGGAGCGCCGGGCGGTGTTCCTCGTCCGGGTCAACGAGGCCTACGCGTTCGGCGACACCGCCGCGCTGGAGGGGCTCGCCGCGGAGTGGTCGACCGCCCCCGAGGCGGCGCCCGCGGTGGACTCCCCCGACCGGCTCGGCTGGCTGCGCCGTCGGCTGGAGTGGCTGAACGCCAAGATCGCCGAGACCGCGACCGAGCAGGTCCGGCTGGAGAACACGGCGATGGGCCAGCTGCTCGCGCTCGCCCCGCAGGACCCGGACAAGCTGCTGGAGGAGCTCGCCGAGCAGTTGCTGGCGAAGGCCGCCGCCCAGCAGGCCGAGCTGGAACAGTTGCTCGGCGGGGGTCCGGCGGTGCGGGACAATGGACCGGACCGTTCCGAGCCCCAGGAGAGCCAGACGATGTTCGCCCAGATCCCCTCCACCGACGCCGCCTCCGTCCCCGCCGACGCCGCCCTGCTCGACGTCCGCGAGCAGGACGAGTGGGACGCCGGTCACGTGGACGGCGCGCTGCACATCCCGATGGGCCAGCTGATCGCGCGGATCGACGAGCTGCCGGAGGAGAAGCTGTACGTGTTCTGCCGGGTCGGCGGCCGCTCCGCGCAGGTCGTCCAGTACCTGGTGCAGAACGGCCGGGACGCGGTGAACGTCGACGGCGGCATGTACGCCTGGGAGGGCGCCGGCCGTCCGATGATCTCTTCCGGCGGCCAGGACGCCTTCGTCCTCTAGGGACGTTCCCGGGCCCGGTCCGGCTGCGGCCGCGGCTCCCGCCGCCGCAGCCGGTAGGGCAGGATGGGCGCGCGACCGAGCCGGGACGGGACCGGCGGCGCCCGCCCGGGTGGCGGCACCTCCCGGCCGCAGCTTGGGGGAGGGTCCATGGCGCAGAGCGCCGACGCGCCGCCCGGTGGGCGGGCCTGGTCGAAGCCGGCGCTGGTGGTGCTCGGTACGGCCGGCGCGCTGCTCCTGGCGGGTACCGGACTCTTCCTCGGGGCGGTGTTCCTGCACGTCGCCCCGGCCAACACGCTGTCCCGGGAGTACCGGGACGAGGTGGACGGCCTGGTGTACCCGGAGTTCGAGCAGAACTGGAAGCTGTTCGCGCCCAACCCGCTGCAGCAGAACGTCACCCTGGACGCCCGGGTGCGGACGGTCGAGCCGGGCGGCGCCACCCGCACCCACGACTGGATCGGGCTGACCGCCGAGGACATCGCCGCGATCCGCGGCAACCCGGCGCCCAGCCATGCCGACCAGAACCTGCTCCGCCGGGCCTGGGACTTCTACGAGGGCTCGCACAACGCCCAGGACGACTCGCTGACCAACCCGCGCGGCAAGCTGGCCGAGCAGTACCTCAAGCGGATCGCGCTGCAGCGGATCGGCCGCGCCGTCGAGGGCGACCGGATACTGGAGATCGAGTTCCGGGTGACGACCGCGACCGTCCCGCCGCCGGACTGGAGCGGTGAGGCCGCGCCGCCCGCGCCGAAGGTGCGCGAGCTGCCCTGGTGGCCGGTCAACGACGAGGACCACCGGGGGCTCGGGTGAACGAGACGACGCAGGCGGCCGGCCCCGGGCCGCTGCTCGACGGTGTCCCCGCCCGGCCGGCCGTCCCGGCGGCCGCTCCGCCCGTGGTCGGGGCGCCCGCCGCCCGCCGGGGCCGGGAGCTCGCCGCGGTGTTCGCCCGGCTCTTCACGGCCTTCACCGGCAGGGCGCTCGGGCGGTACCAGGCGGCGGCGGTGCGGATCGGCTTCGGCCTGGTCTGGCTGGCGTACCTGGTGCGGGAGTGGCCCAACCGGCGGATGCTCTACGGCGACACCTCGCCCTGGTCGCTCGACCTGGCCGAGCGGCTGCTCGCCGACAACGGGGCGCTGACCGTGCTGCCCTGGTTCGGCGGCCGGCTCTGGTTCGAGCTCGTCTACCACCTGGCGGTGCTCTCCGCCGCCGCGCTGCTGCTCGGCTGGCGGACCAGGGCGAGCGGCGTGCTGTTCCTGGTCACCGTGCTGTCGCTGCAGAACCGCAACGTCTTCCTCGGCGACGGCGGCGACAACGTCGTCCACCTGATGGCGGTCTACCTGGTCTTCACCCGCTGCGCCGAGGTCTGGTCGCTGGACGCCCGGCGACCGGCCGCCGGCCGCGGCGGGGTGCTGCTCTGGGCGGTGCTCGGCGGGCTGCTGCTGGTCTGCCAGCTCGGCGACTTCTCCGGCGAGAGCCTGACCTGGACGGCCGCGGCCTTCCCGTACGTCGGCTGGGCCCCGGTGTTCTGGGGCCTGTGGGCGGTGGCCGGGGTCTGGTGGCTGCTCGGGCGGCTGCGGCCGGACGGCGAGCTGCGCGCGGTGCTGGACGCGCTGGCCGCCATGGTGCACAACTGCGCGATGCTGGTGATCGCGGCCGAGGTGGTGCTGATCTACGCCACGGCCGGCTGGTACAAGGTGCAGGGCTCGCGCTGGCAGGACGGCACCGCGCTCTACTACCCGCTGCACCTGGACTACTTCACGCCCTGGCCGGGGCTCTCCGGGCTGGTCGCCTCGGCACTGCTGCCGGTCTTCCTGATCTCCTACGGGACGGTGGTGCTGCAGGTCGCCTTCCCGTTCACCCTGGTCAGCCGGCGGGTCAAGAACGCACTGCTGGTGGTGATGATGGCCGAGCACCTGGGGATCGCGGTGCTGCTCGGGCTGCCGGTGTTCTCGCTGGCGATGGTCGCGGCGGACGCGGTCTTCCTGCCGACCGGGGCGCTGCGCTGGGTCGCCGCCCGGGTGGCCGGCGCCGGGCGGTGGATCGGGCTCCCCCGGCTGCGGCGGCCGGCCGTACCGGCTCCGGCCGGTCCGCCGGCGGCCTCCCCCGCGGCCCCGCTCATGGACTCACCGCCTCCGGCCGCCGGGGGAGCCGCTCCCCTAAGCTGACCGGTATGTCCTGGTTCGCCGCACTCCGAGACACCGCGCGGACCGGACTGACCCTGGATCGGGCGCTCACCGACCCGCAACGCGCGGTCCGCGGCGCCGTCGCCGTCGCGCTGGTGCTCTTCCCCACCCTGGCACTGGGTGGGGCACAGCTCGCCACCTCGGCCGCGATGGGCGCCTTCATCGCCGGGACGGCCACCTTCCAGCGCAGCTTCCGGCCCCGGGCCTCGCTCGCCGTCGCGGCCGGGACGGGCCTCGGCACCAGCACCTTCCTCGGCTACCTGGCCGTCGGCGTGCCCGGTGCGTTCCCGGTGCTGCTCGCGCTCTGGGCCTTCGGCGCCGGGCTGGCCTGGGCGATCGGGCCGACCGCCGGGGTGGTCGCCGCCAACACCGTGGCGGTGATGCTGGTCGTCGTCCAACTCCCGGTCAGCGCGGCCGAGGCGTTCGGCCACGGGCTGCTCTGCGCGGTCGGCGGCCTCGTCCAGGCGGCCGTCATCACGCTCTGGCCGATCGGCAGCTGGACCGCCCAGCGCGCGGCGCTCGCCGACACCTACGCCGAACTCGCCGACTACGCGCGCCGGCTGCGCCAGGACCCGACCGCGCACGTGGACCCGGAGCCGTTCATGACGGCCCGGCACGCCGCCGCGCTGACGCCCTGGCAGGACCGCCACCGGCCGCCCGAGCTGCGCGGACTGCGCGGGATCGCGGAGCGGATCCGGCCCACCCTGGCCGCCGTCGCCGATCCCAAGGTCGGCGCCCCCGCCGAGGGGCCGGAGCGGGACCGGGCCCGGGCCGTGCTGGCGGCCTCGGCCGAGGCGATGGACGCGCTCGCCCGGGCGGTCCGCAGCGGCGACCCGCTGCAACTGCCCCGCTCGGCGCCGGCGCTCACCCTCGCCGTCCCCGCCGACGGGCCCGAGCTGCGGGGCGCCGCCCGGCGGGCCGCCCGCCGGCTGGCCGGGCTGCTGCGCAAGGCCGCCGACACCCTGGAACGCGGCGACGAGGACACCATCAGCACCCCCGTGGTCGAGGCCGGCGGACAGCTGCGCAAGCCGCCGCTCTCCCGGATGCTGCCGGTCGCCGCCCGGGCGGTGCGCCGTCAGCTGCAGCCGCGCTCGGCGGTCTTCCAGCACGCCGTCCGGCTCACCGGGGTGGTCGTCCTCGCCTACCTGCTCGCCCGGGTGGTGGGATTCGAGCACGGCTACTGGGCGCCGATGACCGCCGCCATGGTGATGCGGCCGGACTTCGCCCAGACCTACAGCCGAGGCGTGGCCCGGCTGGCCGGGACGATGGTGGGCGTCGCACTCTCCACCCTGGTGGTGCAGCTGGCCCACCCCGGCGAGTGGGTGCTGGCCGCACTCGCGGTGCTCTGCATCGGCGGCGCCTACCTGACGCTGCGCACGGGCTACGCGCTGATGACGGTCTGCGTCTCCTCGTACGTGGTCTTCCTGCTCGGGCTCCAGGAGGGGAACCCGCTGGTGACCGCCGTCGAACGGGTCGGTCTGACGCTGCTCGGCGGCTCGGTCGCGCTGCTGGCGTACGCGCTCTTCCCGACCTGGCAGACCGCCCGGCTCGGAGAACGGCTGGCCGAGTGGCTGGCCGCCGTCGGGCAGTACGCGGCGGCCGTGCTCGCAGTCTACGAGCATCCGGCGGCGCCGCGCGGGCGGGAGGTCCGCTCGGCGCTGCTGGACTCCCGGGAGGCCCGCTCGGAACTGCTCCAGGCGATCCAGCGGGCCGACGCCGAGCCAGGCCGGCACGCCTCCGGGCTGCCCGGGGTGAGCCGCCGCCAGCTCGACCGGGCCCGGGCGGCGGTCGGCCACCTCGGGCGGGTGGTCGTCCTGCTGGAGGCCCACCTGCCCCTGCCGGACGCCGAACCGGTGCCGGGGACGGCCGAGTTCGCCGAGGAGCTGAGGCTGTCCACCGCGCTGGGGGCGGGCGCGCTGCTCACCGGGCAGCCGGTGGAGTTCGACGCGGCGCGGGAGGCGCACGAGCTGCTGGAGGAACGGCTGGCCGCGGCGCCGGCCAGTGTGCAGCGGGACGTCGTCCGGGCCAGCGGCCGGCTGCTGCTGCAGGCCCTGCGGGACCTCGAACGGGCGCTGCGCGGAGGCGGTACCGCCACCCCGGCCCAGCTCGCGGCGGAGCCGACCGCCCGCTGACGGTGACGGGCGCCCGCCGACGGGGACGGGCGTCCGGGGTGGCAGAGTGGGCGGCATGAACGACGACCAGTGGGTGCGGACCTGGCGGGTGGGGGCGCAGGAGCCCGGGACGGTGCTGCTGGACGGCTTCCACGCACTGAAGCACGCGCTGCGCTTCGGCGGGGACGTCCGCCAGGTGCTGACCGCCGACCGGGCGGCGCTGCTGGCGCTCGCCGCCGAGCTGGCCGAGGACGTGGGGCCGGCGCTGGACCGCCTGGCGGTGGAGCTGCCGGAGGCGCAGCTGCGGGAGCTGGTGCCGCGGCTGCACCCGACCGGTGTGATCGCGCTGGCCGCCCGGCCGACCGCGGCGGCCAACCTGGCCGCCCTCGCCCACCGGCCCCGGACGGCACCGGTCGTCCTGCTGGAGAACCCGCGCAACCTCGGCAACGTCGGCGCGGTGATCCGGCTGGCCGCCGGCTTCGGCGCCACCGGCGTGGTGACCACAGGTGTCCTGGACCCGTGGCACCCCACCGTGGTCCGGGGCAGCGCGGGCCTGCACTTCGCCACCGCCGTGGAGCGGCTGGAGCTGCCGGAGCTGCCCGCCGGCCCGCTCTACGTGCTCGACCCGGAGGGCGCGGACATCCGGACGACGGCCTTCCCGGACGACGCCCTGCTCGCCTTCGGCACCGAGCGGCACGGCGTCTCGGACGAGCTCAAGGCGCGGGCGGACCACCTTGTCGCGGTGCCGATGCAGCCGGGGGTCTCCAGCTTCAACCTGGCGACCAGTGTGGCGATGGGCCTCTTCCACTGGATGTCGGGGCGCCCGCCCGGCCGGCCCGGCCCGCCGCGGTAGCCGCGGCGGGCCGGGCCTTCCAGGAGGCGCGGTGCCGGGGCGACCACCGTCGGGGCGGACACCGTCAGGAGAACAGCTGTGCCCAGGTGTCCGGCCCGGGCAGGCCGTCCGCCTCGTCGCCGCGCCAGCCCTGCGCCTCCTGGAAGGCCTGGACGCACCGGCGGTCGCTCTCGCTCCAGCGCGGGCCGGGCCCCTCGGTGTAGAACCCGCCGAAGCCCCTGCGGACCAGCTGCTCGCCGAGCCGCCGGACGTCGTCGTTGTCCGCCCCGGGCCCGAACCGGTCCCGGCCGGGGAAGGCGGGCACCCCGGGGCCGGCCGGCGGGGGCGGGAGCGGGGTGGCGGGGGCGATGTCGCGGCCCTTGTGGTTGACCAGGTAGTCCCAGGTGTCCTTGCCGGGCAGGCCGTCGGCCTCGCTGCCGCGCCAGCCCTGGGCGAGCTGGAACGCCTCGGTGGCCAGGCGGTCGCTCTCGCCCCAGCGCGGGCCCGGGCCGTCGGGGTAGAACCGGCCGCCGCCGCGCTGGACCAGCAGCCGGCCGAGCGTGGTGACGTCGGCGTTGTCGGCGCCGGGGCCGAACCTGCCGGCCCCGGGGAAGGCGGTCGAGGACGCGCCGTCGCTGCTGCTCCCGGGGGAGAGCGCCGCGAGGCGGTACGGGACGTAGGAGGCGGAGTTGCTCCAGTACGCGTACGGGGTGTCCCGCCTGGTGGCGCCGGGGGCGGTCTGCTCGTAGGCCAGGTAGCGGGTGCGGGCGGTGTTCGTCCAGCCGCCGAAGACGGTCACGTGCGAGCCGGCCTGCGGGCTGGCCGGGTTGTTGTGGACGAGGATGTCGCCGGGCTGGAGGTCGTCCTTGGTGATCCGCTCGGCGAAGTCGACCAGCGTCCAGGTGGTCTGACTGCTGCCCAGGCCCCAGGCCATCGAGACGAAGCCGGAGCAGTCCTGGCGGTAGCCGTCCGACCAGTAGCGGCTCATGCTGTACGGGACCTTCTGGTTCACCCAGCTCTGCGCCCGCTCGATGATCTGCGCCCGGGTGACCGGCCCGGCGGCGTCGGACGGGGCGGCGGAGGCCCGGGCCTCGTCGCCGTAGAGGCCGCTGACCCAGCCCTGCGGGTTGGTCGGCGCCGGGGTGCTGCTGTCCCCGGGGGCCGGTGCGGCGGCGGCTCCGGCCGCGCCGCCGGCGAAGGCGGTGCTCACCGCGGCCACCAGGACGGCGGCCCGCCGCCGGACGCTCCGGGCCGCGGCGTGCCCGCCCTCGTGGACCGGTGCGGCGTGCAGCCGGGCCCGGCGGCGGGCGCTGCAGCCCGGGCATATGCAGTCCTCGTCCGGTTCGACCTCGGCGAACTCCGGCAGCGGGGTCGGTCGGTCGGTTCGGGTCATGCTCCGCCTCTCTCCCGGTCGGCCCTGACAGCTCGCCAGGGCCGACCTTCCAGGCCGGTGGCCGCGTGGTGTCGGCCTCCAAGGTCCCGCAGCGGACGGGTGTCCGGCGCGGCGGATTGAGCCGGGAGGGTGACGACCGTTCGGCGGCCGGGCGTGGTGCGCGAGGCGTTGCGCCGGTGCGTACCTGGCGGCAGGTCAGCCGGCGGGGCGAGGCGCCCTGGCCGGCGCAGGTGAGACGCCGGGTCAGGCGGCGGCCGGCGGATTGGCCGGGGAGTACTCGGGCTCGGTCCAGGTCAGCGGGGTGGCGTCGGCGAGCTCCAGGACGGCGGTGACGGTGAGGTCGACCACTCGCTCGGCGCCCGGCAGGCCGTCCCGCGCGGGCCCGGACCAGTCGGTCCGGGCCTCGCCGGTGACCAGCAGCGCCCCGCCGGTCTCCCAGTCGGGCAGCAGCAGCCCGGCGCGCGGATCGAGCTCCAGGTTTCCCAGGGTCATGAACATGCTGTTGCCGGCGTACTCCGGCCAGCGCAGCCGGTCCGGCCCGAGGACCTGGAGGAAGCCGGGGTTGCCACCGCGGTGCGAGGCGTCCACCCGGCCGTCCGGACCGGCGGTGGCGACGAAGAAGGTGTCGGCGGTCGCCACCGCCAGCTGCTGGGCGGTGGAGAGCGCCGGACCGGCAGCGACGGCGCGCGGGGTGCCGGCGGCCGGTCGGCCCGCCGGGCTGCGGCGCTGGATGTACTTGGGGCAGTTGGCGTAGACCTGGTCGGCGGCGATCACCAGGCCGCCCCGGCCGTCCGGTGCGGAGCGGCCGTTGAGCCGCATCCGGCGCCGGCTGGCCGGATCCAGCGCGATCGTCCCGACCTCGGCCGGTCCGGCCAGGACGGCGGCCAGCGGGTCGTCGGCGGCGGGCCCGGCCGCCACCGTGAGGGTCCGCTCGTCCGGCGCCCGGAGGAAGCCGGGCTCGCCGGTGAGCTGGGTGGCCCAGAGCCGGCCGTCGGCGTCGGCGGCGCCGACCACCAGCACCTGCCGCTCGGTGAGGAAGCGGGCGGCCACGGCCGGGATGGTCGAGCCGATGGCGCGGCCGGAGTGGTCGGCCCGGTCGGTGCGGCCGGCCCGGGCCTGTACCGCCCGCTCGCCCGGGTGGTAGGGCGTGCTGCCGGTCATGGCGGTGCCTCCTGGGTCTGCGAGGGGGTGTGGGGTACGGGCCCGGCCCGATGGCCGGAAGGGGCCGGTGGCCGGGCCCTGTCCGGCCTAGAAGAATCCGCAGGTCGGGGCGGACTTGGTGGGCGCCTCGGCCCCGGTCTCGTCCACGCCCTTCGGGGTGTAGATCTCCAGCCGGATGCCGTCCGGGTCGGTGAAGAAGATCCCGCCGGAGGCCGTGCCCTCGCCGTGCGGGACGACGCCGTCGTGGGCGAACTCGGCGCCCAGCTCGCGCAGCACCTGCTCGGCGGCGCGGACCTCCTCCAGCGAGTCGACCTGGAAGGAGAGGTGGTGCAGGCCGGGCGCGCCGGTGGCGAAGGTGCCCTCGCTCTGCTGCCAGAGGGTGATCACCAGCCGGCCTTCGCGGCCGAGGAAGGCGAAGCGGCGGTCGGGCTCGGTGCCCTCGCGCATCGGCTCCAGGCCGAGGGCGCGCCGGTAGAACGCGACCGAGCGGTCCAGGTCGGTGACGTTCAGGCCGATGTGGCCGGTCTGCAGGGTGCTGCTGAGGGTGGTGCTGGACATGCCTGATCACTCCCGTGGCCGGGGCATCCCGGGGACGCCGATACCTAACCGTTGCCAATGACGGTACGGGTTAGATGATGAGGCGTCAACCACTACTCATCGGTATAGGGGTTAGATTGCCGAGGTGGATGTCCGTAGCATGACAAGAATGGGGCGGGTGCAGCCCCGGAGGGCACGCCCGGGGCGGGCGGTGGGACTACTCCCACTCCCAGCGGATGCCGATGTGGCCCGGCTGCTGGTCCGGAGCGAGCACGTGGGCGCTGGCGGAGGCGCCGATCCAGAGCTGCTCGCGGCGGCGGTCGACGTCCTCGCCGGGGTCGCGGTCGTAGCGCTCGCAGTGGACCGGGACGGCCGCCGGGTCGAAGTGCACCTGGAGCACGTACTCGCGCACCGGGATGGCGAACCGGCGGCTGTACTCCATGGTCTCGGCGCCGCCGGACGGGATCTCCACCTCGTACTCGAAGACCGTGCTGTCACCGAGGCCCAGCGGGCGGTCCAGCATCAGCTCGCCGACGATCAGGCCGGCCTCCGGGCGCCGGCGGACCCGGCCGAGCCGGCCGTGCCGGACCCCGGTGATCTCCGGGCAGCCGGTGGCCTCCTCGTCGGCCTTGTGCACGACCAGGCAGCGGGTGACCCCGCTGACGGTGGCCCGGACCACCTGGCGCATCCGCAGGAGATTGCCGCGCCGGTCGGCGCCGACGTAGTACGAGTCGTGGATGGAGAGCCGCTCCAGCTCGCCGGCCGGCGGTGCGTCCAGCTCGGCGAAGACGTCCGCGATCTCCTGCTCGCCCGGCCAGACGTCCTCCAGCCGCAGGGTGCAGGTGTTGGCGGCGGCGGCCCAGCGGCCGCGCGGGCGGGGCGGGCCGAGCAGCGCGGAGAGCGTGGAGTGCGGCAGCCCGAGCAGCTCCTCCAGCAGGTGGACGGCGCGCAGCGAGCTGGCCCGCTCGGGCTGGCTGCGCCCGCGGCGCCAGTAACTGAGCGTCGTGACGCTGACCCTGACCCCGCGTTGCGCCAGGGCGGCGCGGATCCGGTCCAGGCTGAGGCCGCTGGCCTCGATCGCCAGGTGCAGCGTCTCGGCGAAGCCCCCGTTGGGGGCGGGGCGGCCGGCGGCGGCGGCGGGTGTGGCCGGCGCGGCCGGCGCGGGTGCGGGCGCCGGGGCGGGCGCGGGCGTGACGGGGTGCGGGCCGACCAGCCGCAGCCGAGCGTCCTGGGGGTGCTGTGAGCCCATGCGGTTACCTTCCCCACCATGCGGGTTCGGCGTGGCCGGGCCGCCGGCGCCGGGGGGCGCCGTCAGCGGCTTCACCGAGCTGTGGGGAACCCTATGCACGGTCGAGAGGCTACGTCATCAGTCGTGCGTATGACAGTGGTCACGAGTGTTGAACCTCAAGGTTATCGATCTTGAAACAGAGCGGAAACACACCACCGGGGCGGTCCTGGTGCGGACCGCCCCGGTGACGGGGGCCGGTCGTCGGACCGGCGGGGTGATCACGCGGGCGTGATCGGGAGGGGTCAGGAGACGTCGACCGCGGCGTCGTCGATCACGAAGCTGGTCTTGAGCGAGGAGTCCTCGGTGCCGGTGAACTTGATCGTCACGGTCTGGCCGGCGAAGGCCGAGAGGTCGAAGGACTTCTGGACGAAGCCGGTCGCCGCGTTGGCGTTGGACAGGGTGGCCAGCGTGGTCGACCCGGCCTGGACGGTCAGCTTGTCGTAGGCGGTGCTGCCCGACTCGGCGGTGTCGATGTGCACCCAGAACGAGAGCGTGGCCTTGCAGCCGGCCGGGACGGTGACGGTCTGCGCCAGGGTGTCGGTGTGGGCGCTGCCGTAGCCGTCCAGCCAGGCCTTCCAGGAGCCGGAGCGGGCCGCCTCGCCGGTGCTGTTGTCGACCACGCCGCTGCTGGCCGTCCACGGCGCCGCGGTGCCGGTCTCGAAGCCACCGTTGCCGACCAGCTGGGCCGCGGTGCAGCCGCCGGAGGGCGGCGGGGTGGTGCCGCCGAGCAGCGCGGTGGTCAGGGCGTCGGCGATCGGGCTGCCCCAGCCGGTGACCTGGTCGTAGCCGGCCTTGGTGGTGAAGTCCTGGTTCTTGCCGGTGGTCACGTCGTGGAACGCGGAGCCGTAGGCGGTGCTGTTGGCCACCGCGTACAGCTTCGGGCTCGCCTCGCCGAGCACCGGCTTCGACGCGGCCTTGGCCTTCTGGTTGAACTGGGCCGCGTAGCCGGACCAGAGCGGCGCGGCGGCGCTGGTGCCGCCGTACACCTGCCAGCCGCCGACCGTGTAGATGGCGAAGCCGCTGGCCGGGTCGGCGTTGGAGGAGACGTCGGGCACGGTGCGCATGGTGCCGGAGATGCCGGTGCCGGTCTGCCAACCGGGCTTGCCGAAGACGGTCGAGACGCCGCCGCCGGCCGTGCTCCAGGCGCTCTCCGAGGAGTATGCGGTGCCGGAGACCTTGAGGTTGGTGCCGCCGACACCGGTCTGGTGCGGGCTGGACGCCGGGAAGTCGACCGCCTTGACGGTGGAGCCGCTGGTGGAGCGGGTGCAGTCGCGCGAGCCGTCGTCGCCGGAGGCGGAGAAGATCGAGATGCCCTGGGCGGCGGCCTGCTTGAAGGAGTTGTCGACCGCGGTCATCGAGGAGGCGGTGGTGTCCGGCTCGCAGGAGCCCCAGGAGATCGAGATGACCGAGGCGCGGTTGTCGGCGACGATCTTGGCGGCCATGTCGATCTCGCCCTGGTCGCTGTTGGGCGCCTCGTAGACCAGCTGGGTCGCCTTGGGGGCGACGCCGCGCACGATCTCGCTGTCCAGCTCGACCTCGCCCTGGCCCTCGCCGGGCGCCGAGTCGTAGTTCGCGCCGTCCACCGAAACCGTGGTGACGGCCGGGCCGGTCAGGCCGTACTGGCTGTCGTAGGTCTTCAGGTTGTTCGCGCTGTAGCCGTCGAACTCCCAGAGGGCGACGGTGACGCCGGTGCCGTCGGCACCGTTCTTGTCCAGGTTGTAGGCGCCGTCGTACTGCGTCGGGCCGAAGCCGCTCGGGGCGGCGGCCGCCGCGTTGGGCGCGGCGGGGGCCGAGGGCTTGACGTTCCGGGTGGTCCGGACGGTGTGGTTGTTGAGGCCGGATATGCCCTGCACCACGGCGGCCAGGTCGGCCGGCACCGAGGCGGCGGCGTCGTTGGCGAAGAAGGTGCGCTGCTGCTGCGGGTCCAGGTAGGCGCTCTCGTGGGTGCCGAAGGCCTTGGCGATCTGCTCGGCGGTGCCGCGGGCGTCGACCACCTGGCGGTTGTCGCTGACGCCCGAGACGGTCAGGCCCTGGGCGGCGAGGTACGCCTTGACCTGGTCGACGGCGGCCCGGGTCGGGCCGAACCGCTCGGTGAACTGCTGCGGCGTCAGGTAGTGGCCGTACTCCGGGGTGCCCGGGGTGGCGACGGCGGCCAGGAAGCGGTCCAGCCCGGCGGTGTCACGGAGCTTCAGGCTGACCGCGACCGAGAGCTGCTGGTCGGCCGGGACGTCGCCCTTCTTCTCGGAGCGGGCCACGGCGGGGGTCACCGTCTCGGGCAGCGAGACGCGGGGCGCGGCGGCGTTGGGGGTGGGGGCGGCCTGCGCGGTGGTCACGCCGAGCGAGACGGCGGACAGCGGCAGCACGGCGAAGGCCGCGGCGAGGGCGAGGGAGCGGGGGCGCACGGAATCCTCCTCTGGCCGGCATGTGGGGGCCGGCAGGGGCCAGGGCGCCTCTGGGGCGAGGCGCTGGCTAGAACATGTCAGAGGCGGTGCGGGAATTGGCTCATGGTCAAGCAATTCGTTGCTAAAGAACAGTCAACTGTGGAGAACGGAATGGAGGGTGCTCCATACAGTGAAAGCCGGAATTCGCGGCGGCGGGCCCGGTCGATCGGCTGCGGCGGCCGGTCCGAATCGCTGCGGCCGGTTGTGCCGATTCGTCCCGGCCATTCGTCCGGGCCATTCGTCCCGGGGAATTCAGGGGCATTCAGGGACGTTCGGGGGCGTTCGGGGGCGGGAAGGGCGGACGTAGAATCGGGTGACGGGCGAGCGCGAGGGAGGACCGATGACGGACCGGACGGCGGACCCGCAGGACCCGCGCCCGCTGATCGGCGAGCCGCTCTCCCTGGACCTGCTGAACACCCGCTGGTCGGGGACCCCGGTGAACGACCTGCTGGCGCAGCCGGACGGGCACGCGGTCTGGCTCTCCTCCGCCGGGCTGGCCGGGCGCTGCCGCGCCGACGAGGCCGGGCTGGCCGCCCTGCACGAGGCGCGCGAGGCGCTGGCGGCGGCGGTCGGGGACCTGGACCGGGACGGCACGATCGGGGCGGCGGCGCTGGCCGGGCTCAACGGGGTGCTGGCGCACGGGCGGCTGCGGCGGGAGCTCGGGCCGGTGGGGCCGGTGTCGCACGTCGAGGTGGACGGGCCGCCGTGGCTGGCGGCCTGGCTGGCGGTGGAGGACTTTCTCGGCCTGCTGGAGCAGGGGCCGCACCGGATCAGGAGGTGCGCGCACGAGGCGTGCATTCTGCACTTCTTCGACACGTCGCAGAACGGCCGGCGGAGATGGTGCTCGATGGCGGTGTGCGGAAATCGGGCGAAGGCCGCACGGCACTACGAGAAGGTGCGGGGCTGACGGCAGGCGATTCCGCGGGCGGGGCCGGCGCGGGCCGGCCCCGCGCCGGCCCCGCCCGCGGGAGCCGGTCCGGTCAGTCCTCGGCGGGGGCGCCGAGCCACTGCCCGAGGGCGGCCCGGAGTTCGCCGCGGCCCGGGTCGACGGCGGCCCAGGCGGTGTAGCCGTCCGGGCGGACCAGCAGGACGGTGTCGCGCAGTTTGCCGTGCGGGTCGGCCGGGGCGGTGGTGACCACGCGGTCCGCCCACGGCTCGGCGGCGGTCAGCTCGTCATTGCTGACCAGCACGAACTTGCCGGCGCGCAGCGCCTCGTGGAGCCGCTCGGGCCCGGCGGCCGCGTCCTCGCCGGGCTGCTCCAGGCTGGTCAGCCGAAGGTCCGGGACGCGCCGGCCGACCAGCGGGTGGGCGTCCTTGGGGGCGGCGTAGCGGATGCCGATGCCGGAGACGATCCGGGCGCCGCGCGCGGGCACGGCGCCGACGTGGTCGGCCAGCGTGGTGAGCGCGCCGCGCAGCGCCCGGGTGGGGGCCGAGTGGGCGAGGGCGAGCCGGATCAGCGCGCCGGAGCTGCGCAGCACCGCCCTGCCGACCGGGTGCCGCTCGGTCTGGTAGGTGTCGAGCAGGGCGTCGGTGGCGTGGCCCCGGACGGCGGCGACGAGCTTCCAGGAGAGGTTCGCGGCGTCCTGGAGGCCGGTGTTCATGCCCTGGCCGCCGGCCGGGGAGTGGCAGTGGGCGGCGTCGCCGGCCAGGAAGACCCGGCCGGAGCGGTAGTTGGGCACCTGGCGCTCGTCGCTGTGGAAGGTGGAGGTCCAGCGGGCGTCGTGCAGGCCGTAGTCCTCGCCGATGGTGGTGCGGACGAGCTCGGCGATCCGCTCGACCGTGGGCGGCTCGCCGTCCGCGTAGTGCTCGGTCCGGTCCCAGGCGATCACCCGGTACCAGCCGTCGCCGAAGGGGGCGATGAAGGCGAAGCCGTCCTCGGTGGCTCCGACGGTGATCACCTCGCTGGGCGTCCGCTCCAGCCGGACGTCGGCCAGCACCACCGAGTTGACCACGGACTCGCCGGGGAACGGGATGCCGAGCAGGTCCCGGACGGTGGAGCGGACGCCGTCGGTGCCCACCGCGTAGCGGGCCCGGTGGACGGCGGTGGTGCCGTCCTCGACGGTCTCCAGCGTGACGCCCTCGGCGTCCTGGCGAAGCCCGGTCACCTCGGCGCCGCGCAGGATCGTCGCGCCGGCCTTCAGCGCGCGCTCCTGGAGCAGCCGCTCGGTGTTCGACTGCGGGGTGATCAGGACGAACGGGAAGCGGGTCGGCAGGGTGGAGAGGTCGATGTGCAGCCGGTCGAAGAGCCGCAGCGAGGAGAGCGGGCGGCCGGTGGCGATCAGGTCGTCGGCGAGGCCGCGGGCGTCCAGCAGCTCCAGGGTGCGGGCGTGCACGGCGAAGGCCCGGGTGAGGTTGGACTCGGCGCCGCGCTTCTCCAGGACGGTGACCCGGACCCCGGCGGCGGCCAGGTCGCCGGCCAGCAGCAGTCCGGTCGGTCCGGCGCCGACGATCAGGACGTCGGTGACGGTCTGCTTCGCGGTCATGTGTCAGCTCCCGGTGCTCGGACGGAGGTTGGACGCCCTGCTCGGCGCCCTTCCGCTCTCCATCATCGCTGCCCCGGGCGGGGCTGTGAATCTCCGGGCCCCCGGCGGCGTGCTCCGGCTCTCCGGCGGCGCGCCCCGGGCCCTCCCCGCGGCATGCACCGGGCCCCGGCGCAGGTGCGCCGGGGCCCGGGTGCGGCGGCTCAGCTGTGGCGGCGGATCTCCACCGTGCGGAACCGGTTGGCGACGAACGCGCCGTCGCAGTAGGCGGAGTTGGCGGCCGGGTTGGCGCCGGTGCCGTGCAGGTCGGAGAAGGCGGCGGTCTGGTTGGCGTAGACCGCGCCGGTGAGGTTGAGCGACAGCGAGACGCCGGCGTCCAGCGCGGCCCCGACCAGGTCGGCCTCGACCTCGGTCGACGTGGTGTAGCCGGAGGCGGTCATCGCGCCCTGGGTGCGGACCGTGTCGCGCATCAACTCGACGGCGGCGGCGGTGGACTCGACCGCGACGGCGAAGGAGACCGGGCCGAAGCACTCGCTGCGGAACACCGCCCGGTCGTCCGGCTTGTCGGCGTCCAGCTTGACCAGCGCGGGGGTGCGGACGGTCGCGGCCGGGAACTCCGGCGACTGCACCACCCGCGGGGCGAGCGCGAGTTCGCCGTACTCGCCGTCGGCCGCGGCGACCGAGCGCTGCAGCACGCCGGGGTTGACCACGGCGCCCAGGATGGCGGCGGCGCGGGCGTCGTCGGAGAGCAGGCCCTCGACGGCGGCGGCGAGGTCGGTCACCACGTCGTCGTAGGACTTCTCGCCCTGGTCGGTGGCGATGCCGGTGCGCGGGATCAGCAGGTTCTGCGGGGTGGTGCACATCTGGCCGCTGTAGAGCGAGACCGAGAAGGCCAGGTTGTTCAGCATGCCCCGGTAGTCGTCGGTGGAGTCGACGACCACGGTGTTGACGCCGGCCTTCTCGGTGTAGACCTCGGCCTGCCGGGCGTTCTCCTCCAGCCAGTCGCCGAAGGCGGTCGAGCCGGTGTAGTCGATCAGCTTGATCTCGGGGCGGACGGCCAGCGTCTTGGCGGCGGTGCCGCCCTCGTGCTCGGCGGCCAGGCAGACCAGGTTGGGGTCGAAGCCGGCCTCGGCGAGCACCTCGCGGGCGATCCGGACGGTGAGCGCCAGCGGCAGCACGGCCCGCGGGTGCGGCTTGACCAGCACGGGGTTGCCGGTGGCCAGCGAGGCGAACAGGCCGGGGTAGCCGTTCCAGGTCGGGAAGGTGTTGCAGCCGACCAGCAGCGCGAGGCCGCGCGGGACGACGGTGAACTCCTTGGTCATCACCAGCGGGTCGCGCTTGCCCTGGGGCTTGGTCCAGCCGGCCTGCCGGGGCAGCCGGACCTGCTCGGCGTACGCGTAGGCGACGGCCTCCAGACCGCGGTCCTGGGCGTGCGGGCCGCCGGCCTGGAAGGCCATGCCGTAGGCCTGGCCGGTGGTGTGCATCACCGCGTGCGCGAACTCGTGCGAGCGGGCGTTGATCCGGGCCAGGATCTCCAGGCAGACCGCGGCGCGGTCGAGCGGGGTGGCCGCGGCCCAGCCGGGCTGGGCGGCGCGCAGCGCGGCGATCAGCGCGTCCGGCCCGGCGTGCGGGTAGCCGATGCCGAGCTCGATGCCGTACGGGGAGGCCTCGCCGCCGACCAGGTCGCCGTCGGCGGGGTGGCCGTCGAGGGCGAAGGGGTTGTTCAGCAGGGCGTCGAAGGCGGCCTTGCCGTCCGCGGCGCCGGTCTCGCCGTAGGCCTTCGGGAACTCGGGGTACGGCGACCAGTAGTCGCGCGAGGAAGCGGCGGCGAGCGCGGCGTCCAGGGTGGCCTGGTGGCGCTCGACCAGCTCGGTGACGAGGGGGTGGGTGACCGCTGCGGACATAGCGTGCGCTCCTCAGAGGGGAGGACGGGACACGTCACAGAGTAACCGAACGATCGGTCGGCTCAAGAGGGTGTGCGGAAGCGGTGTCGGGGAGCGGCCGGAAATGCCGGAGGGGGCGCGTCCGTGGTGGACGCGCCCCCTGGAGGCATCAGGGCCTGGCCTGCCGCCGCTGCCCGCTGCCCGGCAGGGCCGGGCCGTTTACGGGATGCCGAGCTCGAAGATCACGTACCCGCCGTACCAGCCGGAGGCGATCGCACCGGTGCCGAGCACCGCGGCCAGCACCGGCCAGCTGAGCTTGCGCATGGCCACCGCCAGCGCGATCAGCAGCGGGAACGCCGGGAGCAGGTAGCGCGAGGTGTTGCCGAAGATGCCCAGGCTGCCGAGCACCGAGACGATGGTGGCCAGGGTGTAGGCGGTCAGCACCAGCGGCGGGCGCAGCCGGATCAGCAGCACGATCAGCGCCGGCAGCGTGAAGACGATCAGGGTGGCCAGCAGGTCCGCGACCGGGTAGGCGAAGGGGTAGTCGCTGCGGCCGAGCAGCACGCCGCGGACGGCGTAGAAGGTGCCCTGGCCGTAGTCGAAGTAGTGCAGCCAGGCGTCGCGCTGGAGGGTGAAGTAGGCGCCCCACTCGCCGGCCCGCCAGCCGACCCAGCCGACGTAGCCGAGCAGGCCGACCGGGGCCAGCAGCATCGCGGTCAGCGGGCGGACGACGCCGCTCTCGCGCCGGTACAGCTCGACCAGCGCGGCCAGGCCGACCGCGCCGATCAGCGCCGCCGAGGTGGGCCGGTTGAGCCCGGCGACCAGGGTGATCACGCCGGCGGCGACCCACTGCTTGGTCATCACGCAGTAGCAGGCCCAGGAGGCCAGCGCGACGAACAGCGAGTCGGAGTAGAGCGCCCACTCGGCGCCGGAACCCGGGGCGATCGCCCAGAGACCGGCCGCGATCACGCCCGCCCGGGGGCCGGCCAGCCGGTCCACCACGGCGTAGATCCCGGCGGCGGCGAACAGCGAGGCCACCACCGAGACCAGCATCCCGGCCCCGTACAGGCCGAGCCCGGTGGTGTCCGAGACCAGCCGCATCAGGCCCGGGAAGAGCGGGAAGAACGCGGCCGAGTTCTGCTCGACGGTGAAACCGGGCACGCCGTTGGCGACGGGCACCAGCGCCGGGTGGTAGCCGAACTCGGCGACCTGCTGGTACCACCAGCCGTCCCAGCTGGCGAGCACGTCCCAGGGGTTGGCGCCGCCGCCGAAGCGGGGGTGCTTCTTCAGGTAGTCGCCGGAGAAGGAGAGCAGCTTCATGAAGACGGTGAAGCCGATCAGCTTGAGCACGGCGTAGCACCAGACGGCCGGCCCGAACCGCAGTACCAGCGCGCGGGCACGGCCTCGCCAGCCGGCCCCGGGTGCGGTGCCCGGCTCTTCGCTGCGCCGCTCGGGCGCGTCGGAGGCGACTGCCGGTATTGCGCTCATGCTCTGGACCCCACCCTGCTGGCCGTGGACGATCGTCCGGAGAGTCTAGGCGGTCGCTGGTGGTGCTGGTGCGGACCAATGGACCCGATCGCATCGCGTCGAGCGGCGCCGGGGATACTCGGAGGATGGCCGATCACACCACGCGCACCGCCTACACCGTGGAGTCGCTGCTCGCGGTGACCGTCGACGTCTTCAACGAGCGCGGCTACGACGGCACCTCGATGGAGGACCTGTCCCGGGCCGCCGGCATCTCGAAGTCGTCGATCTACCACCACGTGCGTGGCAAGGAGGAGCTGCTCCGGCTCGCCGTCGGGCGGGCGCTGGACGGGCTCTTCGCGATCCTCGCCGAGCCGGACGCGGTCGAGGGCGCGGCGGTGGACCGGCTGGAGCACGTCGTCCGGCGGACCGCAGAGGTGCTGCTGGCGGAGCTGCCGTACGTCACGCTGCTGCTGCGGGTGCGCGGGAACACGGCCACCGAGCTGTGGGCGCTGGAGCGGCGGCGGGACTTCGACCACCAGGTCGCCGAGCTGCTGCGGGCGGCCGTCGCGGACGGCGCGCTGCGGGCGGACGTCGAGCCGCGACTGGCCACCCGGCTGCTCTTCGGCATGATCAACTCGATCGTGGAGTGGTACCGGCCGGGCCTCAAGGCCGCGGACGGCGTCGCGGACGCGGTCGTCCACCTGGCCTTCGACGGCCTCCGGGCGCGGTAGACGCGCTCCCGCAGCTCCCGCAGCCCCGGCGCCTTCAGAACGTGTCCGGCGGGACCTGGTCGGTCTCCTCGAAGACCAGCATGGTCCGGGTACCGAGGACCTGCGGGATGGACTGGATGCGGTTGAGCACCAGCTCCCGCAGGGCGTGGTTGTCGGCGGTGTGCACCAGCAGCAGGACGTCGAAGTCACCGCCGACCAGGGCGATGTGCGCGACCCCGGGGAGCTCCAGGAGCTGCTCGCGCACCGAGCGCCAGGAGTTCTGCACGATCTTCAGGGTGACGTACGCGGATGCGCCCTGACCTGCCTTTTCGTGGTCGACGCGGGCCGTGAAGCCGCGGATGACGCCGTCCTCGACCATCCTGGAGATCCGGGCGTACGCATTCGCCCGGGACACGTGCACCCGCTCGGCCACCGAGCGGATCGAGGCGCGACCGTCCTGCTGCAGCAGCCGCAGGATCGCCCGGTCGACCCGGTCGAGTCTGGACGTCTGTTCAGCCGACATGACCCCCCACCCCCACTGATTGGACGCACTGACACCAGTCGACCGCCGTGCGGGCCGATTGTCCAGCACCTTGTCACGCTTCTGGTCAAGATGAACAGACGACCGAACAATCGGTAGGGAGCCCCCGCCACCCCAGGAGGTGCCCCGAGATGACCGTTCTCGACCACAGACACCACACCGCGGTGCCCGGATGGCTGCCCGGGGCCACCGCCCCGCGCACCGACCCGGCGCCGCTGCTCCCGGACGCCTCGCCGGTCCGACTGCTCGGCACCCCCGCACTGGAGAAGTGCGACCCCGTGCTGCTGCGCGAGCTGTACCGCCGCCTGGTGGTCGGCCGCCGCTACAACCAGCAGGCCACCACCCTCACCAAGCAGGGCCGCCTGGCCGTCTACCCGGCCTCCACCGGCCAGGAGGCCTGCCAGGTCGCCGCCGCGCTGGCGATCGGCGAGCGCGACTGGCTCTTCCCCAGCTACCGCGACACCCTCGCGGTGGTCTCCCGCGGGGTCGACCCGCTGGAGGCGCTGACCCTGCTGCGCGGCAACGCCCACACCGGCTACGACCCGCGCGCCACCCGCACCGCCCCGCTCTGCACCCCGCTGGCCACCCAGGCCCCGCACGCCGTCGGGCTGGCGCACGCCGCGCGGCTGAGCGGTGAGCCGGTGGTCGCGCTGGCGCTGCTCGGCGACGGCGGCACCAGCGAGGGCGACTTCCACGAGGCGCTGAACTTCGCCGCGGTGCTCAACGCCCCGGTGGTCTTCCTGGTCCAGAACAACGGGTACGCGATCTCCGTCCCGCTCACCGCGCAGTCGGCCGCGCCCAGCCTGGCGCACAAGGCCGTGGGCTACGGCATCCAGGGCCGGCTGGTGGACGGCAACGACGCGCCCGCCGTGCACAGCGTGCTCGCCGAGGCGGTCGAGCGGGCCCGTACCGGCGGCGGCCCGACCCTGGTCGAGGCCCTCACCTACCGGATCGAGGCGCACACCAACGCCGACGACGCCACCCGCTACCGGGACGAGGCCGAGGTGGCCGCCTGGCGGGAGCACGACCCGATCCTGCTGATGGAGCGCCACCTGCGCGAACTCGGCGTGCTGGACGACACCCTGGTGCAGGAGGCGGCCGACGAGGCCGAGGCGCTGGCGGCCCGGATGCGGGCCGAGTTCCACGCCGACGCCGAGCTGGACCCGATGGCGCTCTTCGCCCATGTCTACGCCGAACCAACCCCCCAACTGCGCGAGCAGGCCGCCCAGTTGTCCGCCGAGCTGGCCGCCGAGGCCGAGGTGCAGGACCGATGAGCAACACCGCTGTCTCCGCCGCCCCCGCGCGCACCGCCACCATGGCCCAGGCGCTCAACTCCGCCCTGCGGGACGCCATGCGCGAGGACCCGGCCGTGCACGTGCTCGGCGAGGACGTCGGCGCGCTCGGCGGCGTCTTCCGGATCACCGACGGGCTGACCGCCGAGTTCGGCGCGGACCGCTGCCTGGACACCCCGCTGGCCGAGGCGGGCATCCTCGGCACCGCGATCGGCATGGCGATGTACGGGCTGCGCCCGGTCGTGGAGATGCAGTTCGACGCCTTCGCCTACCCGGCGCTGGAGCAGCTCTTCTCGCACGTCGCCAAGATGCGCAACCGGACCGCCGGCCGCCTCCCGCTGCCGATCACCGTCCGGATCCCGTACGGCGGCGGCATCGGCGGCGTCGAGCACCACAGCGACGCCTCCGAGGCGTACTACACCTCGACCCCCGGCCTGCACGTGGTCACCCCGGCCACGGTGGCCGACGCCTACGGGCTGCTGCGCGCCTCGATCGCCTCGGACGACCCGGTGGTCTTCCTGGAGCCGAAGCGGCTCTACTGGGGCAAGTCGGACTTCGACCCGGCCGCGCCGGTCGAGCCGATCGGGCGGGCGGCGCTGCGCCGCACCGGCACGTCGGCGGTCCTGATCACCTACGGGCCCTCGCTGCCGGTCTGCCTGGAGGCGGCCGAGGCGGCGAAGGCCGAGGGCTGGGACCTCGCGGTGCTGGACCTGCGCACGCTGGTGCCGTTCGACGACGAGACGGTCGCCCGGGTGGTGCGCTCGGTCGGCCGGGCCGTGGTGGTGCACGAGGCGAGCGGCTTCGGCGGCACCGGCGCGGAGATCGCGGCCCGGGTCACCGAGCGCTGCTTCCACCACCTGGCCGCCCCGGTGCTGCGGGTCACCGGCTTCGACATCCCGTACCCGCCGCCGATGCTTGAACACCACCACCTGCCCGGGGTGGACCGGATCCTGGACGCGGTCGCCCGGCTGCAGTGGGAGGACTGAGGATGATGCCCGTCGTGCGCGAGTTCACCCTGCCCGACCTCGGTGAGGGTCTCACCGGGGCGGAGGTGGTGCGCTGGATGGTCGAGGTCGGCGAGGTGATCGCGGTCGACCAGCCGGTGGTCGAGGTGGAGACCGCCAAGGCCGTGGTCGAGGTGCCCTGCCCGTACGGCGGGGTGGTCACCGCGCTGTTCGGCGAGCCGGGCGAGGAGGTGGCGGTCGGCGCTCCGCTGGTGACGGTCGCGGTGGCGCCCGGCGAGGGCGAGCGGCCGGTCGTCGCCGAGGTGGAGCGGCCGCTGGTCGGCTACGGGGTGGCCGAGCCGTCCCGCGGCGGGCGCCGCCGGCGGGTCGGCGGGCCGGCCGCTCCGGTTCCGGCTCCGGCGCCGGAGCCCGTGGTCGCCGCGCCGGCCGTGGTGGTGTCGGCGGTGGCGGTGGCGGCGCCTGCGGTGGTGCCGGTGATCTCGCCGCTGGTCCGCCGGTCCGCCCGCGAGCACGGGATCGACCTGGCGGCGCTGGCCGGGAGCGGCCCCGACGGCCTGATCATGCGGTCGGACGTCGAACGGGCGATCGCGGCGAAGGCCGCCCCGCCGGCACCGGCGGCGGCCGTCGCGGACGGCGAGGTCGTGCCGCTGCGCGGGCTGCGCCGGGCGGTGGCCGAGAAGCTGTCCCGCAGCCACCACGAGATCCCCGCGGCGACCTGCTGGGTGGACGTGGACGCTACCGAACTGATGGCGCTGCGGCGGCAGTTGAACGCCACCCCGGGGCCGAAGGTGAGCGTGCTGGCGCTGCTGGCGCGGATCTGCACGGTCGCGCTGGCGCGCTTCCCCGAACTCAACTCCAGTGTCACGGAGGACGGTTCCGGCATCCGGCGGCACGGCGCGGTGCACCTCGGGTTCGCCGCGCAGGGCGAGCGCGGCCTGGTGGTGCCGGTGGTGCGGGACGCACAGGCGCTCTCCACCGAGCAACTCGGCGCCGAGCTGGGCAGGTTGACCGAAGGGGCCCGGACCGGAGCGCTGACGCCGGCCGAACTCACCGGCGGGACATTCACGTTGAACAACTACGGAGTGTTCGGCGTGGACGGCTCGACGCCGATCCTCAACCACCCCGAGGCGGCGATGCTCGGTGTCGGCCGGATCGTCGCCAAGCCCTGGGTGCACCAGGGCGAGTTGGCGGTCCGCGAGGTGACCCAGCTGTCGTTCACCTTCGACCACCGGGTCTGCGACGGCGGCACGGCGGGCGGCTTCCTGCGGTTCGTGGCCGACTGTGTCGAGCAGCCCGGGATGCTGCTGCGGCAGCTGTGACCTGCGGATGATCGCCCTGCGTGGCTGCCCGGCCACACAGGGCGACCGCAGATCGAGTGAGAGTAGCGCGTCCCGGGGGCGGGTGTCCGGGCTTCGCGCGATTTGTCGGATGAGTACTTCGGGCGTGCCACGCTGCCTAGGCGTCAACAGAGACAAGCCAGGTGGTGGCGCAGGCCGGCCGGAGGCGAAACGATTCTCTTGGGTACTCGAAACGTTGCGGTGAAGTCCCGCAGAACAGTTCTGGTCCGCACGGGGCACGGTTCGGCGGGCGTCTCGGCCGTGCCGGGGATGCCGCCCGCCGGCGTCGCCGCCCCGACGGCCGGTGCCCCGGACGGGGCGGTGGTCCTCCCGCCGATGCCGCTGGACCCGCCGGACCTTCCGCCGGTGTCCGCGCCCGAGCTGCCCGTTCCGGCGACCCTGGCGGTCCTGGCCGCCGGGGCGCAGGTGCGGCCGGCCGTCCCGGCCCCGCCGAGCGAACCCCCGGCCGTCCCCGCGCCCCCGGCTCCGCCGGCTCCGCCGGCCGTCCCCGCGGTGATGCACGCTCCGCCGGCCGCGCCCCCGGTGCCCGTCGCGCCGGCGCCGAGCCGGCCGGAGGGCGCGCGGCCGACCACCGGCCCCGCGACCGGACCGCTCTTCCCCGATGCCCCCGGCCTCAACTGGGCCGGTCCGGGGGACAGCTGGAGCCGCGCCTGGGCCCTGCAGACGGTCGGCGACTCCCGCCCGGCCCCGGTCCCGACCCCGGCCCCGGTCGTCGCGCCCGCCGCCATGCTCGCCGCCGCGCACGCCGCCGACCTGCGCGCCGCCGCCGGACAGCCGCCCACCGCGCGCGACGTCGAGCTGATCCGGGCCAGCCTGGCCGTGGTCGAGCCGGTCGCCGACCGGGCCACCGCGCACTTCTACGCGCTGATCTTCCTGCACCACCCCGAGGTCCGGGCGCTCTTCCCGGCCGCCATGGACGTCCAGCGGGACCGGCTGTTCCGCGCCCTGCTGATGGCCGCCCGCAGCGCCGGCGACCCGGACGGCCTGCGCGCGTACCTGGGCGCACTCGGCCGCGGCCACCGCCGGTACGGCACGCTGACCGGCCACTACGGCCCGGTGGGGGAGTGCCTGGTGGCGGCGCTCGCCCGGTACTCGGGCAGCCGCTGGGACGGCGAGACCGAGCTGGCCTGGCGGCGGGTGTACGGCCTGGTCTCCTCGATCATGATCGAGGCGGCCGAGGAGGCCGCCCGCACCTCGCCGCCCTGGTGGCAGGGCGAGGTGGTCGCGCACGAGCGCCGCACCCCGGACGTCGCGGTGCTCACCGTCCGCCCGGACCAGGCCTACCCGTACCGGGCGGGGCAGTACACCAGCCTGGAGACGCCCTGGTGGCCGCGGGTCTGGCGGCACTTCTCGTTCGCCACCGCGCCCCGGCCGGACGGTCTGCTCACCTTCCACGTCAAGGCCGTCCAGGCCGGCTGGGTGAGCAACGCCCTGGTGCACCGGGCCGCACCCGGCGACGTGCTGCGGCTGGGCCCGCCGACCGGCGGGATGACCCTCGATCACACCTCCGGCGCCGACCTGCTCTGCCTGGGCGGCGGCACCGGCATCGCCCCGATCCGGGCGCTGGTCGAGGAGGTGGCCGAGCGCGGTGCGGGCGGCCGCTCGGTGGAGGTGTTCTACGGCGCCCGGCAGGCCGCCGAGCTGTACGAACTGGAGGCGCTGGCCGCGCTCGCCGCACGTCACGGCTGGCTGACCGTCCGGCCGGTGCTGTGCGGCCCGGGGGCCTCCGGCACCGGCGCGCTCGCGGGCGAACTCCCCGAGGTGGTCGGCCGGTTCGGGCCGTGGGCGGGGCGGGACGCGTACCTCAGCGGGCCGCCCGCGATGGTCCGGCGCGGGGTCGGCGTGCTGCTGCGGGCCGGGGTGGAGCCGGAGCGGATCCGGCACGACCTGGTCGGCGACCTCGCGGCGGGGTGAGCGCACCGGCCCGCGGCCGGACCGGCGTGGGCCGGTCGAGCGGGGCCGGTCGAGCGGGGCCCGGTCAAGGCCGGGTCGGGCGGGACCGGGTCGGGCGGGACCGGCGTAGGGCCGGCCCGCCGCGTGCCGCCTCAGCCCAGGTCGGGTGCGAGCAGGGCGCGGACGCCCTCGATGTTGGCCGCCAGGTACGCCCGCAGGCGGGGCGGGACGACGTTGACCGAAGTGACGCCCTCGCGGGTGAAGGGCAGCCGGACCACCTCGTACTCGCCGTTGGGCTCCTCCACCTCGGGCCCGTGCCGGCGGGCGAGGTCCATCGAGGTCAGCCGGCAGACGAAGAAGTGCTGCACCTTGATCCCGTGCGGGTGGAGCAGCGTGCCGTCGTGGTGGTGGGTGTGGCTGACGGTGTCGACGAAGGCGGGGACGACGTCCACCACCTTGCCGCCGAGCTCCTCGTCGACCTCGCGGTGCAGGGCCTCGACCACGGTGCGGTCACCGCGCTCGACCCCGCCGCCCGGCGTGATCCAGTACGGGTGCGGCGAGCCGGGCCGGGTCCGCTTGATCAGCACGATCGAGGCCGGGCCCTGAGGGTCCTCCGGGTCCAGTTCCAGCAGGATCGCCCGCGCGGTGCGTTTGACGACGGGGCGGGGCGGGGTGCGCATGGCCACCTCCGGGGCTGGAGCGTTGTGCGGGAGTCTCCCGCAGCGTGCCGCGCCCGAAACGCGCGGTTCGGGGGAATTAGGTCTCCGGTCGCGCGGCCGGCCGACGACAGGGGCCCGCACCCGGTGACGAGACCGGGCGCGGGCCCCTTTCCCACGGTGTCCTCGGTGGCCGCCGCGCCGCGGGCGGACGCGCGGTGGGTGCTCAGTCCTCGTCGCCCAGAGCGAGGTTGAGGCCCCAGGACACCAGGCTGATGATCAGCGCGCCGAACAGCGCGGCCCAGAAGCCGTCGACGTGGAAGTCCAGGTTCAGCTTCTCCGACGCCCAGGAGGTCAGCCAGAGCATCAGGGCGTTGATCACGAAGGTGATCAGGCCCAGGGTGAGGATGAACAGTGGGATCGAGAACAGCTTCACCACCGGCTTGATCAGCCAGTTCACCACCCCGAAGAGCAGCGCCACGGCGATCACCGTCAGGCTCTTGTGCTGCCAGTCGTCGCCGGTCAGCGTGATGCCGGCGACGATCCAGGCGGCCACCCAGATGGCCGCCGCGTTGATAAGTGTCTTGATGACGAAACCCTTCATGGAGCCAGCGTGGCAGGGTTGACCGGGGCGGGGAAGCTCTTGTTCCGCATGTTGTTCGGTGGACCGGCGGGGGCCGCGGTGCCGGTGGGGCCGTCGGTGCAGGCGGTGGTGTTGAATGCCCGGGACCGGGGAGTCGGGACGAGGGCCCCGGACGAGGAGGAGGCCCCCGATGAAGCTGTTCCGGCTGGACGAACTCGACGCCGAGCGCGCCGCCAACGACGGTGCCTATCTGCGCTTCCTGCGCGAGCCGCGGATGTCCGCCGGCCTCTACGCGCTCTCCCCCGGCGACACCGACCCGCAGACCGCGCACGCCCAGGACGAGATCTACCAGGTGGTCAGCGGCCGCGCCGAGCTGACCGTCGGCGACGAGACCACGACGGTGGCCCGCGGCACCGTGGTCTACGTCCCGGCCGGGGTGCCGCACCGGTTCCACCACATCACCGAGGAGCTGCGGGTGCTGGTGGTGTTCTCCCCGCCGGAGGACTGACGGGCCCGTGGGCCCGGCGGACGGCCCGGCCCGTGGACGGGTCCGTGGCGTGCGGGCGGGTTGGCTAGGGTCGGGGTATGAGCCTGAGCCTGACGGAAGAACTCTGGGCGGCGATCGAGCCGATCTACGCCGAGATCCTCGACCACCCCTTCATCGGCGGCCTCACCGACGGCACCCTGCCGCGCGAGGCCTTCCGCCACTTCGTCGTCCAGGACTCGCACTACCTGCGCGACTACGCCCGCGCGCTCGCCGTGTGCGCCGCCAAGGCGCCCGGCGAGGAGGACGTGCGGGCCTTCGCCGACGACGCGGTCGGCGCGCTGGCGGCCGAGCAGGGCATGCACGCCGAGTTCATGACGGCCTTCGGCGGCAGTGCCGAGGAGGCCGCGGCCGAGCCGGTGCTGCCCACCACCCGCGCGTACACCAGCTACCTGCTGGCCACGGTCTACGGCGGCTCCTTCGCGGAGGCGGTCGGCGCGGTGCTGCCCTGCTACTGGATCTACGCCCGGGTCGGGGACGAACTGCTCGCCAAGGGCTCCCCCGACCCGCTGTACGCCAAGTGGATCGCCACCTACGGCGACGAGGCCTTCCAGTCCGTGGTGCGCCGCGTCCTGGCGCTCGCCGACCGGATCGGCGAGGAGATCTCCCCGGCCGAACGCCGCCGCGTGGTGGAGCACTTCACCACCACCTCGCGGTACGAGTGGATGTTCTGGGACGCCGCCTGGCGCGGGGAGACCTGGCCGGTCTGAGCCGTCCGCCCGGGCCGGGGCCGCGCTGCCGGGCCCCCGGGTCCGGGCCGTCGCCCGCCCTCCGGGCCAGGGTTTCCCCGGTGCCGGGGTAGGGGTGATCTCCGGGTTCTCTCCGGGCCGTTGGCCCTCGTTCCGCCCCGTGCGTCACCGTACGATCGAAGTACGAAAGCAAGCGGGATGCGGCACCGGACGGCAGCCGGCCCGAGGGGAGAGAAGGAACGGACATGGCTGAGTTCTGGAAGTCGCTGCCCTCCTGGGTGCGCAACATCGTTGTCCCGGTGATCGTGCTGATCCTGGCCTGGAACATCGTCGGCTTCGTGTTCGGCGTGGTCGGCGCCCTGCTGAGCCTGGCCTTCAAGCTGCTGGTCGTGGTCGGCATCGCCGCCGCCGTGGTGATCCTGGTGAAGAAGGCCGCCAAGAGCTAGCGACCGCCCGTCGACCGACGCCCGTACCCCGCCGGGGGTGCGGGCGTCAGCCGTCCCCGGACGCCGTCACTCCTCGATCGGCACCTGCTGGACCGGCACCTGTCCGGCCGGCCGCCCGCCGGCTGCGGGCACGGCCGGGGCGGTCCCGGCGGGCTGCGCCGGCCCCTGCAGCGTGGTGAGCAGCTGCCGGGCGAGCCCGAGGCCCGTCCCGCCCATGGTGAGCGCCTTGGTGAAGAGGTCCCCCACGCCCTCGGCGCCGTTGAGCAGCACCATGTGCTCGACGTTGGCGAAGGACTCCGACGCGGCCAGCACGACGTCCGGCCACTTCTCGGCCAGCTCCTGGGCCACCACGGCGTCCGGGTTGGTCGTCAGGGCCGCCGCCCGGGCCTTGATCCCCTCCGCCTTGGCGAGCCCGATCGCCCGGGCCGCCGACGCGTCCGCCAGACCGCGGGCCTCGGTGGCCGAGGCCTCCGCCTGACCGGTGGCCCTGGTCGCCTCGGCGGCCGCCAGCCCGCGCACCTTGGTGGCCTCGGCCTCGGCCTCCGCCGCGATCTTGACTTGGCTGGCCTCGGCGGCCGCCTTCAGCTCGGTCTCCCGGGCCTGCGCCTGCGCGGCGGAGATCCGGGCGTCGCGGTCGGCCTCGGCCCGGGTGCGGGTCTCGTACGCCTTGGCGTCGGCCGGCTTGCGGACGTCGATCTGCAGCTGTTGTTCCTTCCGCTGGGCCTCCAGCTGGGCGACCTTGGTCTCCTGGACCACGACCTCCTGCCGGGCGGCGGCCTCGGCGAGCGGCCCGGCCTGCTGGGCCCGGGCGCTGGCGGTGTCCCGTTCGGCCTGGTAGGCGGCCTGCTGGATCTCGCTGTTGCGGGTCGCCTCGGCCTTGCGGGCGGCCGCCTCCTGCTCGGCCTCGGTGGCCATCCGGTCGGCCTCGGCCTGGGCGATCCGGGCGTCCCGCTGGACGGCGGCCGCGTGCGGGATGGCGAGGTTCTTGATGTAGCCGGTCGGGTCGATGATCTCCTGGATCTGCAGGGTGTCGATGATCAGCCCGAGCTTCTCCATCTCCAGCCCGGAGGCGGCCCGGGTCTCCCCGGTGAGCCGTTCCCGGTCGCGGATCATGTCCTCGACGGTGAGCCCGCCGACGATCGAGCGCAGGTGGCCGGCGAAGACGTTGTGCACCCGCTGGCTGATCAGCTTCTGCTGGTCGAGGAAGCGCCGGGCGGCGTTGGCGATCGAGACGTCGTCGTCCCCGACCTTGAAGATCACCACGCCCTTGACCCGGACCGGGATGCCCTGGGTGGTGACGCACTCGACGTTCAGCTCGGCCTCGTTGAGGTCCAGCGAGAGCCGTCGGACGCCCTGCAGACCCGGGGTGACGAAGGTCCCGCGGCCGGTGACGATCCGGAACCCGAGCCCGTCGCCGACCCCCTCGGTCCGGTGCTTGGAGCCGGAGATGATCAGCGCCTCGTTCGGCTCCGCCACCCGCCACATGAGTTTGAAGAGCGTGATCCCCACGAGCAGCACCGCGACGACCGCCCCGATGATGACGTACAGCATGGTTCAACTCCCCCTTTCGGCACATGAGATGCGCCGATTGGGATTCTCCGCCCGGGTCAACCGCAGTGGAAGGGAGTGGACATGACGCGCCGTCACAACCTTGTCACGCTGTCACGGCTCTGTCATGGCGGCCCCGTCACGGCAGCACCGGGGCCACGTAGACGGTCCGCGGCGGGTGGTACTCGACGACCACCACCGGCGTCCCCACCGGCAGCCGCTCGCCCGGCACGGCGAGGTAGGCGAGGAAGGCCTCCGTCCCCTGGCGCTCCGGGACGTGCACCATCACCTCGCCGACCAGTCCCGCCCCCACCGCTCCGCTGACCCGACCCGCGCTCCCGACCACTCGGCCCTCCCGTCCCGCACCCCCGCGGGGTGCCCGACCGCCTGTGACTGTCCCGCCCTGTGACTGCCAGTCTGCCCGCCACCGCCGGAAGCAGGCGGCCCGCCGCGGAATCCCACCGGGGCCGGGGCCCCGGCGTCTCTCTCCTCGGACCCCCCTCTGGACCAGCGGCGATCGGCTCGCTACGGTGTTGGACGTCATGCGCAGGCAACACCGCCTGTGGACACGGGAGCTCGGAGCACCGGGCTGAGAGGACGCTGACCGGTACGTCGACGGACGTGCCGACCGCTGCGTCGACCGCAGGAACCTGACCGGGTAATGCCGGCGTAGGGAGTAGAGGGTCTGATGACCACCTTTGATGCACAGCCGAACTCTGCCCGCAGCACCGGGACGAGCGGCGCCGCGGTCGCCAGCGCGAACACCGGCTACCCGACCCCGGCCTGGCGCAAGGCCTACCGCGAGGGGTCCCGCCCCGACCTGCGCGTCCCGTACCGCGAGGTCCTGCTCACCAACGACCGGACCGTCCCGCTGTACGACACCTCCGGCCCGTACACCGACCCCGCGTACGAGCCCGACGTGCGGCGCGGCCTGCCGCCGCTGCGCGACGCCTGGATCCGCCAGCGCGGCGACGTCGAGGAGTACGACGGCCGCGAGGCCCGCCCCGAGGACGACGGGATCAAGCACACCTCGCCGCGCGGCGGGAACCTGCGCAACCTCGACGCCGTCTTCCCCGGCCGCCCGCGCCGCCCGCTGCGGGGCCGGGCCGGTGCCGCCGTCACCCAGCTGGCCTACGCGAAGCGGGGGATCGTCACCCCCGAGATGGAGTTCGTGGCCCTGCGCGAAGGACTCGCACCCGAGTTCGTGCGGGACGAGGTGGCCCGCGGCCGCGCCGTCATCCCGGTCAACGTGAACCACCCCGAGGTGGAGCCGGCCGTCATCGGCACCAACTTCCTGGTGAAGATCAACGCCAACATCGGCAACTCGGCCGTCACCTCCTCGATCGAGGAGGAGGTGGAGAAGATGACCTGGGCCACCCGCTGGGGCGCCGACACCGTCATGGACCTCTCCACCGGCCGCAACATCCACACCACCCGCGAGTGGATCCTGCGCAACTCCCCCGTGCCGATCGGCACCGTGCCGCTCTACCAGGCGCTGGAGAAGGTCGACGGCAGGGCCGAGGAGCTGAGCTGGGAGGTCTACCGCGACACGATCATCGAGCAGTGCGAGCAGGGCGTCGACTACATGACCGTGCACGCCGGCGTGCTGCTGCGCTACGTGCCGCTGACCGCCCGCCGCAAGACCGGCATCGTCTCGCGCGGCGGCTCGATCATGGCCGCCTGGTGCCTGGCGCACCACCGGGAGAACTTCCTCTACACCAACTTCGAGGAGCTCTGCGACATCCTCGCGAGCTACGACGTCACCTTCTCGCTGGGTGACGGCCTGCGCCCGGGGTCGATCGCCGACGCCAACGACGAGGCGCAGTTCGCCGAGCTGCAGACGCTGGGCGAGCTGGGCCGGATCGCCCGTGCCAAGGACGTCCAGGTGATGATCGAGGGCCCGGGCCACGTCCCGATGCACAAGATCAAGGAGAACATGGATCTCCAGAAGGAGATCTGCGACGAGGCGCCGTTCTACACCCTCGGCCCGCTCACCACGGACGTCGCCCCCGGCTACGACCACATCACCTCGGGCATCGGCGCCGCGATGATCGCCTGGTGGGGCACCGCGATGCTCTGCTACGTCACGCCCAAGGAGCACCTGGGCCTGCCCAACCGGGACGACGTGAAGACCGGCGTCATCACCTACAAGATCGCCGCGCACGCCGCCGACCTGGCCAAGGGCCACCCCGGGGCCCAGGAGTGGGACGACGCGCTCTCCGACGCCCGCTTCGAGTTCCGCTGGGAGGACCAGTTCAACCTGGCCCTCGACCCGGAGACGGCCCGCGAGTTCCACGACGAGACGCTGCCCGCCGAGCCGGCGAAGACGGCCCACTTCTGCTCGATGTGCGGCCCGAAGTTCTGCTCGATGAAGATCTCCCAGAAGATCCGCGACGAGCACGGCGACGGTTCCACGGCCGTGCAGTCGGGCTACGACGCCGAGGCACTGGCCGGCATGCAGGCCAAGTCCGAGGAGTTCGCCGCCCAGGGCAACCGGGTCTACCTGCCCATGGCCGACTGACGTCGACCTGTTGACCGCGCTGCTCTGGGAGGAGGAGGGGGCTTCCCAGAGCAGCGCTCCGGCACGTCTCAGTGGTGGAAGCCGACGCGGTCCGCGTCGTGCGGGCGGCCCTCGTCGAGGTGCTTGATCGCCCGGCGCATGTCGTCGGCGAGGAGTTCGATCTCGTCGCGGTCGACGCCGTGGCGGACCAGGACGCGCTGGATGACCGTCTCCTGGCGGTCCGGCGGGAGCGGGTAGGAGGGGACCTGCCAGCCGCGCATGCGGAGCTGGTCGGAGAGGTCGTACAGGCTCCACCGGACCGAGTCGGGGTCGGTGAGGGTGTACGAGACGGCGGGCAGCGCGCCGACGCCGTCGTAGAGCAGGGTGAAGGGGCCCATCTCGGCGATCTGCCGGCCGAGGTGCTGCGCGGTGTCGGCGCACGCCTGGTAGACCCGGCGGTACCCCTCGCGGCCGAGCCGCAGGAACATGAAGTACTGGGCGACCACCTGGCCGCCGGGGCGGGAGAAGTTCAGGGCGAGGGTCGGCATGTCGCCGCCGAGGTAGTCGACGTGGAAGACCAGCCCGTCCGGCAGGGCGTCCTGGTCGCGCCAGAGGGCCCAGCCGACGCCGAGCGGCGCCATCCCGTACTTGTGGCCCGAGGCGTTGATCGAGGCGACCCGCGGCAGCCGGAAGTCCCAGACCAGGTCGCGGTGGAGGAACGGCGCGATGAAGCCGCCCGAGGCCGCGTCGACGTGCAGCGGGACGTCGAGGCCGGTCTCCACCTGGAGGCGGTCCAGCTCGGCCGCGATCTCCGCCACCGGCTCGTACGTGCAGGTGTAGGTCACCCCGAGGATCGTGACCACGCCGATGGTGTTCTCGTCGACGTACTCGCGCAGCTGGTGCGGCTGCAGGCCGGTGGCTCCGGGCTCCACCGGCACCTGCCGCAGCTCCACGTCGAAGTACCGGGCGAACTTCTCCCAGCACACCTGGACCGGCCCGCAGACCAGGTTCGGCCGCTCGGTCGACTGCCCCGCGGTCTGCCGGCGGTTGCGCCACCGCCACTTCAGGGCGAGACCGCAGAGCATCGCGGCCTCGCTGGAGCCGGTGGTGGAGCAGCCGACCGCGTTGGTGCCGCCGGCGCCGGCCGGGGCGTGCCAGAGATCGGCGAGGATGTTCACGCAGCGTGACTCGATCTCCGCGGTCTGCGGGTACTCGTCCTTGTCGACGATGTTCTTGTCGAGGCACAGGTCCATCAGGCGGCGGACCTCGTCGTCCGTCCAGGTGGTGCAGAAGGTGGCGAGGTTCTGCGCGGCGTTGCCGTCCAGCAGCAACTCGTTGCGCAGCAGTTGGAAGACCACGGAGGGAGGCGCCGGGAAGTCCGGCATGGCCCGCTTGGGCAGCGGGTGCTCGCTCAGCGGCGAGGCGAAGATGTCGACGGCCGCGTCGGCCGCCGGTTCCTGTGCGTTGTGGAGGGCCACCGGTCACCTCTCGAATCGGTCCACTGGTCCGAGTCGGACATTACGGACACGGTCGAGAGGTCGGCATGCGGGCGTACGCCATCCGGCACCGGCGGGGCCTACGCGGCCGCGGCGCCCTCCGCGTCCTCGGCGGCCTCCACGTCCTCGGCGTACCAGCGGAGCTCGACGGTGTTGCCGTCCGGGTCCGCGACGTAGAGCGAGGTGCCGGTGCCGCGGGCGCCGTAGCGCGGGCCGGGGCCGTCGAGGACGGTGAAGACGCCGGAGTCGACGACCTCCTGCCAGTCCAGCGGCTCGACGGTGAGGCAGAGGTGGTCGACGTTGGACTCGCCGCGCGGGCGGGCGAACAGGTCGATGATGGTCTGCTCGTCGATGCGGACGGAGGGGAACGAGACCTTGCCCGCGCGCCACTCCTCGACCCGGACCGGCTCCAGGCCGAGCAGGCCGAGGTAGAACTCCAGCGAGCGCTCGACGTCCCGGACGTTGAGGACGAGGTGGTCGAAGGCCTTGACGCGGACGGCGGCCATGGTGGCTCCCGGGGTGGTGGTGTGTGCGGTGACGCCCTCTACGATCCGCCGTCCGGCCCGGATGATCAATGCCGAACTGCGCGACGATCGTTGAGTCAGGCTCAACGATTCTCCGCCTCCCGGTCGGGCCCGGAGGGTGGCCCGGCGGGCATTCCCGGCGGTGCTGTTCGCACCCGGTCGCCCTCCGAATTCTCCCTTTGTCGATTTCCGATGCCTTCTCCCGTTGTGAGGCGGTCCAGCCCTCGGAATTAGTTGGTTGACAATCCGAGATGAAGATCGGATAGTCTGCGCCGCGCGCGGTGGGGGGAATCCACGTGCTGCCGCCCGGAGATTCGCGGCAATTCATCACTTTTGGGGTTGACTTGAGACTTCGTCACGCACTGCTGGCCGCGACGCTGGTGGCGTCCCCGCTGGTGCTCGCGCTGCCCGCCCAGGCTGCCGGGAGTGACACCAAGCCCGGGATCCGGTTCGACGGCTTCGCCTCCGTCGAGGCCGGCGGCGGCTGGTCCGAGGGCACGGTGACGGTCAAGAACGACGCGGACGCGGCCGTCACCGGCCAGCACGTCGTGCTCTACTTCGGCAGCGAGATGCTCGGACTCGACCAGGTCGCCGCGGAGTACGCGGACGGTGCAGCCGGCACCTGGCAGCCCGTGAAGCTCGTCGACCAGGACCTCGGGGCCAGGCCCAGCGGGTACCAGGGCGTGGCCGCCGACCTGACCGGCGCCCCGGTGGAGCTGCAGCCGCACTCGGCGCACACCTTCAAGCTCCGGTTCAAGCTGCTGCAGTCCGCGCACATGGGCCCGTTCAACGACGTCAACCTGCAGGCCTACCTGGCCCCGACGTTCGGCCAGGACGGCCAGGCCAAGGACTGGACGGCGCAGACGGGCACGTCGGTCAGGACCACCGGCCTCACCACGGCGCTCAACGGCCTGCCCGGCTCGATCCCGGCCGACGGCAAGGCGCACCCGTTCACCGCCACCGTCAAGACCGCCAACAAGTTCGACTGGCACCTCGACCGGGCCGTCTTCTTCCTCTGGGCGGGTCAGGGCTTCGGTTCGATGGACGGCCCGGCCGCCTGCGACGCCCAGCTGGAGCTCCAGGACCCGAAGGACGGCAGCTGGCACCGGGTGGGCATGGCCGCCAGGGGCCTGGACGGGAGTGACGTCGACCTGGTCAGGTACGGCACCGGACCGGTGGACAACCGGGTGATCAACGCGCGGATCACGCTGGGCGCCAACTTCAAGACGTCGGCCGACGCCAGGCTCGGCTTCGGCCACGTTCCCGGTGCCGGGTCGACGCTCTTCTGGGCCGAGCAGAAGGTCGCCGCCACGCCGGTCGCGGGCGCCCCCGCCTGCGTGGACCCGAACGCGCCCGCGCCGAAGCCGACCGCGACGACCCCGGCCCCGACCACCCCGGCGCCGTCGGTGGCCCCGGTCGCGGCCGTCACCGCCTCGCCCACCGCGACCGCCTCCGCGTCGCCGCGCGCCGCCACCGGGAACGCCGGGACCACCGGCCGCACCGAGCTCGCCGACACCGGTGCGCCGGACGTCACCGTGCCGACCGCCCTGGGCGCCGGCCTGCTGGCCGTCGGCGCGGCCGCGATCACCGTGGCGAGGCGCGCCCGGCGCAGCTGAGCCGGCCGGCGGCCCCGGACCTCCGGTTCCTTGCCCGCCGTTCGATTCCCCGCCGTTCCCTTCCCTGCCGTTCCCTTTCCGACCACCGGCCGGGAAGGGGCGGTGCGGGAAGATCTTGGGACGACCGGTCGGTTCGGACCGGAGACGACTCAGACCGAGGGGGACGACGATGTCGCGGCGGATCACGGCGGTCGCGGTGCTGCGCGCCAAGGCCGGACGGGAGGCGGACGTGCGGGCGCAGGCCGCCGTGATGGCCGCGGCGAGCCTGGCGGAGCCGGGCTGCATTTCCTACCGCAACTACGTGGACCCGGACGACCCGCGGTCCTGGGTGGTGGTGGAGGAGTGGGCGTCGCGGGAGGCGTTCGAGAAGCACCTGACCAGCCCGCACCTGGCCCGCTCGGTCGAGCTCACCTCGGAACTGCTGGACGGACCGCCGGAGTTGCGGGTGCTCAAGGCCGCGGTGTGAGCCCGGCGACGGGCCGGGCGGCCCGCTTCCGCGGGCTCAGACGTCGTCGGGGCCGGTGAAGCCCGGGGGCGTGTAGCCGGGGCCGGTGAAGTCCGGCGGGGTGAAGGCCGCCGTGCGCGGCTCCCGGCCCTGCGGGTCGGTGAGTCCCTCCACACCGGGGCTGCTGAAGCCCGGACCGGTGTAGCCGGGGCTGCTGAAGTCCGGGCCGCCGGTGTCGGGCCGGTCGGTGTCGGGGCCGGCGGAGTCGCCGCCGCGGGCGCCGGGCCGGTCCCGCTTCGGGCGGCCGCCCTGCCCGGGTATGGAGGCGGACGACGCCCTTCCCGGGCCCGCCGAGGCGGACGCCGCCCCCGGGGCCGCCGCCGTCGACATCGCCGCCGCGGGCCCGGGGTCACTGCCCAGGGCGGCGTGCAGGTAGGGCAGCAGCGCCCGGTCTCGCAGTGCCCGCTGCCACTCCCGGTGGGCCTCGCCGAGTTCGGCGGCGAGCTCCGGGTCGGTGCCGGCCGGGACGGACGGTGTGGAGCCGTCGCGGACCGCGGTGAGGATCAGCCCGACGATGCCGACCGCCATCGCGGCCACGCCCGCCGCCAGGGCCACCCAGCCGGCCGTGAGGATCGACCGGCTCAGGGCCGCCTCGGGATCGGCGGCGCGCAGCGTGTACCCGAGCAGCAGCAGCACGAGGGCGGCGGCCCAGGCCAGGATCGGTGTGAGCACGGTGAGGACGGGGAACAGCCCGGCGCCGCCGTTCGCCGAGCCCAGCTGGGCGAGGAGGCCCGGTGCGGCGGGCCCGCCGTCCGGGCCGGGTGGTGCGGGCATGCTGCGCAGGTTCGCGCGCAGCCGGGTGTAGTGCTCGTACTCGGTGCCGGCCGCGGCCGCGAGGCCGTCGGCGTCGAGCAGGGCCTGGGCACGCAGCTCCGCGGTGGTGAGGGCGCCGGGTGCGCGCAGTGCGGTGAGGACGGTGCCGTCGCGCAGTGCGTCGTCGAGGAGGCGCTCGAAGTCCGGGCGGTCCTCGGCGAGCAGATGCGGGGCGTTGTTCATGGGGACCCCGTTCAGCAGGTCCCGGTCGCTCCGCGGTGCCGTGCGCACGGAGAGGGGCGCCACACGGGCGGCCGGGTGTGGTGTGCCTCGATGGTAGGGGCGGGTGCGGCCGCGCTGACAGTAGGTTTCCGGAATTTCGCGCCCCGGGCCGCGCGTGCGGTCCGGGGCGGGCGCCGGGAACTACCGTTCGAGTGAACGCCTGGAGACGGTCCGTCAGATCGGCAGCCGGGCGATCAGCAGCCGGCCTTCCATCGTGACGCCGCCGTCCATGGCCACCGCGAGGTCGTCCGCGTAGACGTACGGGCCGGGGATGTGCGGCGGCTGGCCGTCGTCGGCGTGCACCGCACCGGTGAGGTACGGGATCGGGCTGTGCCCGTGCACGATGCGCGTGCCGCCGTAGGTGTCGAGCAGCTCGTGCACGGCCATCGGCCCGGCGTCGCCGCGGAAGGCGAAGCGCTTGGTGAAGCGGCGGAAGCAGTCCCACCACTCGTCCACGCCCTCGTCCGCGAGCAGGTCGTGGACGGCGTCGTTGACCGCGGCGATCGAGTCGCCGTACTCCAGGTACGCGGTGGTGTCCGAGTGCAGCAGCAGGTGGCCGTCCTCCAGCCCGATGGCGGGCAGGCGGGAGAGCCAGCTGATGTGGTGCGCCTCCAGCCGGTCCAGGTCGTGCTGCTGGCCGCCGTTGAGCCGCCAGGCGGCGAGGAAGGAGGCGGTGCCGGCGGTGGACTGGACGGGCTCGTCGCCGTACTTGGCGGCGCCGAGGAAGAGCAGCTCGTGATTGCCCATCAGGGCCCGGCAGTAGCCGCCGGCGGCGGCCGCCTCGGCGGCGAGCTGCATGACCAGGTCGATCACGCCGATGCCGTCGGGGCCGCGGTCGGTGAAGTCGCCGAGGAACCAGATCCGGGACCGGCCGGCCGCCCAGTGGCCGTCGGCGTCGATCAGGCCCTGGTGGCGCAGCTCGGCGAGCAGCTCGTCGAGGTAGCCGTGCACGTCGCCGACGACGTAGAGCGGGCCGGGCGGCTCGTTGGGGGCCGGCGCGGGGTACGGGTGGTAGGGCACGCCGGGCTCGGGCAGCGGCGGGCCGAGCTCGATGGTCGGCGGGTCCTCGACGCCGTGGGCCGGCGAGGGCATGTCGGGCAGGGTCGGCTCGTACCCGGGGTGTGCGGCCTGCGGGGCGTGCCCGCCGTGCTGGACCGCCTGGGCCTGGGCCTGCGCCTGGTGGTCTTGCTGACCGTGCTGGCCGTGCTGTGCCTGGGCCTGCGGGTCGTGGCCGCCGGCCGGCCAGTGCTGTTCGAGCCAGCGGGCGCCGCCGTAGCCGCTGTACGTCTCCGACTCGTACGCCGCCTCGGCGTACCCGGTGGGCTCGGGTTCGTAGTAGGTGCCGTAGGGCAGCACGTCGAGGTCCGGCTGGTGGCGGGGGCCTGAGTCCGGGTGTTCAGGCCCGGGGAAGCGGTCCTCGGGTGTCATTCGCCCATCATAGGAAGACCACTCTCCCGGCGTCGTCACCTGGTGGGTATCCAATCCTCCGGAGCGTCAGCCGGGCGGCCCGTCAGGTCCGATTTGTCCCGGCTGGGCATGGTCCAGACCGCCCCCGGCGGGGGCCGGGGTCCGTCGCCGGCCCCGCCCGTGCTCGGGCGGGGCGTGAGGCCCGCGGGCCCCGCGTCCCGCCGCTACATCTCGCCCGGCAGGCGTGGCGGGCTGACCGTGGTGCGCGGGCTCCGGCGCTGGGAGGACGCGCGGACGATCAGCTCGGTGGGCATCAGGGTGCCGGGCGGCGGGCCGGTGCCGGCGGTGCGGAAGCGCGGCGGGAAGAGCCGGGCGATGTCGACGCCCGTCCCGGAGTCCACACCTTCGATGGCGTCGATCAGCAGGTTGACCACGGTGGTGCCGATCCGCCGCGGCTTGAGCGAGAGCGTGGTGATCGGCGGCTCGGTGGCCGCGTAGACGTCGCTCTCGCTGCAGCAGACCAGCAGCAGGTCGTCCGGCACCCGCAGGCCGTACCGGCGGGCGGCGGCGAGCAGGTCGGTGCCGTTCGGGTCGAACAGGCCGTAGACGGCGTCCGGCCGGTCCGGGCGGGCGAGCAGCCGGTCGGCGGCGACGGCCCCGGCGGCCGGGTCGTGCGCGGGGTAGGCCTCGTAGACCGGCTCCTGGCCGACCTTGGCGCACCAGCCGAGGTAGGCCTCGGTGGAGAGCCGGGTGTAGGTGTCGGTGCTGGTGCCGGTGAGCAGGCCGATCCGGCGGGCGCCGGCCTCGGAGAGGTGGTCGAGGATGCCGAGCACGGCGGCCTCGTGGTCGTTGTCGACCCATGCGGTGACCGGGCAGTTCCCCGGCTTGCCGTCGCTGACCACCGGGACGCCGGACCGGTACAGCTCGCTGACCAGCGGGTCCTGGTCCGGCGGGTCGATCACCACGGTGCCGTCGAGGGCGATGTTGCCCCAGACGTCGTGCCGGGAGGAGGCGGGCAGCACCACCAGCGCGTAGCCGCGGCCGAGGGCGGCGCTGGTGGCGGCGCGGGCCATCTCGGCGAAGTAGGCGAACTCGGTGAAGGTGAACGGCTCTTCGCCGTAGGTCGTGACGGTCAGCCCGATCAGGCCGGACCGGCCGGTCCGCAGGGTGCGGGCGGCGGCGGAGGGGCGGTAGCCGAGGCGCTCGGCGACCTCGCGCACCCGGCTTCTGGTCTCGTCGGGCAGGCGGCCCTTACCGTTCAGCGCGTCGGAGACGGTGGTGATCGACACTCCGGCGGCTGCTGCCACATCCCGGATGCCGGCCCGCTCCAGACGCCGTGAGGTGGTGGGTCGCCGACCGCTCTGGTTGGCTGCTGCTGTCATGGCGGACCGATCGTATGGCTCCTGACAAGGGTCTGTGACCGGCGCATCGGGAGCCCTTGGAGATACGTTTCTCCAAGAGTGAGCCCGTGCGCGCCCCTTCGATACCCGCACGAAACCAGCCGTCTTACCTCTGACATGTGCCATAGGAACCCTGCAGAATGGCTGATCTGCGCCTGTAACCCGACCGGGCATCTCACTCCTACGGGTGAGCGCGGGTCGGTATCGTTCAGGGCACCCGACCGGGGTGGTCCGGACGCGTCGCGGGTTCCCGGGACCGGCGGTGATCCCGCCCGGACGGGCGCGAACGCATCGGAGGCGGCTGGACGCGGCGAGGGCCGCGCGGCCCGACGGAATGAAGAGAAGGAGCAGGACCGTGAGTGGAACGGCACCGCAGGGGCCCCGGCTGAGGCCGACCCTGGACGGCATCCCCACCTACAAGCCCGGCAAGCCGGCCGGCGCCGACGCCTACAAGCTGTCCTCCAACGAGAACCCGTACGACCCGCTGCCCGGCGTGCTGGAGGCGGCGGTCAAGGCGGCCGGCTCGTTCAACCGCTACCCGGACATGGGCGTCAGCGAGCTGACCGCCGAGCTCGCCCGGCGCTTCGACGTCCCGGTCGAGCACATCGCCACCGGCACCGGCTCGGTCGGCGTGGCCCAGTCGCTCATCCTCTCCACCGCCGGCCCGGGCGACGAGGTGATCTTCGCCTGGCGCTCGTTCGAGGCGTACCCGATCATCACCCAGGTCGCCGGCGCGACCCCGGTCCCGGTCCCGCTCACCGCGGGCGGCGACCACGACCTGGACGCGATGCTGGCCGCGGTCACCGAGCGGACCCGGCTGATCTTCGTCTGCAACCCCAACAACCCCACCGGCAACGTGATCCACCGCGCCGAGCTGGAGCGCTTCCTGGACGCGGTCCCCGCCGAGGTCCTGGTCGTCGTCGACGAGGCCTACATCGAGTTCATCCGCGACCCCGAGGTCCCCAACGGCATCGACCTCTACCGCGACCGCCCGAACGTCTGCGTGCTGCGGACCTTCTCCAAGGCCTACGGCCTGGCCGGCCTGCGGGTCGGCTTCGCGGTCGCGCACGAGCCGGTGGCCAACGCGCTGCGCAAGACCGCGGTGCCGTTCGGCGTCACCCAGATCGCCCAGGACGCCGCCGTCGCCTCGCTGCGGGCCGAGGAGGCGCTGATGGTCCGGGTGGAGGCGCTGGTCGAGGAGCGCGCCCGGGTGGTCGCCGGGCTGCGCGCCCAGGGCTGGGAGATCCCGGACTCGCAGGCGAACTTCGTCTGGCTCGGGCTGGGCGAGCGCTCCCAGGAGTTCGCGGCCGCCTGCGCCGCGGCCGGCGTGATCGTCCGCCCGTTCCCGGAGGGCGTCCGGATCTCGATCGGCGAGGCCGAGGGCAACACGATCTTCCTCTCGGTGGCCGAGGCGTTCCGCAAGACGATCGACGGCTGATCCGGCCGGAAGGCAGGGCAGGGCAGGACACGGCAGGACACAGGGGCGCACCGCTCGGCGGTGCGCCCCTGTGCCGTTCTCGCCGGTGCCTGTGGCTCCCCGGGTGTCCGCCCGTGGCGAGAGCCGCTCACCCGCGCCGGAGAAAGAGTGCCGTGGCCGCCCCGGCGAGCAGCACCAGGGCGGTGTTGGCGCCGATCGCCCAGGTGACGCCGGTGAGCACGGTGCCGCCGGCCGCCGTCGCGGTGGTGACCGCGCTCATCACCGGAGTGCCCAGGGTGATGCCGACCTGCTGGGTCATCGTCGCGACGCCGGTGGCCAGGCCCTGCTCCTCGTCCGGCAGGCCCGAGGTGGCCGTCACCATGAAGCCGACGATCGCCACCATGTTGCCCACGCCGCCGACGAAGGTGGCCGTCAGCAGCAGAGCGAGCCAGGCCCGGTCCGCGCCGAGCAGGAGCAGCGCGGCGGTGGCCGCCGCCTGGACGAGGAAGCCGGCGAGCAGCGCGCCCCGGCTGCCGATCCGGCCCAGCACCCGGGGGGCCAGCAGGCCGCCCAGCACGGTGCCCGCACCCAGCACGCCGAAGGCGAGGCCGGTGGCCAGGGCGGAGAAGCCGAGCACCCGCTGGAGGTAGAGGGTCAGCAGGAAGACCAGCGAGGTCTCGGTGGCGAAGGCCAGCAGCCCGGCCGCGTTCCCCCAGACCACCGTGCGCCGGCGCATCACCCGGACCGGCACCAGCGGGGCGGCGGCGCGCCGCTCCACCAGCCAGAAGGCGACCAGCAGCAGCGCGGCCAGGGCCAGCGCCGACAGCGCCAGCGGGTCGCCCCAGCCGTGCTCGCCGGCCGCCGTCAGGCCGTAGACCAGGGCGAGCAGGCCGCCGGTGACGGTGACCGCGCCCGGCAGGTCCATCCGCGGCCGGCCCGCGGTGGCCGTCTCCCCGGCCGACGGGCCGGGGCGGCTCTCGGCGATCAGCCGGGGCGCGGTGAGCAGCACGGCCAGCGCCACCGGCACGTTGACGAAGAACGCCCAGCGCCAGCTCAGCAGGTCGGTGAGCAGGCCGCCGAGCACCGCCCCGGAGGTGAACCCGGCCGACATCAGCGCGCCGTTCAGACCGAGCGCCCGCTCGCGCAGCGGCCCCTCCGGGAACGCCGTGGTGAGCAGCGCCAGCCCCGCCGGGGTGACGGCGGCGGTGGCCAGGCCCTGCGCGACCCGGGCCGCCAGCAGGACGCCGGGCGTGGTGGCCAGGCCGCCGGCCAGCGAGGCGACGGCGAGCACGGCCAGCCCGGCCAGGAAGACCCGGCGCCGCCCGACCAGGTCGGCCACCCGGCCGAACAGCAGGGTGAAGCCGGCCGCGCAGAGCGCGAACGCGGTGGCGATCCACTGCAGGCCGCCGAGCGGGAAGCCGAGCCCCTGGCCGATCACCGGCAGGGCGACGTTCAGGATCGAGAAGTCCACGGCCAGCATGAACTGGGCGGCCAGCAGGACGACCAGGACGAGCCGCTGCCGGCCGGTCGTCCTGGTGGCGGCCGGGCGGGCGGGTGGTGCCTCGGACAGGGTGGCGGTCATCGGTCCGCTGCCTTTCGACGGGGGAGTCCGGGTGGTCCGGGTCTCCGGGAGGTTCGGGTCTCCGGATGCATCCGGGTACGGCAGCAGCCTGTGCGGCGACGGAGCGTCCACCCAGCCCCCCGCGGAGGGTGGCACTGGCAGGGGCAGGCTGGGCGCCGCCCGCCGGTGTTGACTGGGGGTCATGAACGCACCCGAGACAGCGAGCGGAGTGGGCGGAGCGATCGGCGTGACCGGCGCGACCGGCCGGGGCGGCCCGACCGGAGCGGGCGGCGCGGGCGACCTGGGCGACCTGGGCGCGTTCCTGCGCACCCGCCGGGCCCGGCTGCAGCCCGAGGACGTCGGGCTGGTCGCGTACGGCACCCGTCGCCGCGTGCCCGGGCTGCGGCGCGAGGAGCTGGCGCAGCTGGCGGGCGTCAGCATCACCTACTACACCCGGCTGGAGCAGGGGCAGAGCCGGAACGTCTCCGACGAGGTGCTGGACGCCGTCGCCCGGGCGCTGCGGCTGGACGCCGACGAGCACGCCCACCTGCGCAACCTGGCCCGCCCGGCCCGCGCCGCGAAGGGGCGGGCGGCCGCCGAGCGGCCGGAGCGCGTGCGGCCGGCGGTGCGGCAGCTCATCGGTGCCATGGCGGACGTCCCGGCGGTGGTGGTCGGGCGGCGCAACGAGGTGCTGGCCTGGAACCCGCTCGGCCACGCCCTGCTGGCCGGACACCTCGACCCGGCCGCGCCGGACCGCCCGGCCGACCGCCCCAACCTCTCCCGGCTGCTCTTCCTCGACCCGCGGACCCGGGCGCTGTACCCGCGGTGGGAGACCGAGGCCCGGGCCCAGGTGGCGTTCCTCCGCCTGGCCGCCGGGCGGCACCCGAACGACCGGCAACTGGCGGAACTGATCGGTGAGTTGTCGATGAAGAGCGCGGAGTTCGCGGCGCTCTGGTCGGGCCACCCGGTGCACGACTGCCTGTTCGGCACCAAGGAGCTCCGGCACCCGGTGGTGGGCGGGCTGGTGCTGTCGTTCGAGGCGCTGCCGCTGCCGGAGGCGGCCGGCCACCGGATGCTGCTCTTCAGCGCGGAGCCGGGCTCGTCCGCGGAGGCCGGGCTGCGGCTGCTGGCCGCCAGTGCGGCCGGGGCTGCCGACCGGAGGGCGGTGGACGGCTGGGCGCCGGTCGGGGGTGCGGTCAGCGAGTGACCGTGCAGGCGGGCGGCCCGGCGGAGCCGGCGTCGTCTGCGTGATGGTCGTCCGGGCCGTCGTCAGGGCCGGGGACCGCGGTGGTCGGCAGCTCCAGGGTCGCCACCGCGCCGCCGTCCGGATGGTTGGCGAAGGTCAGGACCGCGCCGATCACCCGCGCGTGGCCCTGGGCGATCGTCAGGCCGAGCCCGTGGCCGCGCCCGCGCTCGCGCACGCTCGTCCGGAACCGCTGCGGCCCGTGCCGCAGCAGGTCGTCCGGGAATCCGGGCCCGTGGTCGCGGACGGTGATCCGCAGGCCGTCCACCTCCAGCCGGACCGGGCCGCCGCCGTGCCGGTCGGCGTTGACCAGCAGGTTCCCCAGGATGCGGTCCAGCCGGCGCAGGTCGGTGCGCACCGAGGCGTCGGCCGCGGACGGCCGGACGTCGACCTCCACCGCCAGCCCGGTCAGCCCGACGGTGCGGCGCACCGCGCGCTCCAGCGGCACGGCGGACAGGTACGGCGTCTCCGCGTCGGCGTCGAGCCGGGACACCTCCAGCAGGTCCTCGACCAGCGAGCGCAGCGCCTGCACCCGGTTCTGCACGAGCTGGGTGGGCCGGCCCGGCGGCAGCAGCTCGGCCGCGGTGACCAGCCCGGTCAGCGGTGTGCGCAGCTCGTGGGCGACGTCGGCGGTGAACTGCTGCTCGTCCGCCAGCCGGCGGTGCAGCGCCCGGGACATCTGGTCGACGGCCGCCGCGAGGTCGGCGACCTCGTCCCGTCCGTCGACCAGCTCGCCGATCCGGGCGTCCGTCCGCCCGGCGGCGATCCCCCGGGCGGCGGTCGCCGCCGTCCGCAGCCGCCGGCTGATCCGGTCCGCGACCAGCACGCCGACCAGCACCGTCGTGAAGACGGAGGCGACGACGGTGATCAGGATGATCCGGTCCAGGTCGGCGATGGCCGTCCGGTCCTGCGTGAAGTCGACCCGGACGGAGAGCACCCGGCCCTGGACGGCGCCGGCCGCCCACATCGCCTCGCCCTCGGGCCCGCCCGCCAGCAGCGACCCCTGCCGGCCGCCCGCCGCGAGCGCGCGCAGCCGCGGCGGCAGCGCCGGGTCGTCCAGGGCGGCGGTTCGGCCGGTGACCTCCTCGCCGCGCCCGTAGGCGGCCACCGCGGAGTCGAGTGCGGTGAGCGCCGACTCGCGGGCCTGGTCGACGTGCTGGCGGATCATCGCCTGGTGGACGAGCAGGCCGACCGCCACCGCGACCAGGACGGAGATGGCGGCGACGGCGGTGGCGATCTGGCGGCGCAGGGTCATCCGGCGCAGCGTGAGACGGCGCAGCGGTGCGCTCCGCGGCTCCGTGCCGCCGGGCGTCCCCGAGGTCCCCGAGGTCCCCGAGGCCCCCGAGGCCCCCGGCGCGGTGGTCTCCGGTGTCGTGGTCCCCGGTGTCATGCCGGGCGCCGCAGCTTGTAGCCGAAGCCGCGGACGGTTTCGATCCGGCCGCTGCCGATCTTGGCGCGCAGCCGCTGCACGTGGACGTCGACCACCCGGGTGTCGGCGCCCCAGTCGTAGTCCCAGACCCGCTCCAGCAGGGCGGAGCGCTCCAGCACGATGCCGGGCGCGGCGGTGAACTCCAGCAGGAGCCGCAGCTCGGTCGGGGTCAGCGGGACGAGCCGGCCGTGCACCCGGACCTCCATGCTCTCGGTGTCCACCTCCATGCCGTCGAAGCTGCGGAGGCTGCGCGGGGCCGGTTCGGCGGGGGCCGGCCCGGCCTGCTCGGCGGGTGCGGGTGCGGGTGCGGGTGCGGGGGCGGAGGTGGGTACGGGTGCCGGGGCCTCGGCGGCCGGGACCACGCGGACCCGGCGCAGCACCGTCCGGATCCGGGCCACCAGCACCGCACTCTCGAAGGGCTTCACCACGTAGTCGTCCGCCCCCGCCTCCAGGCCGGAGACCACGTCGATCGGATCGGTGCGCGCCGACATCATCAGGATCGGCAGCTGGCTCTCCTCGCGGATCCGCCGGCAGAGGCCGACCCCGTCGAGGAGCGGCAGCATCACGTCCAGCAGTATCAGGTCGGGGCGGACGGCGTGGAAGGCCTCCAGCCCCTCCAGGCCGTCGGCGGCGGTGGAGACCGGGAACCCGTAGCGCTCCAGGGCCATCCGGGTCGCCTCCCGGATCACCTCGTCGTCCTCCACGATCAGGATGTGCGGGTGCGCGGACGCAGCGGCCGGCACGGGCGCAGACGCAGTCGCGGACTCGGGGACGGGCGCTGCGGGGTTCATGGCTTGGCCTCCGGGGGAGCCGCGGTCGGGCGGGCGGGCTGGGAAGCGGCGGGGCGCGGGGCGACCAGCCCCGCACCGCTCCCCGGCTGGGGGGTCGCGGCCCAGCCGGGGACCGGGCTGGGCTGGGGCCGGCCCGTGGTGGGCGGCTCCGACGGCCGGCTGACCTTCGGCCCGGGCGTGGTGGCGGGCGTGGCCTCCGGGTCCGCGGTGTTCCCCTGCCCCGGGCCGGTGATCGGGCCGATGCCCTCGACCCGCTGCTCCAGCAGGCTCAGCCGAGTGCCGTCCCAGTGGTAGTGGCTGCTGGTCCGGGTGGTCACGGTGGTCGGCTCGTGCAGCCAGAGGTCCGCCCCGACGGTCTCCGCGCCGAACCCCTTCAGCACCTGCACCCGCAGGACGGGCAGCAGGCGGTCGCCGGAAGCGGTGTAGACGTGCAGGACGACTGGTCCGACGGTGCCGACGGCGGCGATCAGTTCGGGCCGGCCGTCGCCGGTGAGGTCGCGGAACTCCGGGGCGCGGACCTCGCAGCCGGGGCACCCGTCGAGCGCGCGGCGTTCGTCCTGGCTCACCGCGGGGTCCTTCGCCAGGACGGCGCGGACGTCCACGGCGGTGAGGTCCGGCCCCGGGGCGGTCACGTCCGGGACGGGCTGCGGAGGGGGCTCGGAGGAGCGGCCGGGCGCGGGCGAGGTCGGCGGCGGTGCGACGGCGAGGCCGGACCAGAGCGGCTGGGGCACCGGCGGGGGTGTCACCCGCTGGGCCGGGCCGTGGTCGCGCAGCTCGCCGGGCGCGCCGCAGGCGGTGAGCAGGACGGCGGCCAGCGCGGCGAGAAGGGTGGCGAGGGCGGCGACGGCGGGCGCGGTGGCCGGCCGGACCGCCCGGGGCGGCGCGGCGCCGGCCCGGCGGCGGGGCGGGGGTGATGCTGCCACGGCTGGTGCTCGTCCTCCCGGTCTGCGGCGTCTGCGGCGGCGTGTCCGCCCTGCGTGCGTCCAGTCTCTGTGCTGCCGGCGTGCGGCGGTGCACCGGTTCCTCCCCGGTGGACAGGTCGCCCGGGCGGTGGCCGGCGGTTCCGTCGGTCGGGCCGTCGGGCCGCCCGCGGTCGGGCCGCCCACCCGCCCGGCGGACCGCGTGGGTGGGTGGCCCGGCCGCGCCGACCGGTCCTCAGCCCGTCGGGGCGGCCAGGTCCGCCTGGACGATGATGTTGTCCGTCCAGTGGCCGTCCGCGCCGATCCGGCCCCCGCAGGTGATCAGCCGCAGTTCGGGCGCGGCCGTGTCGCCGTACACCGCCTCGGTCGGGAACCGGTCCTTGGCGGCCTGGAGCAGCGCGCGGACCCGGAAGTCCACCGTGCTGCCGTCCGCCCGCCGGACCTGGATCCGGTCGCCCGGCCGGAGCTTCGGCAGGCCGCGGAAGACCGCCGGGCCGTTCGCGGTGTCGTAGTGCCCGATCAGCACGGCCGGCCCGGTCTCCCCCGGCGTCGGGCCCTTGCGGTACCAGCCGACCTCCTGGGCCCGGTCGGCCGCCGGAACCTCGACCGTGCCGTCGGCGTTCAGGCCGAGGCCGGTGACCGGCGCGTCCACCCCGGCGGCGGGGATGAGCAGGCGGGTCGGTGGCGAGGCCGCGAGCGGTCGCGGCGCGCCGGCCGGGGCCGTGCTGCCCCCGGTCACGGCTTTCGTCGACGGGGCGGAAGCCGTGGGCGTGGTGCTGCCGGGCCGGTGCGCGGAGGTCTCGATGCGGACCACCGGGGTCTGCCGGCCGGACAGCGCCACGGAGGCGCCGAGCACCAGGCAGAGCAGGCCGGCCGCGCCGAAGGCGGTCCGGCGCAGCGCGGTCCGGTGCAGGCCGGTCGGTCCGGTGCGGTCGGTCCGGGCCCGGCGGTGGCTCCGGCCGCGCGTGCCGCGGCGCTCGGCGGTCGGGTCGGCCTGGTGCCGGGCGGGGGCCGCCTCGGCGGGGTGGTGGGTGGTGGCGTCCCCGGTCCCCGGGTGCCCGAGCGGGGCCGGGGCCCCGCCGCCCCGGCCGCCCCCGCTGCGTACGGGCCCGTACGCAGCAGGGGCGACGGGGTTACGCGAGGGGCCGGGGCCGGTGTCAGCCGCGCGCACCGGAGCGGCGGCGCAGGAGGGCGAAGCCCAGGACGCCGGCGCCGACGGCCGCGACGGCGCCGCCGCCGGCCAGCTTGAGGCCGGAGGAGTCGGTCGAGCCGGAGCCGTCGCCGGCCTGGGCGGCGCCCTTGGGCACCTCCCGGACCTGCGGGGCAGCGCCGGAGCCGGAGCCGGCCGCCGGGGCGGGGGACGGGGTGGCCTCGGCGGCCCACGCGGTGGGGGCGGAGGCCGGGCGGGAGACCTTCGGCTGGGGGACGGCGCTCGCAGCCGCGCCCGAGCCGGCCTCGGCGGCCCACGCGGTGGGGGCGGCGGTCGCCGGGCGGGAGACCTTCGGCTGCGGGACGGCGCCCGGAGCAGCGCCCGAGCCGGCTCCCGAGCCGGCGTCGGGGGCGGCCGGTGCGGGCTTCGGGGCGCCGTCGGCCCAGGCCTGCCCACCGGAGAGGGAGGTCAGCAGTGCGGCCCCGGTCAGGGCGCAGACGGCCAGCACACGGCGGGCGGGCGAGCTGTGGGTACGGCTCCTGGTCATGCGGTGTCACTCCTTCGTCGGGACGCGGGCCCCGGCCGGGTCGGCCGGTGCGTCGTCAGCGACGGTAGGAGTGCCGTGTCGCGGTCCCCGGCCGGTCGTGTCACGGCCACCCATCGGCTGCGTAACGACCGCCGGGGGCCGGTCCGTCGTCCCCTCGCGTCAGGCCGTGCCGGGGCGGCCGGAGGCGGCTGCCAGTTCGGTCTCCAGCCCGGTGAGCAGGGCGCGGAGGCCGAGTTCGAGGGTCTGGTGGGGCGCCGCGGCGTAGTCGGTGGCGGCGGGCTCCTCCAGCCGGGCACGGAGGCGGGGGAACGCGACGGCGACCTCGGAGGCCTTGGCCATCGTGTCCCGGAACGCCTCGTCCGGGTCCTTGCCCTCGCGGTCGAGCCGGCGGTTCAGCGAGACCATCGCCGCGTCGCCGAGCGCGTTGCCGAGCACGTAGGTGAAGACGGCGGCCGCGACGGCGTCCGCGGCGGCGGGTGCAAAGCCGGCCCGCTCGTAGAGGGCGAGGGTGTGGTCGTCGAAGCGGGCCTTGCCGGGGCCGTAGAAGAGGTGGGAGCCGAAGGCCTGCACCAGCCAGGGGTGCCGCCCGAACATGGCGTGCAGCTCGACGGCGAGCGCGACGGCCGCGCTGCGCCAGTCGGCCGGCTCCCCGTTCGGCAGCTCGATCTCGTGCCAGACGTGGTCCCCGGCGAGGACGACGAGGTCGTCCTTGTTCTTGACGTGCCAGTACACCGCGGTGGCGGCGCTGCCCAGGCGCTTGCCGAGGCTGCGCATGTTGAGCCCTTCCAGGCCTTCCTCGTCGAGGAGTTCGACGGCGGTCCGGACGATCTGTTCGCGGGTGAGGGTGTCGCGTGCCATGGCGCTCACGATAGGGCGGCGGGCTCGACTTGCACAAAGTTCAGGAACCTACTTGCACAGTGTTCAAGTCCGGGGCTAACTTGTACTTGCACTTAGTTCAAGAAACCGAGCCGGGGCGCCGGGACACTGGCGCACACGTCCTAGGGGGAACCAACCGTGAACGCTTTCGTCGCCGCCCTGCAGCTGTCCGTCGCCGCCGCCTTCGTCAGCATCCCGCTCGTCCGGGCCCGCTTCGGCGCCGTCGCCACCGAGGCCGCGCACAGCGAGCTGCGCCGGCAGCAGGTGCGGACCACCGTCCTGGAGGAGAACGGGATGCGCTTCGACGCGGGCGGCCACGAGACCTGGGCCCCGGTGTCGATCGCGGCGGTGCTGGCCGCCACCGCCGGGCTCAACCTGGGCGGCGTCTCCTGGGCGGGCGTGGTCAACTGGGTCGTCCTCGGCCTCGTCCTGGCCATCAACATCGTGATCCTCTACAGCAACCTGACCGCCACCAGTTCGGTGCAGGCCGCGTTTGCCCGCAAGGGCGACCCGGAGCTGGCCCGGATCGACGTCGCCGCGCTGCTCAAGGCCGCCGAGGGTGGCTTCCCCCGCTGGGTGTGGATCCTCCAGAACGCCCGCCACGTGATCGTCTTCGGCGCTGCGGGTCTGGCCCTGGCGGCGACCGCCCTGGTCTGACGCCGGCCGGCTGCCTACTGCCTGACGCACAGCGAGGCCCTCGCCCCGGACGGGCGAGGGCCTCCGCGTGCTGCTGCTCAGGCGGATATGCCGTGGCGGTGCCGCGTCGGGTGAGGCCTGATCTCGGGGCCGTAGCGGCCGGCCTGGCGGGCGATCCAGGCGTACTCGCGGGTGCCGTCGGGGAGTCGGCGCAGTTCCCAGCGGCCGTGCGCGGTGATCGGGGGCGGGGGCCGGTCGTCGTTGACCCTGAGGGCGGTGACGACGCCGAGGGCGACGGTGGCGATCGCGAGGGCGAGGAGGGCCGCGAAGGCGGCGCCGACGAGGAAGGCGGCGGTCCCGGGTCTCATCGGCGAATCCCCAGGACGCGGTGGCCGAGGTGGGCGGCGAGGGTGTGGAGGAGGTCGTGGGCCTGCTCGTTGGTGAGGGGGAAGGCGAGGTGTTCGCCGGGGCCCGCGTGGACGTCGAGGTCGACGGCGACGCGGAGTTCGACGGCGGCGTCGGGGACGTGCTCGACGGCGAGGTAGTGGGCGGTGGTCCGCTCGGTGTGGACGGCGGTCTGGGTGACGAAGGGGATCAGCGCTCCCACAGCAGCGACTCCCTTCCGGTGTCGCGGTTCACGCGGCGGCCTGCAGCTCGAACCAGACGCACTTGCCGCCGCGCTTGCGGGTGTTGGCGCCGAACCGGTGGGTGAGCGAGCGGACGAGGTGCAGGCCCCGGCCGGAGAGCTCGTAGGGGTCGGCGGAGGTTCTGGGCTCGGGGAGGGAGGGGCTGTCGTCGGCGACGGAGACCCGGAGGGTGTGGTCGGGGAGGAGGACGAGGACGACGGTCGGCGCGGGGCTGCCGCCGTGCTTCCAGGCGTTGACGAAGAGTTCGTGCAGGGCGAGCTCGGCGTCGGCGATGAGGTCGTCCGGCCAGCGGGCGGCGGTGAGGATGTCACGCAGCTCGTCGCGGGCGGCGGACCAGTCGGGCGGGTTGAGGGCACACATGGGGAACCTCCGGAGCGAGGCGGTGTGGTGGATTCGGGTTCGACCGGCGGAATCGTCGCCGTGAGCCAGGCCAGGGCGCGGCTGGCTGATGCCACGCGTGGCTGCTCTGCGGTGCGGGGGCAGCAGGCGCCTACTGCCCGGGAATCAGGCATTACTGACGATCCGTCGGATCGTTGTGATGACGACCATAGCGCACAGTGATGGTAAATTTCCCATGGAATCGAGATGTTCCCTCTTCCGTGGAAGCCCCGCCCGGGATGGACCGACCTTCAGCTGGCGCGGCAGACTGGAGCAACCCAGGTCTCGGAAGGAACCCATGGCGCGCACGAACCCAACAATCCGTCAGCGCAGGCTGGGCGCCGAGCTGCGAAGGATGCGTGAGCAGGCCGGTTTCGGTGGAAGTCAGCTTGGCCGCGCCGTCGGGATGAACCCAGCCCAGGTGACACAGATGGAGTCGGGGAAGATCGGCATCAGCGTCGAGCGCCTTCGCGCGATCGCAACCACATGCATGTGCGTCAATGAGCCGCTGATCAGTGCCCTCGCCGACATCATCACCGAACGGGGAAAGCCCGGGTGGTGGGAGGAGTACCGCGAAGCCCTTGCAACGGACTTCCTCGATGTAGCCGAGCTGGAGGGCCATGCGAGGCGGCTCGCCACCTACACGACGACCTTCATCCCAGGGCTGCTGCAGACTGGAGCGTACGCCTCGTCGTTGTTCGCTCAGGCATATCCGCCACTGCTCCGTCATGAGGTCGATCTCAGAACTGCCTTTCGAATGCAGCGGCAGCGAGTGGTTCGATCGGGAGTGACGCCATACTCTGCCTTCATCCACGAAGCGGCGTTGCGCATGCAGTTCAGCGGGCCGAAGATCCACGCAGAGCAACTCGATGCACTGGTCCTGGACTCGACGCAGCCGACCATTTCAGTTCGAGTGGTCCCCTTCGGCGCCGAGTCCGTGCCAAGCCCCAGTGAGAACTTCACCTATGCGCAAGGACCCATCACCGAGCTGGATGCAGCTCAGATGGACACTGGCCATGGGGGTCAGCTCTTCGATACTCCGGCGCATCTCGCGCGGTTCCGAGCCCTTCTCGCCCAGATGGATGCCACGGCGCTCTCCGAAGAGAAGTCGCGAGACCTCATCCAGTCGATCAAGGAAGAAACGGAAACAAACCATGGCTAGGTCCGTATGGCAGAAATCCAGCTACTCTGCCGCAAGCGACAATTGTGTCGAGGTGCGTGACGCCGACGGGCTGATCGAACTCCGTGAGTCCGATGACGGCGACGTCATCGTCCGCACCACCGCGCTCACGTTCTCCAAGTTCGTCCAGGACGTCAAGGCCGGCGACTTCGACCACTTCATCGCCGACGCATAGCCACTCGCACCGGCGGCCCCTTGCGTCTCGCAAGGGGCCGCCGGTCGTAGCTCCACCGTTGTCTCACATCCGTGTCGAAGTGCCTTTACATTACTGAGCGTTCACCGCTCCGGCTACGCTTCGGAATCGTCTTGGGGGGCTTGCTTCCCCAGTCCCCGGGCGGTTGACTGGAAGTGGACGAACCATCCACTGTCGGCCCGATGCCTTTCGACGACCCCTTCCCGCAGGCCGACGGTTGATGCTGGAGGTCATGTCATGGCTTGGCAATTCCCGCCGCCCGGCGCCGCCCGGTGGTTCATCGCGCAGGGGCAGGCCGCAGAGTTCTGGTACACCTTCGGCGGCACGTACCAAGGGCCCCAGTACGTCGAGGCGAAGCTCGACAGCAGCAGCGGCGCTGCGGATCCGCGCGATCTCATCGTCCAGTGGCACGGAATCCAGAACCGCGCCGTGTTCGGTGGTGCGACGGACGACTACATCGTGGGGATCTCGAACCCTTCGACCACCGACATCTGGTTCCACCTGGACGGAGGTGGCGTGACATGACGCGCGAGAGCGGTGGACCGGCCAGACTGCTCGTTCTCGCGGACGAGCAGGGGAACATCATCGCGGCAGCCGCCGTGCCCGAGCCCGGGGCGGCGAGTCCGGACGCCCCTTCCAGCGGCGGCATCCGCGTGTCGGAGGGCAGGGTGGTGCACGAGGTCGCGCTGCCGGAGGGGCCATTGCAGGACGAGGCCGTCGAATCCCTCGGACGCTTCTACGTGTCCCTCGACGACGGCCGGCCGCAGCTGGTCCGGCGGTCCCCGGGTAATGCGCGGGCCTGACCCCGTGCCCGTGAGTCGCCGCGCATTCCCCCAACGGTGATCGCCAATCCGGAGTGGGAAGTCGGCCCGTCCGACTTCCCACTCCGAGGCACAGGCCGATGGATCAGCCGCGGACGCGGGTGCCTCGCAGGCCTCGATCTCACCGGCCGGGAACTGCCACGAGAGCCGTCCTTCGCCGTCCGGCGCCGAACCATCAACACGCGCCCCTCATGCACCACGATCGCGGCGGCAATTCCCGGGTGATCCTCGGAAGTCTGCTGCATCACGTCTGCTCCTTCACACAGCTCCGCGTGTGGGTAGCTGCTGTGTCTAGCGGTTGCCTTCGGATCTCAGGTTGTCCCGCGCGGAGGGGTGATGGACTCCAATCGGAGGGCGAGGTCTGTGGCGGTCGGGCGCATCTCGGGTGGCGAGAGCAGTACCGAGCGGAGCACATGCTGGACTGCCGGCCAGACTTCGTGCGGATCCAACGGAATCCTGCCGGTCCCGACAGCCGTGCGTAGGACGCCCGGAGCGGACTCTTGCGGGTCGAGTCCGGCCTTGGCGTAGTCGAGCGGCCACCGACCCGTAATGCAGGTCCACAGTGTCCCGGCGAGGGCATAGACGTCGGTAGCCTCGGTCGGCCTCACCGGTCGCACACCAGCCTCGATCGAGGCTGCCAGCTCAGGGGCGACCAGATGCGTGATCCCGCCCATGAATGCCGAGTGCTGGTCGAAGCCGGGATGCCAGGCCCACGACAGATCGATCAGTTTGACGCCGTGATCGGTATGTACTGCGTGGGAGGGCTGGAGGTCCCCGTGGACCCATCCGGCAGCGTGGAGTTCGGCAACCGCGTGGCAGAGTTCGACGGCTCCGGCGAGGACCTGCTCGTTGCAGATGGAGCCGTTCCTCGTGGGAGCGAACAGCTCCCACGTGGAAGGCCCCTGGAGCCAAGGCGTGATGTACCAGACGCCTTCAGCGAATCGGCCGGAGGCGACCGTATAGCCGGGAAGCTGGTCGAGCACGGCTGCCTCACGGGCGGTGATCTCCTCGCCCACGCCGTACCCGGCCTTGATGGCATATACGCCGTGTCTGGCGACGGCCTTCCACACGGCAGACCCCCGTCGGTCGGTGACAGGGATGATGTCGCTGAAGGGTCCGGTGATCCTCTCCGCCTGGACCCGGAAGCTGTCGATCAACGGTTCTCCTGGAGGGAAGCGGCCCATGTCTTGATGGTGGCCCAGTGTGTGGCTGCTGCGGTGGCGCTGGTTTGCTCACCGATGAGGGGGAGCAGAACGTCACGGCCGTCGTCGCGACTGGTAGCGATGGTGTCGGCCAGAACAGGCGTGCTGTCGAGGAACCGGGGATCCCGAGGACGCACGGCCGGTCGTAGCGAAAGGAAGGTGACGGGCGGGACGGGGAGTGGATCGCCCTTCCAGCTGGTGTCTTCTTCCCCTTTCCAGAACTTGCCGACCATCAGTCCCGCTGGGGCATAGAGGTGCTTCAGCACCCAATGGGGCCAGTCGATCTCTTGACGACCGGCACCGAGGAAGACGGCGTTCTCACATGCAAGGTGTCCCCGAGAGCGAGGTGCCAAGACTCGGACGAACTCGGCGGCGTGAACGGCGGCGGCGAAGACGGCTCCCTCGACATCCACCGGATCGGCGTCGGGGTCCACGCCGTAGACGGTCCAGCCGGTGAGCCCGCTTCGCAGGGACGGACCCAGGTAGGGGCAGAAGGACGTCGTCACGTCCACATAGACGGCGCAGCCCTCAGGGGGCTCGGTGCTGCGAGGCCTGGTGATGCGCAGAGCCCCGGCCGTCGGCCGGGGCTCCATCCGCGCGTCGGAGGTCACCGGGTGGTGGACGTAGTCTTCACCGGAGCGGGGACCGCCTCGGGGCTGCACTTCCACGACGCCCAGACCTCACCCGATTCGCGATAGCGGGCCAGAGCCTCCGTGTTCACCATGCCCTCGGCGTCAGTGAACCAGATCTCCGGCAGTTGCCCGTACACCTCCTGGTAGGCGGCGACCCACGAGACGAATCCCTCGCCGCTTCCCTCGACATGGAGGAGCCCGCGGCCGGCGTGCGTCGCAGTGAACTCCGCATGGGCCTCAGCGTCGGCGGCGAGGAGGTGCCACGCTGCGTCGATGGCTCCGGAGAACATCTCGGGGGCAGTGTTCCCGGCGGCCAAGCGGCGGCCGGTGATGGTGAAGAACTTACCCAGCTCGACCAACTCGTTCGTGATGGTGCTCACGACGGGTCTCCTTCCGGTTGTGGCGGGTGGTGTGGCACAGCTCCCGGGGGGTTGAGGACCTTGCGGGCTGGCCGCTGAGGCCATGGGAAGCGGCATCCGCCCGGGCCCCGACCCGGGAACGCCTGACGCATCGCTACGGAGCAGGCATTACGAAGCTACGGAGCAACACTCGACGCTTTCAACGAAGTTGCGGAAAGTTGCGGGGGTTCACCCCAACGCGTCGATCGCCGCCCCAAGGACAGCGCGAGCTTCCTGGCCGTACACGGCGAAGCCCTTCAGCTCGGCGAAGGTCTGGAGATACTCACGGACCTCGGACGGAGCGGTGATCCTGACGCGGGCAGTCACCAGCTCGACTTCGACCAGTTGGTCATCGACGACGTGGAATGTCTCGACCGGCCACAGTGAGCGCTGGGCCGTGAAGGGGATGATGCCGAGGCTTACACGAGGCAACGACATGACCGAAAGCAGGTGCCGGAGTTGGGCGGCCATCACGGATGTCTCGGCGATGCGGAAACGGAGAACGGATTCCTCGACCAGGCACACGATGCGGTGACTGCCCTCGCGCATCGGTCGCGTGCTCTGCATTCGCTGTGCGACGGCCTGTTCCAGGTCGTCGGCTGAACTGGCCTCGTCAGCAAAGCGGGAGAGGATGGTGGCGGCGTAACCTCGGGTCTGGAACATCCCGGGGACGACGTCGGAGGAGTAGAAGCGCAGAAGCCGCGATTCCATGTAGGACCGGGTGTAGGACGCCTGGAGCTGCCGGAGTCCGGCACGCTGGAGGCGCTTCCACTCCATGTACATCGACGCGGCCGATCGCGAAGCGGCGATCAGTTCGGGGATCTGCGCCTCGGCGCCGCAAGCGGTGCACCAGGCCCGGATATCGGAGTCGGACGGGGCGGCTTCGGCCTTCTGCAGACGGGTGGTCTTGGCCGGATGCCAGCCGCAGCGAGCAGACAGCTCACGTCCTGTGAGTCCCGCGTCCTTTCGCATGTGCTGAAGTCGGTCGGCAAGGGCCTGCCGGGCAGCCTGTGCGGCGGAGAGCGGTGACGTCGACATGAGCTGTCTGCCGGACGGTCCTCAGGCCTCAGACGGCGAACCGGTCGTGCGGGACGGCACGTTCCCACACCGTTTCGAAGGCGGTGGACACCATTTTCACCGCGGCCGGATCCTCGGTGTACTCGTGGCCGGCCCAGTCGCCGTCACCGGTGAACCAGTGGAACAGGACCAGGCAGTCGTCAATCAGCCAGAGATCATTGCCTGGCAGCGCAATGTCGGAGGCGAGTCGGCGGGGCAGCCAGCGCACCTGTTCGCCGGCCGCGATATTCACCTGGGTCAGCGCGTGCTCCCACCTGATGTAGTCGGTCACTGGTTCGGACACGATCCGTGCGCGGCGGATGACCACACCCCGCCCCACCGTCTCCCGTACGAGCGGCACCCAGCCGGCCCAGCCGTCCGATTCCGGGTCGAGATCGACCTTGCCGGAACGCCTGAACTCCTCGAACTCCTCGGCCTCGTCGGCGACGCCGTAGGCGTCACGCATCTCCAGGTGCACAGCCGTCCGCTGTGCTCCCCTCAACAGGGCGGAGAAGTCCGGCACGTTCTGCGTCATCGCACGCCTTCCTCAAGATCGGGATCATCCGCACGGGGATGCGGACAACGGCTTCGTGGTTGGGAATGCCCCGATCATGTCCGGGTACCCACTCGGTCCCGCAGATTTGGGCTTCGAGCATGGCGTCCGCCTTCCACCCCTGGATGACGATCTCGCGTGTCTCATTCTCGATCCACACCGTCGGCGAGCCTCCCGACTTGGTCTCCGGGTCCATCCCGGCGAAGTCCAGCCCCATGGTGATCTCCTGAGTCCAGCCCGTTGCGGGTCGTTGCGGGTCCATACCGTGTCGCAGAGCCGGCGTAGCAGCAAGGGCGCATGGGAGCACTCCCGCACGTGTGGGCGCGGCAGGTGCGCCGGGCCTTCCGGATGGCTGGGGGTGGCTGGGAGGGGGCTGGGATTTCTGCCAACGGGGGGCCACCCCGGGGCCAAGGGGGGTGCTCGGGCGGGGTGGCTTGCGGCGTAATGACCGGATTCGGATGATCAGCTTTCTCCCAGCCGGGGCTCAGGAGTCCGCAAGAGGGCCCGGCGAAGCTGTGCGGCATGAAGGTGCTCCCGCGACGGCGTGGTGCCGTCCTCCTGAACTCCGCGCTCGGCGTGGCCCTGGTGGGCGCCGCTGCTCTGGCGTACACGACGCTGGACGGCGGTGCCGAGAAGGCCTCCACGAAGGCACAGGTCCGGACGGCGACGGTGGCCAAGGGCATGGTCCTGGCCACCGTGTCCGGAACCGGCACCCTGGCCTCGCCCACCGACGCGGCCCAGGACTTCACCACCGGCGGGAAGCTGACCGCGATCAAGGTGGCGGTGGGCGACACCGTCACCAAGGGCCAGGTGTTGGCGACGGTCGACACCACGACGGCCCAGCAGCAGGTGGACGCGGCGAAGGCGGCCCTCACCACGGCCAACGCCAATCTCGACAAGGCGGAGGCCGGGGTCACCACCACGACCACCCAGCAGATCCCGGGCACCGCCCAGCCGTCCGGCAGCGCGGGCGGCAACGGCGCCGGCGGCGCCGGAGGTGGGGAGCGCGGAGCGGGCGTGAGCAGTACGCCCGCTCCGCAGACCACCACGATCACCACCACCAAGGTGGACGACGCCGCCGTGGCCCAGGCCCAGCAGCAGGTCGCCACCGCGCAGACCAACCTCTCCAACGCCCAGGCCGCCCTCGCCGGCACCACGCTCACCGCCTCGGTGGACGGCACCGTGGCGTCGCTCACCGGCAAGGTCGGTGACACGGTGGGCGCGACCACCGGCAGCGGTTCGGCCACGGGGAAGTCCTCGGGCAGCAGCGCGGTCTCCGCCGCGCCGAGCGGCTTCATCGTGCTCACCAACCCGACCGGGATGCAGGTCACCGCCAACTTCTCCGAGCTGGACTCGCTCAAGCTGAAGAAGGGCGAGGCGGCCACCGTCACCCTGAACGCGCAGTCCGACACCAAGCTCAACGCCACCGTCCTGTCGGTCAGCCCGCTGCCGGTCGGCGGCGGCACCGGCGGCGCGGCCGCCGTCCAGTACGCGGCGACGCTGCAGATCACCGGGGACACCAGCAAGCTCCGCACCGGCCTCAGCGCGACCGTCTCGGTGGTCACCGGCGAGGCGGACGACGCCCTCTCGCTGCCCACCGCGGCGCTGGCCGGCACCGGCGCGAGCCGGACGGCGACCCTCGTCCACCCGGACGGCGCCACCGAGCGGGTCACCGTCGGCGTGGGCGTGGAGGGCGATTCCACCGTGCAGGTGGTCTCCGGCCTCAAGGAGGGCGACAAGGTCGAGCTCGCCACCACCAGCGGGAGCAACGGCTTCCCGAACGGCTCCTTCCCCGGCCTGAACGGCGGCCAGGGCGGCCAGGGCGGCCGCACCGGCGGCGGCGCGGGCGTGGCCGGTGTCGGCGGCGCGGGCGGCGGTGGCGGCGCGGGCCGGGCCGGCGGGAACCGCTGATGGCGCGCCAGACCGCCCCGGCGCGCCAGACCGCCCCCACCCCGCCCCCGGTGATCCAGGTCCGCCGCGTCATCAAGTCCTACGGTCACGGCGACGCCACCGTGCACGCCCTACGAGGCCCGGCCGACCCGGCCACCGGGGAGCCGCTCGGCGTCAGCCTGGACATCGCCCAGGGCGACTTCGTCGCGGTGATGGGCAGCTCGGGCTCCGGCAAGTCCACCCTGATGAACATCCTCGGCTGCCTGGACGTCCCCACCACCGGCCGCTACCTGCTGGACGGCATCGACGTCGGGCACCTGGACGAGCAGCAGCTCTCGCTGGTCCGCAACCGCAAGATCGGCTTCATCTTCCAGTCCTTCAACCTGATCCCCCGCACCACCGCGCTCGCCCAGGTCGAGCTGCCGCTCGCCTACGCGGGCGTCCGGGCCGCCGAGCGGCGCCGCCGCGCGGTGGCCGCGCTCTCCCTGGTCGGCCTCGCCGAACGCGCCGGGCACCGGCCGAACGAGCTCTCCGGCGGCCAGCAGCAGCGGGTGGCCGTCGCCCGGGCGCTGGTCACCGCCCCCGCGATGCTGCTGGCCGACGAGCCCACCGGCAACCTGGACAGCCGCTCCACCGAGGAGGTGCTGGCGATCATCGACGGCCTCAACGCCACCGGCCGCACGGTCGTCCTGATCACCCACGAGGACGAGGTCGCCCGGCACGCCAAGCGGGTCGTCCGGCTGGTCGACGGCGCGATCGTCGACGACGTCCGGCAGGCGCCGGTGGACGGGCCGCCGCCCGCCCTGGCCGCGGCGGCCGGAGCCCCGGCGGTCGGGGCCCGGGAGGTGACGGCGTGATCCTCTGGCAGATGCTCCGCTTCGCCGTCGGCGGCCTGGCCGCCAACAAGGTGCGCTCCGCCCTCACCATGCTCGGTGTGCTGATCGGCGTGGCCTCGGTGATCGTGCTGCTCGCCGTCGGCAACGGCTCCTCGGTCGCGGTCAAGGAGCAGATCACCTCGCTCGGCACCAACTCGCTGACGGTCAGCGCCGGTTCGTCCTTCGGTGGCGCGCGTACCGCCTCCACCGCGAAGAAGCTCACCGTCGCCGACGCCAAGGCGCTGGCGAGCGACCCGGACACGAGCGCGATCAGGTCCGTGGCACCGGTGGTCACCACCAGCGGCACCGCCCTGTACGGGGACATCTCCTACAGCCCCGGCTCGATCGTCGGCACCTACCCGGCGTACTTCGAGACCGCGAACCAGCGGATCGGCCACGGCGAGTACTTCTCCAACGACGACGTGCTCGGCTCCCGCAAGGTCGCCGTGCTCGGCGCCACCACCGCCAAGCAGCTGTTCGCCGCCGCCGACCCGGTGGGCAGGCAGATCACCGTCGGCGGCACCCCGCTCACCGTGGTCGGCGTGCTGCAGGCCAAGGGCGGCACCGGTTTCACCGACCCGGACGACGTGGTGATCGCACCGCTGCCGACCGTGCAGAACGCCTTCACCGGCTTCGGCTCGGTCAACCAGATCCTGGTGCAGGCCACCTCCGCCGAGACCACCACGGCCGCGCAGGCCGAGATCACCCGGGTGCTGCTCGGCACCCACGCGATCGCCGACCCGAGCAAGGCGGACTTCCGGATCAGCAACCAGGCCTCGCTGCTCACCGCCCGCGAGTCCACCACGAAGACCTTCACCGTGCTGCTCGGCGCGGTGGCCGCGATCTCGCTGCTGGTCGGCGGGATCGGCATCACCAACATCATGCTGGTCACCGTCACCGAGCGGACCAGGGAGATCGGCATCCGCAAGGCGCTCGGCGCCCCGCGCGCGGTGATCCTCGGGCAGTTCCTCACCGAGTCCACCCTGCTGTCGGTGCTCGGGGCGGGGCTCGGGGTGCTGGCCGGGATCGCCGGCTCGCACTTCAGTATCGTCGGCATCAAGCCGGTGGTGATCCCCGAGTCGGTGCTCGGCGCGTTCGGCATCGCCGTCGCGATCGGGCTGTTCTTCGGCAGCTACCCCGCCAACCGGGCCGCGTCGCTGCGCCCGATCGACGCCCTCCGGCACGAGTGATCAAGGACCCGCAGACGATGAGCAACGAGATCGAGCCGCGAAACGAGAGCGAGCCGCGCACCCCGGCCGAGCAGGTCGTCCTGCTCTCCACCGCGCCGGACGCCCGGGACGTCACGGCCGAGCTGGCGGCGCCCCCGCGCCGCCGACTGCCCTGGCTCACCCTGGTGCTGGCCGGAGCGGTCATCGCCACCGGGGCGTTCGCGGGCGGCGTCTGGTACCAGCAGGAGCACGGCTCGGGCGGCGGCAGCGGCAAGGCGACGGCCGCCGGCGGGCAGCAGCAGACCCGGGCGGGCGGCGGCGCCGGCGCCGGGGGCTCCGGCCAGAACGGCACCCGCCGCAACGGCCAGGGCGGTCAGGGCAACGGCCAGGGCGGCCAGGGCGGCCAGGGCAACGGCCAGGGCAGCGGCGGCCAAGGCGGCAACGGCCAAGGCGGCTTCACCCGCGGCACCGTCAAGGCCGTCGACGGCACCACCGTCTACCTCACCGACGCCAACGGCAAGACCGTCAAGATCACCACCGGCGACGCGACGAAGGTCCAGCTCAACAAGGAGGGCAAGGTCGCCGACCTGCAGCCCGGCCAGAGCGTGACCGTCGTCGGCACCCCCGACGCCAACGGTGGATTCGCGGCCAACCAGCTCGTCGAGGGCGGCACCGGGTTCGGCGGCGCGGGCGGCTTCGGCGGCTTCGGTGGAGGGGGTGGCGGCACCCGGAACCCGTCCAACGGCTGACCCCGCAGCCGTTCGGACGCCGCGCGAGGCCCTCGCCCCAGGTGGGCGGGGGTCTTCGCGTCTCTTCCTCCGGCCGTCGCCCGCCCGCCGCCGTACCGAGGAGTGGGTCCAGCCCCACCCCGCCGTACGGCCAGACCCGTGTCCGGCCGCCCGGGCGCTCCGTAGCGTCGAGGTCACAACGACTCGGAGGGGAAGAACATGGCAGCGACCACGGCGGCGGACCTCGGCGACTCCCGCGCCCAGGAGGCCTTCGGCACGGTGAGGAAGTGCATCACGCTCTTCGGCGCCGTCGGCGCGGTCGTCCTCGGGACGGTCGCCGTGATGGCCCTCACCGGCCACCGGACGACCTCGTTCATGTGGGCCCGGGCGGTGATCCTGCTCGCGGTCGCCCCGCTGGTCCACCGGATGGCCGTCCGCGCCGCTCAGGGGTCGGACAAGGCCTTCGACCGCCTGCGCACGCTCTCCACGATCATGCCGGTGGCCGTCATCGGCGTCGACCTGGTCCCCGGCCTCTGCCCGCCGTGGTACGCGGTGCTCCAGGGCCTGTCCGCCCTGGCCCTGGTCGGCGTCGCCGTGATCAGCCGCGGGCCCGCCCTGAGCTCCGCCTTCTCCGGGAAGGGGTGACGCGCGAGGGGCGCGTCCCGCAACCCGCACGGCGGTGGAAGCCGCCACCGGTGAACGGCCCTGCGCAGGCTCGGCGGAGCCTGCGCAGGGCTTCGCGCGTGCCCCGTACGCGATCCGGGCCTCAGGGCTGGTTGAGGTAGGCGAGGACGGCGCGGACCCGGCGGTTGGTGTCGTCGTCGCCGGCGATGCCGAGCTTGCCGAAGATCGAGGTCGTGTACTTGCTGATGGCGCTCTCGCTGAGGAACAGGCGCCGTCCGACGGCCTGGTTGGACAGCCCCTCGGCCATCAGACCCAGGACCGAGTACTCGCGCTCGGTGAGCTGCGCGAGGCCGCGCTCCGGCGGGCTGGTGGTGAGCAGCCTGGCGATGACGGCCGGGTCCATGGCGGTCCCGCCCGCCGCGACGCGCTCCAGCGAGCCGATGAAGTGGTCGGCGTCGAAGACGCTCTCCTTGAGCAGGTAGCCGACGCCGCCGGAGCCGTCGGCCAGCAACTCCCGGGCGTACAGCTGCTCGACGTGCTGGGAGAGGATCAGGATCGGGAGTCCGGGCAGCTCGGCGCGGGCTGCCAGGGCGGCCCGCAGGCCCTCGTCGGACTGCGTCGGCGGCATCCGGACGTCGACGACGGACACGTCCGGGCGCCAGGTGCGCAGCGCTTCGAGGGTCTCGGGCCCGGTGGCGGCGGTGGCCACCACCTGGTGCCCGCAGGCCTCGATCAGGCGGACCATCCCGTCACGCAGCAGGTAGAGGTCTTCGGCTACAAGGATTCGCATGGCACCGTCATCCTGGCACGGGTCGGGCCGCCCCGGGGGCTGGTGATCTCCAGGGTTCCGCGGAACGCGTCGAGGCGGCGGCGCAGCCCCGCGATGCCGCCGCCGGGCCGCTCCGTGAGTCCGCCCCGGCCGTCGTCCTCCACCTCGACGACGACCCCGAGCTCGTCCTGAGTGAGCGTCACGCGCGCCCGGGTCGCCCCGGCGTGCCGAACCGCGTTGGTCAGCAGCTCGGCGACGCCGAAGTAGACGGCGGACTCGATCGGTGCGTCCACCCGCAGCGGGGCCTCGGCACCGACCGTCACCGCGAGCGGCATGTCGAGGGCGAGGGCGCGCACGGCGTCCACCAGGCCGCGTTCGGTCAGGACCGGCGGGCTGATCCCGTGGATCAGCTCGCGCAGTTCGGCGAGCGAGGCGGTGGCGCCGGCCTGGGCGTCCCGCATCAGCGCCCGGGCCTGCTCGGGGTCGCGGTCCAGCAGCAGCTGCGCGGTGGTCAGGGAGAGCCCGAGCGCGACCAGGCGGGCCTGCGCCCCGTCGTGCAGGTCCCGCTCGATGCGGCGGATCTCGGCGGCCTGGGCGATCGTGGCGTCCGCCCGCTGGGCGGTGAGCTCCTCCACCCGCTCGGCCAGTGCCATCGCCGTGGAGGGGCGCAGGAAGCGGACGGCGACCGGCCGGACGGCCTGCCAGGCGTACGGGGCGCAGCCGACGGCCACGGCCAGGCCGACCGCCCCGACCAGGCGCGCGCCGGTGTCCGCCCGGCCCAGCCCGAGGACGGCGGTGGCCAGCCCCGCCGGCGGCAGGGCGGCGACGGGGCCCGCGGTGAACGCGGCGACGCCGACGAACCGCAGGTCGCGCCAGTTGGCCGGGTCGTGCCACCGGACGCGCCACCGCTGGTCCATCAGGGCGTCGCGCCGGGTGCGTTCGTAGTTGAAGCCGTTCCACCAGTACCCGGTGGACATCTGCCGCACCGGCGGCGCCTCGCGGTAGCCGGGCGGGACGACGGTGGCGCACCACCGGGCGACCAGGAACCGCACGGCCCGGCACACCGGGCGGCACAGCACGAGGGTGCCGGTGCCCACCAGCGCCAGCGGCAGCAGCCACGACCAGGGGTTGGCCGCCCCCCAGTGGACGCCAAGCGTCACGGCGCCCGCCCACACGGCCGGGACCAGCAGGGTGACGGCCGCGACGGCGCACCCCCGTAGGAACCCCGTGCCCGCGCCCGCCACCCAGGAGACCAGCCGTCCCATGACTTCCCCCACCTTCGGTACTCTCCCCACCTTCGGTCCGGTGCTCCCACTGTGCACCGGGCGGAGCCCGGAGCGGCCCCGGTCCGGCGAGGAGTGTGGCCGGACCCACCCACCGGGGCCCGTGCGCACACCACCGAACCCGCCTCGGTGGGCTCGTTCGCGCAAAACCGCCCGATAAGGTGTTAATCCAACATTCATCGATGGCGCATAGCCTCTGCGGGCTAGCCTCAAGCTGAATGCCATCGTCCGACCGGGAGGCGGAAGCCCCGTGCAAGGCACTGTGTCCACACCAGGCAGCTCCGCGGTGGCCGGCGGCCCGGGGGAGGCGTTCCTCCTCGTCGTCGACGACGAACCCAACATCCGCGAGCTGCTCTCCGCCTCGCTGCGGTTCTCCGGCTTCCGGGTCGCCTCCGCCGCCAGCGGCGCCGAGGCGCTCGAACTCATCGCCGCCGACCGCCCCGACCTGGTCGTCCTCGACGTGATGCTGCCCGACCTCGACGGGTTCACCGTGGTCGAGCGGCTGCGCGAGCAGACCAGCCGCGGCCAGATCGCCGGCCCCGCGCACGGCCACTCCGGCGACCACCTGCCGGTGCTCTTCCTCACCGCCAAGGACGGCGTCGGCGACAAGGTCCAGGGCCTCGCCGCCGGCGCGGACGACTACGTCACCAAGCCGTTCAGCCTGGAGGAGCTGATCGCCCGGATCCGCGCCATCCTGCGCCGGGCCGGCGGCCCCGCCGAGGACGGCCGGCTGGTCGTCGGCGACCTCACCCTCGACCCGATCGCCCACGAGGTCACCCGCGGCGGCACCCCGGTCTCGCTCTCCCCCACCGAGTTCAAGCTGCTGCACTACCTGATGGCCAACGTCGGCCGGGTGGTCTCCAAGGCGCAGATCCTCGACCACGTCTGGGCGTACGACTTCGGCGGCGACCTCTCCATCGTCGAGTCCTACATCTCCTACCTGCGCCGCAAGCTCGACTCCGGCCCGGCCCACGGCCCCAAGCTGATCCACACCGTGCGCGGGATCGGCTACGCGCTGCGCCGCCCGCCGCAGAACTGACGGGCCGCCCCGATGCTCACCCGGCTGTCGCTGCGCGCCCGGCTGCTCGTGCTCGCGCTCGCCCTGGTCACCACCGGGCTCGCGGTCAGCGACACCGTGGTGCTCGGCACCGTCCGGATGCAGCTGGTGCAGCGGCTCGACGAGCAGCTGCAGCGCTTCGGCGAGCCGCTGTCCAAACGCGCCCCGGGCCGGACCACCTGGCCCGAGAACAGGCAGCCGTCGGTCACCGGCAAGCGCGGCGCCCCCAACTACCTGGCGGCGCTGCCCAGCCAGTACCTGGTGCAGTACCTCTCGGCGGACGGCCGGGTGCAGCAGGTCGTCCGCCAGCCGGTCTCCGAGAACGACCCGGCGCCCCAGCTGGCCGGGCTCGACCCGGCCGCCACCTCCCCGGACACCCCCTTCGACCTGCCCGACCAGCGCGGCCGCAACTCCTGGCGGGTGGTGGTCCTGCCGCTCCAGCGGCCGGCCGCCCCGGCCAGCGTCTTCGCCACCCCGACACCCTCCGCCGCGTACCTGATGGTGGCCGTCTCGCGCGAGGACATCGACGCCACCGTGGCCCGGCTGCGCACCTCGTTCCTGGCGATCGGCGGCGCGGTGCTGGTGCTGATCGCGGCGCTCGGCTTCTTCGCCGTCCGGGCCGGGCTGCGGCCGCTGCGCCGGATCGAGGAGGGGGCCGAGCTGATCGCCTCCGGCGAGCTCTCGCACCGGATGCCCGCGCTCCCGCCGCGCACCGAGGTCGGCCGGCTCTCCATCGCGCTGAACGGCATGCTCACCCAGATCGAGGCCGCGTTCGCCGCCCGGGCCGAGTCCGAGGCGCGGATGCGTCGGTTCGTCGCCGACGCCTCGCACGAGCTGCGCACGCCGCTGGCCGGCATCCGCGGCTTCGCCGAGCTGTACCGGATGGGCGCGCTGCCCACCGAGGCGGACGTCCGGCGGACGATGGTCCGGATCGAGAACGAGGCCGTCCGGATGGGCGCCCTGGTCGAGGACCTGCTGGTGCTCGCGCGGATCGACGAGGAGCGCCCGCTCGACATCGCCCCGATGGACCTGCGCACCCTGGCCGCGGACGCCCTGCACGACCTCACCGCCCTGGACCCGTCCCGCCCGGTGGCCCTCACCGGCCCGGCCGGCGAGGGCGCGCCCGGCCCGGCGCCGGTCCTCGGGGACGAGGCGCGGCTGCGCCAGGTGGTCACCAACCTGGTCGGCAACGCCGTCAAGCACACCCCGCCCGGCACCGCGGTGCGGATCGGCGTCGGCACCGATCCGGACGGCCTCTGCCTGCTGGAGGTCGCCGACTCCGGCCCGGGGCTCACCGCCGAGCAGGCCGGGCTGGTCTTCCACCGCTTCTACCGCGTCGACGCCTCCCGCAGCCGCCACGACGGCGGCGGCGCCGGCCTGGGCCTCGCCATCGCCACCGCCCTCACCCACGCCCACGGCGGCACCCTCACCCTCCACACCGCTCCCGGCCGGGGTGCCACCTTCCGCGTGGAGCTGCCCCGCCAGCGCTGAGACCTGGGCCGAACACGTGGGCCGGCCGCACCGGCATCACGGTGCGCTCTCGATGCCGCTGCTCCCTTCGCCCGCCAGAATCGCGCTCGCGACGACAGTGAGCAGGTGATCGGCGCGTGGCGCGAGCGAGGGTTGATCGCCGAGCCACGCGAGCGCCGCCACCAGCGCAAACAGATCGGTGCCGTCGATGTCGGCCCGCGCCGCGCCCGCGGCCTGAGCACGGGCGAGGAGCTCCGTGCCGGCTGCGCGCATGGTGACGCACGAAGCATGGAGTGCGGACCCGGTGTCCGCGAGAGCAGCCGCCATCAGCGCTGTCACGCCCCGGTACTCGTGCGCGACCGTGACGCAGTCGCGCAGCCACGACAGGAGAGCGTCTTCGGGCGAGCTCGACCTCTTGAGCTCGCCCGCCCGTGCCGTCAGCCCGTCGAAGTTCGTGCGGAGCAGGGCGTCGAGCAGCGCCTCGCGGGTCGGGAAGTGACGGAGGAGCGTGGCGAGCCCCATGTCGGCCCTGCGCGCGATGTCGCGCAGCGACGCCTCGGCGCCCTGCTCGGCGATGACGGTGCCCGCGACTGCGAGCAGGTGGTCACGATTCTTCCTGGCGTCGGCCCGCATCTGCCTCTCCCGGCTATCCGGATCGGTGGTTCACTTGACCATCCGGATCAGTGGTCCATATATTCGGATCAGTGGTCCGGATAACCGGATCACTGATCCAGTCAGCGTACCCCCCGGAAGAGCAGGAGGAGAACGATGCCGACACGCACGATGAGGGCGATCCGGCTGCATGAGCACGGCGGCCCCGAGGTTCTGCGCTACGACGAGGTGCCGATGCCCGAGCCGGGACCGGGTGAGGTGCTCGTCCGTGTTCACGCGATCGGCATCAACCCTCCGGACTGGTACCTGCGCGACGGGCTGGGCAACATCCCTCCGGAGAAGCGGCCGCAGTTCGACCTGCCCGTGATCCCCGGAACGGACGTCTCGGGCGTCGTCGAGGCCGTCGCCGCGGATGTGGAGGGCTTCTCCGTCGGTGACGAGGTCTTCGGTCTGCTTCGTTTCCCGAGTTTCGACGGCAATGCCTATGCCCAGTACGTGGCCGCTCCCGCGTCGGACCTCGCGCCCAAGCCGGCCGGCATCGATCACGTGCACGCCGCCGGGGCGCCGATGTCCCTGCTGACGGCGTGGCAGTTCCTGATCGAGCTCGGACACGATCACCCCTCGCCCTTCCAGGCGGCGCGGCACCGTCCGGTGGCCCTCGACGCCGGCACGACGGTGCTCGTCAACGGCGCTGCGGGCGGTGTGGGGCACTTCGCACTGCAGTTGGCGAAGTGGAAGGGCGCACGGGTCATCGCGGTGGCATCGGGCGCGCATGAATCGTTCCTGCGCGAGTTGGGCGCCGACGAATTCATCGACTACACCAAGAGCCGTCCCGAGGAACTCGTGCGCGGCGTCGACCTCGTTCTCGACGCCGTCGGCGGACGCGACAGCAGCCGCTTCCTGCGTACGCTCAAGCGCGGCGGTGCCCTGTTCCCCGTGTTCTTCGGCGAATTCGACGAGGCGGAGACCGCAGAGCTGGGCGTCACGGTCTCGGGCACCCAGGTCCGCTCGCACGGCGCGCAGCTTGCCGAAGCGGGACACCTGCTCGACGCGGGCACGGTTCGCGTCGCGGTCGACAGTACGTTTCCGCTCGCGGACGCCCGGGCGGCGCACGAGCGCGCCTCCCGGGGGCACATCCAGGGCAAGATCGTGCTCACGGTCCCCCAGGAATGACCCCTTCCACCGTCGCCGGGGCCCCGGAGTCCCGTCGGCGGCGGGTCAGTGCGGGCCGTCGGGCTGGAGGTCCCGGGCGAGGAGCCCGGCCTGGAAGCGGGAGTTGGCGCCGAGTATGACCATCAGTTCGGCGACCCGCCGGCGGTACGTCCGCAGGGAGAGGCCGAGCAGCCGGGCCCCGGTCTCGTCGGTGTGCCCGGCGGCGAGGGCCTGGAGGATCTGCCGGGCCTGGTCGGTGAGCAGCGGCGGGGCCGCGGTGCAGTCGGCGAGGTCGGTGGCCGTCTCCCAGGTGGCGCGGAAGAGCGAGCGCACGCCCTCGACCACCTCTGGCGTCTGCACCACGGTGAAGGTGCGCACGCCGCGGACCGGGGCGCCGGCGAGGATCGCGGTCCGCCGGTCGATGATGATCGCCTCCCGGGCGAGCGGCCCGTCGGAGATCCGGACCTCGATGCCGGAGGCGGCGATCCGCAGCAGCCGCTTGTGCGACTCCGGGTCGGCGAGCGCGCGCCGCGTGTAGAGCTTGCGCATGGTGAGGCCGGGGACGACGTGGGGGCGCTTGCCCTCGCGGAAGGCGGCGTTGACCCCGGTCGACCAGGTCATCAGGTCGGCGGCGGCTACCAGGAACTCCTCGCGCGAGGCGACGAACAGGTGGCCGACCCGCTGGACGAGCTCCTGTTCTCCGTGCAGGGTGATGATCCGATCGGTACTCATGGCAGCAAACTGCCAGATCGGCGAGCGGGTTGGCGAGCCCACCGGAGGCTTGATGCCATGACGACCTCACCTCATGTCACCGCGTCCGGTTCCCTCCTCCTCGGCGGCGACCTCCAGGTCTCCCGGATGGGCTTCGGCGCGATGAAGCTGCCGATGCGGGACTGGCAGGGCCCGGCCTGCGACCCGGAGCAGAGCCGCGCGGTGCTGCGCCGGGCCGTGGAGCTCGGCATCGACCACATCGACACGGCCTGGTTCTACTTCTACAAGGACGTCTTCGCCAACGTCCTGATCCGTGAGGCCCTCCACCCCTACCCGGAGAACCTGGTGATCGCCACCAAGGTCGGTCCCGGCCGCTTCCCCGACGGCACCTGGATGAACCCGGCCGACCGCACCGGGGTGCGCGAGGCCGTCCACCGCAACCTGCGCGAGCTGGCCGTGGACCGGCTCGACCTCGTCTACCTGCGGCGGATGCCCACTCAGAGCTCGATCGCCGAGCCCTTCGCCGCGCTGGCCGAGCTGCAGGAGGAAGGGCTGATCCGGCACCTCGGCGTCAGCAACGTCAACGCGGCCCAGCTCGCCGAGGCGGAGGAGATCGCCCCGGTGGTCGCGGTGCAGAACAAGTTCAGCGTGCTGGAGCACAGCGCCGCCGACGCGGCGCTGGTCGAGGACTGCGCCGAGCGCGGCATCGGCTTCGTCCCCTTCTACCCGCTGGGCGGTACCGGCGTGCCGGACCACCCGGTGCTCCGGGCGGTCGCCGAGCGCCACGGCGCCACCCGGGCCCAGGTGATGCTGGCCTGGCTGCTGGCCGCCTCCCCGACCGTCCTGGCGATCCCGGGCACCTCCTCCCCGGCGCACCTGGAGGAGAACGTCGCCGCCGCCTCGGTCCGGCTCGGCGACGAGGACCTCGCGGAGCTCGGTGCAGTCGCCCGGGAGCTGGCAAAGTAGGACGATCACACTGATTCCGGCGGTGTTTCCGTCACCGACCCGCGGGGGAGGCCGGAGGCGGCGGAGCACAGCGGGACTCAAGGGGATGCGGATGCCGGTGTCGTCCAGGCGGGGTGCCTCCTTCCGGCGCGACCTCAGTGAGTGGCGGGTCGGGCTGGTCGCCTGGCGGCTACTGGTGCTGCAGGCCTCCCACCCGGTGGTCGCGGCGGGGATGGACGAGCACTCCACCTACCGCGGCCATCCGTGGCGCCGGATCGAGCACACCCTCGGCAGCGGCCGGCGGCTCTTCCAGGCCGACGAGGAGGCGCTGCACCGGGAGGTCGAGCGCCTCGCCCGGGCGCACCGGCGGATCCGCGGCACCGCCCCGGACGGCCGGTCGTACGACGCGCACGACCCCGGTACCCGGGCCTGGGTGCTGCTCACCCTGTTCGAATCCGTCGTGGCCATGCGCCGGTTGGGCGGCGACCGCTACACCGGCGCCGAACTGGAGGCGGTCTACGGGGAGTTCCGGCAGATCGCCGCCGTGTTCGGCCTCCCGGAGGACGCGGTGCCGAAGAGCGTCGCCGAACTGCCCCGCTACTTCGACCGGATGGTGCGCGAGGAGCTGGAGTTCACCGGCTCGGCACGCTACCTGCTGTACGACATCCTGCGCGAGGCGCCGCAGCCGCGCCGGCTCCGGTGGCTGGGGCCGGTCGGCTGGCGGCTGGTCCGGGCGGTCGCGGCCCGGGTGATCACCGCCCTCACCGTCGCCGACCTGCCGGCCGCCTACCGCGAGCGGTTCGGCCTGGCCCCCACCCGGCGGGCGGCCGTGCTCTCCGTGCTGCTGCACCGCGGCGGCCGGGCGGTGGCGGCGCGGCTGCCGGACCACCTCCGTTACCGATCGCCCGACCGCCGCCCCACCGTGCGCCGACCGCCCCGGCAGGACACCCGGCGGCCGCGGGTGGACCGGTTCTTCCACGAGGTCCTGGACCAGACCGGGGACGGCTACGTCACCGCCCGCGACCTCCAGGCCATGGCGCACAACGTCTGCTGGCAGCTGGAGCTCACCGAGGAGGGCGAGGCCGCGGTGTACGCCGGCTTCGAGGCCTGGTGGGAGCAGCTCCGCTCGACCATGGACACCGACGGCGACGGCCGGGTCGACCGGGCCGAGTTCGTCGCCGCCACCCTGGCGGGTTGCGACCGGGATCCGGACTACCTGGAGGCCGGCCTGCTCCGCGCCCTGCGCGCCGTCTTCACGGCTGCCGACACCGACGGCAGCGGTTACCTGGACGCCGACGAGTACCGGGCGCTGTTCGGCGGCCGCCGCGTCCACCCGGCCGAACTCTCGCACGGGTTCCGGCAGTTGGACGCGGACGGGGACGGCCGCATCACCGAGCGGGAGTTCCTGGCCGGCTTCGTGGAGTACTTCACCTCCCGGAGCCCGTCCGCGGCCGGCACCCACCTCCTCGGCCGCCCGTAGCGGCGCCGGGGCCGCCGGCCCGTAGCCGGGCCACCGCCCCGGCCGGCGCCACCGAACCGTCCTGCCGGTCGGCCCGTGCGGCCGTCCGGTAGGACGGTTTGGCCGATCCGGCGGCTGTCAAGCGACGGATTGGCCAAGATCATCCCCGGGTTCGCCCGCTCGTTCGTTGTGGGCGCCGGGTCGAGTTCGCAGACTGTGCGCACGGCATCGCTGCCGGTCAGTGGCCGGTTCAGTCCCACCCCGCCCGCAATCCACCCGTAAGCATGATGGATACTGGCCCTTGTGAACGTGTTCACGTTCACAAGCGGACAAGCTTGCGCTGATGAGCAGCGGTCTACGGCTAGAGATGACGTTTCTGAAGTTTGTCCGGTAAGTGACCTTCACCAGGTCGGTTGAAGAGAGGGCGACGTGGAACTGGCAATCGCTCACGAGACCATCGCGCGATGGCAATTCGGCATCACCACCGTCTACCACTTCCTCTTCGTCCCGCTCACCATCAGCCTCGCCGCCGTCGTGGCCGGGCTGGAGACCGCCTGGGTGCGGACGGACAAGGAGAAGTACTTCCACGCCACCAAGTTCTGGGGCAAGCTCTTCCTGATCAACATCGCGATGGGTGTCGTCACCGGCATCGTCCAGGAGTTCCAGTTCGGCATGAACTGGTCGGACTACTCCCGGTTCGTCGGCGACGTCTTCGGCGCCCCGCTCGCGATGGAGGCGCTGATCGCCTTCTTCTTCGAATCGACCTTCATCGGCCTGTGGATCTTCGGCTGGGACAAGCTGCCGAAGAAGCTGCACTGCGCCTGCATCTGGATGGTCTCGCTCGGCACGGTGCTCTCCGCCTACTTCATCCTGGCGGCGAACTCCTGGATGCAGCACCCGGTCGGCTACACCGTCGACCCGGCCACCGGGAAGGCGCAGCTCACCGACATCACCCGGGTCCTGTTCCAGGACACCACCGTGACCGTCGTGCTGCACACCCTGACCGCCGCCTTCCTCACCGGCGCCGCCTTCATGGTCGGCATCGCCTCCTTCCACCTCTGGAAGGCCAAGCGCAGGCCCGCCGGTGCGGACCCCAAGAAGGTCGCCGTGATGCGCACCTCGCTCCGGCTCGGCCTCGTCCTCGCGGTCGTCTTCGGCCTGGGCACCGCGCTCAGCGGCGACTCGCTGGCCAAGGTGATGTTCCGCCAGCAGCCGATGAAGATGGCCGCCGCCGAGGCCCTGTGGGACACCCAGGCCCCCGCGCCGTTCTCGGTCTTCGCGGTCGGCGACGTCGGCAAGGGCCACAACTCGGTGGAGCTGGAGGTCCCGGGGATACTCTCCTTCCTCGCCAACAGCGACTTCAGCTCGTCTGTCCCCGGCATCAACGACACCGCCGACGCCGAGGCCGCCAAGTACGGCGGCGACCCCAAGGACTACATCCCGAGCATCTTCGTCACCTACTGGGGCTTCCGCCTCATGATCGGCTTCGGGATGACCTCCTTCATGGCCGGCCTGGTCGGACTCTGGACCACCCGGAGGAAGTGGTTCCTGGCCCCGGGGTTCCGCACCGGCGACACCGAGGTGCCGCGGCTGATGCTGACCCCGAGCCGTGAGCTCGGCCCCTTCCTCACCAAGTGGAGCTGGCGGATCGGCATCCTCACCATGGGATTCCCGCTGATCGCCAACAGCTTCGGCTGGGTCTTCACCGAGATGGGCCGCCAGCCGTGGGCCGTCTTCGGACTGATGACCACCGCGAGCGCCGTCTCGCCGAACGTGGGCGTGGGCACCCAGATCGGCGCGCTGGCCACCTTCACCGCGCTGTACGCCGTCCTCGCCGTCATCGAGGTCCGGCTGCTGGTCAAGTACGCCAAGGCCGGCCCGGTCACGTCCGAGCAACCGCCGGCCGTGGACCCGACGTTGCGCGGCCCGTCCGCGGGCGACGACGCCGACAAGCCCCTCGCCTTCGCCTACTGACGACGGATAGGACCGATCGACCATGCAACTCCACGACGTCTGGTTCGTCCTGATCGCCGTCCTCTGGATCGGCTACTTCTTCCTGGAGGGCTTCGACTTCGGCATCGGCATCCTCACCAAGCCGCTGGCCCGCGACACCGCCGAGCGGCGCGTCCTGATCAACACGATCGGCCCGGTCTGGGACGGGAACGAGGTCTGGCTGCTCACCGCCGGCGGCGCCACCTTCGCCGCCTTCCCGGACTGGTACGCGACGCTGTTCAGCGGCTTCTACATCCCGCTGCTGCTGATCCTGGTCTGCCTGATCGTGCGCGGCGTCGCCTTCGAGTACCGGGCCAAGCGCCCGGAGCCGCGCTGGCAGCGGAACTGGGAGGAGGCCATCTTCTGGACCTCGCTGGTCCCGGCCTTCCTCTGGGGCGTGGCCTTCGCCAACATCGTCCGCGGCGTCGACATCGACGCGCAGAAGAACTACGTCGGCAGCTTCTGGGACCTGCTCAACCCCTACGCCCTGCTGGGCGGTCTGGTCACCCTGAGCCTCTTCACCTTCCACGGCGCGGTCTTCGCCGCGCTCAAGACGGTCGGTGACATCCGGGAGCGGGCGCGGGCCATGGCGCTCCGGCTCGGCCTGGTGACGGCGGTGCTGGCCGCGGTCTTCCTGCTCTGGACCCAGGCCGACAACGGCAACGGCCGGAGTCTGGTGGCGCTGGTGCTGGCCGTGCTCGCGCTGGCCGGTTCGCTGGCGGCCACCCGGACGGGCCGGGAGGGCTGGGCGTTCGTCCTCTCCGGGGCGACCGTGGTGGCCGCGGTCGCGATGCTCTTCCTCGCGCTCTTCCCGGACGTCATGCCGTCGACCCTGAACGACGGCTGGAGCCTGACGGTCGGCAACGCGGCGTCCTCGCCGTACACGCTGAAGCTGATGACCATCGTGGCCGCCGTCTTCACCCCGCTGGTGCTGCTCTACCAGGGCTGGACGTACTGGGTGTTCCGCCGGCGGATCGGCGTCCAGCACATCCCCGGGCACGCCCCGGCCGCCGCGACCGACCAGGGCTGAGCCGTGAAGCCGGTCGACCCCCGCCTGCTCGGGTACGCGCGCACCACCAGGGCCTTCCTCGCCGGATCGGTGCTGCTCGGCGCCGTGAACGCGGCCCTGGTGGTCGCCCAGGCGAGCCTGGTCGCCGAGATTGTGGTCCGCGGTTTCCAGCAGCGGGCCGCACTCGGCGAGCTCACCACCGCGCTGGTGCTGCTGGCGCTGACGGCGGTGGGGCGCGGGCTGGTCGGCTGGCTCACCGAGCTGATCGCCCACCGGTCGGTCGCCCGGGTGAAGTCCACCCTGCGGCGCCGGCTGCTCGACCACGCCACCGCGCTCGGCCCGGCCTACCTGGCGGGCCGGCGCACCGGCGAACTCACCACCCTCGCCACCCGCGGCGTCGACGCGCTGGACGACTACTTCGCCCGCTACCTGCCGCAGCTGGCGCTCGCGGTGGTCGTCCCGGTCGTCGTGCTGCTGCGGATCCTCGGCGCCGACCTCGCCTCGGCCGCGATCATCGCCGGGACGCTCCCGCTGATCCCGCTCTTCATGGTGCTGATCGGGATGGCCACCCAGTCCCGGATGGACCGGCAGTGGGCCACCCTCGCCCGGCTCTCGCACCACTTCCTGGACGTGGTCGCCGGGCTGCCGACGCTCAAGGTCTTCGGCCGGGCCCGGGCCCAGGCCGCGACCGTCGCCCGGATCACCGCCGACTACCGTCGGGCCACCCTGCGCACCCTGCGGATCGCCTTCATCTCCTCGTTCGCGCTGGAGCTGCTCTCCACGCTCTCCGTGGCGCTGGTCGCCGTCTCGATCGGCTTCCGGCTGGTGGACGGCTCGCTGGACCTGGAGACCGGGCTGCTGATCCTGATCCTGGCGCCCGAGGTCTACTTCCCGATCCGCCAGGTCGGCGCGCTCTACCACTCCAGCGTCGAGGGGCTGACCGCGGCCGACGAGCTCTTCCGGGTGCTGGAGACCCCGCTGCCGAAGGCCGGCACCGTGCCGGCCCCCACCCCGGCCGGCGCCACCGTCGAGGCCGCCGGCCTCACCGTCGCCTTCCCCGGCCGGGCCGCGCCCGCGCTGGCCGGCGCCGGACTGACGCTCCGTCCGGGGGAGACGGTCGCGCTCACCGGCCCGAGCGGGGCCGGCAAGTCCACCCTGCTCGGCGTCCTGCTCGGGCTCACCGCACCGGACGCCGGCAGCGTCCGGATCACCGCCGCCGACGGCCGGACGTACGACCTGGCCGAGCTGGAGCCGGACGGCTGGCGGTCCCGGATCGCCTGGGTGCCGCAGCACCCGCACCTGTTCGCCGGGACGGTCGCCGACAACGTCCGGCTCTACCGGCCGGACGCCGGCGAGGCGGAGCTGCACGCGGCGCTGCGGGCCGCGCACGCGCTCGACTTCGTGCGGGCGCTCCCGCAGGGGCCCGAGACCCTGCTCGGCGAGGACGGCGCCGGGATCTCGGCCGGCCAGCGGCAGCGGCTGGCGCTCGCCCGGGTGCTGCTCGCCGACGACCGGCCGCTGGTGCTGCTGGACGAGCCGACCGCCAACCTGGACGGCGAGTCGGAGGCGGCCGTGGTGGCGGCGGTCCGGGCGCTGGCGGCCGATCCGCGGCGGACCGTGCTGCTGGTCGCGCACCGGCCCGCGCTGCTCGCGGTCGCCGACCGGCGGGTGCGGCTGGAGGCGCCGGACGCCGTCGGGCCGGACGCAGCGGGCGGTGCGGTGCCGGGTGGCGCGGTGCCGGGCGGTGCGGTGCCGGTGCTCACCCACAGCGGGCGGCCGGTGCCCGCCCCGGCGGACGCCGACGCCGACGCCGACCCGGGCGACGGGCCGGCCGGGGAGCAGGGCGTGAAGCCCCGGCTGGCGCTCTCGGTACTGCTCGGCGCGCTCGCCCTCGGCTGCGCGGTCGCGCTGATGGCCACCTCCGGCTACCTGATCTCCCGCGCCTCCGAGATGCCGCCGGTGCTCTACCTGATGATGGCCGTCACCTCGGTGCGCGCCTTCGGCATCGGGCGGAGCGTCTTCCGCTACGCCGAGCGGCTGGTCTCGCACGACGCCGTGCTGCGCAGCCTCGGCACCCTCCGGGCCGCCGTCCACCGCCGGCTCACCGTGCTCGCCCCGGCCGGGCTGCCCGCCTTCCGGCGCGGGGACCTGCTCTCCCGGCTGGTCGCCGACGTCGACGCGGTGCAGGACCACTACCTGCGCTGGCGCCTGCCGGCCGCCGTGGCCGCCGTGGTGTCGCTGGGCTCCGCCGTCGCGCTGGGCGCCTTCCTGCCGGCCGCCGGCCTGGTGCTCGGCCTCGGCCTGCTGCTCGCCGGGGCGGCGGTGCCCGCGCTGACCGGGCGCTGGTCGGCCGGCGCCGAGCGGCGGCAGGCCCCGGCCCGCGGCCGGCTGGCCACCGCCGTGGTCGACACCTTCACCGGGACGGCCGAGCTCGCCGTCGCCGGGGCGCTGCCCCGCCGGCTGGCCGCCGTGCGCGCCGCCGACGCCGCGCTCACCGGGCTGGCCGCCCGCTCGGCGGCCACCGCGGCGCTCGGCACCGGTCTGATCACCCTGCTCACCGGGCTGACCGTGACCGCCGCCGCGGCGGTCGGCGTCCAGGGCGTCCACAGCGGAGCGCTGGCCCCGGTCTGCCTGGCGGTGGTGGTGCTCACCCCGCAGGCCGCCTTCGAGGCCGTCACCGGGATGCCGCTCGCCGTCCAGGCCCGCCGCCGCAGCCGGGCCGCCGCCGCGCGCCTCGACGAGGTGCTGAACGCGCCCGCGCCGGTCGCCGAGCCGGCCGAGCCGGAGGCGCTGCCCGAGCAGCCGCTGCCGATCGCGGTGCGCGGCCTGACCGTACGGCACCCGGGGCAGCCGGTGGACGCGCTGGCCGGCGTCGACCTCGACCTCGCCCCCGGGCGGCGGATCGCCGTCGTCGGGCCGTCCGGCTCCGGCAAGACCACGCTCGCCCAGGCCCTGCTGCGCTTCCTCGACCCGGTGGCGGGGAGCGTCACGCTCGCCGCCGGCCGTCCACAGGCTGTGGACAGCCGGGAGCTGGCGGGGGACGACGTCCGCCGGGTGATCGGACTCTGCGCGCAGGACGCCCACGTCTTCGACAGCTCGCTGCGGGAGAACCTGCGCCTGGCCAGGCCCGGCGCCGACGAGGCGCAGCTGCGCGCCGCGCTGGCCGCCGCCCGGCTGCTGGACTGGACCGACACCCTCCCGGCCGGGCTGGACACCATGGTCGGCGAGCACGGCGCCCGGCTCTCCGGCGGCCAGCGCCGGCGGCTCGCGCTGGCCCGGGCCCTGCTGGCCGACTTCCCGGTGCTGGTCCTGGACGAGCCGGCCGAGCACCTCGACCTGCCGACGGCCGACGCGCTCACCGCCGACCTGCTGGCCGCCACGGCCGGCCGGACCACCGTCCTGATCACCCACCGGCTGGCCGGTCTGGACGACGCCACCGTCGACGAGGTGCTGGTCCTGGACGGCGGCCGGGTGGTCGAGCGCGGCCGGTGGTCCGCGCTGGTCGCGGAGCCGGGCGGCCGGCTGCGGGCGATGTGGGAGCGCGAGCGGGAGGCGGACGGGTTCGCGGCGGCCGGTGCGGGGCAGGAGACGCCGGTGCCGGCCGGGCGCTGAGCCCCACTCGGCGGCACCGCTCCTGTCGCGCCGCCCTTCGGCCGAAAACCGTACAAACTACGCTCGTCTCATGGACCCCACGCCCGACCTGCCCGACGCCGCTCCGGACCCGACTCCCCATCGGGTGCCCGAGATCTCCTCGCTCGGGCTGGACACCCTGGTCACCGAGGTGGCGGAGCGGCTGCAGTCCGCGGCCGCCGTCACCGACCGGATGCAGCGGCTGCTGGAGGCCGTGGTTTCGGTCGGTTCCGGGCTCGACCTGCACGCCACGCTGCACCGGATCGCCTCCGGTGCGGCCGAGCTGGTCGACGCCCGGTACGCCGCCCTCGGGGTGATCGCCCCGGGCGGCCACGGCCTGGCCGACTTCATCCACGTCGGGGTCGACGACGGGACCGCCGCCGAGATCGGCGAGCTGCCGGCCGGCCGGGGCATCCTCGGCGCACTGATCGACCGGCCCGAGCCGCTGCGGCTCACCGAGCTCGGCGCCGACCCGCGCTCCTCCGGGTTCCCGCCGCACCACCCGCAGATGCGCACCTTCCTCGGCGAGCCGATCCGGATCCGCGACGAGGTCTTCGGCAACCTCTACCTCACCGAGAAGAAGGGCGGCGGCGCCTTCACCCCCGAGGACGAGCAGGTGGTGCACGCGCTCGCCGCCGCCGCCGGCGTGGCGATCGAGAACTCCCGGCTCTACGAGGAGGGCCGGCGCCGCGAGCGCTGGATCGCCGGCGCGGCGGCCGTCACCACGGCGCTGCTCTCCACCGACGGGGCGCAGGTCGCCCTGACCATCGCGGCCGAGCAGGTCCGGGAGCTGGCGGACGCCGCGCTCGGCATGATCCTGCTGCCGACCGGTGACGGTGACGGTGACGGTGGCGGCGACGGTGACGGGGGCGGGCAGATGCGGGTGGCCCACGCCTCCGGCGAGGCGGCCGAGTTCGTCCGGGGCGAGCTGCTGCCGAAGGACAGCTTCGCCGCGCGGCTGCTGCAGGGCGAGAGCGTCCACCTGGACGACATGTCCAGCGACCCGACCGTGGTGATGCGGCTGGCGCGCAGCTTCGGCCCGTCGATGGCGGTGCCGATGGTCGCCGCCGGGCGGGTGCTGGGCGGGCTCAGCGTCTGGCGTGCGCGCGGGGCGGTGGCGTTCACCGACGCGGAGAAGCAGCTCGCCGAGACCTTCGCCTCCCAGGCCGCGCTGGCCCTGCGGCTGGCCGAGGGACAGCGGGACCAGCAGCGGCTGGCCGTCTTCCAGGACCGTGACCGGATCGCCCGGGACCTCCACGACCTGGTGATCCAGCGGCTGTTCGCGACCGGGATGATGCTGGAGAGCGCGGCCCGGCGCGCCGTCGTGCCCGAGGTGAAGGTCGGCATCGGCAAGGCGGTGGACGAGCTGGACGCCACCATCCAGGAGGTCCGCACCACCATCTACGCCCTCCAGCACGACAACCACGGCGACGCGCCGGACACCCTGCGGACCAGGGTGCTGCGCGAGGGCAGCCAGGCCGCGGCGGCGCTCGGCTTCAAGCCCTCGGTGACCTTCATCGGCCCGGTCGAGAGCATGGTCGGCGAGAAGACCGGCCGCCAACTTCTGGCGGCACTACGGGAGATGCTCTCCAACACGGCCCGGCACGCGCGGGCCTCGCGGGTCGGCGTGGAGGTCGACGCGACCGTCCACCTGGACGACGTGGGCCGCCCGGTCGGCGGGGACCCGGAGTCGCTGGACCGCGGCGGCCGGCCGGGAGTGCTGCTCACCGTGACGGACGACGGCGTCGGCATCCCGCCGGACGGCCGGCGCAGCGGGCTGAGCAACCTGACCCGGCGCGCGGAGGTGCTCGGCGGCGACGCCTGGCACGAGCCGGGTCCGTACGGGAAGGGCACGCTGGTGCGCTGGACGGCCCGGCTCTGAGCCGGTCGGGCCGCCCGGCTCCGAGCCGCTCCGCAGGGGGCTTCCGGGGGCTCCGGTGGGCCCCGGGCGCTCGCACGTTCTCGAACGGACGGTGATGGAGTGGGGCGCGAGGGGAGTGAGTGGTGTGCAGTCGGTGAAAGTTTAACGAGAGAGAACTTTGCGGCCAACGGAGCAAGTTGTGCATTTCCTGCCCTTCCGGCGCGCTCGTGTGCACACATAGCTTTACTCCCGTTTCGGAGAGGTACCGGACTGGGGGGACAGTGGACGCGTCGGGCCGCGGTCACACCGCAGCAGGGGCAGGTCGAGGGGGGTTCCGGGCCGAACGGGCGCCGGACGGGCGCTACCGCTGGCAGCTCAAGGCGCCCAACGGCCGCGTGGTGGCGATCACTCCGGCCGCGTACGAGACGGCCGGCGAGGCCGAGCGCGGCTTCGACGGCTTACGCGCCGGCGCCGACACCCTGGTCGCCCGGATCACGCACGTCCGGGACGGCATCGGCTGGATCTGGGTCGTCCCCGGCTCGCGCACCCTCCCCGAGGTGCGCTCCAGCCGCGCGTACGAGCGGTACGCGACCTGCCAGAACGCCTTCCGACGGTTCGTGGTGCTGCTGGCGAAGCAGCCGGCTCTCGAACTCCCCGACCGAAAAGCGCCGTTGAGACGCTCCGATGCCGCCCGCTGAGCGCCGGGGCCCCCGTCTGCTGATCCTCCCCGCCGCCGACCGCTGCGTCGGCTGGACCTTGCGCGCCGCCAACGGCCGGCAGCTCGGAGCCGGTGTCCGCACCTACCGCAGCGAGGACGAACTCGCCGAGGCGGTCCGCGAATTGATCATCGAGCGGGCGGCCCTGCGGTGCACCGTGGGACAGTCCGAGGGGCGCCTGTGGGTGTGGACCGCGCACCTGCCCGTGCGCAGCACCCGTCCGGGCGCCGGCGAGGCCGTCGCGGTCGCCCGCAGCGCCCGCGGATACCTCCGGCGCGACCAGTGCCAGGCCGCCGTGGAGGCGTTCCTGACCGGTCTTCAGTGGATCGGCCAGGAGCTGCGGCGCAGCGGCGGCCGCCGGCCCTGGTGACCGGTCCGCACCGCGACCCGCACCGCCCCGCACCACCCCCGTCCGGCCACCCCGCGGCCGCCCGTCCGGCCACCCCGCCAGGCCGCCGCTTCCCTCCTCCCCGGTGAAGCGCAGGTTTCCGGCAACACCCCGAGCCGCCACCTGGAGAAGAACGTCACCGGCCTCCGACCTGCGGATTTCCCACCCGCCACGGCCGCCCTGACCAGTCACTAAACCTCTCCGAACCGATGAGTCGACATTCGCCGGCGGCCGCCGACCGCACTTCCGGCGGAACTGCCGCGGCAGACAGGATCAGCTCTGCCGGAGCGGCCGCCGCGGACGCGGCCACCGGCCCCGGGCCCCAACCAGGGCGCGGGTACAGCGATGCACGTCTCTCCCACCGGAGGAACAGGAACATGCGCAAGACCGCTGCCAAGCTGCTCGCCGTTGCCGCCATCGCCACTTCGGTCGCCACCGTCGCCGCCGGCACCGCCGTCGCCGACCCGGCCGTCACCCCGGCCGCCGCCGACATCGTCAGCGTGGGCTCCGACACGACCCAGTCCGTGTCGACCCAGTTCTCCACCGACTACAACGCCTACCTGACCAGCATCGGCGACACCACCTCGCCGCGGTACTACAGCTGGGACGCGACCGGTTCCGCCACCATCACCCCGAAGTCCGGCGCCTCCGCCATCACCCGTCCGAACGGCTCGGGCGCGGGCATCACCGAGCTGAACACGGCCGGCTCCAAGGTCGACGTGGCCCGCTCCTCGCGTGCCCCGAAGCCGACCGACCCGGCCTCCGACATCTTCGTCGCGTTCGCCAAGGACGCGGTGACCTGGTCGGCCAACAACGGCGGCCACGCGCCGGCCAGCCTGACCGCCGCCCAGCTCAAGGGCATCTACGACTGCTCCATCACCAACTGGACGCAGATCAGCGCCACCCTGCCGAACGCCACCATCAAGCCGTGGCTGCCGCAGGCCAACTCCGGCACCCGCGCCTTCTTCCTGACCGCGATCGGCAACCCGACCGTGGGCAGCTGCGTCCAGGACGGCCCGGAGGAGAACGAGGGCGTCGACTCCCGCCTGGCCGGCGCCGACGTCGTCTACCCGTACTCGGTCGCGGCCTACCTGAGCCAGACCGTCGGCGGCCACGGCACGCCCACCTCCAACCCGGGCAGCCTGACCCTGCGCAACGTCGGCACCCTGGTGCCGGTCAACACCACCACCAACACCATCAACGCGCCGTTCGCGGCCTCCGCCTTCGGCCGCGTGGTCTACAACGTGGTCCGCAACGCCGAGTGGACCGCGACCGACGCGCACGGCGCCGCGCTGCGCAACATCTTCGGCCCCTCGGGCTGGATCTGCGCCAACGGCACCAACGACATCAAGAGCTACGGCTTCCTGCCGCTCTCGGCTGCCGCCTGCGGCACCACCACCCACAGCTGATCACCCGCTGATCACGCCGCATCACCCGGCGGCCACGGGCTCCGGCCCGTGGCCGCCGGTCACATCCGGCGCCGCGCCGGAAGCTCTCGGCACCACGCACAACCTCCCACCTCTCCCAAGGAGTTCAGCATGTCCCGTACCCGCGCCCGCCTCGTCGCCGCCGGTGCCGCCGTCGTCCTCACCGTGACCGGCCTGAGCGGTGTGGCCGCCGCCGACACCGCCCCGGTGGCGCCGACCGGCAGCGCTGTGGTGCACGAGAGCACCGCGTTCCTGAAGGACGCGGCCCTCAGCGGTGTGGTGGTCATCCCGCTGCCGGCCGCCACGCCGTCGTACGACAGCACCACCGGCTTCTCCACCACCTTCCCGGTGACCGGTGGCGACGCCAACCTCCAGGGCTACTACGGCAACGTCGAGCTGGGCGGCAGCCTGCTCTTCATCAACGTCTTCACCGGCAAGAGCGCGCTCTTCAAGCAGCTCGCGTTCAGCGCGGACACCTTCCAGGTCACCGGTGTCCTGGCCGGCGGTGCCGCGCCGGTGGCGCTGCTCGACCCGGCCGGCATGACGGACATCACCCGCTCCGGCGCCACCCAGACGGTGACCTCCACCGACCTCAAGGTGGACGCCGAGGGTGCGCAGGTCCTGGACGGCAAGCTGAACACCTCCTTCTTCAAGGGCGGCCAGTCGGTCGGCGACTTCACGCTGACCTTCACCGCCGGCAGCTGACCGCTCCCGGCGGCCGGCACTTCGGCGGGTCCGCGCGACGGCGTGGGCCCGCCGTGCTGTGCGGAACTCCGTGCCGTCGGTGCGGAGTTCCGGGTGGGGTTCAGGGTGGTGTGCTGGGCGGGTGCTGGGCGGCTTTCGGTGCGGAGTTCCCAACTCCGCTACGGAGTCGCCACGTTGGGGTCTCGTACATCGACACGACCGGATCCGGCCATCTCCGGCTGGCCGAATGGATGCGAACCGGAGCCGTCGGCCCGCTCGCAGCCTGATCCCCTCTCGCGCCGCGCCACGGGCGGTGCGCTTCGTACGGAGGTGCCCGCAATGAGACTCCGACTCCTACCTGATCCGAGACGCGGGAGGTGGCGCCGGCGACTGCCGGCGATCACCCTCGTCTGGTCGGTGGTGGTGGCGCTCGGCGTGGCCCCCATCGGCCTTGGCGCGCTGCCGCAGGCGCAGGCGTCGGTGTCGTCGGCCGTGACGAAGCCCGGGCCGAAGGTGTGGGACCCGAACACCTGGACCGAGGGTCCCGAGGGCAGCGTGACGGTCGCCCAGACCAAGGACCTCTCCAACCAGGTGCTGCAGGTCTCCTGGAGCGGGTTCACCCCGACCCTCAACACCATGGGCGAGTCGGTGCCCGTCGTCACCAAGGGCGACAAGCAGGTCCTCTACGCGGTCCGGGTCTACCAGTGCCGCGGCCTGGACCCGAAGATCACCGACTGCTACGGCAGCACGCTGTACAACGCCGACCCCGCCAAGGGGTTCAACCAGGTGGCGCCGCCGCAGGGCACCACGACGCCGGACTTCCCCTCCAACATGGCGATCGCGCCCACCGGGGCGGACGGCTCGGGGGCGACCAGCATCGAGGTGTGGACCGCGACCCAGAGCCCCTCGCTCGGCTGTGACGCCACCCACCCGTGCTCCCTGGTGATCGAGCCGAACTACGGCGGCGACACCCAGGACCCGAACCAGGTGCGCAACGGCGCGGTCGACTGCACCGACCACCTCAGCGACATCGACGGCTTCTTCAACACCGCGAGCGACGGGGGGCTGGAGGCCTACGCGGCGTCCTGGGCCGGCAACCAGTACGCCGGGTTCCAGATCGGTGAGCAGTGCGCCTGGGAGAAGCGGACCGTCATGCCGCTGTACTTCGCGCCCACCGCGGCGGACTGCGAGAACCAGGCCGCGGTGTTCAAGTCGGCCGGCCTGGAGATGGCGAACCGCGCCGTCCAGCAGTGGCGGGCCGGGCTCTGCCTCGCCGACTCGCCGCTCTCCTTCCAGTACTCCGCCTCCGGCGGTGAGCCGCAGGCCCGGCAGGCCTTCCTGGGCGGCGCCGGCCTCGACGTCGCGCTGACCGCGCGGCCCGACACCGCGACCCCGGCCCGGCCCTACGTCTACGCGCCCCTGGCGACCAGCGGGGTCTCGGTGGTCTTCGTCGTCGACGACACCAGGACCGGCCGCCAGCTCCGGGACATGAAGCTGACGCCGCGTCTGGTGGCCAAGCTGCTCACCCAGTCGTACGCGCCGCCGGGCCTGCCGGTGGCCTCGGTGAGCGGCAACCCCAGCTGCATCTTCCAGGACCCGGAGTTCAAGCAGCTGAACCAGTTCTCCGAGGCGAGCGGCATGCAGTGGCCGTCCTCCTGCGCGCCGGCGGAGTTCGAGCCGACGATCGTCGGCGGCACCACCGACCTCGTGTACCAGCTGACCGCGTGGATCGCCGCCGACCCGGACGCCACCCGGTTCCTGGACGGCGAGGAGGACCCGTGGGGCATGCGGGTGAACACCTTCTACCAGCGCGGCGCCTTCTCCGGTTACCCGGTGGACGCCGTCCAGCCGCAGGACTTCTCCGGCCCGACCGGTGCCTCCGAGGCCGCCAGGAAGATGCGGCAGTACGAGTGGAACCCGGTGCTCGGCGGCCTCACCCAGGTCTTCCGGACGATCCAGGAGAACCGCTCCACCTGCCAGCTCTGGATGCCCGACGGGACCGGCAACCACCCGAAGTGCGATCCGATGGCCCGCGGTGACCGCAAGCTCTTCGCCATCATGGACAGCGCCCAGGCCAAGGCCTTCTCGCTCCCCGAGGCGGCCCTGAAGAACCCGGCCGGCGGCTTCGTCTCGCCGACCACCAACGGCTTCCAGGCGGCGGTGGGCGACATGACGACCGACGCCGCGACCGGCACCCAGCAGCTCCCGTACGGCGTGGCCGACACCGCGTTCTCCCGGGACGCGCAGGCCTACCCGCTGGCCACCGTCCAGTACGCGATGGTGCCCACCGGCGGGGTGTCCGGCGAGAAGGCGGCGGCGATCAGCCGCTTCCTCACCACGGTCGCCGGCAGCGGCCAGGTCTACGGGGTGGAGCCGGGCCGGCTCGCGCCGGGCTTCCTGAGCCTGACCGGGGCGCAGCGCCAGCAGGCCCTCGACGCCGCGAAGCACGTGGAGCTCCAGGACGGCAAGTGGCCCGGCAACCAGGTGCCCCCGCCGGCGCCGCCGACCGGCGGCGACGGTGGGACCACCGGTGGGACCACGGGTGGGACGACCGGCGGGACCGGCGGCACGAGCGGCGGCACGGCCACCGGCGGCGAGAGCGGGGCCGGGTCCGGCGCCGCGGGCACCGGCGGCGCGGCCCCGGTGTCCGACGGCACGACGGCCGGCGGCTCGGACGGCGGTTCCTCCTCCGGCAGCACCGGCAGCACCGGCGGCACCGGCGGCCTGGGCGTCGAGAGCGCCACCGGCGGTGCGACGGGCGGCACCGCCGGCACCGGCGCCGGCCCGGCGAACGGGACCCCGGCGCCGGCCGCCGCGAAGCCCACCGCCGCGCCGAGCGCCCAGGTCGGCCCGCTCGCGGCGGCCCCGGTGGCGGCCGGCAGCCCGGCGGCCGACCGGGCCGGCACGGCCCGCCTGCTGCTGCCGGTCGCGGTGATCGCGGGCCTGGTGCTGCTGATCGGCGGCCCGGCGGCGCTCCTCCTCGGCGGCACGCCCGCCGGCGAGCGGGCGATGGCCGCCACGGGCCGGGCCTGGGCGCGGCTGCGTCGCCGGCCCTGAGCCCGCAGCGGCAGTGACGACCCGGCGGGGCCGCCGTCCCCGGCCCCGCCGGGTCCCCCTCCCCGGGCGGACCGCCCGGGGACTCCCTGTACCGAGTACTTCCGTACCGAGCGCGCCGGAGAGCAGACCATGACAGCCGCCGCCGAGCCCGCGGCACCGTACGCCGGGGCTCCACGTCCACCCGATCCCGATGTCCCCCGCGTCATCACCGCCCCAGCCACCCCGGGAGACCGGGTGTTCCGCGGGGTGCTGCGGGTGGCCGGGCTCTCGGTCTTCGCGATCATGGGGCTGATCGCGTTCTTCCTGATCCTGCGCGGCGCGAGCGCGCTGAGCGAGGTCGGCTGGTCCTTCCTCACCGAGCAGAAGTGGCAGACCCAGGCGCACAACTTCGGCATCGCCGCGGTGCTCCCGAACGGCCTGCTGATCGCGGTGATCGCGCTGATCATCGCCGTCCCGGTGTCGCTCGCCACGGCGGTCTTCATCTCCGAGTACGCGCCCGCCCGGCTGCGCGCCACGCTGATCTCGCTGGTCGACCTGATGGCGGCGATCCCCAGCATCGTCTACGGCCTCTGGGGGCTGTTCTTCCTCCAGCCGCGGATCATCGGCTTCGTCCGCTGGACGGCCAACCACCTCGGGGACGCGATCCCCTTCCTCAAGGTGCGCACCGGCGACATCGGGACGTCGTACACGTCCTCGACCTTCATCGCCGGGGTGGTCGTCTCCCTGATGATCATCCCGATCGTCACCTCGCTCAGCCGGGAGGTGTTCTCGCAGGCCCCGCAGGGCGAGCGGGAGGGTGCCTACGCGCTGGGCTCCACCCGGTGGGGGATGGTCCGCACGGTGGTGCTGCCGTTCGGCCGCGGCGGGGTGATCGGCGCGGTGATGCTCGGCTTCGGCCGGGCGATGGGCGAGACCATCGCCGTCGCCCTGATCATCTCGCCGAACTTCAAGGCGATCACCCACGTGCTGGAGAACGGCGCCAACTCGATCTCGGCGCTGATCGCGCTGCGGTTCGGCGAGTCGGACGACCTCTCGCTCTCCGCGCTGATGGCGGCCGGGCTGGTGCTCTTCGGGCTCACCCTGCTGGTCAACCTGGCGGCCGGGTTCGTGATCAACCGGTCCCGCTCCGGCGCCTCCACGGCGGACTGACCGTGGCCCGCCCCGCCGCCCGCCGCCCGCTGCCGCCCCGCCGTGAAGGGACGTACCGATGACCACTCTCGACCTGCCGCCGGCCGCGGCCGCCGCACCGGCCGCCACCGCCGAACCGCCCCGCCCCGAGAAGCGGATCCGGCTCGGCGGCGTCACCGCCGAGGACGTGCTGACCGTGGCCGGTGCACTGACCGGCTCGCTGGCGCTGAACTGGATGCTCTACGAGCGGATCCTGCCGTTCAGCGGTGCGTTCGGCTTCCTGCTCTGCTGGTACGTCCTCTTCCTGCTCGGCTACTTCGCCATCGGCCGGCTGCAGTGGGGCCCGCTGATGGTCCGCGACCGCCTGGTCTCGGTGGTCGCCTGGAGCTCCGGCGTGCTGGTGGTCGGCCTGATCGCCGACCAGATCGGCTTCGTGCTGGCCCGCGGCCTGGACGCGGCCAAGCACCTCAACTTCTTCACCGAGTCGATGGACCACACGGCCGCGCTCTCCCCGATCACCTCGGGCGGTGCGCTCAACGCCATGGTCGGCTCGCTCGAACAGCTCGCCCTGACGACGCTGTTCGCCGTTCCGCTGGGCATCGCGGCGGCCGTCTTCATGTCCGAGGTCGGCGGCCGGATGGCCCGGCCGGTGCGGACGCTGGTCGAGGCGATGACGGCACTGCCGTCGATTGTCGCCGGGCTGTTCATCCTCGGCGTCGTGATCATCACCTTCGGCTTCGAGAAGAGCGGCCTCGCGGCCTCGCTCGCCTGCACCGTGATGACGATGCCGATCGTCACCCGGGCCGCCGAGGTGGTGATCCGGCTGGTGCCGGGCACCCTGCGGGAGGCCTCGTACGCACTCGGCGGCAGCCAGTGGCGCACGGTGTGGAACGTCGTGCTGCCCACCGCCCGGCCGGGTCTGGTGACCGCGGTGGTGCTCGGCATGGCGCGCGGCGTCGGGGAGACCTCCCCGGTGCTGCTGACCTCGGGCTTCACCTCGCAGTTCAACGCCGACCCGTTCAGCGAGCACCAGGTCTCGCTGCCGCTGTACATCTGGAACTACGTCAAGCAGCCCTACCCGGAGATGATCTCGCGCGCCTTCGCGGCCGGCCTGACCCTGATGGGCGTCGTCCTGATCCTGTTCGTCACCGCGCGCGTGGTCGGCGGCCGCCGCCCCGGCCAGTTGACCCGGCGGCAGGTGCGCCGGACCGACCGCTCGGCCCGTCTCGCCGAGGCCGCCGCCCTCGGGGCGCACTGATGTCCGACCCAACCACCCTCAGTACCAGAGGAGTTCCCATGTCGTGGGAGGCCGCAAGCCGCCCCGTGGCACGCCCGCTCGCCGTGCTGCTGTCCCTGATGCTCGCCGCGGGCTCCCTGCTGCTGGGGCAGAGCACCCCCGCGTTCGCGGCCACCGCGCTCAACGCCGACGGGTCCAGCTGGGCCGGCCCGGCCATCGACCAGTGGCGCCAGGACGTCGCGCCGCAGGGCATTCAGATCAACTTCAACCCGATCGGTTCGGCGGCCGGCCGCAACCAGTGGAGCATCGGCCAGGACGACTTCACCGCCTCCGACGTGCCGTTCCGTTCGAAGTCGGACACCGGGCTCGGCCAGGCCGGCCAGGCCGGGGGCGGCGGCAAGCCCGAGAACCCCCGCTACGGGTTCTCCTACGTGCCGATCACCGCCGGCGGGACGACCTTCATGTACAACCTGGTCGTCGCCGGCAAGCAGGTGCGCGACCTGCGGCTCTCCCCGCAGACGATCGTCGACATCTTCACCAACAGGATCACCAACTGGAACGACCCGAAGATCACCGCGGACTACGGCAAGGCCCTGCCCTCGCTGCCGATCACGCCGGTGGTCCGCTCCGACGGCTCCGGCGCCACCGCGCAGTTCACCCGCTGGATGAGCCACACCCACGGGGCCCAGTGGGAGGAGTACTGCAAGGGCGTCAACGGCGTCTCCTGCGGTGAGTACACCGAGTTCTTCCCGCCCTCCGGCCGGATGACCGCGCAGAACGGCTCCGACGTCGTCGCCGGCTACATCAAGGCGCCGTCCGGCCTCGGCACCATCGGCTACGACGAGTACGCCTTCGCCAAGCGCAGCAACTGGCCGGTCGTGAAGGTGCTCAACCCGGCCGGCTACTACTCGCTGCCGACCGCGTCCAACGTGGCCGTCGCGCTCACCGCCGCCAAGATCCGCGGGGTCGACGACGGCACGGCGCCCGACGACCCGGACTACCTGCAACAGAACCTCGACGGCGTCTACAGCATGAACGACCCGCGCTCCTACCCGCTGTCCAGCTACAGCTACGTGATCGTGCCGCGGGCCGGGGCCGCGCTGCCGCCGCCGCCGCGCTTCAACAACGACAAGGGCAGCGCGCTCAGCCGCTTCCTGGCCTACGTGCTCTGCGAGGGCCAGGGCGAGGCGGACGGCCTCGGCTACTCCCCGATCCCGCGCAACCTGGTCCGCGGCGGCCTGCTGCAGACCCAGCACATCCCCGGCAACGCCAGCCCGGTCGACCCCAACTCGCTCTCCAACTGCAACAACCCGACCTTCAACTCGGCCGGTGAGCTGACCGTCCTGAAGAACGCCCCGCAGCCCAGCCCGTGCGACAAGCAGGGTGCGCCGCTGGACTGCACCGTGCAGAACGGCCAGCCGGTGAAGAGCGGTTCGGGCTCCGGCGGCTCCGGTTCGGGCTCCGGCACCGGTGGCACCGGCGGCTCCGGCACCGGCGGGGCCGCGACCGGCGGCAGCGGCACGTCCGGCGCCGCGGGCTCCACCGGCGGCGGGCGGACGCCCGGGGCGACCGGCACCGGCAGCGGCTCCTCCGGCGGCGGGGCCGGCGGCACGGGCGGCAGCGGCGGCGCCGCGGGCGGCTCCTCCGGCGCCGGCGGGACCGGCACCGGCGACACCGGCCGGCCCGCGGCCGGCGGGGACGCCGGCGGTGCGGCGGGCGGCGGCGACCCGGCGGCCGAGGAGGTCGTCGACCCGCAGACCGGCCAGGTGGTCGCGCGCGGCCGCGGCGGCACGGGCGCCGGGGAGGTCCCGGCCAACGTGGTCGCGGTCGACGGGCGCCCCGAGGACTGGACGCTCTCCGTCCTCACCGCGATCGAACTGCTCGCCGTGGTGACCGTCCCGCCGCTGCTCGGCCGCCGTCTGCTGCGGCGCCGCAACTCCGCCGGCGGCCGGTCGTGACGGCCCCGGCGCTGGAGAAGCCGGCCGCCTCCGCGCAGTCCGCGCCGCCGGCGGGGCAGGGTGCGCAGCCGGCGCCCGCCCCCGAGCGCGGTGCGGCCGGGCGGCGGCCGGCCGGGGCGCCCGGACGGCGGCGGTTCCTCCAGGCGGCCTGGGCGGTCTCCCTGCTGGCCGCGCTGATCATGGGCTTCGTCGGCTACCTGTTCACGCTCTCGCACCTCCAGGAACGGCACTTCCAGTCCACCGCCCACAAGACCTTCCGGGACCAGCTGGCCCGGGCGGTCGCCCCGACCGGCGCCGCCGCGGACGGCGACCCGGTCGCACTGCTCGACATCCCGGCGATCGGCCTGCACCAGGCCGTCGTGGTGGAGGGCACCACCGGCCGGGACCTCATGCGCGGCCCCGGCCACCGCCGGGACACCGCGCTGCCGGGCCAGAGCGGGGTGGCGGTGGTCTTCGGCCGCGGGGCGACCTTCGGCGCGCCGTTCGCCGAGCTCACCGGGCTGCGGGTCGGCGACCGGATCGAGGCCACCACCGGCCAGGGGAAGTTCACCTACACCGTCAACGTGTACGGCGACGCCGACCATCCGATCAGCGACCCGGCCCGCAACCGCCTGGTGCTGGTCACCGGGGACTCCGACTGGATCCCCGGCTCCACGGTGATGGTCGGCGCCCGGCTGGAGGGCGAGCCGGAGGTCAACCCCGGCGGCCGGCCCGCCACCGTCCCGTACGACAAGGCGCTGGCCGCCGACAAGGGCGCGCTGGCCACGCTGCAGCTGTGGACGCTCGGGCTGCTCGGCGCGGTGCTCGCCGTCACCGTGCTGGCCCGGATCTGGCACCGCTCCGCGGCCTACCTCAGCCTCGCGCCGGTGGTCGGCGCGCTGCTCTGGGCGGTCTACGAGAACGCCGCCGCCCTGCTGCCCAACCTCTACTGAAGCGCGCCCGGAGGACCGTACCGATGACGGATGTACCGATGACCGACGCCCCGCTGCTCGACCGGTCCGGACCGGTCGACCCGGCGGCCGAGACCCTCACCCTGCCGCCGGTCCCGGCGGCGCCCGCGGACAGCGTCCCGCTGGCCGCGCTGGAGACCCGCGACGTCTCCGCCTGGTTCGGCCCCCGCAAGGTGCTGGAGCGGGTCTCGCTGGCCATGACCGCCGGGGAGGTGACCGCGCTGATCGGCCCCTCGGGCTGCGGCAAGTCCACCTACCTGCGGATCCTCAACCGGATGCACGAGATGGTGCGCGGCGCGGCGCTCTCCGGCGAGGTGCTGCTGGACGGCGACGACGTCTACCGGCCCGGCCGGCGGCCCGCGGAGGTGCGCCGCCGGATCGGGATGGTGTTCCAGCGGCCGAACCCGTTCCCGGCGATGTCCATCCAGGACAACGTCTCCAGCGGGCTGAAGCTGGCCGGCATCAAGGTGTCCCGGGAGGAGCGCGAGCACCTGGTGGAGACCAGCCTGCGCCGGGCCGGGCTCTGGGACGAGGTCTCCGGCCGGCTGCAGACCCCCGGCGGCTCGCTCTCCGGCGGCCAGCAGCAGCGGCTCTGCATCGCCCGCTCGCTGGCCGTCTCGCCGGACATCCTGCTGATGGACGAGCCGTGCTCGGCGCTCGACCCGACCTCGACCCGGCGGGTCGAGGAGACCATCGCCGAGCTGCGCGGGCGGCTGACCATCGTGATCGTCACCCACAACATGCAGCAGGCGCAGCGGGTCTCGCAGTCCTGCGCGTTCTTCCTGGCCAGCCACGACACCCCGGGCCGGATCGTCGAGGCCGGGCCGACCGAGCAGCTGTTCGGCGCCCCGCGCGACCGGCGGACCGCGGACTACGTCAGCGGCCGCTTCGGGTAACCGGGGCGGCGGCAGCGGGGCGGCTCCGGGGTCAGTGGCCGAGGAGCCGCTCCAGCACCGCCGCGACGCCGTCCTGCTCGTTGCTCACGGTGTGCAGCGGCACCGCCGCCAGCACCTGCGGGTGCGCGTTGGCGACGGCGTAGGCGGTGCCGGCCCAGGCCAGCATCTCCAGGTCGTTCGGCATGTCGCCGAAGGCCACCACCTCGCTCCGGTCGATCCCGCGCCCGGCGCACCAGCGGGCCAGCGTGCTGGCCTTGGTGACGCCGGGCGCGCTGATCTCCAGCAGCGGGACCGGCGCCGAGCGGGTGATCTCGGCCAGGTGGCCGGCCACCGCGCGGGCCTCGGTGAGCAGCTTGTCCGGGTCGAGGTCCGGGTGCTTGGCCAGCAGCTTGAACAGGCCCTTCACCGGCCCGCCGGTGCCGAGCAGCTCCTCCGCCGGGCCGACCGGGTGGCTCTCGTCCTCGCCCCACATCCGCAGCTCGTACCCGCGCTCGCGGGCGAACCCCGCCGGGTACTCGAAGGCGAACGCGGTACCGGGCAGCTTCGCCCGCAGCGCCGCCACCACGGCGAGCGCGGCCTCGGCGCCGAGCGGGGTGGACTCCAGCAGCTCGCCGCGCCGCACGTCCACCACGGCGCCGCCGTTGGAGCAGATCGCCACGCCGTGGCCGCCGATGTGCGCGCTCACCTGCTGCATCCAGCGCGGCGGCCGGCCGGTCACGAACACCACCTGGACGCCGGCCGCCTCGGCCGCCGCGAGGGCCGCGGCGGTGCGGGCGCTGACGGTGCCGCCGGCGCAGAGCAGGGTGCCGTCCAGGTCGGTGGCGATCAGGCGGGGGGCGGTGCGGGGTGTGGTCACCGGACCATCTTCGCCTACCGCCGCCGGGAGGTCACCGCCGCGACGGCGGCCTCCCGGCGGGGCTCCGGCGTCAGCCGACCTTGAGGGTCAGGCCCACGGTGTGCAGCTGCCCGCCGGTCTGGAACTGGAGGAACAGCCGCCAGTCGCCGCTCGCCGGCAGCTCGGCGTGGAACGGCAGGGTCGGGCCGCCGGTGGCGCCCGCCGCGGCCTTGGCCTCCGGGTGCAGGTGGGCGAAGGCCTGGTCCCCGGCGCGGAAGGCGGTCAGGTGGGCGAAGGTCTCCAGGTACGGCTGCAGGTCGGTGACCGGCTTGCCGTCCTTGCTGACGGTGACCTTCAGCTCGCCCGCCTTCCCGGCGACCGGGGCGCCCTCGACGGCGACGGTGTAGCCGTCGACGGTGGCCGTGCCGGTGGCGGCGGGCAGCTCCGCGGCCGCCGCCGCGCCCTCGCCGGGGACGGTCACCGTCCGGCTCAGCACCAGACCGGTGCCCCTGCCGGGGCCGCTGTCCGGCACGAAGGAGGCGAAGAGCCGCCAGCTGCCGGCGGTGAGGGCGGCCAGCGGGGCGGTCCAGGTGCCGTCGGCGGCCATCTCGGGGTGCAGGTGCTGGAAGCCGGTGAGGTCGGAGCGGATCGCGTAGAAGTGCATCCGCTTGGTCTGGTCCGGCTCGAAGGCGGTCAGTGGCTTGCCGTCCGGGCCGGTGACGGTGAACCGGTACTCGGCGGGCGCGCCGGCGGGCAGCGACTCGGTGGCCGAGGTCAGGCGGTAGCCGTTCCGCTCGGCCGCCAAGCCGGGGGCGTCCGCCGCGGGCGCGGCGGTGCCGGGTGCCGCGGTGGCCGTGGCCGTGGCGGCGTCGGCACCGGGCATTTGGTGGCCCTGGTGGCCGCCGGCGGGGGTGCCGGAGGCCGTGCCGGCGGCGCCGGTGGCCGTGGCGCCGGCCGCGCCGTGGTCCATGCCGCCCATCGCGTCGGAGCCGCAGGCGGTGAGGGTGAGCGCGAGGACGGCGGCCCCGGCGGCGAGCGCCAGCGAGCGGTTGCGGGTGCGGCGGGCTCGGGTGGTTCGGGTGGTTCGGGTGGTGAGGGACATCGGGTCGGTTCTCTTCCGGTGCGTTCGGACAGGACGCGGCACGCCCGGACCTCGTTCGGGGAGGTCCGCGCGGGCCCGGTCACGTCCGTGCGACGCACACCCGGAGCAGGAGTCGGCGGCCGGCCGCCGGCGGCGCCCGCGGGCCGTCGGTCCGCCGCCGGTACGGCAGGCCGAGGGCGGCGAACAGGGCGGCGGCCGGGGCGAGGGCCTGCGCGGTGGGCGGGGGGAGCTCGGCGGTGTCCCGGTCCCGGGCCGACACGCAGGACGCGGCCTGCTGCTCGCCGCCGGCCGTCCGCGGGCCGTCCAGGCGCGGGCCCGGAGCCGTGGGCGCTGCGGCGGCGTGCTGCGTGTCGAGCGGGTCGCCCCGGTCGGCGGCGGTGTGGTGCGGCGGTACCTGAAGGCGGGAGGCGGCCGCGGGGGAGGCCGGTTCGTGACAGCCGCCGGCCGAGGTCGGCGAGCCGTGCATCAGGAACAGTCCGGCCAGCAGGGCGCAGACGGCCAGCAGCCGGGCGGTCGTCCGCCCGCCGCCCCGCCCGCCGCTCCACCGTCCGCCTGCCGTCACGGGGAGACCATACCCCAGGCAGGTATCCACTCCTCGTAAGTTTCGGCCCCCGAGCCACCGGTTTCCGGCCGATTCGCCCTGGTGGCGGATCACGTCGGGTGCGGGTGGGCAGGAGGGGGAGCGGCCACCCCGACGGCAGGAAGAGCCATGCCACCTCGCCAGCTCCAGGTCCGCCCGCTCCAGGACGAGTGTTCCTTGACCACCCCGGGCCCCCGGGGCGCCTCGCGCGAGCCGGTACTGATCGGCGACATCCTCTTCGAGGCCCTCGCCGAGCTCGCCGGCCGCGGCACCGCCGAAGCGCCCCCGCCCTTCCCCGGCCAGCGCACCCGCGCCCACCCGTAGGGCTATCCGTTCGAACCGGTGTCGCTACCACCCGCCTATCCGCCCCCTATCCGCCCGTCCGCCGCCGCCCGCACCCACTCCCACCTGCACCGATGCCGGGTGTGCCGGTCGGAACGCACAACGGGGCGGCGGTCGCGGAATCCACCGCGACCGCCGCCTCCTCGCCGAGTCCCGTGGGGGTGGCGGCGTGTCCCACCGTCCGCCCCCGGTCCCTCACGGAGGGTGCGCAGCTACCACTGCGCCCAGGGGAGGTTCCAGCCACCCATGCCGTTGTCGGGGGCGACCGTCTTCTCCTTGGTGTTCACGACCTTCACGACGTCGCCGATGATCGAGTCGTTGTAGAACCGGCCGGCCACCGAGGTGTCGCTGCCCCCCTTCACGTCCTGCATCGAGACGCAGCCGTGGCTGGTGTTCGCCTTGCCGAACGGGGTGGGCCAGTAGTTGCCGTGCACGAAGGTGCCGGAGGTGGTCAGACGCATCGCGTGCGGGACGTCCTTGATGTCGTACTCGCCGCCGAGCCCGACGGTCCGCGAGTCCATCCGGGTGACCTTCAGCTTGGACATGATCACCATGACGCCGCCCCACGACGGGGTGGCATCCGCGCCCAGGGTGGCCGGCACCGTGGTGGTCTTGCCGTCCCGGACGATCGTCATCTGGTGTGACGCGGCGTCGGCCGTGGAGACCTGCGAGCGGCCGATGGTGAACGGCTCGTCCTTGTCCACGTCGCCGTAGACGCCCGGCGAGACCTCGACGTTCTTCAGCCGGTAGTGGACGGTCACCTTGGTGCCCGGCCTCCAGTAGTCGGCCGGGCGGAAGTCGATCCGGTCGTCGCCGAACCAGTGGCCCTTCACCTCGGTGCCGTTGTCGGTCTCGAAGGTGATGGCCTTGGCGACGGCGTCCTTGTTCTTGATGCCCTTGGTGAATTCCACCGAGACGATCATGCCGACACCGTAGGTGCCGTTGTCGGCGATGTTGTCGTTGGCGGACACCTTCCGGTCCGGCGTGAGCGTGGTGAACGAGGAGGTCGACGCGGCCACCAGGCCCTCGCCGTCCTTGGCCTGGGCGTTCACCTGGTAGTGGGTGCCGACCGCCAGCGGGCCGCTCGGCTTCCAGCCGGTGCCGTCGGGGGTGATCGCACCGGCCACCGGCTTGCCGTCCTTGTCGGTCACCTCGACCGTGGTGAGCTTGCCGTTCGCCACCGACACGTTCAGCGCGTTGGTCGGCGCGACGTCCTTGGCGCCGTCCTTCGGCTCGACGCTCACCACCGCCGTCGACGTCTTGGGCGCCGTGGCCTGGCCGGCGGCGGTCGCGGCCTGACCGGAGGCGGTCGTGGCGGCCGCATCGCCGGGCCTGCCCGCGTCGCCGCCTGTGCTGCTGCCGCCTGCGCCGCCGCCGCTGCAGGCCGCGGTCAGCAGCAGGACGCCGCCCGTCAGCATCGCCACCGCACCGTGGCGGAAACGGCTGGTCGTGTGGATCGCGGCTCCGGCCGCGCGAACTGTTGTCACGGTGATTCCTTGTGAATGACGGCCGGCCCGGGCGGGCCGGTGTGGCTGAGGGTCGGTCCGGGGCGGCGTCCCGCCGCTCCCGGGGGTCGTCCGGGCTGTCACCAGCTGAGGGCTTCGTCGAGCGACCGCTGCCAGTACGTGACCGTGAGGGAGTCGTCCACGTAGGCGCCCGTCGCCGGCAGCGGCGGATGCGCCGCCGCACCGACGCTCTCGTTGCCCGAGGGGCCGTGGAAGAGGACGGCCAGGGACGTCACGGTGTGGCCGTGCTCGGCACTGCCGTCGGCGGCGGCCAGCCGCACGGTGGCGTAGCCGGACTGCCCGGGCCTGAGCGTGACGACGGCCTGCGGGTGCGAGTCCTCGACGGCCGGTGGCACGGACTGGGCCTCGCCGAACCGGACGGCCGGATAGCCGTAGAGGTTGCAGCTGCCGGCGCCGGTGTTGGTGACCGTGAGCAGCATGTGGTTGACGGGGCGGTTCAGCGGGGCCGCGGTCGTCCTGGTGTCGGAGCCCTCGCAGGTGACCGGCCGCTCCTGGACGGCGGGCGTCCTCGGCGGCGCGGTGGTCTCCGCGGTGGCGGTCACGGTGGCGGAGGCCGGCCGGGCGGTGGCGACCGAACCCGGTGCGGCGGCCCCGGCGTCGGCTCCCGCGTCGTCGTTGCAGGCGGTCATGGAGACGGCGGCGAGGGCGACGGTCGCGGCGGCGGTGATCAGGCGGGTGCCGTACGGGCGGGCGGTGATCACGTGGTCGTGGCTCCTTCCGTTGTTCGGCGGGGCGTCGTGGTGATTGGATGACCGGAGTCTGGGGAGTGATCCGTCCCAGCCGCCACGGCTGCGGGCAGGACAGGGACGCTGGAACGAATGCACTGGCCCTGACCAGCGGGAACGGGCCATCCCTGGAACGCCGGAACGGGACGCCGAGGGAACGGGGAACGAGTGGTGGGGGCGACGGAACCCGACGGGACGGCGGACTTCGCGCGCCTGCTCCAGGACCTCAGGAGCCGCTCCGGGCTGAGCTACGGGTCGCTCGCCAAGCGGCTGCACATGAGCACGTCCACGCTGCACCGCTACTGCAACGGCACCGCGGTGCCCAACGAGTTCGCACCCGTGGAGCGGCTCGCCCGGGCCTGCCGGGCGACCCCGCAGGAGATGGTGGAACTGCACCGGCGCTGGATCCTGGCGGACGCCGCCCGGGGCCGGCGGGTGGCGCAGGGCACGGAGCCGGCACCGACGGCCGGTCCCGTCGGCCCGGCGGGTCCGACGGGGACCGGTGAGGGCGAGGCCGCCGAGCCGGCGGTCGAGGTGACCCCGGCGGTCGAGGTGACGCCGGCGGCTGCGCCGCCCCGACGCCGCCGCACCGCGCTGACCGCCTCGGCCGCGGCCCTCGCGCTGGCGGCGGCCGTGGTGCTGATCGTGCGCCTCTCGCCCGGGGGTGACGCGACAGACGGGCGTGACGCCGGTGGCCGGCGGGCGGCCGCCGCCACGGCGTCGGCCACGACGGGCTCCACGCAGCCGCCGGCCGCCCCCTCCTCCGCCCCTGCCACGGTCGCACCGGACGCCTCGGCCGAGGGTGGGCCCGCCCCGCTCACCGTCGGCGTCCGCCCGTACGTCTACGAGGACGCGTGCAGCCAGCACTTCCTCGTCCCGAGCGAACCGGCCCAGGTGGGCCCGCCCGCGAACGAGCACGACGCCCCCCGCTGGGCCGCCGCGTACGGCGCCGTCTCCTCCCGGGAGCAGCAAGTCGCGCTCACCGTCCAGGGCACCGGCGCGGACACGGTCGTCCTGGAGGCACTGCACGTGCGGATCGCCGCCCGGAACGCTCCGCTCGCCTGGAACGACTACGCGATGGGCGTCGGCTGTGGCGGCGGCGTCGAGACCAAGTCGTTCGACATCGACCTCGACAAGGGCAGTCCCACCGTCACCACCGCGAACGGCCAGCGCGGCTTCCCGTACAAGGTCAGCAAGTCCGACCCGGAGGTCTTCTACGTCACCGCGCACACCCGGGCGCACGACGTCCGCTGGGACCTCTCGCTGGACTGGTCGAGCGGCGGCCGCCGCGGCACCGTGCACATCGACAACGGCAGCACCCCGTTCCGCACCAGCGCCGACGCCGGCCGCCCCGGCTACGACTACCCCCTGGACGGCGGCCAGTGGATCAAGCGGGAGTTCGGCTAGGCCGCGGGCCCGGTCCCTCGCCGGGCGGTCGGTGAGGGCGGGCGGAGCCGTGCCCGACCGCGGCCACGGAAGACCCGTACCGCGGTACGCGACCGACTGCCCGGCATCCGGAACGTAGGGTCGCAGGTATGCGACTGAGTACCGTGATCCTCCCCATCCACCGGTGGAGCGAGGGGCAGAAGATCTGGCGGCAGGCCGAGGACCTCGGCTTCCACGCCGCGTACACGTACGACCACCTGTCCTGGCGGTCGTTCCGGGACGAGCCGTGGTTCGGGGCGGTCCCGACGCTGACGGCCGCGGCTGCCGCGACCGAGCGGATCCGGCTGGGCACCCTGGTGACCTCGCCGAACTTCCGCCACCCGGTGACGCTCGCGAAGGAGCTGGTCTCCGTCGACGACGTGTCGGGCGGGCGGCTGACCGTGGGGATCGGGGCCGGCGGGACGGGCTTCGACGCGACGGCGATGGGCCAGGAGGCGTGGTCGCCCAGGGAGCGGGCGGACCGGTTCGGGGAGTTCCTGCCGCTGCTGGACAAGCTGCTGCGGCAGGACGCGACCACCGAGACCGGCACCTACTACTCGGCCGTCGAGGCGCGGAACATCCCCGGCTGCGTGCAGACGCCGCGGGTGCCGTTCTATGTGGCCGCGACCGGCCCGCGCGGGCTGAAGCTGGCCGCCGAGTACGGGCAGGGCTGGGTGACGTACGGCGATCCGAAGGGGCCCGCGGACGTTCCGGTGGAGCAGGCGCCCTCGGTGATCAAGAGCCAGATCGGGAAGCTGGCGGCCGCCTGCGAGGCGACCGGCCGGGACGTGGCGACGCTGGAGAAGGTGCTGCTCCAGGGCTCGACCGCGGAGAAGCCGCTGGCGTCGCTGGACGCCTTCGTCGACTGGGCCGGTACGTACCGGGAGCTGGGCATCACCGAGCTGGTGATCCACTGGCCGGTGCCGGACTCGATCTTCGCCAACGACCTCGCCGTCTTCGAGCGGATCGCCACCGAGGGCCTGGCACAGCTGGGCTGACCGGGGGCCGGGCCCGGGAGGGTGTCGGCGGCAGGCGCCAGGTCCTGTCCGGTCGATCTTGTCGGATCAGCGCGCGGCTCCCCCAGCCTTCGGCCGGGAGGTACCCCCATTACGCGCCCGGCTGGGCGTGCGCCCGGATTGCCCTCGTACTGGACGTACTTGGGCGATTCGGGCGTGCGGCCAGGCGGGATGCCCGGCGTCGTGCGCCTGGCAAGATCGGCCGGACAGGGCCTAGTCTGTCCGCCGCACCTCACCATCTGATCATGCGTCACCAACGGGGGTTCCTTCGTCATGCCTGCTTTCCGGAGAATGCTCGGCGCCGGTCTGGCCGCCACCGCCGCGCTGGCCGCGCTGACCGCCTGCGGTCCCGACAACTCCTCGGACCAGGCCGGGGGCGGCGGCGCCGACAAGCCCGCGGCCACGACCCCGGCCACGGCTGCGCCGACCGGTGCCGCCCCGACGGGCAAGCCGGGCGCGACGGGCACCGCCAAGCCCGGCGGCACAGCCAAGCCCAGCGGGACGGGCAAGCCCTCGGGCGGCGCGAGCGACGAGCCGGAGGGCTTCTGCGACGCCGCGCCGCTGCCCGCCGGGCAGAAGTGGATCTACCCGGTGAAGGGGACCAGCACCACCACGCTGGTCTACAAGGACACCAAGACCGCCTGCGGCGTCAACGACGTGGTCTTCGAGCCGACCGGCGCCGACAAGACCGCGCCGTTCGCGCCCGCCGTCAAGGGCCACCTCAACTCGGTGATGGTCCCGTCGAAGGACGTCAACCTCGCCGACCTGGTGAAGCACATCAGCGAGTGCCTCGCCGACCCGACCAGCAGCAAGGGCTTCTACCCCTGCTCGGGCGGAGACTACAAGGTCGCGATCGACTCCTCGGGCAAGGTCGTCGAGCTCACTGAGCGCGCCCACTCCTGATCCGCGGCAGGGGGGCGGCTGGTGCGTCCGCCCGGCCGGCGCGTCCGGTCACCGGAACGCACGGGCCGCCCTCCGCCCCTGGCGGCGGTGATTCCGCGATCATTCCGTCTCCATGGTCACGAGATGCCGGCGGGTGACCGCAGGGCGCCGGGTCAGGCATCGGCCGAGCGGAGCTGGTGCGGCATGTTCCAGCCCTCGGCGAGCCTCGACGGGTGAATGTTGTGCCCACCGCCGAAGAACTCGCAGAACTTCATGATCAGTGGGTCCCAGCCGAGCGGGTCCACGTGATGTGTCCCCGGGATGATCAGTTCCTCCTCGACATGGGCGCGGAGAACCTCGACCTCGAACGCGGTGGCGTGTGAATCGGGACCGCCGAAGGGGTGGGCCGAGACGACGCGGCACTCCAGCTGGACCGGGCATTCCGCGACCCGGGGCGCCCGGACCAGGTGCGATGCCTGCTCGGTCAGCTGCGCGGCCGAGAACTTGTCCGGCTCGTACCGGTAGCCCTGCTCCACCTTGTAGTCCGGCATGGCCGACTTCCCGGTGGTGAGTGCGATCCGATCAACGGCATCGACCATCGCCGACGACGGCAGGTTGAGTACACACTCACCCTCCCGCAGCAGGTTCGCGGTGGTCTGGGCGTTGTTGCCGAGACCGAGCATGCAGGACTGGCCCAACCACCACGCCGAGGACATCGGCGCGAGGTTCGCAGTGCCGTCCTCGTTGAGCGAGCTGATCAGCACCACCGGAGTGCCGAAGTACAGAACCCTGAGGCCTGGGACGACGTGCATGCGCTGTGCCTTTCGCGGAGGGCAACCGGACAGGACCGCGATCAGGAACGCGAGCCGTCGCCGACTCTTTCGCGACAAGGCCACTGGCGCTGGCGGAAATCCGGCATCGCACTCCCGCCCGGGTGGGACCCACCGCCGACGGCAGCCTGGATCCGCTGCTGAGGCACGGCCGGGGCGGCGGTGAGCAGCCGTGGGAGAACCCGGAACGAGGCGGGCCGGCAGAAGGTGCCGATCCGCCCATTGCGGTTCGATCACGGCGTGTCCGATTAGTTGATCATTGTGGCGGAGTGCGGTGATTGATTTTGTTGGCAGTGGTGCGGACCGGCTCTCATAATTCCAGCTGAGACGCGTGACGGTCGGCCCGAAGAGCCACGGGGGGTGGCCCGCGAGGGGCCCGCGCGCGACATTCCACATGCCTCCGGGGGAGTTCCTTGTCCGCGCCCGAAAACGTTCCGTCCGTCGCCGGTCCGGCGACGGTAGAGGCGTCAGAAACCCAGGCCGTTCCGGCCGTTCCCGCTGCGACGGCTCACCCCGCCCCGCCGGCCGACCTCACCCCGCCGGCCGGCCCCGCCGCGCCGGCGCGCAGGCTGCCGCGTGCGGTCGGCGTGGCCCTCGCCACCGCGGGCCTGCTCGCCGTCACCGTGACCAGCGCCGTCGTCACCGTGGCCGTCGGCAAGCCGGACCCCCGGCCAGCCGCGGTCGCCGCACCGGCCGCCGTGCCGACCACCGCCACGTCGAGCCCGAGCCCGTCCGCCCCGGCCTCCGCCCCGGCGACGCCGAGCGCCGCGCCGACCACGGCCCCGCCCGCCCCCGAGCCCAAGCCGACGAGCACGGTCAAGGGCACCGTCAAGGGCGGCAAGCACGACGGCGACCTGCGCTACTTCCTGCTCCCGATCCCGGACGGCGGAGAGTCGTACGGGCCGGTCGACGGCATGACGATGGACGACGAAGCGGTGGCCGACATCTTCGGCAACCAGGACGGCATCATGCGGATCCTCGGCAGCTACGGCTACAAGGACGCCGCGACCCGGACGTACCGCACCGCCGACGGCAAGGCCGAGGTCACCGTCACCCTGATGCGGTTCGCCACGACCGGTGGGGCGAGCGACTTCGCCAAGAACCACACCATGAAGCTGGACCCGATCGACATCGACGGGGACCCCGCCGCGCACGGCTACCTGGACAGGCCCAAGCAGCAGGCCTACACCGGCTCGATGGCCGGCATCTCCAGCCAGGGCGACGTGCAGTACACGATCGACGTCGACGTGAAGGGCACCCCGGACAAGGCCCTGCTGAGCGAACTGATGAAGCGCCAGCGCGAGTGGCTGTCCAACGGCGGCTGAGCCCGCCGCCGTCCCGTCCCACGTCACCCTTCCTGCCTCCTGGAGCCACTCCGTGACCACCGAATCCGTGGAGCCGTCGGCCGCCGACGCGCCCGCGCAGGCCGCGCCCGTCGCGCCGCCCGAGCCCGTGGAGCCGGCCGCGCCGGCCGCACCTGCGCCCCTCGCCGTACCCGCGCCCGCCGCCGCACCTGCGCCCGCCGGGCCGCCCGCTGTCGCCGAAGCGCTTGCCCTCCCGCCCGCCGAGCCGCCCGTGTTCGTGCCGGCCGCCGCCCCGCTGCCCGCGAGCCGGCCCCGCCGACCGCGCCCGGTGCTGCTGCTGGTCTCCGGGCTGCTGCTCGGGGCCGTGGTCGGCGGTGCCGTCGGCTACGCGGTCCAGGCCGGCCGCCCGCCGACGCCGCTGCCGCCGATCCAGGTCGCCCTGCCGTCGTACCCGGCCGCCGTGGTGGACCCGAGTGCGGCCGCGGCGGCGGCGCCGAAGCCGCTCGCCGTCGACGGCGACCTGCGGAAGCTGCTGGTGTCGGCCCCGGCCGGCGCCACCGCGTGGGCCGACTATCCGGACACCCCGACCTGGATCACCGTCGGCGAACTCGCCGAGCGCAGCGGCCGGTCGGCGGAGGTCTTCAAGACCCTGAACGCCAAGGAGTTCCGGCGGGCCGTCGAGGTCGACTGGAAGCAGGACGGGCTGAAGGTCCGGATCTCGCTGATCCAGTTCTCGGCCGACCGCGCCGCCGAGGCGAAGTCCCGGGCCACCAGCTACAACCTCAAGCCGTTCGCGGACGACGCCAACGGCGGCTACCAGGTCGACTCCGAGGCCTCGTACTGGGCCGAGACCACCGAGAAGTACTACCTCGGCACGGCGCACGCGCAGCGCGGCACCGTGGTGATGGAGATCAAGGTCTTCGGCACGGAGCCGGTGAACCCCGATGTCGTGAAGGGCATCGCCAAGCAGCAGTGGGAGCGGCTGGTATGACCGACAGCACCGTGACCGGGGCGGCCTCCCCGGAGCCGACCCCGGCCGTCGACGCCGCACCGGCCCCCGTCCCCGCAGTTCCGGCCGCCGAGCCGTTCCCCGGCGCGCCCGCGCCCGCGCCCGCACCCGCCGCCGCCCCGGCCGCCGCCGGCCGCCGGCTCCTCCGGGTCACCGGCGCGGTCGTCGCAGCCGCCCTGGTCGGCGTGGTGATCGGCATCGGCGTCATCAAGACCCGGTACGACGACCCCGCGCCCGCCGCCACCGTCGCAGCGCCGACGGCCGCGCCCGCGCCGACCGCCAGCGCGACCCCCTTCGGCGCCAAGTCCAACGGCAACCACTTCGGCTCGCTGCGCGACCTGCTGCTGCCCGTGCCGGTCGGCTACGCGCTCGGCCCGGACGAGGGCGGCTACGGCAACGACGTCGAGCTGGGCGCCGACCTGCTCTCCGCCGAGCTGGACGACGGGCTCCAGCAGATCCCCAAGGACAAGCGGGACAAGCTCCGCCAGTACTGGGAGGGCCTGCACGTCAAGGCCACCGGCGTGCGCACCTACAAGGCCAAGGGCGACGACCTGGTCGTCGGGATGAAGCTGCGTCAGTTCAACCAGCAGGAGGTGCAGAAGCAGAACGAGTACACGGCCGTCTTCACGGGCGACACCGGCCTCTTCCGCATCGGCCCGACGATCCCCGGGCACCCCGAGGCGCACTGCTACCTGATGCCGGCTCCGCCGTCCGCGCCGATCGACTACCTGGAGTGCTCGGCGGCCGAGGGCGACCTTCTCGTGATCATGAACGCCGAGGGCGTGGCACCGCTGCCCAAGGACAGGATCGTCGCCCTCTTCACCCAGCAGCTCGACCGCCTCGCCAGCCCGGGAGCGTCCGCATGACCGACCACGCCACCCCGCACGACCCCGCGGCCACCCCCACCGAGGCACCGCCGGCCGCCGCGCCCACCGAGGCCCCCGCGGCCCCGGCCGCCCCGTTCGCGCCGCCGACCCCCGAGGCCCCGCCCGGCGGCGCCCCGGCGGCGCCCGAGCACAACCCCTGGGGTGCCCCGGATGCCGCGGCGTTCCCGCCGCCGGCCCCCCAGCAGAGCCCCGAGGAGCTGGCGGCCCGCCGGACCCGCCGGCGCCGGGCGGCGGTGCGCTGGAGCGCGGCCGTCCTGGTGTTCGCCCTGGCCGGTACCGGCGCCGCGCTGGGCGTCACCGCGCCGGACCGCACCGATCTGCCCGGCCTGGCCACCAAGAACGACGGCCGCTACACCTTCCCGGCGCTGGTGCTGCCGCCGCTGCCCTCCGGCAAGGCCGCGCCGCGCGAAAGCAAGAGCCGGCACGCCGCCGACCTGCGGTTCCTGCTCCTGCCCGCGCCCAAGGAGGCGGGCGGTTCGCTCGCCCCGGTGGTCTTCCCGTCCCCGACCGCCCCGGCGTCGGCCGACCCGAGCACCTCCGCTGCCCCCTCGGCGAGCCCGTCGGGGACGCCCTCCGCCACCGCGTCGGCGAGCCCGGCCGGCTCCCCCTCCACCTCCGCCTCCGGCGCCGCGACGGCGGCCCCGGCGGCGGCGTGGGTGCCCTGCGACGCGATCGCCGACGAGCAGAAGGAGGCCGGCAAGCTGCGCACCCTGCTGCTGCAGGACGCCTGCCGCGCGGCCACCGTCCGCGAGTGGACCGCGGCCGACGGCACCCGCACCCAGATCCGGCTGCTCGGCTTCGGCTCCTCCGCCGAGGCGTGGGACGTCTTCGCCGACCTGCGCGCCAACGCCGATCCGAAGGACGTCCCGGGGCTGCGGATCGGCTCCGTCGAGGGCTGGGACACCGTCTCCGGCGTCGACCTCGCCACCAAGGAGACTCCGGCCGGCGCCCCCACGGCCGGTCCCACCGGCCGGGTGGCCTACCTGTCGGCCGGCGACGTCCTCGGCGTCGTCACCATGACCAACCCCAAGGGCGTCCCCACGGCCGCTTTCCGCCAGGTCGTCACCCTCCAGTCCGACCTGCTGGCCTGACGTACGCTCCGGGCCGGCCGCCGCGCCGTACGACGCGGCGGCCCGCCGGAGTCAGGCCCTAGGCCCTGTCCGGCCGATCTTGCCGGGCGCACGACGCCGGGCATCCCGCCTGGACGCACGCCCGAATCGCCCAAGTACGTCCAGTACGAGGACGATCCGGTCGCACGCCCAGCCGGGCGCCCAACGTCGCGCGCTGATCCGACAAGATCGACCGGACAGGACCTAGCCGAGCCGCACCGGCGTGCTCGGCCAGTCGACCGGGCCGGTGCAGCCCAGGACCTGCTCCGCCGCCTGCCGGGTGAGCACCACGGCGAGGTCGGCCATCTCCTGCTCGCCGGGCCCCTCCACGGGGTGCCCGTTCCGCGGCCCGACCTTCACCGTGGCCACGAAGTACGCGGGGCGCTCCGTCCCGTCCCCCGGCGCCTTGACCGTGCAGTCGAAGCGGATCACGGCCGCGCGCCGGTCGGAGCCGCCGGTCTCGAACCGCCGCGCCCCCGCCGGGAGGGCCCGCGCCAGGGCGTTGGCGCGCTCCTCGGCCGAGCGGGACGCCTCGACCTCGAAGGAGAGCGCGTGCTCCCCCGGCCCGGCGGCGAAGCAGCGCAGCCGGGGCGGCCTGCCGTCCTCGGCCGGCCAGTGGTCGGTCTCCACCTGCACCGTGCGGACCGGGCCGAGCAGCCGGCCGACCCGCTCGTCCGCGAGGACGCCCCGGCACTCGCCGTGGGTCAGCGCCACCATGGGCGGTCGGTCCGCGGCGGCCAGGTACGCGTGCCAGCCGGCCAGGCCGCCGCCGAGCAGGGCGAGGACACCCGCGGCGACGCCGGCCCGCCGGACCGTGGTCGGGGACGCCTTCACGCGCACACCGCCTTCAGGTAGCGGTCGAACAGGTCCCGGGCGACGGATTCGTAGTCCGCCCGGTCGGCGTCCGGCTGCCCGGTCCGTGCGGCCTCGCCGGGGGCGACCTCCAGCACCACGTGCCGGAACCGCGGGTCCGTGCCGGGGCAGTACTCGGCCGCCGCGGCGCCGGTGGGCCAGGACGCCGAGCGCGAGCCGGTGCCGAAGGTGTGCAGCGCGGACGCCGGGGCGCCGCCGTCCGGGAGGGCGTCGATCGTGCCCTCCTTCGGGGTGGCCGTCACGGTGAGCGCCAATCGGCCGTCCACCCGGATCGAGCAGCCCTTCGGCCGGTCGTCGGCGCGCACCCAGCGGAAGGCGCGCTCCTCGGTGTCCTGCGCGCCGTCCGGCAGCAGCCGTCCGAGCGGCGTCCCGGTCCCGGTGGGCAGGTCGCAGAGCTGCGCCGCCCGGCCGGTCGGCTCGGCCGGCCGGTGGTCGTGCCAGTCCACGTACCCGAGCACGCCGGTGCCGACCGCGGCGAGCCCGAGGGCGCCGAGCAGCAGGCGGCTCCGCGGCCGCGGGGTGGTGGTCACGCCCGCCCCGGTACGGGCCGACGGGTCGTCCCGGCGCTGCGGCCCGGAGCCCCGCCGCCCCGGCCGGTCACCCGGCGGTCCCGGACGGGCTCGCGGCGGCGGAGGCCGCGGTGAGCACCGGGTCGCCGGCGGGCCAGGCCACCGGGGCGGTGCAGCCGAGCGTGCCCCGGGCGGCCCGCCGGGCGCTGTCGGTGGCGAGCCCGGCCCAGGCCTGGGCGGTCCACTTCGCGGCGGGCGACTTCGGCGCCTCGCCGGACGTCCAGGACGGCGCGGCCTGGACGGTGAAGTAGAGCGGCTTGCCGGACTTCGCGAACGTGCCGTCGCACCGGAAGGTCAACCGGGCGCCCCACCGGGTGACCTGGCTGCGGTCGCCGAGGCCGAGCGAGTACACCGGCTCGCCGGGTTGCGGGTCGGGCCCCTTGACGGCGCCTTCCGGGGTCTCGCTGCCGGTCAGCCGGACGCTGAGCCCGAGGCCCTGCTTGGCCTCGGCCGTGCAGTCCAGCAGCTGGAGCCCGGCCTGCTTGGTCGCGTCGAGCTGCTTGTCGAGCCGGTACGCCGGCGCGGCGTCCTCCAGCAGCGCGCCGGCGCGGTCGGTGCCGACCACCCCGTCGCAGGCCGTGCTCCCGCCGCTGCCCTGGCCGCTCGCCGCAGCGGTCGCCCCGCCGGTCGCGCCACCGGTCGCCTCGGCGCCCCCGGCGGAGCCGTCGCTGCCGCACCCGGCCAGGCCGAGCACTGCGGCCAGCGCGAGGCCGGCCACCGCCGCCCGGGTTCCCGCCGTGGTCATCCGGAGACCTTCCCGTTGGAGCTCTGGCTGCCGCCGGAGCCGTCGGTGTACCCGTCCAGCGCCCGGTCGCCGGCGCTGTCCGCCAGCCGCCGGATGTCCTCGGGGCTCAGCTTGGTGCCGTTGGCGGCGTCGATGACGGCCTGCTTGGCGCCGAGCGCGGCGCCCTCCCGGCCCTCGGCGACGAAGTCGCGGCCCTCCTGGCGGCCGTCCTCGGTGGTGTCGCGCTGGTTGGCCTCGACCACGCTGTCGGTGATCTCCTCGACCAGGAAGTTGGCCACCTCGCCCGCGACCGGGACCTTCTCGGTGACGGCGCCGATGGTGGTGGTGAAGGCCGTCTTGGCGTAGCCGGCGTTCTTCTCCAGCGCCTCGTTGTACTCCTTGTCGGAGGTGGCGTGCTCCTGGTGGACCTCGTTGATCCGGGCCTCGTTGAGGATGCCGCTGATGACGCCGCCGGCCCGCGAGGTGGAGTCGATGTCCGCCTCCAGCCGGGAGAAGTCGACCCCGTTCTCGATGTGGCCGCGGACCAGCGCGGTGGAGTACGCCTGGTTGGCGTTGGCCACGGCGCCGTAGGCGTCCGGGTCGCGGCCGAGCGCGTCCAGCAGGCCGCGGGTCGGGGACTCCTTGAGGTTGGCCGCGGCGCCGTTGACCGGCAGGTCGTCCTTGTGCGGGGAGAGGGCGCGCTGGACGTCGCCGATGTAGTCGGCGCTCATGTGCCCGAGGCTGTCCCGGAGCGGGGCGAACTTGGCGTCCTCGCCCTTGAGGTCGTCGAGCACACCGCCGTTGCCGTGGGTGCCGAAGGTCTGGACGACCTTGTTCATGACGTCGGCCTGCTCGGCGGTGTGCTTGGGCGGCGTGCCCGAGTGGTCGTCGTAGGGCCGCCCGGTGGTGGCCGCCTCCAGCGCGTGGCCGAGCGCGTCGGGGCCGCTCTTCATGCCGGCCTGGCGCAGCTCGTTCTTCTGCGACACGGTGTCCGGCGTGTACTCCTTGTCGTGCGTGAAGTAGTTCAGGTAGTCCCCCGGCTTGACCTTGCCGTTGGGGTTGACGGTGCCGTCGGTGTTGTACGCGGTCGGCGCGTCGTGGAAGAACTTGGTGGCGGCCTCGGGGCTGTGACCCAGCGCCTCCAGCACGGCCGTGGTCGGCTCGAAGCCCGAACCGCCGTCCGCGCCCAGCAGGTTGTAGCCGCGCCGGTCGCTGCGCGGGCCGTACACCGGGGCCGGCCAGTACTTCTCGTCGGTGTCGAGCTGGGTGATGTGCTCGGCGATCGGATTGAGGAAGTGCGGGTCGTAGTTGCCGGTGCGCAGGATGCCGGAGAGCACCTGGTAGCCGTAGGGCGCGTAGTCCATGCCGCTCTGCCGGTACGGCTTGTCCCAGAGCGGCTCGGCGCCGGCCTTGCGGAGGTCGGCGGCCCACTGGTCGGGCAGGTGCGGCACGTTGCCGGGGCGGGTGGCGGTGGCCAGGTTGAGGCCGAGGTTCTTCTGCAGCTCCTGGTACTGCTTCCACCGGGCGTCGCTGGCGCCGTTGAACTGCTGCTCCTCGCCGACCATGCTGTTCCAGGCCTGCAGCGTCCCCTTCGGGCCGAGGTCCTGGTAGAAGCGGGTGGAGAACAGCGGGTCGTTCTGGTTGGCGGCCAGCAGCGAGTTCAGCTCGGTGAGTTCGGCGTCGGTGATCTTGCCGCCCTTGCCCGCGAGCTGGGCCGCGCGGATGCCGTCCGCGTCCGACCCGGCGCCGACCGCCTTGGCGTTGAAGGACTTCACGCTGTCGGTGGTGGTGTCCGAGCGCAGCGCCCAGGCGGCGCGCTCGTCGGCCGCGGTGGCCTCCTGGACGGCCGCGTCGATCGCCTTGCGGGCCCCCTCGGCCTTGCCCCGGTACTCGGCCTGGTAGGCCTGGTTGGCCTCCGGGTCGTGCCGGGTCGCGTTGTCGGCCGGCGGCCAGGAGACGGTGCCGTCGCCGGTGACGGTGAGCCCGCCCGCCCGGGCGTCGGCCACCGCCTTGTCGAGCTTGCCCTTGGCGCTCTGGAAGTCGTTGCCGGCGTCCCTGAGGACGGAGGCGATCGCGGTCGCCTGGGTGACGGCCGCGGTGAGCTGCTCGTTGACGCGCTGCAGCTTGGGCCGGGCCGCGTCGGCCGAGGGCCCGGTCCAGTTGGCGGAGTTGACCTTGCCGATCACCTCGCCGTCCCAGTCCCGGTCCATCGCCTGCAGCTTCTTGACCACGTCGTCCCAGGCGGTGGCGGCGGTGCCCAGGACGTCCAGCTTGGCGGTGCTCAGTTCGTGGAAGTCGACCATGTCGTCCGTCCCCCTCAGGCCTTCATGTCGTGCTTGACCGCGGTCTCGTTGTTCCGGTAGTTCGCCGCGGTCTGCCGCAGCGCCTGGGTGATCTCGCCGATCGTGGTGTTCAGCGCGGCGATCTGCTGGTCCCAGGTGGAGCGGGTGTCGCCGGCGGCCTTGCCGGTGCTCCAGTTGGACAGCGAGGTGGCGACCGTGGAGGTCTCGTCGTCCGCCGCGAGGCCGTCTCCGCCCACCCGGCCGTGGATCTGGTCGGACGCGTTGGCGGCGCCGTCCAGGGCGGCGTGGTCGACCGTGACGGTCCCGCCGCCGTCGCCGGGCGCGTTGGAGGAGTTGAGCCTGGTGCGGGCGGTCTCCTGGGCCTGGGCCTTGGTGGTCAGGTTCCCCGAGGCGTCGTACGCCCAGGGGTTCATCATCCGGTCGAACTCGGTTGCGCGGTCGGTCATCCCTCTTCGCTCCTCCCCCGTCCGGGCGTGTCGCCCGGTAGGCCCCCGTCAAGAATCCGACAAGAGTACAAGGGGAGATCGTTTCTGCCGACCCCTAGGGGACTGCTGGTCCGGCGTCATACCGCAGCACCAGGGCGGGTCGTCATTCCAGCTCATGACCCCCACAGGAAGCGCACACTACGTTTGTGGACGTGTCCACTGTCATCAAGACGGACGGCCTCACCAAGAGGTTCCCCCGGGTCACCGCCCTCGACCGGCTCACCGTTGAGGTGGGTCCCGGGGTGGTCGGCCTGGTCGGTGCGAACGGCGCGGGCAAGTCCACACTCATCAAGATCCTGCTGGGGCTGGCCCCGGCCACCTCGGGCAGCGGGCAGGTCCTCGGGCTGGACGTCGCCACCGAGGGGTCGCGGATCCGCGAGCAGGTCGGCTACATGCCCGAGCACGACTGCCTGCCGCCGGACGTCTCGGCGACCGAGTTCGTGGTCCACATGGCCCGGATGTCCGGTCTGCCGGCGGCGGCCGCCCGCGAGCGGACCGCCGACACGCTGCGGCACGTCGGGCTCTACGAGGAGCGGTACCGGCCGATGGGCGGGTACTCGACCGGCATGAAGCAGCGGGTGAAGCTGGCCCAGGCACTGGTGCACGACCCCAAGCTGGTGCTGCTGGACGAGCCCACCAACGGGCTGGACCCGGTCGGCCGGGACGACATGCTGGCGCTGATCCGCCGGGTGTACACCGACTTCGGCATCTCGGTGCTGGTCACCACCCACCTGCTCGGCGAGCTGGAGCGGACCTGCGACCACCTGGTGGTGATCGACGGCGGCCGGCTGCTGCGGTCCTCCTCCACCGCCTCCTTCACCGGGGCGACCGCCACCCTGGCCGTCGAGGTGACGGACTTCCCCGACGGCCGGGGCGACGGCCGGCCGGCCGACGCGAGCACCGCCGTGCGCGAGCGGCTGGCCGCCGCCGGCCTGACGGTGGAGACCGACGGCCCGCGGCTCCTGCTCGTCCGGCTGGCCGGCGACGGGACGTACGACGCCATCCGCGACGCGGTCGCGGACCTCGGCCTCGGACTGGTCCGGCTGGAGCAGCGCCGCCACCGGGTCGCCGAACTGTTCACCGACACCGGGGCGGGCAGCACCGGCACACCGCAGGGAGGTACCGCAGATGCCGCCGTCTCCTGAGACCGGACCGGCCGACACCGGCGTCATCCACGACATCGGCTACCGCGGCTACACCGGCCCCCGGCTCGGCCGGTCGTACGCCACCCGCTCGCTCTTCGTGCAGAGCCTGCGCGCCGCGTACGGGCTCGGGCGCTCCGCGAAGTCCAAGGTGCTGCCGATGCTGGTGCTCGGCGCGGTCACCGCGCCGGCCGCGCTGCTGGTGGCGATCGCCGTCATGCAGCAGGCCGACGACCTGCCGACGGACTACCCGAGCTACCTCGGGACGCTCGACCTGGTGGTCTCGATCTTCCTCGCCGCGCAGGCGCCCGTCCTGCTCTCCCGGGACCTCCGCCACCAGACCGTCCCGCTCTACTTCTCCCGCCCGATCACCCGGGCCGACTACGTGCGGGCCAAGTTCGCCGCCATGGTCTGCGCCCAACTGCTGCTGATGACAGCGCCGCTGCTGGTGCTCTACGCCGGTGCGCTGCTCGGCGGGATGAGCTTCGGCCACCAGACCGCGCACTTCCTGTACGGCCTGCTGACCGCCGTGCTCTACGCCCTGGTGCCGACCTCGGTCGCGCTGGTGATCGCCGCGGCCACGCCGCGCCGCGGCTTCGGGGTGGCCGCGATCATGGGCTGGCTGGCGGTCAGCGGGGTGGTGGTGGCGATCGTCGTCGGCATCAGCGCCGGTCCCGCCTCCAGCATTCCGGACTCCGCCCAGTGGGTGGCGCTGCTGTCGCCCAACGTGCTGGTGGAGAGCCTGGCCAACCAGTTGTTCGACATCGGCGCCGCCGCCGACCGGATGCACGCGCCCGGCGCGCTCGGCGCGACCGTCTTCGCCGCCGTGGCGGCGGCGATGGTGGCCGGCTCGTACGCGCTGCTGCTGCGCCGCTACCGCGGCATCTGACCAACCGCAGTCTGAGAGGGCGTCATGGCCACCATCACCATCGACAAGGTCTCCCGCTGGTTCGGGAACGTGGTCGCCGTCAACGATGTCAGCATGGCGATCGGGCCGGGCATCACCGGCCTGCTGGGGCCGAACGGCGCGGGGAAGTCCACCCTCATCCACATGATGAGCGGTTTCCTCGCGCCCTCCACCGGCGCGGTCACCCTGGACGGCGCGCCGATCTGGCGCAACCAGGAGGTGTACCGGCAGATCGGCCTGGTCCCCGAGCGGGAGTCGATGTACGACTACCTGACCGGCTGGGAGTTCGTGCTCGCCAACGCCGAACTGCACGGCCTGGCCGACCCGGGCGCCGCGGCCCGGCGGGCGCTGGCCCTGGTCGAGATGGAGTACGCCCAGGAGCGGCGGACCGGCACCTACTCCAAGGGCATGAAGCAGCGGGTCAAGATGGCCTCTGCGCTGGTCCACGACCCGGCGGTGCTGCTGCTCGACGAGCCGTTCAACGGCATGGACCCGCGCCAGCGGCTGCAGCTGATGGAGCTGCTGCGCCGGTTCGGCGCCGACGGCCGGACGGTGCTCTTCTCCTCGCACATCCTGGAGGAGGTCGAGCAGCTGGCCCGGCACATCGAGGTCGTGGTGGCCGGCCGGCACGCCGCCTCGGGGGACTTCCGCCGGATCCGCCGGCTGATGACCGACCGGCCGCACCGCTACCTGGTCCGCTCCAGCGACGACCGCCGGCTGGCGGCGGCGCTGATCGCCGACCCGTCGACGGCCGGCATCGCGCTGGACCGGCAGGAGCAGGGGCTGAGCATCCAGGCGGTCGACTTCCAGGGCTTCACCACCCTGCTGCCGAAGGTCGCCCGGGAGGCCGGCATCCGGCTGTTCACCGTCGCACCGGCGGACGAGTCGCTGGAGAGCGTGTTCTCCTACCTCGTCTCCGCGTAGCGCCCGAACCGGACGACCCCAGCACCCAGCACCCGCGGCACCCACCCCGGAACCGGACCCAGGAAGGCCGACCCACCATGAACCCGACCGTCGCCAGGCTGACGCTGCGCGGCCTGCTCGGCCGCCGCCGCGGCATCCTGCTGCTGGTGGTGCCCGCCCTGCTGCTGCTCGTCTCGGCGATCGCGAGCGGCTCCAGCGGGGACAAGCACGACCTGACCGTCAAGATCCTCGGCCAGCTGGACCTGGGCACCCTGCTGCCGATCCTCGGCCTGGTCGTCGGCACCGGCGCCATCGCCACCGAGATCGACGACGGCTCGATCGTCTACCTGCTGGCGAAGCCGCTGCCCCGGTGGAAGATCGTCACCACCAAGCTGGCCGTCGCCGTCGCCACCACCTGGGTGCTCTCGGCGATCCCGACCCTGCTCTGCGGCCTGATGCTCTACGGGACGGCGGACGGCCTGGCGCTCGGCTACACGGTGGCCGTCCTGCTGGCCGGGGCCGCGTACAGCGCGCTCTTCCTGCTGCTCGGCGTGGCCACCCGGCACGCGGTGGTGGCGGGACTGGGGTACGCGCTGGTCTGGGAGGCGCTGGTCGGCAACTTCGTCAACGGCGCCCGGACGCTGAGCATCCAGCAGTGGGGCCTCTCGGTGGCCGGGACGGTGGCCGCGGACGGCGCGATCACCACGTACGTCGCGCTCGGCGTGGCCGTGCCGCTGCTGCTCGTGGTGACGGCCGGGGCGACGGTGCTGGCCTCGGTGAAGCTGGCCGGGCTCACCCTGGCCGCCGAGGAGTCGTAGCCCGGTCCCGGCCCCGCGGCGCGGGGCCGGGAGCCGGCTCAGAGCGTCCGGTTGCGGCCCGCGCCCCAGCCGGCCGCGCCGACGACGGCGACCAGCACCAGCATCAGCACCAGCGGAGTGCTCCAGCCGCCGGTCAGCTGGTGCAGCGCCCCGGCGCCGACCGGCCCGGCCGCGGCCACCAGGTAGCCGACCGCCTGCGACATGCCGCCCAGCCGGGCGGCACCCGCGACGCTGTCGGTGCGCAGCACGATGAAGGCGAGCCCGAGGCCCAGCGAACCGCCCTGGGCGACGCCGAGGACGGCGGCCGCCACCCAGGCGCCGGACACCGGGGCGGCCAGCAGCACGGCGATGCCGAGACCGTTCAGCGCGGCCATCACCACGGCCAGCGCCCGCTGGCTGGTCATCCGCCCGGCCATCAGCGGCACCAGGAAGGCGCCGGCCACCTGGACCAGGTTGGAGAAGGCGAAGACCAGACCGGCCTCGCCGCGGTCCATCCCGTGGTCGGCCAGGATGGTCGGCATCCACGCCACCAGGGTGTAGACCAGCAGCGACGAGATGCCCATGAAGAGGCTGATCTGCCAGGCCAGCGGCGAGCGCCAGATCCCCGGGACCGGCCGGTCCGCGGCCGCGGAGGCGGCCCGGGCGGGCGCGGCCGGCGCCGCCGCCCGGTCCTGCCGGGAGCGGAGCACCTGCGGCAGCCAGGCCACCGCGGCGACCAGCGCCAGCAGCGACCAGGCGCCGAGCGAGGCCTGCCAGCCGCCGCCGAGCACGTGCTCCAGCGGCACCGACGTGCCGGCCGCGAGCGTCGCGCCGACCAGCATGGTGGTCGAGTAGACGCCCGTCATGGCCGCCGCCCGGCCCGGGAACTCGCGCTTGACCAGGCCCGGCATCGACACGTTCAGCACGGCGATGGCGACACCGATCACCACGCACCCCGCGTACAGCGCCGCCACCGAGGGCAGCACCCGCAGCAGCACGCCGGCGCCGAGCACCAGCACCGCGCCGAGCACCACCCGCTCGGTGCCGAACCGCCGGGTCAGCCGGGGGGTGAGCGGGGCGCCGACGCCCTGGAAGAGCACCGGCACGGTGGTGATCAGGCCGCTCGCGGTGGCGGAGAGGCCGAAGGTGTGCTGGATCTCGCCGACCATCGGCGAGATCGCGGCGAGGCAGGCGCGCATGTTGAGGGCGACCAGCAGGATGCCGGTCAGCAGCAGGGCGGGGTGCGCCAGCCGGGTGCGGACGGGGAGTGCGGGAGGGGTGGCGACCGGCTGGTGGGCACGGGTGACGGCCATGGGACGTGCTGCTCTTTCGTGAACTCAGGGGGTGCGGACGGCGGAAGGGGGCGTGGGCCCCGTCACTTCCGCGCCGCGATGGTCGCGAGGAGCTGCTCGACGGCGGCGATCGGCTCGGCGAGCAGCGCCCGACAGGCGGCCTCCGCACGGTCCGGGTCGCCGCTCTCGATCGCGTCCACCAGCGCCGCGTGGGTGGCCACGACCACCTCGGGCATCTCGTGGTCGCCGAACGCCGTCCGCATCGACTCGCGCACCGAGGCGCCGAAGTACCGGTAGACCTCGGCCAGTGCCGGGTTGTGCGCGGCCTCGACGACGGCGGTGTGGAACTCCAGGTCGTGCTCGACGGTGGCCTCGCGGCCGGCCCGCTCGGGGTGCGCCGCGATCACCTCGGCCTCGCGGGCCAGCGCGGCCCGCATCCGGACGATGTCCTCGGGGGTGTGCCGCAGCGCGGCGAGCCGGGCGCCCTCGGCCTCCAGCGCCGCGCGGACCTCCAGCACGTCCCGCACCCCGGAGCGCTGTACGCCCCGCAGGACGGCGGCCGGGTCGCTGGTGCTGCGCACGAAGGTGCCCTCGCCCTGGCGGGAGACCAGCATTCCGGCGTGCACCAGCACCCGGATCGCCTCCCGCACGGTGTTCCGCCCGACCTGCAGCCGCTCGGCCAGCTCGTGCTCGGTGGGGATCCGGGTGCCGACCGGCCATGCGCCGGCGGCGAGCTGCTCGCGCAGCGCGTCGATGGCGGTGTCCACCAGGGAGCGCCGGCCGGCGGCCTGCAGGGTGTCCTGGCTGTGGCCGGGCACGCTCATGGCGGGGCTCCCCTCGGGGCGGGCGGTCGGTTCCGGGGTGTCGGTCCCGGGCGGTCGTCGGTCATCCTACAACCGATTGCCCGGTCATCCTACAACCGCCGTTGAACAGCTCGGGAACCGTCGGGGCCTGCCTGGCGTTCCTCCCGACGACTTCGGTCCACCCCTATTTCGAGGAGAGCGCCCGCATGGTGTTCAAGAAGCTGCTCGGTGCCCTGGGCGTCGGCGGTCCCGGCGTCGACACCGTCCTGACCACGCCGGTGGTCCAGCCCGGCGGGACCCTGCACGGGACGGTCGAACTGACCGGGGGGACGGTCGAGGCGGACATCCGGGGGATCACGCTGACGCTGGTCGCCCGGGTCGAGATCGAGCACGAGGAGGGCGAGAGCACCGGGCTGTACCCGTTCGCCCGCTTCTCGGTCGCCCAGCCCCTGGTGCTGGCGCCCGGCGAGAACCGCTCGATCCCGTTCGCCGTGCCGGTGCCCTGGGAGACCCCGGTCACCACGATCGCCGGCCAGCGCCTGCACGGCATGCAGCTCGGCGTCCGGACCGAGGTGGACATCGCGGGCGCGCTCGACAAGGGCGACTCCGACCCGCTGGAGGTCGAGCCGCTGCCGGTGCAGCGCCGTGTCCTGGACACCCTGCTCCAGCTCGGTTTCCACTTCCGCTCGGCCGACCTGGAGGCCGGCCGGATCCACGGGACCGGGCAGACGCTGCCGTTCTACCAGGAGATCGAGTTCTCCTCGGCGCCGCAGTACGCGCACGCCTGCAACTCGCTGGAGGTCAGCTTCGTCACCACCCCGCACCGGGTCGAGGTGGTGCTGGAGGCGGACAAGCGCGGCGGGCTGTTCGGCGGCGGGCACGACGTGATCCGCACCCACGTGGTGGAGCACGGCCAGGCCGACCAGGACCTCACCGGCCTGGTCGACGGCTGGATCCGCGCGGCGCTCTAGGACCGCGCGGCGCTCCAGGACCGCGCGGCACCCGGGGGCGCCGAGCCGCGCTGCGGGGTCCGTCCGCCCGGACGGACCCCGTGCCGGCCGGCTCAGCCGTAGTCGGCCGGCTCAGCCGTAGGAGACGTTGCTGCAGATGTCGTCGTCGGCCGAGCGGGCCTCGCTGACCACCTCGGAGGGCAGCGGCGCCGGGGCGCTCGGCGTACCGGCCGCGGGGGCGGCCGCGCCGGCGTTGGCGGCGGCGTAGTCCTTGCCGAGGACGAGGCTGATCCCGGCCGCCGAGGTGGGCGCCAGGGTGGCACCCGGGAACAGCGCCGCCACCTTCTCCGCGTTGGCCTTCTGCCCGCTGCCGTACTCGACCGTGGTGGTCGCCTTGTTGGTGCTCTTCGCACCGGTGACGGTGGTGACGGTGACCTTGGCGGCCTTGAGCGTCTCGGCGGCCTTGGCCGCGAGCCCGTTGGCGGTGGTCCCGTTGTAGACCGCGACCTTGATCGGGGTGTCCACGGCGGCCGGCGTCGGCGCCGCCGAGGTGGTCTCCGGCGCGGCGGTCGGGCTCGCCGGGGCGTCCTCCTGCTTGCCGGTGGCGTCCTGGCCGTCGATGGTCCGGTCGGCCTGGAGGGTCTTCCACAGGTTGTCGACGGCCGGGTGGACCAGGTCGATCCGGGGGCCGTTGTAGCGCCACGGCGCGGTGAGGAACTTGACGTCGTGCAGGTCGATGTTCTTCATCGACAGCGCGAAGTCCATCAGCTTCTTCGCCGAGTCCAGCCCGGGGTCGACCGTCATGGACTTGGTGGCCGCGTCCGCCAGCGGCAGCAGCGTGGTCGGGTTGAGGCCCTCGCCCTTGACCTTGGCCATCATCGAGGAGAGGAAGGCCTGCTGGCGCTTCATCCGGCCGACGTCGGAGTCGTCGCCGATGCCGTGCCGCAGCCGGACGTAGTCCAGCGCCTTCTGGCCGGAGACCTTCTGCTTGCCCCTGGGCAGGACGATCTTGCCCTTCTTGCCCAGGTTGGGGTTGATGTTCCCCTCGTAGATGTCGTTGGGCAGGCAGACGTCGACGCCGTCGACGGCCTCGGTCATCGCCGAGAAGCCCTCGAAGTTGACCTCGATGGTGTGGTCGACCCGGATACCGGTGAGCTTCTCCACCGTGTTCTGGGTGCAGGCCGGGTTGCCGGTCTCGGTGTTGCCCACCGAGAACGCGGAGTTGAACATCTGCCCGGACTTCTCCTCGGTCCACTTCCCGTTCGGCAGCTTGCACTTCGGGATGGTGACCAGGGCGTCGCGGGGGATCGAGATGCCGACGGCGTGCTTGTGGTCGGCGTAGACGTGCAACAGGATCGTGGTGTCCGAGCGGGCGCCGTCCTCGTCGCCGCCGCCGAGGTCGCTGTTCTTGCCGGCGCGCGAGTCCGAACCGATCAGCAGGACGTTCACCGGCTTGTTGCCGTTGGCGTCGGCGGTGGCCTCCGGCGGGCGGTCGGTGGAGACGGCCCCGGCGTCGAAGGACTTGATGTTGCCGTTCAGCTTGTAGTAGATCGCGCCGCCGCACCCGGCCAGCACGACCATCACACCGGCCACCGACCACGCGACGGTCTTCTTGACGTTGCGCTTGGGCTTGCGGCTGTTCCGCGCCGCCGCCCGACCGCCGGTCGGGGCGGCCTCGGCCCGGCGTCCGCCGGCGGCCCGGCGCGCCTCGGCCCGCCCGCCCTCGGCCCGTGCGCCGTCCGCGCGCCCGCCGTCCTTCCGCGCGCCCTCGGCCCGCGCCCCATCGGTCCGGCCGCGGCCGTCCTTGCCCTGGGCGGCCCGCCGGGCCTCGGCCCGGCCGCCGGGCCGGGGCGCGGGAACGCGGCCGCCCTCGCCCGGCCGCTCGGTGCGTACGCCGCCGCGCGAGGCGCCCTCGGCACGCCGACGCCCGTCCGCCCCCGACGGGCTCTCGTACTGGCCTGACATGCGCGTACCTCTCACCGGCGGAAGCAGCAATCCTGCGCGTTGTCCGGCGGGCACGGCCCGGGCCCGGCCAGGAACACCGCACAGGAGCACCGCACCAGGAGACGCGGAGCTTCAGCGGAGCATACAAACTCTTCCTGGAGCGGTCAGCATCCGGGTGCCGACCCCGGCTCGCCCGGCGCTCGCCCGCCGGGCGCTCACCGCGCCGGGTAGAGCCGCTCCAGCACGGCGGCGACGCCGTCCTCGTCGTTGCCGAGGGTGACCTCGTCGGCGACCGCGAGCAGTTCCTCGTGCGCATTGGCCATCGCGACGCCGTGCCGGGCCCAGGCGAACATCGGCACGTCGTTGGGCATGTCACCGAAGGCGATGGTCTCGGCGCCCTTCACCCCCAGCCGGCGGGCCGCGACGGCCAGGCCGGTGGCCTTGGAGAGGCCGAGCGGCAGCAGCTCGACGATGCCGGGGCCGGCCATCACGACGCCGACCAGGTCGCCGGCGACCCGGCGGGCTGCCTCGGCGAGGCCGTCGTCGGTGAGCCGGGGGTGCTGGATGTAGAGCTTGCTGAGCGGGCTCAGGAACAGCTCGTCCTTGGCGACCCGGACCACCGGCAGGTCGGAGCCGATCAGCAGCTCGTAGCCGGGGCCGGCCAGCACCTCGCCCTCCAGGCCGTCCTGGTTGGCGGCCACCGCCAGCGGACCGGTCTCGGCCTCGATCTTGGCGATGGCCAGCGCGGCGAGCCGGCGGTCCAGGGTGAGCGAGGTGAGCAGCTTGTGCGCGCCCGCGTCGTACACCTGGGCGCCCTGGCCGCAGACCGCTATCCCGCGGTAGCCGATCTCGTCGAAGACCGGCCGGGCCCAGGCGGCCGAGCGGCCGGTGACGATGATGTGCAGGGCCCCGGCGCCGGTGGCGGCGGCGAGCGCCGCCCTGGTCCGGTCGGAGACGGTCTCCTCGCTGGTCAGCAGGGTGCCGTCGAGGTCGGTGGCGACCAGCCGGAAGGGCAGGCCGCCACCGTCGACCGGGGAGACGGGGCTGGGGCTTGTGCTGCTCATGGGCCGTGCGTCTCCCGGGTGCTGCCTGCGGGTGGTGGGGCGTTACTTGACGGGTTCGAGGACGGTGCGCCCGCCGAGGAACGGCCGCAGCGCCTCCGGCACGACCACCGAGCCGTCGGCCTGCTGGTGGTTCTCCAGGATCGCCACGATGGTGCGCGGGACGGCGACCAGGGTGCCGTTCAGCGTGGCCAGCGGGCGGACCTTGCCCTCCTCGCGCATCCGGATGGAGAGCCGGCGGGACTGGTACTCGGTGGTGTTCGAGGTCGAGGTGACCTCGCGGTACTTGCCCTGGGTGGGGATCCACGCCTCGATGTCGAACTTGCGGGCGGCCGAGGAGCCGAGGTCGCCGGAGGCGACGTCGATGACCCGGTACGGCAGCTCCAGCGCGTTCAGGAAGTCCTTCTCCCACTGCAGCAGGCGGCGGTGCTCGGCCTCGGCGTCCTCGGGCGAGGTGTAGACGAACATCTCCACCTTCTCGAACTGGTGGACGCGGATGATGCCGCGGGTGTCCTTGCCGTAGGTGCCGGCCTCGCGGCGGAAGCAGGACGAGTAGCCGGCGTACCGCAGCGGCAGCTTCTCGGCGTCGATGATCTCGTCCATGTGGTACGCCGCGAGCGGGACCTCGCTGGTGCCGACGAGGTAGCGCTCCTCCTCGGGGAGGAAGTACACGTTCTCGGCGGCCTGGCCGAGGAAGCCGGTGCCGTCCATGGCGGCCGGGCGGACCAGGGCCGGGGTGATCATCGGGATGAAGCCGGCGGCGGTGGCCTGGGCGATCGCCATGTTGACCAGGGCGAGCTCCAGCAGCGCGCCGACACCGGTCAGGTAGTAGGACCGCGCGCCGGCCACCTTGGCACCGCGCTCGGTGTCGATCGCACCCAGGATCTGGCCCAGCTCGACGTGGTCGCGGGGCTCGAAGCCCTCGGCGGCGAAGTCGCGCGGGGTGCCGATCTCCTCCAGGGTGACGAAGTCCTCCTCGCCGCCGACCGGGGCGGCCGGGTCGATGAGGTTCGCCAGGGAGCGGAGCAGGCGCTCGGCCTCCTCCTTGGCCGCGCCCTGTTCGGCGTCGGCGGCCTTGACCTCGGCGGCCAGCTCCTTGGTGCGCTGGAGCAGGGCGGTCTTCTCGTCGCCCTGGGCCTTGGCGACGAGCTTGCCGAGCGACTTCTGCTCGTTGCGCAGCTCGTCGAAGCGACTGCCCGAGGACCGGCGCCGCTCGTCGGCGGAGAGGAGGGCGTCGACCAGGTCGACGTCCTCGCCACGGACGCGCTGCGAGGCGCGCACTCGGTCAGGGTCCTCACGAAGCAGGCGAAGGTCAATCACGCGCCCAAGCCTACCGGGCGGGGGCCTGTCCACCGGTACCGGATTTCTCCTGGGGATAACTCCCCCCGGCCTGTGGATAACTCCTGTGGGCAACCGGACGCCCGGAGGTTATCCACAGCCGGGACCCGTGGGCTGTGGACGGCCGGGCCGGACCGGCGGGCCGTACTCACAACCAAGGAATTGAGGTTTCAAACCTCATTTGACCTTCTCGGGTGAGGGAATTGAAGCACTCGGACGGGTGATTTGCTGGCACACGGGTGACTCTGGTCCGATTAGTCATCTCTGCGACGCTAACCGACGATCCGACCGAACCCGGCAGTAGCTATACCGTTTTGTCGACTCGTCCCCAGGCCTGTGGATAACTCGCGGCTGTGGACAGCCGGCGCCCCTGTGGACAGCCGCTTCCCGGTGCCGGCGCCCCTGTGGACGACGGGTGCGGTGACCCGCCCGCTCCGGCGGGCGCGGTCGAAAACGGTCGGAAAAGGTCAGAAGGACAAATGGCGACGGTCAGATGTCGCCGCGCCCGTCGAGGCAGCGGGAGAGCCAGTCGGCGGCCGCGGTGAAATCGGCGTCCGACGTACCCGGCCGCTGGTGCTCGGAGACCTGCTGGTCCGCGCGCGGATAGGAGCCGAGGAAGCGCACCTGCGGGCAGATCCGCTTGAGCCCCATCAGCGCCTCGCTCACCCGGCGGTCGGCCAGGTGCCCCTCGCAGTCGATCAGGAAGCAGTAGCTGCCGAGCCCCTCGCCGGTCGGCCGGGACTCGATCCGCATCAGGTTGACTCCGCGCACCGCGAACTCCTGCAGCAGTTCCAGCAGCGCGCCCGGGTGGTCGTCCGGCAGCCAGACCACCATCGAGGTCTTGTCCGCACCGGTCGGCGAGGAGACCCGCCCGGGCCGGCCGACCAGGATGAACCGGGTGGTCGCGTTCTGCGCGTCGGCGATCTCCTTGACCAGCGGGTCCAGCCCGTAGATCGGCGCGGCGAACTCGCCCGCGAAGGCGCCGTCGAACCGCCCCTCGGCGACCAGCCGGGCCCCGTCGGCGTTGGAGGCGGCCGACTCCCACCGGGCCTCCGGCAGGTTGGCGGCCAGCCAGCGGCGCACCTGCGGCTGGGCGACCGGGTGGCTGGTGACGGTCCGGATGTCGGCCAGCTCCGTCCCCGGCCGGACCAGCAGCGCGAACGCGATCGGCAGCAGCACCTCGCGGTAGATCATCAGCGGGGTGCCGGAGGCGAGTTCGTCGTTGGTCGCGGTGACGGCGCCCTCGACGGAGTTCTCGATCGGTACGAACGCGCCCGCGGCCTCGCCGCCGCGCACCGCGTCCAGCACCAGCGGGACGGAGGCCAGTGGCACCAACTCCCGGGTCGCCGCCTCGGGCAGCGTGCGCAGGGCGGCCTCGGTGAAGGTGCCCGCCGGGCCGAGGTAGGTGTAGCGGGTGGCCGACATTCCGCGCCTCCATGCGAATGGGTTACCGGGCAAGCCACCTTAACCACTTTCGCCCGCCGCCCACGGCGGTGTTCCGGCCCGTGGGCAGCACCCGCCCGGCACGTGGTAAGGACCCCGGACGAGGGCCGCCGGCCCTACCCCTCCAGCAGCGGCTGCCCCACGTACCCGCCCTCCGGGGCACCCGGCGGGACGGCGTACAGGCCGCTCGCCTCGTGCCGCAGGAAGCGGGAGAGGCCGTCGCCCCGGGAGAGCTTGCGCTGCACCGGGGTGAAGCCCCGGCGTGGGTCGGCCTGGAAGGCGAGGAAGAGCAGCCCGGCGTCCGGCGCGCCGTCGGGCAGCAGGCCGTCGTGGTACGAGAAGCCGCGCCGCAGCATCGCCGCCCCGCCGTTGGCGGCCGGGGCCGCGACCCGGACGTGGGCATCGGCGGGGACCGCCAGCGCGCCGTCCGGGCCCTGCGCCGCCAGGTCCACCGGGGTGGACTCGCCCGCACCGGCGGGCGCGGAGAGCGGCGAGCCGTCCGACTTCCGCCGCCCGATCACCCGCTCCTGGCGGTCCGTCGGAAGCGCCTCCCAGTTGTCCAGCAGCATCCGGATCCGCCGGAACACCAGGTACGAGCCGCCCGCCAGCCAGGCCGGCCGGTCGCCCCCGGCGGTGCAGAACACCTTGTCGGCGAAGCCCTCCTCGCCGGGCCGGGGGTTGTTGGTGCCGTCGATCTGGCCCATCAGGTTGCGTCCGGTCATCGGGTGAGCGGTGGCGCCCGGCGTCCGGGCGAAGCCGGCCCCCTGCCAGCGCAGCGCCGCCGTGCCGGCCGCCTGCCGCTGGAGCACCCGCAGGGCGTGCACGGCGACCAGGGCGTCGTCGGCGCCGATCTGGACGAACAGGTCGCCGTCGCCGCGCGCCGGGTCGAGGGCGTCCGCCGGGAACGACGGCAGCGGCTCCAGTGCGACCGGGCGGCGGTCGGCCAGCCCGGCCTTGTCGAAGAGGGTGGCGCCGAAACCGAAGGTGACGGTCAGCGAGCAGGGGCCGGCGTCCAGCGCGACCTGGTTCTCGAACTCGTCGGCCGGCTCACCGGCGGCCAGCCGGGCGGCGGTGCGCGACCAGCGCCGCAGCAGCGACCGCAGCCCCTCCCGGCCGGCGCCGTCCGCGAGGTCGAAGGCGGCCAGCTGGACCCGGGCCTGCTGCGGTTCGAGGATGCCGGCCTGGTGCTCGCCGTGGAACGGCACCCGGGCCGCGCCGAGGCCGCCGCCCGGGCCGGCCGCCGGCCCGGACGCGGGGGAGCGGTCCAGGGCGACCGCCCCGGCCGCGCCCGCGCTCGCGCCGACCACCAGGCCCGCCCCGGCGGTGCCCAGCAGTGCCCGCCGGGTGACCCCGCGGGGCCGGCCGCTCCCGTCGGCCGCCGGCCGGTCCGCCCGCTCCGGCTGCTCCGACTGCGATGGCTGCTCCGGCTGCTCCGGCTGTTCCGTGCGCTCCATCGCGGTCACCCGATCTTCAGCGGCTTGATCTCGGTGGCCTGGTCGATGTCCGAGGAGCGGACCACCACCGAGACCACCCAGTTGCCGGGCAGCGGCAGCTGCGCGGTGCCGCTCCAGCGGCCGGTGCCCTCGGGGGCCAGCGTGACCGGCAGCGGGCCGAGGTCGCGGTCCGGGAGGGTGAAGGCGAGCTGCACCTCGGGCACCTCGACCGGCCGGCCGTCGGCCCCGTCCAGCTTCAGGTGCACCTCGTTGGGGCCGGTCCGGGCCGGGTTGAGGGTGACCGTCGCGGTGCCCTTGGCGTTCGGGGTGCGGCCCTTGGTGTCGTACGGGAGCTTGAGCTCCAGGGTCTGGCCGGGCACGGTCGGCGCGGGCACGCCCGGGGCCGGTGCGCCGGCGGCCGGACCGGCCGGCGCCCCCGCCGAGACCTCGTCCGCCACCCGTCCGGGCGGGGAGTTGGTGAGCATCGTGGTGACCACCAGCACGGCCACCGCGGCCAGTGCCTCGACCAGCACCGAGCGGCGCAGCCCGGCCCGGGTCGGGGTGAGTCCGCGGTCGCGGCCGGCGTTCGCCCGGGCGGTCTGCTGGCGGGCCAGCTGGGCCTGCCGGACCGGGTCGTCGGAGTGCCGGGCGGCGACGGCGGCCGGCTCCGGCGCCTCGACCTCGACCGGCTCGACCGCGGCCGCCTCGTCCGGGGCGGACCGCAGCCGGGCCAGCCAGGAGCGGGAGATCCAGGCGACGCCGAGCATCGCGACCACGCAGCCGGTCTTCACCAGCAGCAGTCGCCCGTACTCGGTGCCGGTCAGCGCGCCCCAGCTGCCGAGGCCGCGCCAGGACTGGTAGAGGCCGGTGGCGGTGAGCACCGCGACCGCTCCGAAGGCGACCTTGGAGAAGCGGTCGGCGACCTCCGCGCCGATCCCGTGCCGCAGGCCGACCAGCATCGTGGCCAGGCCGCCCAGCCAGAGCGCCATCGCGACCAGGTGCAGCATGCCGAGCGGCAGCGCCAGCCAGACCTGGATGCCCACCGAGGCGTGGTCGGCGCCGGCCCAGGTGGCCGACAGGGCGGTGGCCAGCACCAGCCCGGCCACGCCGAGGCCGAGCCGGGCCTCGCGCTCCGGCCGCTCGGCGGCGCGCCGCTCCAGCTCGCGCAGCTCGGCCTCCTCGGCCGCCTCCGCATCGACGTGCTCGGCCTTCGCAGCCTCCGCCTCCGCGCCGGGCCCCGCCCCGGCGCCCGGGGCCGTCGGCTGCGCCGGCTGCCCGAGCTGGCCGACCAGCAGGGAGAGGAAGACACCGCTCGCCGCGAGCAGCAGCAGCCGGGCCGCGAGCGCCGTGCCGATCCGCTCGTCCAGGGTGGTGCGCACCAGCGACAGGTCGAAGGCCTGCCCCACGCCCGAGCCGCGCTCGTACGGCCCGCGCAGCATCAGCACCGCGACGGTGGAGACCAGCAGGGCCACCCACCCGGTCATCAGCAGCCGCTGCACCGGGCGCCGGGCCGCCCCGCCGGGCCAGCAGATCAGCACGAACGCGGCGGTGCCGGCCAGCAGCGCGAACGCCCCGTACGCCACCGCCCGGCCGGTGCCGTAGAGCGCGGCGACGACGTCGTCGGCCTCGGCGCCGCTCAGCGCGGTGGCGGAGACCGAGGTGTCCGAGGGGGCGCCGACCGAGAAGGTGAAGGCGCCGCCGATCGGGTGCGAGTCCTCGGAGACGGCGCGCCAGGCCACCGTGTAGGTGCCGCCGGCGAGTCCGGCGTTCAGCCCGACCCGGGCGGTGTTGTCCTTGCCGTCCGCGTGCGCCGGGTTGCCGGTGTCGACGGCCTTGCCGGCCGGGTCGAGCACCCGCACCGAGTCGCCGGAGAGCGAGACGGCCTCGCTGAAGGTCAGCGTGACGGCCTGCGGCGCGGTGGCGAGGACGGAGTTCTGCGCCGGGTCGGTGGACTGCAGGGTGGCGTGCGCGGCGGCCGGTCCGGCGCCGGCGAGCATCAGTGCGAGCACGGCGCCGAGGACGCCGAGCAGCCCGGCGAGTCGGCGGCGGGTGGTCTGCGGCAACGCGGCCTTCAGCATCTGGCGGATCCTTACTGCTGGCCGGGGCGGTAGGTGAGCTCCTTGACCGGCACCTTGACCGAAATGGTGCCGGACTTCGCGAAGGTCAGGTCCAGCTCGACCTCGTCACCGAGGGCGGGGGCCTTCTGCCATCCCATGATCATGAGGTGGTTGCCGCCGCGGGCGAGCTGCAACGCACCGTGCGCCGGGACGTCCATCCGCGCGACCTGCTCCATGGTGGAGGCGGTGGAACGGTGCATGGTGATCGAACCGGCGCCGGGGCTGGAGACGCCGACCAGCTCGTCCCGGCCGCCGTCGTTGCGCACGGTCAGGTAGCCGGCCGCCGTGCCGCCGGCCGGCGGGAGCGGGATGTAGGAGTCCGCGACGGTCAGCCGGGCCGGCCCGTCGGCGGCGCCGTCCTGGCCGCCCGCACCGCAGGCGACCAGGATGGCGCCGCCGCCCAGTGCCGTCGCCAGCACCGCCCCCGCGAGCGCGGTCCGCCGGAAGCCGGCGGGCCCGCCGGTGCCCTTCACGCCGCGACCCCCTGGGCGAGCAGCGGCAGGTCGTGCTCGTAGGTCTTCTCCTCGGTGCCGCTGAGGTAGAGGACGTGGGCCTTGTCGTCGGACGGGAGGAAGGCCAGCACCTGCGCGCCGTGGGTGGAGGTGACGGTGCCGTCGGCGTTGACCACCGGGTCCTCGATCATGATGCCGAGCGACTTGGCGGCGGCCTTCACCTTGGCGAGGTCACCGGTGAGGCCTATGAAGTCGCCGCCCATCGAGTCCAGCCAGGTGCGCAGCACCTGCGGGGTGTCGCGCTGCGGGTCGGTGGAGACGAAGACGACGTCGACCTTCTGCCGCTCCTCGGGGGAGAGCTTCTTCATCGCCACACCGATGTCGCCCATCGTGGTGGGGCAGACGTCCGGGCAGCTGGTGTAGCCGAAGAACAGCAGGGTGGACCGGCCCTTGGTCTTCTGGCGCAGGTCGAACGGCCGGCCCGAGGTGTCGGTCAGCTGCAGCTCGGGCTTGTCGAAGTGCTTGCTGAGCACGGTGCCGTCGTAGGGCGAGTCGGCCTTCTGCTGGGTGACCTTGGCCGGGCTGCCGCTGCCGCCGCCGGAGCCGCAGGCGGTCAGCGTGAGGGCGGCGGCGAGCACGACGGCGGCGGCGCCGGCCAGGCGGGCGGTACGGGCGGTGCGGGGCATGGGGGATCCGATCGTGCGCGGTGGACCACCGGCGGGGCCGTACCCGGGCACGGGTACGGCGGCGGGTACGGCCCCGCCGGTGCGGAGGGTCAGGAGGCGTTGCGGCGGCGCAGGCCGAGGACGCCGACGGCGGCGCCGATCACGCCGACCACGATGCCGACCACGCCGAGGACGCGGGCGGTCGAGTCGCTCGTCTTGGCCGAGGAGTCGGCGGCCTGCTCCTTGGCGGCGCTGTCGCCGTGCCCGTGGCCGTCGGCGGCGGGCGAGGCGGTGGCGGTGGCGGTGGCGCCGTGGCCGTCGCTGGAGGTGGCCTTGGTGAGGGTCAGCACGGGGGCGGGCTTGGCCGGCTCGGGCTGGCCGTCCTTGGCCTCGTCGATCCAGCGGACGACGTCGCCGTTGTCGTAGCTCTGCAGCGCCTTGAAGATCAGCTTGTCGGTGTCGGTCGGCAGCGGGCCGAGCGAGACGCGGAACTCCTGGAACTGGCCGGGGGCGATCTTGGTGCCCGCGTCGGCGGTCCAGGTGATCTTGGAGACGGCCTCGTTGACGTCGTTGCCGTGCACCTTGATCGGCTTGTCGAGCTTGGACTTCTCGACGGTCGCGGTCCAGCCCGGCATCGGCAGGGTGCGGACCGAGGCCAGCGGGTGGTCCAGCGGGAGGTTGACCTCCAGCTTCACCGTGGAGGCGGTGTCGTTCTCGTTCGGCACCCGGAAGTCGACGGCGGTGTAGCCGCCCTGCTGGGCGTTGCCCGGCTGGACGGTCACGTGCGCGGAGGCGGGACCGGCCAGCAGCACGACCGAGGCGGCGGCGGTGAGGGCGACGGCGGCGATACGGCGGGTGGGAAGGGAACGCATGGTTTCTGGGTCTCCGTTCGGAGGGTCGGCGGCGGGCCCGCTCCCGGGCACGGGTGGTCCGTGACCCGGCGGGGCCGGGCAGCGCGGGGAAGGGGACGGGTACGGCCGCGGACCGCGCGGATGCGCGGCGACGGCCCGGCTGCCGCGTACGCCCGGAGCCCGGCCCGTGGGGAACCGGGGGCGGGGTCAGTACGCGAGCGCCCCGAACGGCGGTCCCCGCCGCACCACGCTGTGCCGCAGTGCGGCACCGGCCGGCAGCGGGCCCTCCCCGCCGCGTGCCCCGAACCGGCGGACCGGTCCGGGCGTGCCGAGCAGGCCGCCGAGCAGGGCGGCGGCCAGGGCGAACGCGGTCCGCAGCGGAGCCGCCCAGTGCTCGCGGGCGGCGGTGGCGGCGATCCGCACCAGCCGCCAGAGTGCAGCCTCGCCGCGCCGCAGCCACCAGCCGGCCACCAGGGCGGCGGCGAGGTGGCCCGCGAGCATCGACGGCGTCAGGCCGAACAGGCCGGCCTGCCACCAGGGCGCGGCGGCGAAGGCGCTCGGGTCCAGACCCGCTCCGGCGACCAACTGCTCGGCGGTCGGGCCGCCGGACAGTCCGGCCAGGGTGCCGGGGGCGGACTCGTTGCAGATCAGCCGGCCGGCCACCTCGGGCAGGGTCAGCGGCCCGGAGCCCGAGGCGCCGTGGTGCAACCCGGCCACCGCGGCACCGTGGCCGCCGAAGGCGTGGAAGAGGCAGTGCAGGCCGAGCTGGCCGGCGCCGAGCACCCCGGCGATGGCGCCGAGCGAGCGCTCCCGCCCGCCGAGGGCCACCGCGAGCACCAGGACGGCCGCGAAGCCCGCCGCCAGCGTGGTCGGGGCGACGTTCCCGCCCCCGGCCAGCGCGTGCCCGGCGGCCGCGATCAGCGTGCAGACCAGCGCGAACGGCACGGCCCGCGCAAGCCGCAGGTCCCAGGCGGCGGCCCCGACCGGCGCGTCCGGTGCTGGGGCGCCCGGGTGCGGGGCGGCGGCGTGGGCAGTCATGGCGGGGCCCATCATCTCATCGCCCACCGGACCGGCACGGGCAGGGTGGGAAACGCGACGGCTTGTCCGACGAATGCCCCGTTCGGCCCCGGCGTGCGGTTGCGCGTGTGCGCCGCTCGGCACAGAGCACGGTCCCAGTCCATCCGCCGAACGAGCGGTAGCCGGCCTCCGGCACGGTTCATCCCGGAATCGCCCGGAGATACCTCGCTATATGTGGAGCCGCAGCCAGGAGGGACCTCCCGTGGACATCTGGTGGACTCTGCACCTCAAGCGCGACCCGGCCAGCGTCCCGCTGGCCCGGCGCATCCTGCTCGGTGCGATGGCGACGGCGGGCGTCGACCCACAGGTCGCCCACGACCTCGGCCTCGCCCTCAGCGAGGCCTGCGCCAACGCCGTGGAGCACGGCGCCGGGGGTCGGCCGGACGAGGGCTTCCAGGTCAGCGCGTCGATCAGCGGGGACCTGCTGCGGATCGAGGTGACCGACTCCGGCCCCGGGCTCGCCGTGCCCGCTGCCCCGGCCGTGCCGTCGCTGCGGCGCCCGCCCGCCCCGCCGGCCCGCCCCGCGCCGGCCGGGCACCGCCCGCGCCGCAGCCGGCGCGGCCGCGCCAGCATCCCCGGGCCGGTGCTCACCGGCCACCGGCCCCGCCGCGAGGCCCGCCCCTACGACACCCATGTGCTGCCGTGCCGCCCGCCGGCCCCCACACTGCGCCCGGTGGACCTCGACACCCTGCCCGACCTCACCGCGGAGTCCGGCCGGGGCCTCTTCCTGATCCACGCCCTCACCGACCACGTGCAGCTGCGCAACCACCCGCTCCGCGGTGCGATCGTCAGCTTCGACAAGGTCCTCAAGTGGCAGGACGGCGCCCTGCTGCGGGCCTGCTGAGCGGACCGGCGTACGGAAGAAGGGGTACGGGCAGTGTGCCCGTACCCCTTCGTCAGCTTCTCGGTCGGCCGACCGCTACCGGTCTCAGCTGTGCGAACCGGCCTTGCGGCGGCGCAGGACGACGAGCGTCCCGGCACCCGCGGCGAGCACGGCGGCGCCGCCGACGGCGATCGGGAGGGTGTTGGAGCTGCTACCGGTCTCCGCCAGGTGCGGGCCCGCCGCCGGCGAGGTGGAGGCCGAGCCGGAGGCCTTGGCGGTGGTGGACGGAGCGGTGTCGGCGACCTTGAAGAGCTCGTCGACCCGGTGGTCACCGAAGTACTCGTGGCAGCCGTTGGTGAGGGTGCTGCCCGGCACGTTCTTGCTGGGGATGGTCTCGGAGGTGCCGCGCAGCTCGGCGAAGTAGTCGGCACTGCGGGCCTTGCCGGTCGCCTTGAGGCGCACCTGGAGGGTGAGCTTCGCGCCCTTGGCGATCTTGAAGTCGCCGAGGTTGACCAGCATGTAGACCGGGTTGGACTGCTCGACGGCCTTCCAGTCGCCGCCCGGCAGCTTCGCCTCGATGGTGAAGGCCTCCTTGATCGAGGCGGACGGGACCCCGGCCCCCTCCTCCTGGATGTCGGTGGCGAAGAGGAAGGCGTTGAACTTCTGCAGGTCGACCGGGCTGGTGTTCTCGAAGGTCACCGAGAGCTCCTGGGCCGGGCCGCCCTTGACCAGGGTGGTGCCCGCCAGGCCGGAGCCGGTGGCCTTGATCTCGTCCTCGCGGAAGCCGCCCGGGCAGTTGCCGCCCACGCTCGGGCTCGGGACCGGCACGGTCGGACGGACGGTCGGCTTGGCCGTGGTGGCGGAGGCCGACGCGCTCGGGGAGGCCGTCGTGGTGGGCTTGGCCGTGGCGGTGGCCGAGGGGGAGGCCGAGCCGGTCGCCGACGGGGTGGCGGACGGCGTGCCCGACGGGGTGGCGGTGGCCGAGCTGGTGGCCGTCGGGGTCGGCGAGACAGCGGCCGCGCCGGCGGTGGCCGTGCCGACGGTCGCGCCGAGGGAGAGCGCGAGCAGCGAGGACGCGGCCAGCAGGCGGGAAGTACGCACGTTCTTTGCCCCCATTAGGTGAATTCTGTCTGAATACGGGCGACTTGATGCCTGGTGTGATCACCGGCGGGTCGCAGGAGCGGCACCTTATCGGGGCGCCGGCGACGGGTTTCGGCCGGGGTGGCCGAGACGGCTCGGCGGCGGTCCTACGCTGGCGCGATGGGTGTGGGCGAGTGGGATCTGCGGCGGCTGCGGGTGCTGCGGGCGGTGGACGAGTGCGGCACGGTGACCGGCGCGGCCGAGCGGCTCCGCCTCTCCCCGTCGGCGGTCTCCCAGCAGGTGTCGGCGCTGGCGAGGCAGCTGGGTGCGCCGATGCTGGAGCCGTACGGGCGGCGGGTCCGGCTGACCCCGGCGGCGCGCCTGGTGCTGCGCCACGCGGAGCTGGTGTTCGGGCAGTTGGAGCGGGCCGAGGCCGAATTCGCCGGCTACCTGCACGGCGAGGCCGGCGAGGTGCGGGTGGGCGCGTTCGCCACCGCGATCGCCGGGCTGCTCGTCCCGGCGATCGCCCGGCTGCGGGAGTCCGCACCGCGACTGGCGGTCCGGGTGGTGGAGGCCGAGGCGGCCGGGGCGTACGGGCTGCTGGCGGCGGGCGAGGTCGACCTGGCGCTGTCGCTGGCCGTCCAGCCGGGCGGCGGCGATCCGCGCTTCGTCCAGTCGGTGCTGCTCAGCGACCCGCTGGACGTCGCGCTGCCGCCCGGCCACCCGCTGGCCGGCGTGCCGGGGCTGCGGCTGTCCGACCTCGCCGCCGAGCCGTGGATCTACGGCGCCGCCGGGCCGTGGCGGGAGATCACCCTGGCGGCCTGTGCGGACGCCGGGTTCGTGCCGGAGCGGGCCCACACCGCGGCGGACTGGACGGCGATCCTGGCGATGGTCGGGGCGGGCCTCGGGGTGGCGCTGGTGCCCCGGCTGGCCTCGGCACGCCGCGGCGGCGGGGCGGTGGTGCGGGCGCTGCCCGCCGACCTGCCGACCCGCCGGGTGGTGGCGGCGGTCCGGAGCGGGACGGAGGGGACGCCGCCGCTGCGCCGGGTGCTGGACGCGCTGGCCGAGGTGGCCACGACCGTTCAGCCGGACTGAACGTTTTGCTCAATTCTTTGTGATGGACCTGACCGATCGGGCGGAGCCATCGTGGAGGCATGGCCTTCGAGACGCTTTCCGACGCAGACGCCCCGCCCTACGCGGGCGGCAACCCGTACGCCGACTACCGCGCCGGCGACTACGCCTTCACCACCCTGACCGACCTGGCCGACCGCCGGCTCGGCGGCGCCGTGATCGCCGCCAACGACGAGCTCTTCGCCGAGCGGGAGAACCTGCTGCTCCCCGAGCCCGCCGAGTTCCGCCCGCACACCTTCGGGAACAAGGGCCAGATCATGGACGGCTGGGAGACCCGCCGGCGGCGCGGCGCCGGCACCGGCCGCCCGCACCCGGCGGCCGACGACCACGACTGGGCGCTGGTCCGGCTCGGGGTGCCGGGCGTGGTGCGCGGCGTGATCGTCGACACCGCGCACTTCCGCGGCAACCACCCGCAGCAGATCGCCGTCGAGGGCGCCGAGCTCCCCGGCACCCCGGGTCCGGAGGAACTGCTCGCCGACTCCACCGTCTGGCACCCGCTGGTGCCCCGCTCGCCGGTGCGCGGCCACGCCGCCAACGGCTTCACCGTCGAGGACGGCCGCCGCTTCACCCACCTGCGGCTCAGCCAGTACCCCGACGGCGGCATCGCCCGGCTCCGGGTGCACGGCGAGGCCCGGCCGGACACCGCCTGGCTGGCCGCGCTCGGCACCTTCGACCTGGCCGCGATCGAGAACGGCGGCGCGGTCGAGGACGCCTCGGACCGCTTCTTCTCGCCCCCGGCCAACCTCGCGCTGCCCGGCCGGTCACGGGCGATGGGCGACGGGTGGGAGAACCGGCGGCGGCGCGACGACGGCCACGACTGGGTCCGGCTGCGGCTGGCCGGGCGCGGCGCGGTCCGGGCCGTCGAGATCGACACCGGCTACTACGTCGGCAACGCGGCCGGCTGGGCCGCGCTGTACGGGCGGGACGAGCGGGCCGCCGACCCGCAGGAGTGGTTCGAGCTGGTCCCGCGGACGCGGCTGCAGCCCGACGCCGTCCACCGCCTGGTCCTGGACGCGCCCCGGCCCGCCACCCACGTCCGGCTGGACGTCTTCCCCGACGGCGGCATCGCCCGGCTGCGGCTGCACGGCAGCCTGGTCTGAGGCAACCTCGAACGGGGCCGGCCGGTCCGTCGGAACGCCCCGCCGGAGCGCCCCGCCCCGCCCCGCCGGCCCCGTTGGAGCGGCCCGGCCGCCCCGCCGGCCTCCGGTTGCCGCGGCCCGGGGGCGGCCGGACGATGGGGGGATGATGCACCAGATGCGAGCCGAGTACGGCGACGGCGGCCCGGCCGCCGGGGTGAAGCTCTGGCACATGGTCCGCGGCACCGAGGCCGTCGCCATGTGCGGCCGGGAGCTGGCGGACGACGCGCCGGTGCGGGAGGCGACGGACTGGGGCAAGACCGCCGAACTCTGCTGCCACACCTGCGGCGCGTACTACCTGCGCGAGACGCCGTACCTGGCCACCGAGCACCCCTGAACAGCGACTTCCCCCTGAACAGCGACTCCCCGGCCACCGGCGCCCCGGGGCGCCCGCGGCCGGACGCCGGTTCCCGGGCGACACCCGCCGCCGGCCGTCGGTGAACCCGGACTACCGTGGCCGGTATGGACGAACCCCTTGTCAGCCCGCGGTCGTTGGCCCGTGAGGCCGCCGCCCTGCGAGCCGCCCCCGACCTCGCCGGCCACGTCGACCGGCTCTGCACCCGGATCGAACGGGTCGACCCGCTGATCCACGCCTTCGTGCCCGAGCCCGGCCGGCCCGCCCGGCTGCACGCCGAGGCCCGGGCGCTGGCCGCGCGCCACCCCGACCCGGCCGCCGCACCGCCGCTCTACGGCGTGGCGGTCGGCGTCAAGGACATCGTCCACGTCGACGGCCTGCCCACCCACGCCGGCTCGGCGCTGCCCCCCGGCGTGCTGGCCGGGCCGCAGGCCGTGGTGGTCGACCGGCTGCGGGCCGCCGGCGCGCTGGTGGCCGGCAAGACGGTCACCGCCGAGTTCGCCGGCAGCGCCCCGGGCCCGACCCGCAACCCGCACCACCCCGGCCACACCCCGGGCGGATCCAGCAGCGGTTCGGCCGCGGCCGTCGCGGCCGGGCTGGTGCCGCTGGCGATCGGCACCCAGACCATCGGCTCGGTGGTCCGGCCCGCCGCCTACTGCGGTGTGGTCGGCTTCCGGCCGACCTTCGGACGGATCCCGGTGGACGGGGTGGTCCCGCACACGCCGAGCTACGACACCCTGGGCCTGTTCACCGCCGACCTGGCCGGTGCGGCGCTGGCGGCGCCCCTGCTCTGCGACCACTGGCGCGCCGGGGCGGCCGAACCGGTCGGCCCGGCGGGCGCGGCGCCCGTCCTCGGCGTGCCGGTCGGCCGCTACCTGGACCGGGCCACGCCGGAGGCGGTGAAGGCCTTCGAGGAGCAGCTGACGCGGCTGGCGGCGGCCGGTCTGACGGTGCGCCGGATCGACCTGCTGCCCGACTTCGAGTCGGTGCTGCGGCAGGTGCACACGATCAACCGGTTCGAGCTGGCCCGCACCCACGCCGACTGGTTCGCCCGCTTCGCCGGCCTCTACCGGCCGGAGACGGCGGCCGGCATCCGGCAGGGCCAGGCGGTGGCCCCGGAGGACTACGCGGCGGCGCTGCGCGCCCGCGAGCACCTGCGTGACCGCGTCGCCGAGGAGCGCGAACGGGCCGGGGTGGACCTGCTGGTGGCGCCGTCCGCGACCGGGCCGGCCCCGTCCGGCCTGGCCGCCACCGGGGACGTGGTGATGTCGCTGCCGTGGAGCCACCTCGGGCTGCCCGCGCTCAGCCTGCCGGCCGGGACGACGGCGGACGGCCTGCCACTGGGGCTGCAGGTGGTCGGCGCCGCCGGGGCCGACGAGCGGCTGCTGGCCCAGGCGGCCCTGCTGGAAGCGGTGTTGGGCGCAAGGGAGTAGGGCAGTCGGCCGGTCCGGCCGGGGGATAACCCCCGCCCGTACCGGCCGGGCCGCCGCACTGCGCCGGACCCCCTCGGAACGGAAGCCTGGGGGCATGACGAAAACGCCCGCCGCCGGCCGCCCGGACCGCCCCGGCCGCCCCGCGCACCGGCCCCTCCACCGGTCCGCGCTCCGCACCGTCCCCGGCTCCGCCACCCGCCCCGACTCCCGCCGGGGAGCGTGGCTCTGATGCTGTTCTCCTACGCGCTCCAGAGCCTGCGCACCCGCCGGGCGAGCTTCGCGGGCGCCTTCGTCGCGCTGTTCTTCGCCGCCCTCACCGTCACCGCCTGCGGCACCCTGCTGGAGACCGGCCTGCGCGGCGAGGTCCGTGCCGAGCGGCTCGCCGGCACGCCGGTCGTGGTGGCCGGCGACCAGCAGGTGCACAAGACCATCGTCAAGGACAAGGGCAACGGGAAGACCAAGACCAAGGAGAAGGCCAAGCCGCTCGCCGAACGGGTCTGGCTGCCCGAGGAGTTGACGGCCCGGATCGCCGCGCTGCCGGGCGTGCGGGCGGCCGTGCCCGAGCTCGACTTCCCGGCCCGCACGGTGGCCGCCGGCGGGCGGTCCGGCGACGACCGCCCGTCGTACGGGCACTCCTGGGAGTCCGCCGCGCTGACCCCGTTCACCCTGGCCGAGGGCCGGGAGCCGGCCGCGGCCGACGAGCTGGTGCTGGACACCGGCGCGGCGGCCCGGGCCGGGCTGCACGTCGGCGACCGGGTGACCGTCCGCGCCACCCAGGCCCCAGCCGAGTACCGGATCACCGGCCTCGCCGCCCCGCGCGGCGTCGAACTCGCCGAGCAGAGCGCGCTGTTCTTCAGCCCGGCCGAAGCGCGCCGGCTGGCCGGCCACCCCGGCCGGGTCAGCGCGATCGGCGTGCTGCCCGCGCCCGGCACCGACGCCGCCGCGCTGGCGGGCCGGCTGGCACCGGTGCTGGCCGGCAGCGGCGCCGTCGTCCACCGCGGCGCCGACCGCGGCCTCGCGGAGTTCCCGGACGCGGCGAACGCCCGGGTGAAGCTGGTCAGCATGGGCGCCGCGATCGGCGGCACCGCGTTGCTGGTCGCCGTGCTGGTGGTCAGCGGCACCTTCGCCCTGACGATCCAGCAGCGCAGCCGCGAGATCGCGCTGCTGCGGGCGGTGGCGGCGACGCCGGGCCAGGTGCGGCGGCTGCTCGGCCGCGAGGCCCTGCTGCTCGGCCTGGCCGGCGGGGTGCTGGGCTCGCTCGCCGGCCTGCCGGCCGGACGCGAGCTGTACGAGGGCTTCGTCGACCTCGGCGCGGTGCCGGGCACGCTGAACCTCGCGCAGAGCGTCTTCCCGATGGCCGTCGGCGTGCTGGCGGCGCTCTTCGGCGGCTGGGCCGCCGCCCGGATCTCCGCCCGCCGGGTCTCCCGGATCCGCCCCGGCCAGGCGCTGGCGGAGGCGGCCGTGGAGGTGCGCACCGGCGGCTGGATCCGCACGGTGGCGGGGCTGGTGGCCCTGGCCGGCGGCGTCACCCTGGTCGCCGTCCTGTCGGCGCTGGACACCGAGAAGGCCGCCACCCCGGTCACCTTCGCCACCGTGCTGGTGCTGGCGATCGCGGTGTCGCTGCTCGGGCCGGTGCTGGCCCGGGTCGCCGCCGCGGTCATCGGCGGGGTGCTGCGGCTCTCCCGGGTGAGCGGGCACCTGGCCGCCGCCAACCTGCGCGCCGAGGCCCGCCGGACGGGTGCGGTGGCCGCGCCGCTGGCCCTGCTCACCGCGATGGTCTGCACGGTCCTGTTCACCCAGGCCACGCTCGACGGTGCGGCCGGCCGGCAGGCCGAGGAGGGCGTCCGGGCCCCCTGGACGCTGGCCGCGAGCGCACCGGGCGTGCCCGGTGAGGCGGCGCAGGCGGTCCGGGCGCTGCCCGGGGTGACGGCGGCGACCGAGGTGGTCCGCAGCTCGGTCCGGATCGATCTGGAGAAGTACTCCGCGCAGGGCGTCAGCACCGCGGGCCTGACCGCGGCGTGGGACCCGCGGGTGACGGCCGGCACGCTGGCCGGCTTCGGCGACGGCGACCTCGCGGTCAGCGAGACGGCGGCCGGCGCACTCGGGGTGCACCCGGGCTCGGTGGTCCGGCTGACCCTCGGCGACGGCACCCCGGCCGAGCTGACCGTCCGGGCCGTCTACGCCCGCGGCCTCGGCTTCGGCGACCTGACCCTCTCGCACGCGCTGCTGGCCCGGCACGTGGACGACCCGCTGGCCGCGGCCGTCCTGGTCGCCGCCGACGGCAGCGTCACCCGGGAGCGGCTGACCGCGGCGGTGGCCGGCTACCCCGGCGTGCGGGTGCTGGACCGGGCGCAGGCCGGGGAGATCGCGGCCGAGGGCCGGCGCACCGGCGCCGAGGTCAACCTCCTGGGCATGGGCCTGGTCCTGGGCTTCGCCGCGATCTCCGTGGTCAACACGCTGGCGATGGCCACGGCGGACCGGCGGCGGGAGTTCGCCCTGCTCCGGCTGGCCGGCACCACCCGGCGCCAGATCCTGCGGATGCTGCGCCTGGAGGCGGCGGCGGTGGCGGTCACCGGGGCGGTGCTCGGCACGGCGATCGCGGGCGCGGTGCTGACCGCTTTCAGCGTGGGGATGACCGGGGCGGCCGAGCTCGCCTGGCCGTGGGCGGACTACGCCGGGGTGCTGGCGGTGACGGCGGTGCTGGCCCTGGCCGCGACGGCGCTGCCGGGCCGGGCGGCCCTGCGCGGCCCGGCCCTGGCGGCCCGGGGATAGGGCCCGTCCCGCGGGACCTCCGCCCGGCGGGCGGGCGGCGATACCCTGGCGGGACGCAGACGCGGCGGGCGGCTCACGACTGTGGGCCGCCCGCCGCCCTCTGGTGACGACGGCGCCGCCGTCCCGACCGACAGCTGAGGTGCACCGTGACCGGCTCCGCGACCGACCGACGCACCGGCGGCCAGGGTGGCGGCCGGGCGGACGGACGCGTCGACGGCCGGGTCCAGCGCGGCGAGGAGACCCGCCGGGCGGTGCTCCGCCGGGCGGTCGAGATCGCCTCGGTGGAGGGGCTCGGCGCGCTCTCGATCGGCCGGCTCGCCACCGACCTGGGCCTGAGCAAGAGCGGGGTGTTCGCGGGCTTCGGTTCCAAGGAGGAGCTGCAGCTCGCCACCGTCCGGGCGGCCCGGCGGATCTACTACGACGCGGTGATCGCCCCGGTCGAGGGCGACCGCCCCGGCCTGGCCGCGGTCTGGCGGCTCTTCGAGTCCTGGATCGCCTACTCGCGGGCCCGGGTGTTCCCCGGCGGCTGCTTCTTCTACGGCGTCACCGCCGAGTTCGACGCCCAGCCGGGGCCGGTGCGCGACCTGCTGGCGACCAGCGCCCGGGAGTGGCAGCAGACCGTCGGCGCCCTGCTGGAGGGCGCCCGGGACGCGGGCGAGCTGCGCGCCGACGCCGACCCGGACCAGCTGGTCTTCGCGCTGACCAGCTTCATGGAGACGGCCAACTCGCAGGCGCTGCTGTTCGGCGAGGACACCCCGTACGACCGGGCGGTCAGGGCGGCCCGGAGCCTGCTGCGGGCCGAGGCGAGCGACCCGGACCTGCTGCCGGAGGGCTGACCGGCCCGCTCCACCCGGCAGCTGCACCGGCCCGGGAACCCGATCGACCCCCCTCCACCCGGGCCTTCCCCGGACCAGAAAACTGCACGAACGGTCGTGCTAATATCGCCGGGAGTTCGGCCCCCGCACCCAGGCAGACCCGTCAGCACCGACAGGGAGACCCCGATGGACCCGGCCGTCGCACTGATCCGCACCACCCTCAACACCGCCTCGCTGCTCGCCCCCGGCCCGGCCGGCCGCGCCGCGTTCGCGCTGTTCCGCCACCCGCTCCGGCGCGGCCGGCTGCGCCCGCACGAACAGCACGTCCACGCACAGGCCGTCACCGAGCGGCTGACCGTCGGCGGCAAGCCCGTGGTGGCCTACCGCTGGGGCGACGGCACCCGGCCCGTCCTGCTGCTGCACGGCTGGCAGTCCCGCGCCTCGCGGTTCGCCCCGCTCGTGCCGCGACTGCGGGCGCTCGGCCTGACCCCGGTCGCCTTCGACGCCCCCGGCCACGGCGAGTCCGGCGGCGGCACCACCCACGTGCTGGAGTACCGCGAGCTGGCCTTCCGGCTGCAGGAGCGGTACGGCGACTTCGAGGCCGTGGTGGCGCACTCGCTCGGCGTCAACGCGGCCTTCCTCGCGCTGCGCGGGGGCCTGCGGGCCGGGCGGCTGGTGGCCGTCGCCGGGGCGGCCGAGGTCTCCTTCATGCCCGCCGCCTTCTGCGCCAGGGCCGGCCTGAACGCCCGGATCGAGCGGCGGCTGCGGTGGCTGGTGGAACGGGAGATGTTCCCCGGGGTCGAGGACGTCGCGGAGTACTTCGACGCCACCCGCCACCCCGAGGAGATCGGCCTGCCGGTCCTGGTGGCGCACGACGAGGGTGACGACGTCGTCCCGGTGGACCACGCCCACCGGCTCAAGGCCGCGTACGGCGACCGCCTGGAGCTGCTGGTCACCCGCGGGCTGGGCCACCGCCGGATCCTCGGCGAGCCCGCCGTCCTCGACAACGTCTTCGGCTTCCTGGCCGCCGCCGACCGCACGGCGGGTGCCGCGTGAAACCCGCCGGCCTGCCCGGGCTCCCGGGCCTCCCCGAACTGCTCGCGCTGCACGCACGCTCGCTGGAGTCGGCGGCCCGGTTGGTCGACACCGTGCAGCCGGAGCAGCTGGTGCTGGCGACGCCGTGCGCCGGCTGGACGCTGGGCGAGCTGCTGGCGCACGAGGCCGGCCAGCACCGGGGCTTCGCCGCCGCGGCACGCGGCGCCGGGCCCGACCCCGACCTGTTCGCGGCCGTGCCGGTCGGCAACGACCCGGGCGGTGCGTTCCGGCGCTCGGCCGCGGAGCTGGCGGCCGCCTTCGCCGAGGCGGCGGCCGACGGCGAACGGCGGCTGTGGCTGCCGGAGATCCGCGCGGACGGGGCCTTCCCGCTGCGCCCGGCGGTCGGCTTCCACCTGGTGGACACCGTGGTGCACAGCTGGGACGCCGCGGCCGCGCTGGGCGTCGGCGCCGGTGTCGCCGCGGCCGTGGCCGGCGATCCGCGGCTCGCCGGCGCCCTGCTGGCGGTGGCCGAGCGGGTGCCCGCCGGGCCGGCGGACCGGGCGCCGGGGCGCGCGTTCCGCGAACGCCGGGAGACCGCCGCCGGCGCCGGGCCGTTCCACCGCACGCTCGCCCTGCTGGGCCGCGACCCGGCCTGGGCGCTGCCCGCGCGGTAGGGCCGGCGGCCCGGGCGCGGCGCGGTACGGCGGCCGGTGCGGCGGCCCGGTGCGGAACGGCCCGGTACGGCGGCGCGCCGGGCCCGGCCGCTCAGCTGTCGCCGCGCGGCTCGTCGGGGAACCGCGGTCCGCCGATCAGGTAGAACAGCGCGGCGATCGGAAAGCCGATCGAGGCGGCCAGCAGCACGATGAATTGCCAGAACATCCGTCGCTCCTCGTCCTCGTCGGTCGTCCCGCCCGTGGCGCCCCGTCAGCCCCGGGAGGCTCGGGCACCCGAACGGGGATCTCAAACCCGCCGGGCCCCGATTGGCCGAATTGTCCACTCGCTATCCGACGGTATGGCCGAATTGCCCCCGCTGCCACCGGACGGCGCAGCGCGCCGCGTGCAGGGGTCTGGGCCTGCGCCCGGCCCGGCGTCCACACTGTCGGGATGCAGGTACAGCTCGCAGGAGAAGCACGGCGGCCGGGCCGCGAGAGCGAGGACTTCGCGGCGGCCTCGCCGGAGGCACTCGTCCTCCTGGACGGTTCGAGCTCGCCGACCGGCCTGGAGTCCGGGTGCCGCCACGGCACCCCCTGGTACGTACGGCGGCTGGGGGTGCATCTGCTGGCCCGGCTCACCGACCGCGCGGACCGCTCGATCGCCGAGTGCCTGGCCGACGCCATCGTGGAGACCGCCGCGCTGCACGGCGGCCGGTGCGACCTCGCCCACCCCAACACGCCGGCCGCCATGGTCGTCGCGGCCCGCCGGCACGGCACCGCGCTGGAGTACCTGGTGCTCGGCGACTCGCTGCTGGTGCTGGAGTTCAAGGACGGCCCGCCCAGGGTGATCGGCGACAACCAGCGCTTCCCGGGCGGGGAGGAGCTGCGCCGGCAGGTCTGGTCGACGGTGCCCGGCTCGGACGAGCGCGCCGCACTGCACCTGGAGTACGCGCTGGCGGTCCGGGCGGCCCGGAACAACGGCGGCGGTCCGTGGATCGCCGCCGCCAGCCCGAAGGCGGCCCAGCACGCCGAGACCGGCTTCGTCGGTCTGGACCGGCTGCGCGCGGTGGCCGCGCTGACCGACGGCGCCTCGCGCTACACCGAACGGTTCGGCCTGGGCAGCTGGGGCGACGCCCTGCGGCTGCTCGCCGAGTCGGGGCCGGGCGAGCTGATCGCCCAGGTGCGGGCGGTCGAGCGCACGGACTCCGCCTGCGAGCGCTGGCCGCGGGGCAAGGCGCACGACGACGCCTCGGCCCTCTACGCACTCCTGTAGGGGGACCGAGGCGTCTCCACCACGGGAACAGCCCTCAGCCGCTACCTCCGGAACGGCCCCGGCGTCTCCCTCGACTCGTGGCCGACGAGTCCTTGAAAGTCGATGCCAAGCCTGGAAGGGCAGTGCGAACCGAGAGGCGACAGCGCCCGCGCAGGCCGGTCCGAAGACGGCCTGCGCGGGCGCTGCGCCATCGGTCGATCACTTCTCGTCGGTGGGGACGGTGCCGAGGCGGCCGGCCTGGAAGTCCTCCATGGCCTGCTGGAGTTCGCGGTGGCTGTTCATCACGAACGGGCCGTACCAGGCGACGGGTTCGCGGATCGGGAGGCCGCCGATGAGGACGACCTCGAAGTTGGTGTCGCGGGAGTCCTGCTTCTCGTCGGCGCGGATGGTGAGGGAGTCGCCGTCGCCGAAGACGACGGCCTGGCCCCGGTGGAAGGGGCGGCGCTCGGTGCCGGCCGAGCCGTTGCCGGCGAGGCCGTAGGCGAGGGCGTTGAAGTCGCGGCGCCAGGGGAGGGTGATCTGGGCGCCGGGGTTGATCGAGGCGTGGATCATGGTGATGGGGGTGAAGGTGGTGCCGGGGCCCTGGTGGCCGCCGACCTCACCGGCGATGACGCGCAGCAGCGCGCCGCCGTCCTCGGTGCTGAGCAGCTTGACGCTGCCGCCGCGGATGTCCTGGTACTTCGGCGCGATCATCTTGTCCGAGGCGGGCAGGTTCACCCACAGCTGGAGGCCGTGGAAGAGGCCGCCGGACTTCACCAGCGACTCCGGCGGGGTCTCGATGTGGAGGAGGCCGGATCCGGCGGTCATCCACTGGGTGTCGCCGTCGGTGATGGTGCCGCCGCCGCCGTGCGAGTCGTGGTGGATGAAGGTGCCGTCGATGATGTAGGTGACGGTCTCGAAGCCGCGGTGCGGGTGCCAGGGAGTGCCCTTCGGCTCGCCGGCCGCGTAGTCCACCTCGCCCATCTGGTCCATCATGATGAACGGGTCGAGGTACTTGGTGTTGATCTTGGCGAAGGCGCGGCGGACGGGGAAGCCCTCGCCCTCGAAGCCCTCCGGGGCGGTGGCCACCGTGAGGACCGGCCGGGCGCTGGTGGCGTTGGGGTCGGGGGTGGCGACGCGCGGAAGGGTCAGCGGGTTCTCGACGGTCACGGCGGGCATGTCGGCCTCCTTCAGGGGTTCCTCTGGCCTACGCCCACGAGAATAGTTCAATCCTCAACAAGAGGCAAGTTGAAGATTGAACTATGTCGTGAGGCCCAGGCCCGGGAGCGCCCCGGGGCCGACATGCCCGCCGGGGCGCGGGCCCCGGCGGCTGCTAGCCGTACATCCGGCGCATGGTGAAGTCGACCATCTGCTCGACCGCCTTGGCGTCGAACACCATCCGGTGCTCGCCCTCCATGTCCAGCGCGAAGCCGTAGCCGGTCGGCAGCAGGTCGAGGACCTCCGCGCCGGTGACGGTGAAGTGCTTGGAGTCCTTGCCGGCGTAGCGGCGCAGCTCCTTCAGCGAGCTGAACATCGGGATCACCGGCGTCGGCGTGTTGTGCAGCGCCAGGAAGCCGGGCCGGTCGCCGCGCGGGCAGTGCACCTTGGAGGTGATGAAGATGGCCTGGAAGTCCTCCACGGCCATCGACCCGTTGGTGAAGGCCCGGACGGCGTCCGCCAGCGACGGCGGGGAAGGCTCCGGGTAGAGGGACTGCTGGCCCTGCGGCTGCTCGCCGTACGGGCCGGGGCCGGGCATGCCGCTCATGCCCGGCTGCGGTCCCGCCTGTTGCTGGTAGGAGCCGCCCGGGTATGCGTTCTGGTCATAGCCGTACACACGGACAGGCTATCGGGAGCGCCGCCACCCGTGCTGGCATCGATCCTGACAAGGAGTGGTTGTCCCGCCTTGTGGGACGTGACCACGTTCATAGCGGATTCACTGCCGGGGGCTTGAACAAGTTACCGCTGGGTAGCATCATGATGCCTACTGGTGGGTACGGGGCGCCCGAACGCGGCGGTCTCCCGGAAGCGACGAACCGGAGAAAACGGCCATGGGTCACTACAAGTCCAACCTGCGGGACGTGGAGTTCAACCTCTTCGAGGTGTTCGGCCGCGAGCAGGTCTACGGCACCGGACCGTTCGCGGACATGGACGTCGAGACCGCGAAGAACATCCTGAGCGAGATCGCGCGCCTCGCCGAGAACGACCTCGCCGCGTCCTTCGCCGACACCGACCGCAACCCGCCGGTCTTCGACCCCGAGACCAACACCGCGCCGGTCCCGGCCACCTTCAAGAAGAGCTACCAGACCTACATGGACGCCGAGTGGTGGCGTCTGGGCATCCCGGAGGAGATCGGCGGCCAGGTCACCCCGTCCTCGCTGATCTGGGCCTACGCCGAGCAGGTCCTGGGCTCCAACCCGGCCATCTGGATGTACTCCTCCGGCCCGGCCTTCGCCGGCGTCGTCCACGACGAGGGCACCGAGGAGCAGAAGAAGGTCGCCCAGCTGATGACCGAGCGCCTCTGGGGCGCCACCATGGTCCTCACCGAGCCGGACGCCGGCTCGGACGTGGGCGCCGGCCGCACCAAGGCGATCAAGCAGGAGGACGGCTCCTGGCACATCGAGGGTGTGAAGCGCTTCATCACCTCGGGCGAGCACGACATGTCCGAGAACATCATCCACCTGGTGCTGGCCCGCCCCGAGGGCGGCAAGCCGGGCACCAAGGGCCTGGGCCTCTACATCGTCCCGAAGTTCGACTTCGACTGGGAGACCGGCGAGCTCGGCGAGCGCAACGGCGCCTACGCCACCAACGTCGAGCACAAGATGGGCCTCAAGGCCTCCAACACCTGTGAGATGACCTTCGGTGCCAAGCACCCGGCCAAGGGCTGGCTGCTGGGCGAGACCGTCGACGGCATCCGCCAGATGTTCAAGATCATCGAGTTCGCCCGCATGATGGTCGGCACGAAGGCCATCGCCACCCTCTCCACCGGCTACCTGAACGCGCTGGAGTACGCCAAGGAGCGCGTGCAGGGCGCCGACATCTCGCAGTTCCTGGACAAGACCGCCCCGCGCGTCACCATCACCCACCACCCGGACGTGCGCCGCTCGCTGCTGACCCAGAAGGCCTACGCCGAGGGCATGCGCGCGCTGGTCCTGTTCACCGCGTCCACCCAGGACGACATGCTGGCCGCCCGCCTGCGCGGCGAGCGCGACGAGGCCGCCGAGCGCCTGAACGACCTGCTCCTGCCGATCGTCAAGGGCTACGGCTCGGAGAAGTCCTACGAGCAGCTCGCCCAGTCCCTGCAGACCTTCGGCGGCTCCGGCTACCTGCAGGAGTACCCGATCGAGCAGTACATCCGGGACGCCAAGATCGACACCCTCTACGAGGGCACCACCGCGATCCAGGGCCAGGACTTCTTCTTCCGCAAGATCGTCAAGGACGGCGGCCAGGCGCTGACCGCGCTGTCCGAGCAGATCCAGAAGTTCCTCGCCACCGCCGAGGGCGGCGACGCCCTGGCCGCCGAGCGCGAGCTGCTCGCCAAGGCCGCCGGCGACCTGGAGGCGATCGTCGGCAAGCTGCTGGCGGACCTCTCCTCGGTCGAGCAGGACGTCAAGAACATGTACAAGGTGGGCCTCAACACCACCCGCCTGCTGATGGTCTCCGGCGACGTCGTGGTCGGCTGGCTGCTGCTGCGCCAGGCCGCGGTGGCCCTGGCCAAGCTGGAGGCCGGCGCCTCCGAGAAGGACGTCGCGTTCTACCAGGGCAAGGTGGCCGCGGCCCGCTTCTTCGCCAAGAACGTGCTGCCGACCGTCGCCCCGCAGCGCCTGATCGCCGAGGGCATCGACAACGAGATCATGGAGCTGGCGGAGGAGGCGTTCTGACGCCGCGCACCCCACTGACCGCCTGACGAACCCTCACGACGAAGGGCCCGGTGCTGCACCGGGCCCTTCGTCGTTCCCCGCCGGCGAGCCCCGGGGCGACCGTCCGCGACCGGGCGGTGCCCCCGGGTGCCCGGCTCCCGGCGCGGTGTCAGTTCACGTTTCTGTCTGTGTTCTGCATCCGTTGGGACGTTCCGAGTGTCATGTCCGTGTACGGGCATATGCTCAAGGTGCGAAGCCGAACCCCCCATCCGGCTCCGGCCCTCCCTCGACTCAGGAGCAGCATGTCGACCGCCGCCCGTCAGGCTTACTTCGACCGGACGCACACCGATGATCTGATCGCCTTCCTCGGTACCTCACCGTCGCCGTACCACGCGGTCGCCAGCGCCGCGGAGCGGCTGGAGAAGGCGGGCTTCCGGCAGGTCGCCGAGACGGACGCCTGGGACGCCTCGGCCGGGGGCCGCTACCTGGTCCGCGGCGGTGCGCTGATCGCCTGGTACGTGCCGGAGGGCGCCGGCCCGGAGACGCCGTTCCGGGTGGTCGGCACCCACACCGACTCGCCCAACCTGCGGGTCAAGCCGCTGCCGGACACCGGCTCGGCCGGCTGGCGGCAGGTCGCGGTGGAGATCTACGGCGGCGTGCCGCTGAACACCTGGCTCGACCGCGACCTCGGCCTCTCCGGGCGGCTGGCCCTGCGGGACGGCAGCGTGCGGCTGGTGCAGCTGGACGAGCCGCTGCTGCGCGTGCCGCAGCTGGCCATCCACCTGGACCGCCAGGTCAACGAGGGCATGAAGCTCGACAAGCAGCGCCACCTCACCCCGATCTGGGGCCTCGGCCCGGTCGACGAGGGCGGCCTGATCGAGTACGTCGCGCAGCGCGCCGGCGTCGAGGCCGCCGACGTGGCCGGCTGGGACCTCATGACCCACGACGTGCAGCCCGCCTCCTACCTCGGCCGGGACCGCGAGCTGCTGGCCGGCCCGCGGCTGGACAACCTGCTCTCGGTGCACGCCGCCACCGCCGCGCTGGCCGCCGTCGCCACCGCCGCGGCCGCCGGCGCCGAGCTGCCGTACATCCCGGTGCTCGCCGCCTTCGACCACGAGGAGACCGGCAGCGAGTCCGACACCGGTGCCCAGAGCCCGCTGCTCGGCAACGTGCTGGAGCGCACCGTCCACGCCCGCGGCGGCAGCCGCGAGGACCGCGCCCGGGCGCTGGCCGGCACCGTCTGCCTCTCCTCGGACATGGGCCACGCCGTCCACCCGAACTACAGCGAGCGGCACGAGCCGGGGCACCACCCGATGCCCAACGGCGGGCCGATCCTGAAGGTCAACGTCAACAACCGGTACGCCACCGACGGCGTCGGCCGGGCGGTGTTCGCGGCGGCCTGCGAGAAGGCCGGCGTGCCGTGGCAGACCTTCGTCTCCAACAACGCCATGCCCTGCGGCACCACGATCGGCCCGATCACCGCGGCCCGGCTGGGGATCGCCACGGTGGACTGCGGCATCGCCGCGCTCTCCATGCACTCGGCCCGCGAGCTGTGCGGCGCGGAGGACCCGTACCTGCTGGCGAGCGCGATCAAGGCCTTCCTGGAGGGCTGACGGCGCCGGGCCGGGCGCGCCCCACGCTCCATGCTCCACGCTCCACGCCGAAGGGCCCGGCGGAGGTTCTCCCCTCCGCCGGGCCCTTCGGCGTGCTCAGGCCGGTGCTCCGGTGCCTACTCCTGCTCCGGCGCCTACTCCATGCCGGCCAGGACCAGCGGCAGCCGGCTCGCGCCGTCCGCGACCAGCTTCACCGGCACGCCCCAGTCCTGCTGGTGGACATGGCAGGACGGGTACTCGATCTCCGGGTCGTCGTCGCAGGACGCGGCCATCGCCGAGACGTGCAGCACGCCCTCGGCCACCTCGCCGGAGAGCAGCAGCTCGCGGGTGAGCGCGGTGTCGGCGCCCGCGCCGGAGACCAGCAGCTCGGGCGGGGTGGAGCTGACCAGCAGCCGGGTGGACGGGCCGTAGCGCTCGTCCAGCTTCTGGCCGGTGGGCGCCCGGAAGACCACGTCCAGCGTGAACGCGCCGGGTGCGACCTCGGTGGCGGCCCGCTGGGTGCGGTGCGCGACCGACTCGACCCGGACGGCCTCCTCGGGCAGCCGCAGCCTGGTCAGCCGGTGCCGGGCCGACTCCACCACCACGATGTCGTCGTCCACCAGCAGCGCGCCGGAGGGCTCGCGCAGGTCGGTGGCGAGCGTGCTCACCTCGCCGCTCGCCGGGTCGAAGCGGCGCAGCGCGTGGTTGTAGGTGTCGCTGACGGCCACCGAGCCGTCGGGCAGCACCGTGACGCCCAGCGGGTGCTGGAGCAGTGCCTGGTCGGCGGCGCCGTCCCGGTGGCCGAAGTCGAACAGGCCGGTGCCGACGGCGCTGTGGACGGTCTTGGTTTCACGTGAAACCCACCGCAGCGCGGAGGTCTCCGAGTCGGCAACCCAGAGCCGCTCGCCGTCCGCCGAGACGGCGAGGCCGGACGGCTGGGCGAACCACGCCTCGTCGACCGGGCCGTCGACCAGGCCCTCGTTGGTGGTGCCGGCGGCGACGCCGACGGTGCCGGCGGCGGGGTCGAAGGCCCAGAGCTGGTGGACGCCGGCCATGGCGATCCAGACCTTGCCGTCGAACCAGGCGACGTCCCAGGGCGAGGAGAGGTCCACCTCGCGGGCCGGCCCCTCGGTGGCCGAACCCTGCCACCACTGCCGGCCGGTGCCGGCCAGGGTGGTGGTGCGGCCGTCGCTCAGCCGGACGCCGCGCAGCGCGTGGTTGACGGTATCGGCCACGATCACGTCGTGGTCGAGGCCGGCGTCGGCCGGCACCAGGAGCAGGCCCTGCGGCTCGCTGAACCTCGGGCTGGTGCCGTCGACCAGACCGCGCACGCCGTCGCCGATCCGGCGGACGACGGTCTCGCCGTCCTCGGCCAGCTCGACCAGCGAGTGGTGGCCGGAGTCGGCGACCAGGAAGTGCCCGCTCGGCAGCCGGACGGCCTTGCCGGGGAACTTGAGGTCGCCCGCGGTCGGCTCCGGCGGCACGTACGGGCCGTCGCCGCGGCGCAGCGTGCCCTTGGCGGCGTGCTCGGCCTCCAGCTCCTCCACCAGCCGGGCGATCGCGTGCGCGTGCCCCTCGCCGGCGTGCTGGGCGACCACGTAGCCCTCCGGGTCGATCACCACGAGCGTCGGCCAGGCCCGCACCGCGTACTGCTTCCACGTCGCCAGCGCCGGGTCGTCCAGCACCGGGTGGTGCACCTCGTACCGCGCCACGGCGTCCACCACGGCCTGGTGGTCGGCCTCGTGAACGAACTTGGGCGAGTGGACGCCGACGATCACCACGGTGTCGCGGTGCTTCTCCTCCAGCTCGCGCAGCTCGTCCAGGACGTGCAGGCAGTTGATGCAGCAGAACGTCCAAAAGTCCAGGATGGTGATCTTGCCCCGGAAATCGGCGAGCGTGAGCTCCTTGCCTCCGGTGTTCAGCCAACCGCCTGCCCCGACCAGCTCAGGGGCGCGTACACGTGCACGAGATGCCATGAGGCAATCAAACCCCACCCGGCGGGGCGGTATTCCGTCCACCCGTCCGGACGGCCGACGGGGGTCGTGAGGTGGTGCCGCGCGGCGGTGCTTCACGGAGCGGGGGTGGATCGGGTCGAATGGCGGGCGGGGGGCACGTCCACACCCGAGGAGGCACTGTGCGGTACCTGGTCAGGGAGAAGCTCTTCGCGATCGGCGACGACTACTGGATCGAGGACGACCGCGGGAACAAGGCGTTCCTGGTGGACGGCAAGGTGCTGCGGCTGCGGCACACCTTCGAGCTGAAGGACGCCGACGGCCGGGTGGTCGCGGTGGTGCGGGAGAAGGCCTTCACCGTCCGGGACGCGATGCGGATCGAGAACGCCGACGGCGACACCGTGGCCACGGTGCGGGAGAAGCTGTTCACGCCGTTCCGCGACAAGTACCGGGTGGAGCTGGCCGGCGGCGGCGAGCTGGAGATCCACGGGGACCTGATCGACAAGGACTACCGGATCGAGGACGAGCACGGCGCCGAGCTCGCCCGGATCTCCCGCAAGTGGTTCAGCATCCGGGACAGCTACGGGGTGGAGATCGCGGACGGGGCCGACACGGCGCTGCTGCTGGCGGTCGCGGCCTGCGTGGACCACCTGGCCGAGGAGGACTGACCCGGGCGGCGGGGGTGCCGGGGGCGGTCGCTCCCGGCCGGCGCGCCCGGCACCCCGCCCCTGACCTCAGCCCCCGGCGGGCTCAGACGATGATGTGCGGCAGGAAGCGGGCGCCCTGGTGGGTGATCGGGCTGTCGTCCGTCTCGCGGATGCCCAGGCCCGCCGCCTCGCCGTCGACCACCCAGGTGCCGAGCACCGGGCGGTTGCCGTCGAAGTCGGGCAGCGGGTGGAGCTGCTGGTAGCAGTGGCCCTCGGCGCCGTAGCGGTCCGGGTCGCCGGCCCACTCGGCGAGCCGGGTCTCCCGGCCGCCCGGCTCGACGATCCGGACGCCCGCGCCCTCGCGGCCGAGCAGCGGCTTGGCCGCGTAGCCGGGGCCGCCCGGGTCGGCGAGCTCGCGCGGGCCGTCCAGGTAGGCGGGCAGCAGGTTGGGGTGGCCGGGGTAGAGCTCCCAGAGCACCGCCAGCAGCGCCTTGTTGGAGAGCAGCATCTTCCAGGCCGGCTCGATCCACAGGGTGGAGCCGGTCCGGCCGCCGTGGTCGAGGACGTCCAGCAGCTGCTCGCCGAACTCGTCGGAGGCCAGCCACTCCCACGGGTACAGCTTGAACGCGGCGCGGACGAAGCGGTGTTCGAGGTCGACGAAGCGGCCGGAGAGGCCGTCCCAGCCGATGTCCTCCATGGCGATGCCGACCGTCTCGATGCCGGCCTGCTCGGCGCACTCCTGGAGGTAGAGGGTGGTCATCCAGTCCTCGCCCTCGGTGTCGCCGCGCGAGTGCGCGAAGTGCACCGGGCCGGGCGGCAGCAGGTCCTTCTGCTGCGCCCAGGCGTCCACCAGCCGCTCGTGCAGCGAGTTCCACTGGTCGGCATGCGGGAACCGCTCCTCCATCCAGAACCACTGCGGACCGGCCGCCTCGATCAGCGAGGTCGGGGTGTCGGCGTTGTACTCGAACAGCTTGGCCGGGCCGGTGCCGTCGTATGCGAGGTCGAACCGGCCGTACAGGGAAGGCTGTTCGGCGCGCCGCCGCCAGGACTCGGCGACCGCCGCGGCCAGCCGGGGGTCGGTGATGCCGTAGTCGGCGAAGCGGCCGGTGCGGACCACGTGGTCGGCGGCGGTCAGGCACATTCCGTGCAGCTCCTCGACCACCTCCTCCAGCGCCTCCACCTCGGGCAGCGAGAACTCGTAGTACGCGCTCTCGTCCCAGTAGGCGTGCGGTCCGCCCTGGTTGCACGGGTCGGAGCACATGGCGTAGATCAGGCCCTGGGCCTCGACCGTGGCCAGCCAGTCCGGGCGCGGAGAGACGGTGCGTCGGCGCATCGCGGTCAGCCCCCGCCCGAGCCGCTGGAGCCGGACGGGCAGCCGAAGCCGCCGCGCTTGGTCGCGGCCTTGTCGAAGGTGCCGCCGATCGCGGTGGTGCTGCCGGAGCCGCAGTAGTACCAGCGGCCGGCCGCCGCGCTCGTGCCGCCGCCCGTGCAGGAGTGGCTGTCCAGCACCTTGAGCGTGGACGGGTCGACGCAGCGGCTCGGCGGGTTGCCGCCGCCGGAGGAGGCGCAGCCGGAGAGGGCCAGGGCGAGGGTGCCGACCATGCCGAGGGTGACGAAGCCCGAGCGGCGGCGGGACTGCGGTGCCGGGCCGACGGCTCCGGCGGTGCCGGCGGTGCCGGCGGTGGTCGGGGCGGCCGGGACGACCGGGGTGGCTGGGGTGGCCCGGGTGGCCGTGGTGGCGGGCGGTGGCGGCGTCATGGCGCCCGATGGTACGCGCGGGGCTGGATGGTACGGCAGGGGCCCCGGTACCCTGACCGGATCCGGGGGGCATGGGATATCTTTTGCCGATCCTTGACCGTTGGACCCGGGGGGCCAGACACCCATGAACGACATCCTGCACGGCCTCGGTGCGGCCGCCGCCTTCGGCGCCGTCGGCGTCGTGCTGCTGCTCCTCGGCATCGTCCTGGTGGACGCCCTGACGCCGGGCAAGCTCGGCCACCAGATCTGGGTCGAGCGCAACCGCAACGCCGCCCTGCTGCTCAGCTCGGCGCTGCTCGGCATCGGCGGCATCGTTTTCACCGCGATCCTCTACACCTACGAGGACTTCGGGAAGGGCCTGGTCTCCACCGCCTGCTTCGGCCTGCTCGGGCTGGTGCTGATGGCGGTCGCGTTCTGGGTGGTGGACCTGCTGACGCCGGGCAAGCTCGGCGCCATCCTGGTCGACCCCGAGCCGCACCCGGCGGTCTGGGTGTCGGCCAGCTGCAACCTCGCGGTGGCGGCGATCGTGGCGGCCTCGATCGCCTGAGCCGGAGCCGGGCGCGGCCCGTCCCGGCGCGGCCCGGTGCCGAGGCCGGGTGCGCTACGCCTGCGCGGCCCGAGGCACCCGGGCGACTCGGTCGCCGCCCGGCCGCCCCGGTGGCCTCCGCTGCGTCAGCCGGCCGCGGCCTCCTCGGCCACCGGGTCGCCGGCGGCGCGGTCGGTGACCGGGCGGCGGCGCAGGGCCGGGTCGGTCAGCGCGGGCGGCTGCCAGACGCCGTCCGGGTGGTAGACGTTGGTGCCGGGCGGGACGACGGCGTCGATGCGGTCGAGCACCGCGTCGTCGAGGACCAGGTCGGCGCCCTTGAGCGCGGCCGCCAGCTGCTCGGCGGTGCGCGGGCCGATGATCACCGAGGTGACCGCCGGGTGCGCCAGCGGGAAGGCGAGGGCCAGCTCGGGGAGCGTGCGGCCGAGGTCCTCGGCGATCGCGGTCAGCCCCTCGACGGCGTCCAGCTTGGCGGTCGTGCCGGAGAGCGCCGGGTCGAAGCGGGCCGGGTGGAGCGCGGCCCGGCCGGTGCCGAGGTCGATCGGGCGGCCCTTGCGGTAGCGGCCGGTCAGGAAGCCGGAGGCGAGCGGACTCCACGTCAGCGCACCCATCCCGAGCCGCCGGACGACCGGCAGCACGTCCCGCTCGATGCCCCGGGCGAGCAGCGAGTACGGCGGCTGCTCGGTGCGGAAGCGCGGCAGGCCGCGCTTCTCGGCGACGTGGTGGGCCTCGACGAGCTGCTCGGCGGGGAATGTCGAGCAACCGAAGGCGCGGATCTTGCCGGCCCGGACGAGGTCCCCGAGCACGCCGAGGGTCTCCTCGATGTCGGTGCGGTGGTCCGGCCGGTGCACCTGGTAGAGGTCGATCCGGTCGGTGCGCAGCCGCCGCAGGCTCTCCTCCACCTCCTGGACGATCCAGCGCCGGGAGTTGCCGCCGCGGTTGCGGCCCTCGCCCATCGGGAAGTGCACCTTGGTCGCGAGCACCACGTCGTCGCGGTTGCCGCGGCTCTGCAGCGCCTTGCCGACGATCTCCTCGGACTCGCCCGCCGAGTACATGTCGGCGGTGTCGACGAAGTTGATGCCCTGGTCGAGGGCGGTGTGGATGATCCGGGCGCAGTCGTCGTGATCGGGATTGCCGATCGCGCCGAACATCATGGTGCCGAGGCAGTAGGCGCTCACCTCGATGCCGGTGCCGCCGAGGACGCGGTAGCGCATGGTTCAAGTCCCCTTGTCAGGAATCTGCACGGTGGAGTCCGGGTGACGGGAGCCCGGGTGTCGGGAGCCCGAGGTCCGGAGTCCGCCGGTGGCAGCCCGTCGGCAGTGGTCCGCCGCCGCCGCTGCCGGTGCCCGTGCGCCGGGTGCGCCCGGGGCCGTCCGGTGGCTCCGACGATAGGAGTTGGAGTGCGCTCCAACGCAAGGGGTTTCCGGCGGGCGGTGCCGTCCCCCTGCCGGGGGAGCGGGTTCCCCTCCCCGGGGGAGGGCGCCGGCGGGCGGCCGGTGCGAGCTTGGGCGCATGACAGCGATCGAGGTGCGAACGGCGGAGCCGGGCGCGACCGGGCGGACCGCGACCGGGCGGACCGGGTGGACCGGCAGCGGTGCGGGCGTGGCCGTGTGGGGCGTCGGGTACGCGGTGTTCGGCACGGTCTGTGCGGTGACCGGGACACCGCTGTTCGGCACCGACCGGCTGGGGTGGGCGGTCGCGGCGGTGGGTGCGGCCTCGGTCGCGGCCGGCGCGGTCGCGTCCCGCTCGGCCCACGCCGCCCCGGCGCACCGCGGGGTGCTGCACCCGGTCCTCCGGACGCTCTGCGTCCTGGCCGGCGCGGCGGCGTTCGGCCTGCTGATGGACGTGATCACACTGCTCTTCAACCAGGCCGTGGACAGCGGCCCGGGTGCGGCCCTGCACGCCCTGTCGGCGCTCGGCGCCCTGCTGCTGGCGGCCACCGCCCACCGGGCCCGCGCCACCGGCGCCGCCGCCGGTGTCGCCGGCGCGGCCGACCGCACCGGCCGGCCGCAGCCGTCGGCAGCCTCCGGCCCGGTCCAGCTGGCCGCACTGGCCGGGAGCCTGGCCTTCGTCCCCTACGCCGGGATGAAGCTGACCTGGGCGTTCGGCGGCACCTTCGCGGGCGTCAGCGGCGCCGAGACGCGGGCCGCCGCCGAACGCAACGGCGCCTCCGGCCTCTGGCTCACCCTGGAGTCCTGGGGCGTGGACGGCACGGCCCTGCTGGCGGCGCTCGGCGTCTTCCTGCTCTGGGGCCTGGTCCGGCCGTGGGGCCAGGTCTTCCCGCGCTGGACCGTGCCCCTGCACGGGCGCCGCGTCCCCCGCTGGCTCCCGCTCACCCCCGCCCTGCTCGGCGCCGCCACCCTCGCCCCGTACGGCCTCGTCGGCATCGGCTACGCCGCTCTGGGCACCACCGGTCTGGTGACGATCCCGCTCGGCGACTTCCCGACCGAGGCCGACGTCCTGCTGGTCTGCTGGATCGGCCTCGGCGCCTTCGCCGTCTACGGCGTCGCCCTGGCCGCCGCCGCCCGCTCCTACTGGCACCGCACCGCCCCCATCACCCTCCCGCCGCAACCCCTTGAGCCCACCCCCGGCCGTGCCTAGGATCGCGGAGCGGCCAGTGGGGTGGGGCGAGGGCGAGGGGCGCGAGTGACGGCTACTCAGCGGATGCGGATCGTCGACGGCACTTTGAAGTTCTTCGCGTTCGTCTTCGGTTCCGGGGCGTTCGTCTTCAGCACCCTGGCGGGCTCCAACAGCGCGCGCCAGGTGGAGTTCATCCTCTACGGCATCGCCACCACCGGCCTCACCGTGCTGGTCGGATCGGTGGAGGCACGGCGTGCGCGGACCGTGCACGGGCAGGTCGAGGCGCTGGCCCGGGAGACGTCCCGCGGCCTGAACGAGCTGGTGACGGCGCTCGCTCCGGGGACCACCTTCACCGCCAACATCAGCGGCATCCTGGCCGCATCGGGGGATCCGAGCACCGAGCGCGGCCGGCTCGACCAGGCCGTCGCGGCGGCCGCCGCGCGGATCCACCACTCCTGCCGCGGGGCCTACTACTCGTGGGACCCGGCGACCACGACCTTCACCTGCCGCGGGCGCTCCCTCGACTCGGCATCTCCCGTGGAGCGGATCGGCCCCGGCGACTTCGGCATCGGCGCCCTGCGCAAGGTGGTCACCACCGGCCGGGTGTTCCGCCGCACCGGCACCAAGTCCTACTTCCGCGGCAACGTCCCCGGCACCCCGGCCGACGACGCGGTGGTGATCGTCCGGGTGCAGGCGGGAAACGTGCCCCTCGGCGTGCTCGCGGTGGACGCGAAGACGGATTCCTGGAGCGACACTTTCAGCGAGCCGGACCAGCAGGAGTTCAGCGACCAGAACGTCCGGCAGCTGCTGGTCCTGGCCGACCTGCTCGCCGGCGGGCTGGCCCGCTGAACCCGACAGCACCAGGGGCCGGCGACGCCGGATCCGGGAGGAGGAGCGTGTGAGCAGCGGCTACAACGCGGTGCCCGGCGGGCCGCGGCGGCGGGCCTTCCGCCGGCGGGCGGTCCGGGTGGAGCGGGACTGGGAGGAGGGCGACATCGAGCCCTACTTCTTCGACCCGGGAGAGTTCACCGGGAGCGGCGGCGAGGGGGATGCGGCCGCGCAGATCGAGGAGATCCACCGGAGCCTGCCGGGCAGCCGGCTCGGGCTCTCGTACGCGGTCCTCGGCTCGGCCGGGCTCGCGGTGCTGCTCTGGCTGTACACCCACACCGTGTGGGCCTTCGCGCCGGCCGGACTGGCGGTCCTGGCCACGGGGGTGCTGGTCTGGTTCCACGTGACGGACCGGGCCGACCGGGCCCGGCGCCGGGCGGCGCTCCTGGACCGCGGCTACCGGGAGGGTCCCCCGGTCGAGAGCGAGTTCCGGGAACGCTGAGGTCCGTCGCCCGGGGGCTCCGGGCCGGGCCGGTTTGCGGAAGTGGCAACTGTGCTTGCCGCCGGTGTGGGGGCGGGCGCAGCCTGGCGGTGGAGGTGGCCGGTACCGGCGGCACCCCACCCACCGCGAGGGAGGACGGCATGACCGACCACGAGCAGCGCGCGGCCCACGGCCACGGGCAGGCCCACGGACACACCCACGCCCACACCTGCGGCCGCGGGGCGTCCGGCGCCGAGCCGGACTGGGACGCCCTCGCCGCCTACCTGGAGCGCGAGGGCGAGCTGCACGCTCCCGCGTTCACCCGGGCCGCCGGGTGGCTGCGCGAGCTGCGGGGCGGCGCCGCGGTCGAGCGGGTGCTGGACGTCGGCAGCGGCCCGGGTGTGGTCGCGGGCCTGCTGGCCGAGGCCTTCCCGGCCGCCGAGGTGGTCGCCGTGGACCGGTCGGCCGCCCTGCTGGAGCGCGCCCGGGCCCGCTCGTCCGGTCGGGTCGCCACCCGGCAGGCCGACCTCCCGGCCGACTTCGGTCTGCTCGGGGCGGCCGACCTGATCTGGTCCTCGCAGGCCGTCCACCATCTGGGCGACCAGCAGGCCGCGTTGACCGCGCTGGCCGGCTCGCTGCGCCCCGGTGGTCTGCTGGCCGTCGCCGAACGCGGGCTGCCGCTGCGGTTCCTGCCGCGGGACATCGGCCTCGGCCGCCCCGGCCTGCAGGCCCGGTTGGACGCGGCACACGAGGACGCGTTCAGCCTGATGCGCGCCGAACTCCCCGACACCACCCCCGTGGTGGAGGACTGGCCGGCCATGCTGGCCAAGGCCGGCCTGGTCCCCGCCGGCAGCCGGACCTTCCTGGCCGAGTGGCCGGCCCCGCTCGACCGGCAGGCCCGCGAGCACCTGCACGGGCACCTGGCCCGGCGGCGCGACCAGCTCACCGGGCAGTTGGACGCGGAGGACCTCGCGACCCTGGACGCGCTGCTGGACCCCGACGCGCCCGCCGGCATCCTCGTCCGTCCGGACGCCTTCTTCCTCGTCGCCGTCACGGTGCACACGGCCCGGGCGGGCGGCGGTTCCTGAGGGCCGTCGAGTCCTCAGCGGTCCGGTTTGCGGTGCCGGCCGGTGCCCTCGCGCGGGACCGGTACCACGGGGACACCGCCCTGCCCCATCGCGCCCGCGGTACCCGTCCGGGCGCCGGTGCCGACCCCGGGGGCTCTGTCGCCCTCGGTGTCGGCCTCGGAGTCGCCCGCGGTGTCGCCCCCGGTGTCGGCCTCGGTGCCGCTCCCGGAGCGGGTGATCAGCGCGTACGCCGCCGCGTAGTTCGCCGCGACGCCGACCGGCCGCCACACGTAGCCGTCCCACTCGACCACCAGCCGCGGTACGTCGAGGTGGACGTGCGCCCCGCGGCGCGGCCCGGTGGCGAGCGTGATGGCGTCCCGGGTGCCGGGCGCGCGCCGGCGGCCCGCCCGCCGTGCGTACCATTCGGCCAGCGGCTCGTCCTCGGCGCTCACCGCCACCTCCCTCACGTCTGCCCCGGCCAGTCTTGCCGACGGGAGAGGGCGGGTCGAGTCCACGATCGAGTGAAACCGACGGCCGGTCAGATGCCGGACGCCAGCTTCAGGGTGATGGCGCCGGCGATGATCGAGGCGAACGAGAGCAGCTTGGGCAGGGTGATCCGCTCCTTGTAGATCAGCGCGCCGAAGAGCACGGTGCCGATCGAGCCGAGCCCGGTCCAGATGGTGTAGCCGACGCTGACGTCCAGCGTCCGCAGCGCGAGGCTGAGCGTGAAGATGCCGCCGGCGGCCGCGAGCAGCGTGAGGACGGACGGCCAGAGCTTGGTGAAGCCCTGCGTGGCGTTGGTGCCGAGGGCGAAGGCGATCTCGAAGACGACGGCGATCGCGAGGAAGATCCAGGCCATGGTGGTGTGCTCCTTGGTGGCGTGGGGCGTCGGGCGTCGGGTGACGGGGAGGGTCAGGCGCTCGCGCCGAGCCGGTCGGAGAGCTTGAGCCCGAGCACGCCGCCGATGATGAGGACGAAGGCGGCGACCTTCCCGGCGTTCATCGATTCGTCGAAGATCACGGTGCCGAGCACGACGGTGCCGACCGAGCCGATCCCGGTCCACACGGTGTAGCCGACACCGACGTCGAGGGTCTTGAGGGCGAGGCTGAGGAAGAAGATCCCGCCGGCGGCGGCCGCCGCGGTCAGCAGCGACGGCCCCAGCTCCGTGAAGCCGTGCGTGGCGTTGGTGGCGAGGGCGAAGACCACCTCGAAGACCGAGGCGATGAGCAGGTGGATCCAGGCCATGGAACGAAACCCCCGGGTTCACTGTCCTTGCATGTATGTATGTGCAAATTAATCGCGACTGGGCAAGAGCATGCATGTGCAAGTAACCTGTGTCAACCGCCCCAGCCGTCAGGAGCCGCCCCGATGCCCACGGAACCCACCCCCACCAGCGGTGATTCGGACGCCAGGATGTGGAGCAGGCTGACCGCGCTGCACGCCCAGGTGGAGAGCCGGCTCGCCGCCGCACTGCAGCGCCGGCACGGTCTCGGGCTCTCCGAGTACCGCGCCCTCGGCCTGCTCGCCGAGGCGCCCAAGGGCGAGCTGCGGATGCAGGACCTCGCCGCCGGCCTCGGCCTCAACCAGAGCTCCGTCACCCGCCTGGTGGCCCGCCTGCACGCGGCGGACTTCACCTACCGGGACTCGTGCCCCGACGACAAGCGCGGCGTCTACACCGTCATCACCGAGCCCGGCCGCGCTCGCCGCCAGGAGGCCCGTGGCACCTACGAGGAGACCCTCGGTGCGGCCCTCGACGAGGCGGCCGCCGCCACCCCCGACCTCGCCCCGCTGCTCGACACCGCTCGCCGCTCCCTCGGCTGACCGGGGCGCGGTACGGTCGCGGCATGCCGGCAACCACCCCTGACGTCGTCGTGGTGACCACCACCCACGAAACCGAGGACAAGGCGCGCGCCCTCGCCGCCGCCGCCGTCCGCGAGCGCCTGGCCGCCTGCGCGCAGATCCACCCGATCCGCTCGCTCTACTGGTGGGACGGCGAGGTGCAGGACAGCGCCGAGTGGCGCGTGGACCTCAAGACCCGCACCGACCTCGCGGACCGCCTCACCGCCTTCATCGGCGCGCAGCACGACTACGAAACCCCGGAGGTCGTCGTCGTCCCGGTGACCGCCGGCAACCCGGCCTACCTGGAGTGGGTGGCCGCGGAGACCACCGCGCACTGAGCCGACCGGGAACGGCCCGGCCTCCCCGCTGTCCTGCACAGCGGGGAGGCCGGGCCGTTCCCGTTTCCTGCTCGGCCCTGTCCGGGCCTGCGCGCCGTCCTGCCGCCGCGCTACTCGCCGCCGCCGAAGCGGGCGGTCCAGGCGGCCAGGTCCTCGTCGGTGATCTTCGCGAAGAGCACCGGCGGCACGGTGAACGCCGTCCCGGCCGGCACCGCGTCCAGCGCGCGGGCCTCGTCCGGGCTCACCCAGCGCCGGGTCCGGGCCGGGGCGTCCTCGGCGAGCGCGAACGCGTCGCGCATCGCGCCGGCCGCGGTCGGGATGAACGGCTCGGAGACCACCGCGTAGAGGTGGATCAGGTTCATCGCCGTCCGCAGGGTCAGCGCGGCCGCCTCCGGGTCCGTCTTCACCTGCTTCCAGGGCGCCTTCTCGTCCAGGTACGAGTTGCCCGCGCTCCACAGCGTGCGCAGGCTCTGCGCCGCCTTGCGGAAGTTCAGCGCGTCCAGCTGGGCCTCGTACTCGGCCAGCAGCTCGGCGATCTGTGCGCCCAGCCGCTCCTCGGCCTCGCCCGCCGCGTCCCCGGCCGGGACGTCGTCGCCGAACCGCTTGCGGCTGAACGAGAGCACCCGGTTGACGAAGTTGCCGAGGGTGTCGGCGAGGTCCTTGTTGACGACGGAGGCGAAGAGGTCCCAGGTGAAGCTGGAGTCGTCCGACTCGGGGGCGTGCGCCATCAGGAAGTAGCGCCAGTAGTCGGCCGGCAGCAGCTCCAGCGCGACGTCGGTGAAGATGCCCCGCTTCTGGCTGGTGGAGAACTTCCCGCCGTAGTACGTCAGCCAGTTGAAGGCCTTGACGTAGTCGACCTTCTTCCACGGCTTGCGCGAGCCCAGGATGGTCGCCGGGAACATCACCGTGTGGAACGGGACGTTGTCCTTGGCCATGAACTCGGTGTAGCGGACGGTCTCGTCGGCCTCGTACCACCAGGACTTCCAGTCCCGGAGCTCGCCGGCCGGTGCCGCGTCCGCCCACTCCTTGGTGGCGCCGATGTACTCGATCGGGGCGTCGAACCAGACGTAGAAGACCTTGCCCTCGGCCGCCAGCTCCGGCCACACATCGGCCGGCACCGGCACGCCCCACTCCAGGTCGCGGGTGATCGCGCGGTCCTGCAGCCCCTCGGTCAGCCACTTGCGGGCGATCGAGGAGGCGAGCACCGGCCACTGGTCGCCGTGCTCCCCGACCCACGCCTCCACCTGCTCGGTCAGCTTCGACTGGAGCAGGAACAAGTGCTTGGTCTCGCGGACTTCGAGGTCCGAGCTGCCGCTGATCGCCGAGCGCGGCTCCAGCAGGTCCGTCGGGTCGAGCACGCGGGTGCAGTTCTCGCACTGGTCGCCGCGCGCCTTGTCGTAGCCGCAGTGCGGGCAGGTGCCGACGATGTAGCGGTCCGGCAGGAAGCGGCCGTCGGTGATCGAGTACACCTGGCGGATCGCCCGCTCCTCGATGAAGCCGTTGGCGTGCAGCTCGCGGGCGATCTCCTGGGTGATCTCCCGGTTCTGCGGCGACGAGCTGCGTCCGAAGTAGTCGAACGAGAGCCGGAAGCCGTCGTAGACCGCCTTCTGCTGGTCGTGCGCCTGCGCGCAGAACTCCGCCACCGGCAGCCCGGCCTCCTGCGCGGCCAGCTCGGCCGGCGTCCCGTGCTCGTCGGTGGCACAGATGTAGAGCACGTCGTGCCCGCGCTGGCGCAGGTAGCGGGAGTAGACGTCCGCGGGGAGCATGGACCCGACCATGTTGCCCAGGTGCTTGATCCCGTTGATGTACGGAAGGGCGCTGGTGATCAGGTGCCGAGCCATCCTCGGATGCTCCAATTTCTCCTGCACGCACCCCTACCCCGGAGTGCCGTGACAGGCGCAGGGTCTGGGGGCCGCAACGGGAGCCCGGCACACGCGCCGACTCCCGGGCTGCCTCACAGAGCGGAAGTCCACTGTGGGCAGCCCCGAGTCTATCGAGGCCGGAGACCATGCTCCCGCCCATTTCGCCGCTCGGACACCGGGGGCGGCCGGAGAGAGCCATACGTTGCTCCTCTTCGCCGGGCCCCGGGCCGTCCGCGCCGACCGCGGACGGCCCGGGCGGACGCGCTACTGGGAGAGTGAAGAGGGAACGAGGGCTACCCGCCCGCGGCCAACCTCGTGCGGTTTGGGCGTGTCGAGGTGTTCTTTCCCCAGCGGGAAGCCCGGCCGATGCCGGAGCTCGCGGACCTGATGGCCGGGCGCAGGCTGCTGCAAGGTCTCGACGCTGCTCTCCGGCCCTGCCGGGGTCGTGAGTCAATCTGCGCTGTACTCCAGGAACGGAACCGAAAGCGAGACTGCGAGGTCGCGCCAGTGCCGGTACAGCTCCACGTCCGGGTCGGTCAGAAGCTCGCGGCCGACCTGCGTGCCGTCCGGCCGGTACTGCATGTCTACGACGACGGCGCGGTCGAACATCCAGAAGTCCTGGTCCGGCAGGCCGGGATTCTGCCGGTCGGTGAGATCGAGAATCCTGATGTCTTCGCCGGCCGCGGAATTATAGACGTAGGCTGCGAACTCGTAGCGCAGGTAGTCCGAAAGCGGCCGAGTGAGGACGTGGACGCGGCTGATGGTCCGGCCTGTTTCGCGAAAGTGCCGTACTCGGGCCAGCCAGGGGTCGTCGTCCGGGATGTGGAGCTCTCCAGTGGCCAGAAACTCCTGGTACTCCTCGTCCTCCCCCGGCATGGCATAGAAGCTCCGAGTCTCCAGCCGGAATGCCTCACGCTCGAAGGAATCGAAGAACGTGCGCCAGGCGTCACCAAGCAAGAGCACGGAACGCCTCCCGGAGCACACTCTCGGGGATCTCCACCACAGCCTCACCACCAGGCGTCATGTGATCAACGGTGTAGCCCTGGACGGCGATGGTGCCCCGGTCGTGGTGTAGACGGTCGGGCAGTCGTCGTTGCGGCAGTCCGGGTCGCCGCCCGCGATCCTCGTCAGCTTCATTGCTTCCCCTCCACGCTCATGCGGATCGTGATGAGGACAGTAGGGAGGTTCCGGCGGGGGAACAAGGATCATGCACGTTCCCGCATAGACTCGCGGCCTTCTGCCCCAGCGGAGTTGCCTGTGGACAGCTGCGATCGAACTGGATTGCGCCAAATGTGCCGGACTTCGACCCCTCGTGCGGGACAGCCTGGGAACGCGATGTTCCGCATGGCCAGTACGCGGCCTGAGCTCAGAGCGGCCAGTACGCGGTTCTGTCTTCCGGCGGCCCCTTGCGTGGAGCAAGGGGCCGCCGGAACGATTCGGCTAGAGGCCGACGAAGTGGTCGAACTCGCCGGCCTGGACGCCCTTGACGAAGGCGGCCCACTTCTGGGGCGTGGTGCGGACGATGATCTCTGCGGAGTCCGACTCGCGGATCTCGATCACGCCGTCGATGGTTCGCACCTCGATGCACTCGTTGCTGTTGCCGCTGATCGATGACTTCTGCCAGTCGCTCATGCCCCACTAGCCTTTCAGGTCCGTCATGACGTGATGGATGAAGTCTCGGGATTCCTCCGGGCTCAGCGCAGTGGCCTCGGACTCCGTGACGACAGCACGGTAGGAGTCCAAATCGGCGGCCGAGTGGACGAACTGCGGTCCCCGCGTGAGGTCGATCTGGACGGTGTCCAGTTCGGGGATCGGCCCTCGGGCGAAGAACAGGTGCTCTCCCGTGCCGGGGTACGTGTCGATGCTGAAGGGGATGGCCCGAACGGTGATTCCAGGGCGGTCTGCGTCGTCGAGAAGGCTGGCGAGCTGATCGCGAAGGACCAGCGGCCCGCCGAACTGCATTCGGAGGGCAGCCTCATGGATGAGTGCCACGAGTGGCTTGCTGCCATCGGTGAGGATCTGCTGGCGTTCGAGGCGGAAGGCGGTTCGCACATCGGCATCGTGGCGTGGAAGCGGTGGCCGCAGGCGGGCGAACATGGCGGACGCGTAGCGATTGGTCTGGAGAAGGCCGGGAATCGACGTCGTGTTGAGAACCGTCATCGAGTCGGCATGGTGCTCCAGCTCGGCGATGTCGAGCATCCCGTCGGGAACCCGGCTGCGGAAGCTGTGCCACCAGTGCTTCTCGCGATCGTGGGTCATCGAGCTCAGAGCACCGATCAGCGGGATGTTCGTGCACTGGCAGGCGGTAGCCCATGACCGCAGACGGTCGGCACTGATCCCGGACTTCCCGTTCTCCATCTGGGAGATCTTGGGGACGTCGGTACCAAGCGCGGCAGCCATCGCCCGAGGAGTCATGCCGGCAAGCTCACGCATCTTGCGCAGCTCGACGCCAAGGCGCTGCTGGCGCAGGGTTGGCGTCAGGCGTGGTGGCAATGCATCCCTCCCTGTGTCGGTGCTTCCGGTGCAGTCTGCCGTCAGAGCCGCGGGGGGTCCACAGGTGTGGGGGTCGTTGAAGGAGGGGTCCCCCGAAGGAGTGAACCGCACCTGGCTCAGTAGCAAATATTCTACTGAGGACTCTATCGTCGGTCGGGCAAGTAGAGCTGATTGACAGTCAAGTCACTCGAAGTGCACCCCGGATGGGCTCGTGCAGGCTGCCGACGCCTGCGCCGCGCATCGTCGGCGGGGGCAGGCCACGGGTGGACGACCCTCTCTGAGCGCATTCCTGGCAAACGGACTGGAGAACAGTCATGTCCCTCCCCCTCCTTCGCCCTCCCTCGGCCGATCCCACCAGGGAGTTCAGGCTCGACCTCTTCCCGCCGGCCGTCCCGGAGATCGTCGGCGTGCTCCGCCGACTCCTCCGGGACACCCTCAGAGGCCTCGGCCTGGACGCCGACCCCGCCTGCCTCATCCTCTCCGAGCTCGTGACCAACGCCCTCGTTCACGGCGTCGGCGCTCCTGCCGTCGTGGTCGAACTCCGCGGCGGGAGGCTCCACATCGCCGTCTCGGACGCCTCCCCCGCCCCCGTCGCCCGTCCTGCCCCGGACGTCTCCCGAACCAGCGGCCGGGGGCTTGACCTCGTGGACGCGCTTGCCGATGAATGGGGTGTGGAACTCATCGGGTCGTATGGCAAGGCAGTCTGGGCCATTTCGGCGGTCAGTGTCTGATGGCCGTCCTGCTGCTGGCCGGGTTGTTCGTCTCCCTGCTCTTCATGGGTTGGCTGGCCTGGGTGGTCAACTCCCAACCCCGGACGAGACGCTCGTCCACCCCCGGGGAGAAGTAGGCGCGGTCACCCGGCGGTCAGGCGCCCGGTCAGCCGCTCGCGCGCGGCCGGCCACTCGTCCCTCAGCATCGAGAAGTACGCGGTGTCGCGCCAGACGCCGTTCGCCCGCAGCTTCTCCCGCCGGTGGGTGCCCTCGTACTGCGCGCCCAGCCGCTGGATCGCGTTGCGGGAGCGGTCGTTGAGCGCGTCGGTCTTCCACATCACCCGCCCCATGCCCAGCTCGTCGAAGGCGTAGGTGAGCAGCAGCAGCTTGGACTCGGTGTTCACGGCCGTCCGCCAGACCGACCGGGCGTACCAGGTGCCGCCGATCTCGACCAGCTCGTCGACGGCGCTGAAGTCGTAGAACCCGGTGATGCCCACGGCGCGACCGCTCGCGAGGTCGATCACCGCGAACTTCACCGCGGTCCCCGCCTCGACCTCCGCCAGCCGGACGTCGAGGATCGCGCCCAGCTCCTCCTCGCCGGCCGGCGGGAGGAACGGGATCCAGCGCCAGACGTCCGGGTCCGGGCCGACGGTGGCCCAGAGGTCGGACAGGTGGTCCCGGCTCAGCGGCTCCAGCCGCACGTGGCGGCCGGTCAGGGTCACGGATGCAGGCAGCTTCGCAGTCATGATCCCGAAGGTAACGACACAATGCACTAGATGCAATAGCAATCTGCACTAGTGCAAAGCCGGGAGCGTAAGGGAAAGGCCCTGCGGGACGTGACGTCCCGCAGGGCCTTCGCGAACCCTCAGACGGCTCAGATGAACGAGTTGATCTGGATCGTCTCGTCACGGCCCGGGCCGACGCCGATCGCCGAGATCGGCGCGCCGGACATCTCCTCCAGCGCCTTCACGTACGCCTGGGCGTTCTTCGGCAGCTCGGCGAAGGTCTTCGCCTTGCTGATGTCCTCGTTCCAGCCCGGCAGCGTCTCGTAGATCGGCTTGGCGTGGTGGAAGTCCGACTGGTTGTACGGCAGTTCCTCGACCCGGCGGCCGTCGATCTCGTACGCGACGCAGACCGGGATCTGCTCCCAGCCGGTCAGCACGTCGAGCTTGGTGAGGAAGAAGTCGGTCAGGCCGTTGACCCGGGTCGCGTAGCGCGCGATCACCGCGTCGAACCAGCCGCAGCGGCGGTCACGGCCGGTGGTGACACCGCGCTCGCCGCCGATCCGGCGCAGCGCCTCGCCGTCCGCGTCCAGCAGCTCGGTCGGGAACGGGCCCGAGCCGACGCGGGTGGTGTACGCCTTCAGGATGCCGATGACGCGGTCGATCTTGGTCGGGCCGATGCCGGCGCCGGTGCAGGCGCCGCCCGCGGTCGGGTTGCTGGAGGTCACGAAGGGGTACGTGCCGTGGTCGACGTCCAGCAGGGTGCCCTGGCCGCCCTCCAGCAGGACGACCTTGTTCGCCTTCAGCGCCTCGTCCAGCACCAGCGTGGTGTCGGCCAGGAACGGCTTGATCTTGTCCGCGTAGCCGAGGTACTCCTCCAGCACCAGCTCGGCCGGGATGGCGCGGCGGTTGTAGAGCTTGACCAGCAGCTGGTTCTTGTCGTGGAGCGCGGCCTCGATCTTCTGCTGCAGGATCGACTCGTCGAAGAGGTCCTGCACGCGGATGCCGACGCGGTTGATCTTGTCCGCGTAGGTCGGGCCGATGCCGCGGCCGGTGGTGCCGATCCGGCGCTTGCCGAGGAAGCGCTCGGTGACCTTGTCCAGGGTGCGGTGGTACGGCGTGATCAGGTGGGCGTTGCCCGAGATCAGCAGCTTGGAGGTGTCGATGCCGCGCTCGTTGAGACCGTTGAGCTCGGAGAGCAGCACGCCTGGGTCGATGACGACGCCGTTGCCGATCACCGGCGTCACATTCGGGCTGAGGATGCCGGAAGGCAGCAGGTGCAGTGCATACTTCTGGTCGCCGATGACCACCGTGTGACCGGCGTTGTTGCCACCCTGGTAGCGGACGACGTAGTCGACGGAGCCACCGAGGAGGTCGGTCGCCTTCCCCTTGCCCTCGTCCCCCCACTGAGCGCCAACGAGCACGAGTGCCGGCACAGGCGTACACCCCTTCCGGTTGGGGCATCCTGCGTAGGCCGCAGTCTGCCCCGAGATAGACGAAGCCCCTGGCGCAATAGCGCAAGGGGCTCTTGCACCGAGAGATTACCTGAGGAAGGACCGGTCGTGTCGTCCCTGTCCACGCCTGCAACCGGCGGCCCCGAGCCGCTCCTGCTGCTCCTCGACCCGGCGGCCCGGCAGACCGACGGCGAGTCGGTGCGGATCGCGAAGGACGTCCTCTGCGGAGGGGCGGACGTCAAGGTGGCCTATCCGGAGACCCCGTCCGAGCTCGACCGGGTCCTTTCGCACCGGGGTCGGCGGCGACCGGTCGTGATCGGTTCCGATCTCGCACTTCAGCGGGTGCTCCAAGCCCTGTACCGGCAGCGTGAGCTGGGCGCGGATCCGGTGGGCATGGTTCCGGTAGGCCGGGCGGGCGAGCTGACGGCGGCCCGCGCGCTGGGCGTGCCGGGCGCGCCGGTGGCGGCGGCGCGGGCGGTGCTCTCCGGCGTGCCGCGCAAGTTGGACCTGCTGGTGGACGACGGGGGCGGGGTGGCGCTCGGCGGCGTGCGGATCGCGGGCGGCGGAGTGCGCCGGATGGTGGGCCGCACGAGTGGCTGGCGTTCGCTATGGGCGAAACTGGCTGCGGCCGAGCAGGGGACCTCACTCACTTCCGCGGCCCGGGACGGGGAGGACCAGGACCTCGCCGGCGGGCGGGTCGACCACAGTGCCCGGCTCCGGGTCGAGGCGGACGGCAAGCTGCTCGCCGACGTCCACCGCCCGGTGCGGGTGGTCCAGGTGACCCTGCCGTCCGGCGACGGGGCCGGCGCCGGCGTGATGGAGATCGTCGTCAGGGCGCCGGGCGCCCTGGTGCGTGCCCGGGCGGCGACCGTCTCGGTGGCCGGGCGCGGGTTCGGCTACGAGGTGGACGGCCACCCGGTGGGGCCGGTGCGGGCGCGCACCTGGACGGTCCACCCGGGCGCCTGGGGTCTGCTGCTCCCGGCCGCGTAGCCGGCCGGCGGCGGGGCCTCCGGCCGACCCGGCCCCCGGCTCCGGCCGACCCGGCCCGCGGCTCCGGCCGACCCGGCCCCCGACCGAGCCCGCCCCCGCCCCGGGTGAGCAGGCTCACGTTGGCCGAACGCCCGGCGAACGCCGGGCGAAGCGTCGTCCGCACACGGAACTCCCCAACACGCGCGAACCACAAGGCCAAGCGCCCCTCCGCCGAATTCCGGTGTCCCGAAACCCGGCCGCGGTAAGGGGTTTTGTCTACGCGCGTTGCCGAGCGATCGCCCAACAAACCCGGCCGCCCGGGTTCCGGAAGCCTGTGCCAACTGCCCTAGACTCGAAGGCGTGCCACGTGGTGACGGAAGACTCAACCACGATCTTCTTCCCGGTGAGAAAGGCCCCCAGGACGCTTGCGGCGTCTTCGGTGTCTGGGCTCCCGGCGAGGAGGTCGCCAAGCTCACGTTCTTCGGCCTTTACGCCCTGCAGCACCGCGGTCAGGAATCCGCGGGCATCGCAGTGAGCAACGGCTCCCAGATTCTCGTCTTCAAGGACATGGGACTCGTCTCCCAGGTCTTCGACGAGGCCTCGCTGGGGTCGTTGCACGGGCATATCGCCGTCGGACACGCCCGCTACTCGACCACCGGTTCCTCGGTCTGGGAGAACGCCCAGCCGACCTTCCGGGCGACCGTCAACGGTTCGCTGGCCCTCGGCCACAACGGAAACCTGGTGAACACCGCCGAACTGGCGGCCATGGTCGCCGAACTCCCCGGCGAGGAGCACGTCTCCCGCTCGGGCCGGACGGCCGCGACCAACGACACCGACCTGGTGACCGCCCTGCTCGCAGGCCACCCGGACCTCTCCATCGAGGAGACGGCCAAGGTGGTCCTGCCCAAGGTCAAGGGCGCGTTCTCGCTGGTCTTCATGGACGAGCACACGCTCTACGCCGCCCGCGACCCGCAGGGCATCCGCCCGCTGGTGCTGGGCCGGCTGGAGCGCGGCTGGGTGGTCGCCTCCGAGACGGCGGCGCTGGACATCTGCGGCGCCTCGTTCATCCGTGAGGTCGAGCCCGGCGAGCTCATCGCCATCGACGAGAACGGCATGCGCACCTCCCGGTTCGCCGAGGCCAAGCCCAAGGGCTGCGTCTTCGAGTACGTCTACCTGGCCCGCCCCGACACCTCGATCGCCGGCCGCAACGTGCACCTCTCCCGCGTGGAGATGGGCCGTCGCCTGGCGAAGGAGGCCCCGGTCGAGGCCGACCTGGTGATAGCGACGCCCGAGTCCGGCACCCCCGCCGCGATCGGCTACGCCGAGGCCAGCGGCATCCCGTACGGCTCCGGCCTGGTGAAGAACGCCTACGTGGGCCGCACCTTCATCCAGCCCAGCCAGACCATCCGCCAGCTGGGCATCCGGCTCAAGCTCAACCCGCTGCGCGAGGTCATCCAGGGCAAGCGCCTGGTGGTCGTGGACGACTCGATCGTCCGCGGCAACACCCAGCGCGCGCTGGTGAAGATGCTGCGCGAGGCCGGCGCCGCCGAGGTCCACATCCGGATCTCCTCGCCGCCGGTGAAGTGGCCCTGCTTCTTCGGCATCGACTTCGCCACCCGCGCGGAGCTGATCGCCAACGGCATGACCATCGAGGAGATCGGCCGCACCCTCGGTGCGGACTCCCTCTCCTACATCTCGATCGACGGCATGATCGAGGCCACCAAGCAGCCGAAGGACCGGCTCTGCCGGGCCTGCTTCGACGGTGAGTACCCGATGGAGCTGCCGGACCCGGCGCTGCTCGGCAAGCTCCTGCTGGAGGCCGAGATCAAGGGCGGCCAGCAGCCGCCGGCGGTCCGCGGCAAGCCGACCAGCGGCAGTGACCTGGACGGCGTCCAGTCGCTGCTCGGCGGAGCGGGCGCGGCCGACGCCCTGCGCCGCCCGTAGTACCTCTCGGTGGGGTCCCGGAACCCGGGGCCCCACCGCCGTTCCAACCCCCCACCCCGACCCGAAAGGGCCGCACCGCAGTGACCACGAACCAGAACGGCGCCACCTACGCCGCCGCCGGCGTCGACATCGAGGCGGGCGACCGCGCCGTCGAGCTCATGAAGCAGTGGGTGAAGAAGGCCAACCGCCCCGAGGTGGTCGGCGGCCTCGGCGGCTTCGCCGGGCTCTTCGACGCGTCCGCCTTCAAGCGCTACGAGCGGCCGCTGCTGGCCTCGGCCACCGACGGTGTGGGGACCAAGGTCGCCATCGCCGCCGCCATGGACAAGCACGACACGATCGGCCACGACCTGGTCGGCATGGTCGTCGACGACCTGGTGGTCTGCGGTGCCGAGCCGCTGTTCATGACCGACTACATCTGCGTCGGCAAGGTCGTCCCGGAGCGGGTCGCCTCGATCGTCAAGGGCATCGCCGAGGGCTGCGCCCTGGCCGGCTGCGCCCTGGTCGGCGGCGAGACCGCCGAGCACCCGGGCCTGCTCGGGCCGGACGAGTACGACGTCGCGGGCGCCGGCACCGGCGTGGTCGAGGCGGACGCCCTGCTCGGGGCGGACCGCGTCCGCGCCGGCGACGTGGTGATCGCGATGGCCGCCTCCGGCCTGCACTCCAACGGCTACTCGCTGGTCCGCCACGTGCTGCTGAACGAGGCCGGCTGGAAGCTGGACCGCAAGGTCGAGGAGTTCGGCCGCACGCTCGGCGAGGAGCTGCTGGAGCCGACCCGGATCTACTCGCTGGACTGCCTGGCGCTGACCCGCGCCACCGAGGTCCACGCCTTCTCGCACGTCACCGGCGGCGGCCTGGCGGCCAACCTGGCCCGGGTCGTTCCGGACGGCCTGCACGCCCGCCTGGACCGCGGCACCTGGACCCCGCTGCCGGTCTTCCAGACCGTGGCCGAGGTCGGCAAGGTCGCCACCCTGGAGATCGAGAAGACGCTGAACATGGGCGTCGGCATGGTCGCGGTCGTCCCGCCGCACTCGGTGGACGCCGTGCTGTCGATCCTGGAGGACCGCGGCGTCGAGGCGTGGCTGCTGGGCGACATCGTCGAGCGCACGGACGAGCACGACGGCGGTGCGGCGCTGTACAACGCCTACGAGGGCTTCACCGCCGGCTGAGCCGACCCGACGGCCCGACCCGGCCGACCCGGCGGACTCTGCCGGGACCCGGCGGACCCCTGCCGGCCGACCCGGCCGGAGCGACGACGAAGGGCCTCCCCGCAGCCGCGGGGAGGCCCTTCCGTGTGTGCGGCGCCGTCCGCCGCGGGCCCGGGTGCTCGGCCTCCGGGCACGCCACGGAGCGTCACATCCGGGGCCCACCGCGCGCGGGAACGCCGAAAACCGGCCCGGCGCCCAAGGCGCCCGGACCGGTCAGGCCAGACTGGTGACTACGCGCGACGGCGAGCCTGGGAGGGCCCGGTGTCCGAATCCGCGTCGTCGTCCTCGTCGACGTCGGCGTAGCGAGCCGCGTACTCCGCGTAGGGGTCGTCGTCCTCGTCCTCCTCGATCGGCTCCGGCTCGATCGAGGCGGTGGAGGGCGATACGCCCAGCTCGCTGGAGAGACGATTGGCGTCGAACCCGCCGCTGTTGTACTTCAGCTCGCGGGCGACCTTCGTCTGCTTGGCCTTGGCCCGGCCGCGCCCCATGGGTCGACCCCCTCAACGATGGGGCTCACGGCCCCGAGTCTGACACGTGTTTATGATCAAGAGCGGCCTGCCCGAATGGGGAGAACCGTCCCTTGGAGCATTAACGGTACCTGTTTCCGCCGCCGGACGGTACGTCGTCGGTGTGACGTGGCGCGCACCGACAGCACCCGCGACCGGGTCTTCCCAGGTCAGGGGAGGTTTTGCGGCAGTTTGCACGCTGTCCGGAGGTATCTGAGGTCCGTCGTTCCCGGATCGATTATCCCCCCAAGGGGGACCTCGGATCACCCGATCGGGCGCAGAAGTGAGAATCCGGTTCCACATTGTGATGCGCGGGGGACGAGGGTCCCCCGCGCATCACGGCCGGGTCGGCCGGATCAGGCGCGGCGGGCGCCCGGCAGCAGCACCGAGCGGAGCGCGCTGATCTCGCGCATCCGCTTCTCGGCCAGGCGGTCGGCGGCGACGGCCGGCGGGACGCCGTCGGTGGCGGCCCGGGTGAAGATCTCCAGGGTGGTGTCGAAGATCTTCGTGGCCTTGTTCTTGGCCCGCTCGAAGTTGAAGCCCTCGATCTCGTCGGCGACCTGGATCACGCCGCCGGAGTTCACCAGGTAGTCCGGCGCGTAGAGGATGCCGCGGTCGGCGAGGTCCTTCTCGACGCCCGGGTGGGCCAGCTGGTTGTTGGCCGCACCGCAGACCACGGAGGTGCCGAACTCGCCGAGCGCGGCCACCGAGGCGTCGGTGAGGGCGCCGCCGAGGGCGCAGGGGGCGTAGACGTCCAGCTTGGCCTGGAGCAGGGCGGCGGTGTCGGCGACGACCTCCACCTCCGGGTGGGCGGCGCGCACGCGGTTGACGGCAGCCTCCGAGACGTCGGTGATGACGACGGTGGCGCCGTCCGCGACCAGGTGGCCGACCAGGTAGTGGCCGACCTTGCCGACGCCGGCCACGCCGACCCGCTTGCCGCGCAGGGTGGGCTGGCCCCAGCGGGCCTGGGCGCTGGCGCGCATGCCCTGGAAGACGCCGAAGGCGGTCAGGATGGAGGAGTCGCCGGCGCCGCCGTGCTCGGGGGAGCGGCCCGTCACGAACTGGGTCTCGCGCGCGACCACGTCCATGTCTTGGACGTAGGTGCCGACGTCGCAGGCGGTGATGTAGCGGCCGCGCAGCGACTCGACGAAGCGCCCGTAGGCGCGCAGCATCGCCTCGTTCTTGTCCTTGTTGGGGTCGCCGATGATGACGGCCTTGCCGCCGCCGAGGTCGAGCCCGGCCAGCGCGTTCTTGTAGGACATGCCGCGCGACAGGTTCAGCGCGTCCTCCAGCGCCGCCTCCTCGGAGGCGTACGGGAAGAAGCGGGTGCCGCCGAGGGCGGGGCCCAGCGCGGTGGAGTGGATGGCGATGATCGCCTTGAGCCCGGAGCTGCGGTCGTGGCAGAGCACGACCTGCTCGTGGCCGTCGCCGGGGACGCCGTCCTGCTCGGTGCGGAAGATCCTGCTGAGCACGCCGGGTGCGGGGTGCGTCGCGGAGGTCTGTACGTCGGTCACTGTGGTGACTCCAGTATTCGAGGCCCGCTGCTGTGGTGCGGGCGCCTAAGGCGAAGAGTAGTCGCGGGGGCGCCCGCGATCTGCCCCCTTGTCCGAGCTCGGGCCACTTGTCCGAGTGGTGAGACCGGGGCGTGCGGAGTGCGTCCGCGAACGGCTCGGGGCCGGAGCCCTCCCGGCGGGCGGCCGGTGCGTGCGACGATGCAGCACGTGACCGTCGTACGCACCTCCGTGCAGCCGCCCTACGCCGCCCACCTGCGGGTCTACGAGCCGCTGGCCGCGTACCCGGAGGCCGAGCGGGCGCGCTGGCAGGCCTACGCGGCCGAGCACGGCCCGGACGCGACGGAGGCCGGGCGTCCGGTCGCCGCGGCGGCGCTGGAGGAGCAGCGCACGGCGCTGGCGGAGCTGGTGGGCCGCACGCCCCGGCCGCTGCCGGAGCGGGAGAGCGAGCGGGCCTTCGTCCGGGCGGTGGACGGCGTGCTGTACGTCTGCCCGTGGGCGACCAGGCTGCGCAGCTGGCAGGCGCTGGAGGAGCTGGAGGGGGCCGCCCCGGTGGCGCTGGTGGACACGGCGCTGCCGCCGGCCTCCCGGGCGGCCGCGGAGGCGGACCGGGACCGCTGGCGGGCGGAGCACCCGGACGCGCGGCCGTGGATCCTGACCAGCCGGTGGGAGGTGCCGGTCCGCTGGTTCCTGCCGTTCGGGGAGGAGGACCGCTGCTTCGTGCCGGCCGGGGAGTCGGCCGGGGAGCCGGGCGGCGGGGAGCCGGGCGGGGCCGCGGGGTCTCCCGCAGGAGGGGAGAAGGGGGAGGGCCCGGCCCTCTTCTACCTGACGCCGATGGCGCAGGCCCGCCGGCGGGTGGCCCGGGCGTACCGGGCGCTGCGTGAGGCGGTGCCGGAGGGGGAGCTGGTGCGCGGGGCGGAGCAGGTCGGGCGGTGGCTGGAGGAGTTCCACCCGCGCTCGCTGGTGGAGCTGGACTACGGGGGGCTGGTGCACCTGCTGGGGCCGGAGCGGCTGCTGGCGGACCGTTCGGCGGGGGAGCTGGAGGACGGGCTGCGCGCGCTGCGGGCGGGGGACGCGGCAGAGGCGATGCGGGCGTACGAGGAGCTGACGGTCCGCTGGCGGCGGGTGCTGGCCCTGCGGTACGCGAACTGAGCGGCGTCCCGGGGCCCGCGGAGCGGCCTGGCAGCGGCCCTGAGCGGGCGTCACCGCGGGGCCGGTGACCTGTCGGTGGTACTTGTAAGACTGATCGGGTCCTACGGCCTGAGTGGTATGACCAAGGTCCTGGTTCGGGTCAATAGCTGTCGAACGTGACACTACTCACCGTTGACGCGAACTTACCCCTATGTGCAAAAATGGGACAACCAGCCCAACTTCACGTGAGCGTGCCCACTTTTGGGTGGTTCTGGAATCGATGCGTGCTTTGCGGGGAAACGGCGGGTCTGGTCCCCTCGTAACTAGATGTCACTATAAGGTGACTGCCCGTTATGGGGTGGTCCATCGCCATCCGTCGGCCTTGAACCCGTGAGGGGTCAATTTTGGCGGTTTGGTCGATAGGGCTGGACGGATGGTGTAGTTGTAGACACCAGGACAAGCCGTTCGTCCTATAACCGACTCGGCCCGTCTATGCCATTTCGGGCATCGCGGGCCAAGGTGCAGAATTTGAAGGATAGAACCGCCCTGGTTCGGTTCTCCCGAGGAGGCCGCTCATGACCGCTCGTACCCCTGATGCTGAGCCCCTGCTGACGCCGGCAGAGGTAGCCACCATGTTCCGCGTGGACCCGAAGACGGTTACCCGCTGGGCCAAGGCGGGCAAGCTCACGTCCATTCGCACCCTCGGCGGCCACCGCCGGTACCGCGAGGCGGAGGTGCGCGCTCTGCTGGCCGGTATTCCCGCCCAGCGCACCGAGGCCTGACGGCCGAAGGCTCTTTCAAAGGGGCCGCTTACCGGACTCCGCCGGGTCCGGTAAGCGGCCCCTTTGCATGCCCCGGCGCGATCGCCGGAGAGCCGCCGGAGAGCATCCCGGGCGGCCGGAATGTTGAACTCCGCATAACGATTTGAGGGGCGTGGGACGGGGGGGATTTACTGTGAATAGCAGTGCAATTTTACATATTAAATTAGTGGCCGCGCAGAGGGGGTGAAGACTGTGTGTTCGCTGGGAAAGATAAGTGACGACCGTCACGCGGACAGTCACTTGTGGTCTAGACCTAGTCCGGGGTATGGGGCGGCCGCCGGTGAAACGACGAGAGGCCCGGAACCAAACGGTTCCGGGCCTCTCGGCTACGGCGATCCCGACGGGACTTGAACCCGCGACCTCCACCTTGACAGGGTGGCGAGCTAACCAACTGCTCCACGGGACCAGAGATTTCTGATCCGTTCGCTTTGCTTGCCGCGCTGCGAACAAGACAGATCGTAGCCCATGTGGGGCCCCCAGGTCGAACTGGCTCCTGAGGGCCCCCGGCCCGCTGAGCTGGGCGGCCTCACAGCGTCGCCCGGGCCGCCTCCATCGCCTTCGTGATCCGCTTCTCGGAGACGGGAGTCGGCGTACCGAGCGACTGGGCGAAGAAGCTGACCCGCAGCTCCTCGATCATCCAGCGGATCGCCAGCACCTCCGGCGAGGGCTGCCGGCCCGCCGGCACCGCCGCCAGCAGCTCCCCGTACTCCTGCTGCACCTGCTGGACCTTCAGCAGCTGCAGGGCGTCCCGCTGCGGGTGGTTGGGCAGCGCCTCCAGCCGGCGGTCCACCGCCAGCAGGTAGCGCTTGAGGTCCGGCAGCCGCTGCCAGCCCGTCCCGGTGACGAAGCCCGGGTGCACCAGCGAGGCCAGGTGCAGCCGGATGTCGTTGACCGCCGACAGCAGCACCGGGCTGCTCACCGACTTCAGCCGGGTCGACGCCTTGTGGAAGGCGATCAGCGCGGAGGCGGTCTTCAGCGTGGTGTCCGCCGAGAGGTCGTAGAGGTCCGCCCGCACCTTGTCGTGCAGCTTGCCGAAGGCGGCCTCGTCCCAGGCCGGGCCGCCGGCCAGGGCCATCAGCCGGTCGGCGGCGCAGGCCACCACGTCCTCGAAGAGCGCCGGGACCGAGCCGTGCGGGTTGTACGACAGGGCGAGCTTCGCCTGGTTGCCCAGCCGCCCCTGGATCGACTTCGCCGGGGAGGTGGTGGTGAGCATCAGCAGTCGCCGGGTGCCCGCCCACATCGCCGCGGCCTGCGCCTCGGGGGTGTCGAACAGCTTGATGCCGACCGCGTCCTGCTCGTCCACCAGCGCCGGGTAGGCGCGCAGCGAGTGGCCGCGCGAGCGCTGCTCGAAGGTCCGCTGCAGGACGGGCAGCGAGGCCGGCCAGGCGGTCAGCCCGGACTGCTCGATGCCGCGCCCGGAGGCGGCCGAGGAGAGCGTCTCCTTGAGCTTGGGCTTGAGCTTCTGCCGAAGCTCCTCCAGGTCCTTGGACTCGGCGAGGTTCCGGCGGCCGTCGACCACCCGGAAGGTCACCTTGAGGTGGTCCGGCACCCGCTCCTCGTCCCAGGCCTCCGGCGGGACGGTGACCGCCGTCAGCCGCTTGAGGACGAGCTCCAGGGTGGGCAGCAGCGGCTCGGCGGACCCGAAGGCGCCGGCGGCCTGGCGCTCCCTCACCTGGCGCAGCGCCGCCTTGGCGAAGTCCGGGGCCGGGACGAAGTTGCGCCGGACCGCCTTGGGGAGCGACTTGATCCAGGCGGTGACCAGCTCCTCGCGCAGACCGGGGATCTGCCAGTCGAAGCCCTCCGCGGTCACCTGGTTGAGCACCGGGAGCGGGATGTGGACGGTCACGCCGTCCGCGTCGCTGCCCGGCTCGAACTGGTAGGTCAGCTTGAAGCGGAGCTTGCCCTGCTGCCAGTGGTCCGGGTAGTCGGCCTCGGTGACGCCGTCGGCGGCGTCGTTGATCAGCATCGACTTCTCGAAGCTGAGCAGGTCCGGCTGGTCGTGCCGGGCCTTCTTCCACCAGGAGTCGAAGTGCCGGGTGGAGACGACGTCGTCCGGCAGCCGGCTGTCGTAGAAGTCGAACAGGGTCTGGTCGTCGACCAGGATGTCCCGGCGGCGGGCCCGGTTCTCCAGCTCCTCGACCTCGCCGAGCAGCTTGCGGTTCTCGGCGAAGAAGCGGTGGTGGGTCTCCCAGTCGCCCTCGACCAGCGCGTTGCGGATGAACAGCTCCCGGCAGAGCTCCGGGTCGATCCGGCCGTAGTTGACCTTGCGCTGGGCGACGATCGGCATCCCGTACAGGGTGACCTTCTCGTAGGCCATCACCGCGCCGGCCTTCTTCTCCCAGTGCGGCTCGCTGTGGCTGCGCTTGATCAGGTGGCCGGCCAGCGGCTCCACCCACTCGGGCTCGATCTTGGCGTTGATCCGGGCCCAGAGCCGGGACGTCTCGACCAGCTCGGCCGACATCACCCAGCGCGGCGGCTTCTTGAACAGGCCGGAGCCCGGGAAGACCGCGAACCGCGCCCCGCGGGCGCCGCCGTACTCGCGCTTCTCCACGTCGAACAGGCCGATGTGGGAGAGCAGGCCGGCCAGCAGCGACTGGTGGATCCGGTCGGCGTCCGGCTCGGCGTCCGGGTGGGGCTCCTCGATGGTGACGCCGAGCTGCTTGGCGACCGTGCGCAGCTGGGAGTAGATGTCCTGCCACTCCCGTATCCGCAGGTAGTTGAGGAACTCGGCCTTGCACATCCGGCGGAAGGCGGAGGAGGAGAGCTCCTTCTGCTGCTCCCGGACGTAGCGCCACATGGCCAGGTAGGAGAGGAAGTCGGAGGTCTCCGACTGGAAGCGGCGGTGCCGGTCGTCGGCCGCCTGGCGCTTCTCGGTGGGGCGCTCGCGCGGGTCCTGGATGGAGAGCGCGGCGGCGATCACCATGACGTCGCGGACGCAGCCGTTGCGGTCGGCCTCCAGGACCATCCGGGCCATCCGCGGGTCCACCGGGAGCTGGGCCAGCTTGCGGCCGAGCGGGGTGAGGCGCTTGCGGGCGTCCTTCTCGTCCGGGTTCAGCGCGCCGAGCTCGTGCAGCAGGTTGACGCCGTCCTTGATGTTGCGGGAGTCCGGCGGGTCCAGGAACGGGAAGGCCGCGATGTCGCCGAGGCCGGCGGCGGTCATCTGGAGGATGACCGAGGCCAGGTTGGTGCGCAGGATCTCGGCGTCGGTGAACTCGGGGCGGGAGAGGAAGTCCTCCTCCGAGTAGAGCCGGATGCAGATGCCGTCCGAGGTGCGGCCGCAGCGGCCCTTGCGCTGGTTGGCGCTGGCCTGGCTGACCGCCTCGATCGGGAGCCGCTGCACCTTGGTGCGGTGGCTGTAGCGGGAGATCCGGGCGGTGCCCGGGTCGATCACGTACTTGATGCCGGGGACGGTGAGCGAGGTCTCGGCGACGTTGGTCGCCAGCACGATCCGGCGGCTGCTGGAGCGCTGGAAGACCTTGTGCTGCTCGGCCGAGCTCAGCCGGGCGTAGAGCGGGAGGACCTCGGTGGACTTGAGCTTCATCCGGTTGAGCGCGTCGGCGGTGTCGCGGATCTCGCGCTCGCCGGAGAGGAAGACCAGGATGTCGCCGGGGCCCTCCGCCTGCAGTTCCTCGGCGGCGTCGCAGATCGCCTGGATCTGGTCGCGGTCGCGGTCGGCGTCGGTGGAGTCGTCCTCGGCGTCCTCGTCGAGGATCGGGCGGTAGCGGACCTCGACCGGGTACGTCCGGCCGGACACCTCGACGATCGGGGCGTCGCCGAAGTGGCGGGCGAAGCGCTCGGGGTCGATGGTCGCCGAGGTGATGACGACCTTGAGGTCCGGGCGGCGGGGCAGCAACTGCTTGACGTAGCCCAGGATGAAGTCGATGTTGAGGCTGCGCTCGTGCGCCTCGTCGATGATCAGCGTGTCGTACTGGCGCAGCTCGCGGTCGGTCTGGATCTCCGCGAGCAGGATGCCGTCCGTCATCAGCTTGACCAGGGTGTCCTGGCCGACCTGGTCGGTGAACCGGACCTTCCAGCCGACCGCCTCGCCGAGCGGCGTGCGCAGCTCCTCGGCGACCCGGTCCGCCACCGTGCGGGCGGCGATCCGGCGGGGCTGGGTGTGGCCGACCAGACCGCGGATGCCGCGGCCCAGCTCCAGGCAGATCTTCGGGATCTGGGTGGTCTTGCCGGAGCCGGTCTCGCCCGCGACGATCACCACCTGGTGGTCGCGGATGGCCGCCAGGATCTCGTCCTTCTTCTGGCTGACCGGGAGCTCGGCGGGATAGGTGATGGCCGGGACGGCGGCGCGGCGCTGCTCGACCAGCAGCTCGGCGCGCTCGATGTCGCCGGCGATCTCGGCGGCGATCTGCGCGCGCGCCTCGGGCTTGCGGACCCGGCGGGCGCCCTCCAGACGGCGCCCGATCCGCACCTCGTCGCGGAGGGTCAGCGCGGGGAGACGGGCGGCCAGCTCGCCGATGCCCGGGCCCGTGTCGGGCGCCTGGGCGGATGCGTCGGCGGACTGGACTGCGGGAGAACTCACTGCGGGCATCCCTCTAGGTTCGCAAGGAGGCGGGGTGGTGTGCACCCCGGTTTTCGAGCCCCTCCAGTGTCACAGCCGCCGGTGCGGACGCGCGAACCCCGGGCGGTCGGTCGTTCGAACGGCGGGCAGGGCCGGGCGGGCGCGGGCGGACGGGGGCCTGCGCGGGCGCGGGCGGGCCGCGCGCCCGGGCCGCGCGGGGCTCAGCGGCCCAGGGCGTCCTCGTCCGGGCCGGGCAGCCAGTCCCGCGCCGGGTCGTACTCCAGCCAGCGGCTGCGCCGCGCCTCCTCGCCGAACGCCCCCAGCAGCGGTTCCAGTTGCGGGTGCGGCTGGGCGTCGTCCTCGCGCCAGACCAGCGACCAGGCGTAGAGCGGGGTGGGGTCGACCAGCGGGACGGTCCGCACACCGGGCCGACCGCCGCCGCCCGCGGCCGGAAGGTCGGGCAGCGGGCAGTCGGCGGGGAGGAGGGAGAAGCAGGCCGGGTCGGTGCGGACCCGCTCGACGAAGTGCTCCAGGCCCAGATTGGTCGAGCCGGTCCGCCCCCCGACGCCGAACCGGTCGGCGAACCGGGTCAGGAAGTCCAGCCGGTCCACCGCGGCCGGGTAGCGCAGCACGCTGTCGCGCAGGTCGGCCGGGCGGAGCGCGTCCCGCCCGGCCAGCGGGTGGTCGGTGCTCAGCAGCGCGTCCACCGGCTCCAGCCGGACCAGCCGGTGCGCCAGCCCCGCGTCCCGGCCGTCCGGCAGCGGGTGCACCCGGCCGAACCCGGCGTCGGACTCGCCCCGCAGCACGGCGGCCGCCACCGAGGGCAGGTCCCGCCCCGGCACCGGCTCCACCTCCAGCCCCGGCACCCCCTCGACGGCCCGTGCCACCGTCCGCATCGGTGCGTACAGGTGCCCCCACACGTCGATCCGAAGCGGCCGCCGGGGGCAGGCCACCGCCGCCACCGCCCGGTCGCCGTGGACGAGCAGCCGGCGGGCCGGCTCCAGGAACCGCCGGCCGGCCGGGGTCAGTCCGACCCCGTGCGCGTCGCGGTCGAGCAGCCGGGCACCGAGCGCGGCCTCCAGCCGGGCGACCCGCTTGGACAGCGCCTGCTGACTGATCGCCAACCGTGCGGCCGCGCGCCCGAAGTGCAGCTCCTCGGCCGCCGCCGTGAAGGCGCGGACCTGGGCGAGATCGAGATCCATGGCCGCCCAGCCTAGGGCGTGTCTGACAACGATCGGTTGTCCTCCCGCCCGAGCGGTTGTTGGACCGGCCCCGGACGGCCGGGGTCTGCTGGGAACCGCCCCAGGGGAGCCGCCGCCGCGGCCGCCGGACCGCCCGGCGCGGGGCCGAGGAAGGGAGCAGGACCATGAAGGCGCTGACACCGACCGGACGGGCCGACGCCACGGTCGGGTTCGCCGAGGTCGAGCAGCCGCGGCCGGGACCGGGCGAGGCCCTGGTCAAGGTCGAGGCCTTCTCGGTCAACCGCGGCGAGACCTTCCAGCTGGAGGCTCCCGGGCCGGGCTGGCGCCCCGGCAAGGACATCGCCGGACTGGTCGTGCAGGCCGCCGCCGACGGGTCCGGCCCGGGCGTCTGCCGCCGCGTGGTCGGCCACCCGCCCGCCGGCGGCTGGGCCGAGTACGTCTGCGTCCCCACCACGTCGCTGGCCGAGATCCCGGACGAGCTGGACAGCGTCCGGGCCGCCGCCCTGCCGCTGGCCGGCCTGACCGCCCTCCGGCTGCTGCGCACCGCCGGGGCCCTGGCCGGCCGCCGGGTGCTGCTGACCGGCGCCTCCGGGGGCGTCGGCCACTACGTCACCGAGCTGGCAGCGGCCGCCGGCGCCGAGCTGACCGCCGTCACCGCCTCGCCGGAGCGCGGCCGGCGCCTGGCCGAGCTCGGCGCGGCGGAGGTGGTGCACGAGCTCGCCGCGGCGCGCGGGCCGTACGACCTCGTGCTGGAGTCGACCGGCGGCCCGAACCTGCCGCTGGCGCTCGCCAGGCTGGCCCGGCGCGGCACGCTGATCTGGTTCGGCCAGGCCTCCCGGACGCCCGCGACGCTCGACTTCTTCGGCTTCTTCGCCGGGCCGGAGTCGGCCACCCTGCGGCACTTCCACTACGCCGACTCCGACGTGCCCGACGGTGCGGACCTCGCCACCCTGGTCCGCCTGGTGGGGGAGGGGCGGCTGACCCCGGAGATCGGCCGGGTCGCACCCTGGGCGGAGACCGCCGCCGTCCTCACCGACCTGCGGGAGCGCCGGATCCGCGGCAAGGCCGTGCTCACCCTGGCCTGACCCGGCGCGCCGGCCGTGCGCCCGAACGGCCCACCATCCGCCTTTGCACCAGCAGCCACAGCACCAGAGGAGCGAACCGCACCCATGACCGGCACCCCGGCCCCGTCCCTGCCCGACCCTTCCCTGCCCGACCTCTCCCTGCCCGACCTCTCCTTCCTCGACCACCCGGCGCTGCTCCCGGCCTTCGTAGAGGAGAACCGCCCCCGCGCCACCGGCGCCGGGCTGGACCCGCACGAGTACACCCGGGTCACCGCCCCGCTGCGCTCGATGCACGAGTGGCCCGGGGCCTGCCGCGCGGCCGGCCGCCGCCACCTGGCCGCCGCCGACCGCGCTGCCGCCGAGGGGCGTACGGTGTCGGCCGGCGAGGCCTACCGGACGGCCGCCCGCTGGTTCCACGCCGCCGGGCTACTGCCGCACCCCGACCGCGCGGCCGCCGCGGAGGCCGCCGGCGAGGCGGACGAGGCGATGCGCCGGGCGCTGGCCCGGCTCGACCCGGCGGCCGAGCGGATCGAGGGCAGCTCCTTCGCCGGCTGGCTCCGCCGCCCGGCCGGGGCGGCTCACCCGCCGGTGGTGCTGGTCGTCCCGGGGATGGACTCCGGCAAGGAGGAGTTCCACGCCGTCGCCGAGGCCCTGCTGGCCCGCGGCACCGCGGTCCTCGCGATGGACGGGCCGGGGCAGGGCGTGCTCGCCGCGACCAGCGCCCCCGAGCCGGACTACCACCGCGTGGTCGGCCGGGCGATCGACGCCCTGAGCGCGCACGGCGGCGTGGACACCGGCCGGGTCGGCGTGATCGGCCTCAGCCTCGGCGGCTACTACGCGGTGACCGCCGCCGCCCACGAGCCCCGGATCCGCGCCACCGCCGTCGTCAGCGGCCCGTACCGGCTGGACTGGGACGCCCTGGTCCCCTTCGTCACCGCGACCCTGACCCAGCGCTGCGGCACCCCGGAGGCGGCCCGCGCCTTCGCGGCCCGCGTCGACCTGACCGGCCTCGCCCCGGCCGTCACCGGCCCCCTCCTCGTCGTCGAGGGCGGCGAGGACCGCATCCCCGGCGTCACCAACGCCGGCCTCCTCGCCGACCGGGCCCCGCACGCCGAGCTCCTGCTCGTCCCGCACGGCAACCACCTGCTGGGCAACGCCCTCGCGGACTGGCTCCCCGCCACCGCCGACTGGCTCACCACCCACCTCGGCACCCCGTCAGCCCGGTGACCGAGCCGCCAGGTCCTCAGTAGGCGAGCAGCCCGTCGGTCACCAGCTCGAAGTCGAACGGTTCGGGGACGTGCAGTGTCTCGCCGAACTCGATGTCCTCGCGGCGGTGGTACTTGGTGCCGTCGGGGCGGCTGAACAGGGTGACCGTCTTCTGCCGGGCATCGACCAGCAGGTAGAGCGGGATCCCCATCAGCGGGTAGTCGCGCACCTTGCCGACCCAGTCGTTCTCCGGGTTGGAGGGGGAGACGAGTTCGACGGCGATGGCGGCGAACTCGGCCGGGACCTGGTTCTCGGTGGTCTCCAGGGCCGCCATGGGCAGGTAGGTCAGATCGGGGTTGCGGCTCTTGCCGACGTTCGGTGACACGAGGTCCGTGTTCTCGCTCGGCAGCAGCTCGGCCGGCACATGGGCGTCGAACTGGCGGCGCACCACCAACAGGTTCCGCTGGTGGATGCCCGAAGGGCTGACCATCATCACGATGGTGTCGCCCGAGATCTCGACCTTGAACCCGTCGGGCAGGCTCCTGCGGGCTTCGTCGAGGAGGGCGAAGTGCTCCGGGTTCATGCGCGGCGTCTCCTGACGGTGGACCGGCGGCACCTCAGCGTAGCTCCGGGGGACGCGAAAGGCCCCGGAGAGTGAACTCTCCGGGGCCTTTCCCACTTGTGGCCAGGGCCGGGGTCGAACCGGCGACCTTCCGCTTTTCAGGCGGACGCTCGTACCAACTGAGCTACCTGGCCGTACTGCACCGTCTCTTGCGAGACGAGCGATCCCGACGGGACTTGAACCCGCGACCTCCACCTTGACAGGGTGGCGAGCTAACCAACTGCTCCACGGGACCTTGTGTGGTGTTTCTCCACTAGGTCTTGCGGCACTGCACTTTACTACGGTACTGCGGTACTGCGTGCCCCCAACGGGATTCGAACCCGTGCTACCGCCTTGAAAGGGCGGCGTCCTGGGCCACTAGACGATGAGGGCTTGCGGCCTGTCCCGCTGTTTCCAGCGTTCGGGGACGTCGAGAAGCATATGGGATGTCGAGCCGAACGCCAAAACGGGTTTCGGCCGGGTGGTGGGGCGGGTGGGACGGGCCGGTCAGGACCAGCCGAGCTCGTCGAGCTCGTGGTCGTCGAAGCCGAAGTGGTGGGCGACCTCGTGGATCACCGTGGTGCGGACCTCCTCGACCACCTGTTCGCGCGAGTCGCAGTGCCGGAGGGTCGGGCCCAGGTAGATGATGATCCGGTCGGGCAGGACGCCCGCGTACCACTCGCCGCGCTCGGTGAGCGGGGTGCCCTCGTAGAGGCCGAGGAGCTCCGGGTCGGCGGCGTCGGGTTCGTCCTCGACGAAGACCGCGACGTTGTCCATCATGGCCGCGAGCTGCGGGGGAATCTGGTCGAGGGCGTCGCCGACCAGCGTCTCGAACTCTTCCCGGGTCATCTCCACCGGATCATTGTCGGGTCTGGGGTGACGGTGTGCCAGGCGGTCGGCGCCGGTGTTTCATGGGCCTATGACGACCTCGGGCGGCGCGGTGGAGCGTGCGGAGCGGCAGGGGCCGGCGCCGGTCCGGCCCGCGCGGCCGCCGGTGCTGCGCGGGCAGGGGCGCCCGGTGGCCGCGGTGGCGCTGGGCGGGGCGATCGGCGCCGCGGCCCGGTACGGGGCCGCGCTGCTCTGGCCGGCCGGTCCGGCGGCGTTCCCGTGGACCACGCTGGTGGTGAACGTGGCGGGCTGCGCGGTGATCGGGGTGTTCCTGGTGGCCGTCACCGAGGGGCGGCCCGCACACCCGCTGCTGCGGCCGTTCTTCGGGACCGGGGTGCTGGGCGGGTTCACCACCTTCTCCACCTACGAGGTGGACGTCCGGCGGCTGCTGGCCGAGGGGCGCCCGGGGGCCGGGGCGGTCTACCTGGGGCTGACGCTGGTGGCGGCGATGGCCGCGGTCTGGGCGGCGGCCGGGCTGACCCGCGGCCTGATCCGCCGTCTGGCCCGGCGCGGCGAAGGGGTGTCGGGATGACCGGGCGGTCGCACGGGCCGGCGTCGGACGGCGCGGCGTCGGACCGGAGCACGTCGGACCGGGGCACGTCGGACCGGCCGGCGCTGAGCGGGCCGGCGCTGCGGCTCACCGTGCTGGTGGGCGAGAGCGACCGGTGGCACCACCGCCCGCTGTACAGCGAGATCGTGCACCGGGCGCGGGCCGCCGGGCTGGCCGGGGCGAGCGTCTTCCGGGGGATCGAGGGGTTCGGGGCGTCCTCGCTGGTGCACACCGCACGGCTGCTCTCGCTCAGCGAGGACCTGCCGGTGGCGGTGGTGGTCGTGGACACCGAGGAGCGGGTGCGGGCCTTCCTGCCCCGGCTGGACGGGCTGGTGGCGGACGGCCTGGTGGTGCTCGACCCGTGCGAGGTGGTCCGGCCGGCGGGCCGCGGCCGGGGCGCGGAGCAGGAGCGGGGGGCGGGGGAGTGAACTGGCTGCTCGTGGTGGTGGGCGCGGTGGTCGGCGCGCCGCTGCGGTACCTGACCGACCGTGCCGTGCAGTCCCGGCACGACTCGGTGTTCCCCTGGGGCACCTTCGCCGTGAACGCGGCCGGCTGTCTGGTCCTCGGGCTGCTGACCGGTGCGGCGGCGGCCGGCGCGGCCTCCTCCGACGTCCAACTCCTCATCGGGACGGGGTTCTGCGGCGCGCTGACCACGTACTCGACCTTTTCGTACGAGACGCTGCGGCTGGCCGAGAGCGGCGCCGGGCGGTACGCGCTGGCCAATGTGCTGGGGAGCATCGCGGTGGGGCTGGCGGCCGTCTACGCGGGGGCGGGGCTGGCCTCGGCGCTCTGGGGCTGAGCGGTTCCCGGGCGCCCCCGGAACCCTGCGTACAGCGGCTGCCGGGCGGAGCCACCCCGGAGCCACCCCGGAGCCACCCCGGAGCCACCCCGGGGCCGGCCCGAGGCCGGGCCGGTCGGGAGGTTTGAACCGCCGCCGTTGCGCCGGGCGGCTGGTGACCGGGGCTTCCTGCCGGGCCGGCCGTGTCCCGCCGGGCCGGGCGCGCGTTGGTCACCACAAGTGGGCCGTGTGCATGGGCGGCCGGGTGGGGCTGTGCGAAGAGGGGCTCGGTGGCGGCGATGCGTTCGGTGCGTGCGGTGCGTTCGGTGCGCGAGGTGGGCGCCCGGGAGGGCCGTCCGGCGGTGGTGCGGGCGTTGGCGGTCCGGCGGGCCGAGCCGCGGGCGGCGGCGGTGCGCAGTGGCGTGGTGCGGGCGGCCGCGGTGCTGGCGGTGGCCGGGCTGGGCCTGACGGGGTGCATGTCGGTGGGCCCGGGTGCGGCGGACGAGAAGCACGGCACGGTGCCGGTCGGGCAGGCCGGGACGCCGGGCCGGGCGGGCGGTGCCGGCGGCACGGCCGCGCCGGGCGGCGGCCACCAGGGCGGCCCGTCCGGGAAGTCGGAGCGCCCCGGGAGCGGGTCGGCCGACGGCGCGCGGACGGCGGGTCTGACCCCGGCGCCGGGCGCGGCCTCCCCGGGCGTCGGCGGCGCGGACGGCGCGAACGGCACGGGCGGTCCGAGCGACGTGAACGGGACGACCGAGGGCGCGGGAGTCGCCACGGGCGCCGTGACGGGCGAGCCCGCGCCCGGAGCGAGCGGATCCGCCGGGGGCGTGAGCGCCGGCACCGCACCCCGACCGGGCACCGGCTCGTCCAGCGGTGGCGCGGCCGGCGGCACGACCGGGACGGGCGGCGCCACCGGCCCGGGAGGCCCGGGAGGCACCGGCGGCACCACGGGTACCGGCGAGGGGCGGTCCGGCGGCGGCTCCGCCACCACCCCGGCGGCGAGCCCGACCACGCGGCCGTCGAGCACCCCGGAGCCCGGTCACACCAGCTCCGCCCCGCCCGCGCCGAGCACCCCGGAGCCCTCCGCCGGAAGCTCTGGATCTTCGGCCCCGACCGCCGGCCCGGGTGGGCATTAGCAATCTGGCCAGGGCATTTGCCTCCGATCCCGAGGTTCCTCTATGGTGGTAGATCGTTCGTTTGATCCATTTGTCTGGCGCCCTACTCCCATCTGGCGCCCTTGGCGCGTTCCGGCGATCCGTGGCTGACCGCATAGAGGCGGTTGTGAAACAGAACCCCGGACTTTGGCGCGTGCCACTTCCGGAAGGTTTTAGATGTCTCTCATTGACGACGCCCGCTTCGCCATGCCCGCGAACGAGTCCGCCGCCGATGCCACCACTCCCGAGACCGACGCCCGGCCGACCGAGGCCGACGCCGCCGAGGTCGTCGCCGAGGCCGCCGAGATCACCGAGGTCGCCGCCGACGAGGCCGCCGACGCGGAGGCCGCCGAGCCCACCATCACCTTCGGCGACCTGGGCCTGCCGGACGACGTCGTCCGGGCCCTCGCCAAGCGCGGCGTGACCACCCCGTTCCCGATCCAGGCCGCGACCATCCCGGACGCGCTGGCCGGCAAGGACGTCCTGGGCCGCGGCCGTACCGGCTCCGGCAAGACCCTCAGCTTCGGCCTGCCGCTGCTGACCCGCCTCGCCGACGGCGAGCGCACCCGCGCCAAGCACCCGCGCGGCCTGATCCTGGTCCCGACCCGCGAGCTGGCGATGCAGGTCGCCGACGCCCTGGAGCCGTTCGGCTCGGTGCTCGGCCTGCGCCTCAAGGTCGTCTGCGGCGGCACCTCGATGTCCAACCAGATCTACGCGCTGGAGCGCGGTGTCGACGTCCTGGTCGCCACCCCCGGCCGCCTGCGCGACCTGATCAACCGCGGCTCCGCCAAGCTCGACGACGTCCAGGTCGCCGTCCTCGACGAGGCCGACCAGATGGCCGACATGGGCTTCCTGCCCGAGGTCACCGAGATCCTCGACCAGGTGCCGGCCGGCGGCCAGCGCCTGCTGTTCTCCGCCACGCTGGAGAACGAGATCGACACCCTGGTCAAGCGCTACCTGAACAGCCCGGTCACCCACGAGGTCGACCCGTCGGCCGGTGCGGTCACCACCATGACCCACCACATCCTCGTGGTGAAGCCCAAGGACAAGGCGCCGATCACCAACGCGATCGCCGCCCGCAAGGGCCGCACGATCATCTTCGTCCGCACCCAGATGGGCGCCGACCGCGTCGCCGAGCAGCTGATCGAGGCCGGTGTGAAGGCCGACGCGCTGCACGGCGGCATGACCCAGGGCGCCCGCACCCGCGTCCTCGGCGACTTCAAGGACGGCTACGTCAACGTCGTCGTCGCCACCGACGTCGCCGCCCGCGGCATCCACGTCGACGGCATCGACCTGGTCCTCAACGTGGACCCGGCCGGCGACCACAAGGACTACCTGCACCGCTCCGGCCGCACCGCGCGTGCCGGCCGCTCCGGCACCGTCGTCACCCTGGTGCTGCCGCACCAGCGCCGCGGCGTCTTCCGCCTGATGGAGGACGCGGGCGTCGACGCCTCGCGCCACATCCTCGACCACGCCTTCGACGCCGAGGTCGCCCGGATCACCGGCGCCCGTTCGCTGATCGAGGTCCAGGCCGAGAGCGCGGCCGGCATCGCCGGTGCCGCCGAGCGCGAGCTGGCCGACATGACCCGCCAGCTGGAGCGCGCGCAGCGCCGCGCCACCGAGCTGCGCGAGGAGGCCGACCGCCTGGCCGCGCGGGCCGCGCGCGAGCGGGCCGAGCTGGGTATCGAGGACGACGCGCCGGCCGCCGACGCCGAGGCGGGCGAGACCGCCGAGGCCGCGCAGGCCCCGGCCGAGACCGCCGCCCCGGCGGCCGAGGAGCGCACCCCCTCCTACCGCGAGGCCCGCACCGAGCGCCCGGCGTTCACCCGCGACCGCGACCGCGACGACCGGGGTGGCCGTTCCGGCGGCTTCGGCCGTGACCGTGACCGTGACCGCGGTGGCTTCGGCCGTGACCGTGACGACCGTGGTGGCCGTTCCGGTGGCTTCGGTGACCGTGACCGCGGCGGTTTCAACCGTGACCGTGACGACCGTGGTGGCCGTTCCGGTGGCTTCGGTGACCGTGACCGCGGTGGCTTCAACCGTGACCGTGACGACCGCGGCGGCCGCTCCGGTGGCTTCGGCGACCGTCCGGCCCGCTCCTTCGGCGACCGTGACCGTGACCGCGGTGGCTTCGGCCGTGACCGTGACGACCGTGGTGGCCGTTCCGGTGGCTTCGGTGACCGTGACCGCGGTGGCTTCAACCGTGACCGTGACGACCGCGGCGGCCGATCCGGTGGCTTCGGTGACCGTCCGGCCCGCTCCTTCGGCGACCGCCCGTCCTTCGGCCGCGACCGCGACGAGCGCGGCGGCAGCAGCCGTCCGTTCTCCCGCCGCGACGACCACCGCTCCGGTGGCCGCCCGCAGGCCTCCGGTGGCTTCAACCGTGACCGCGACGACCGCGGCGGCCGCTCCGGTGGCTTCAACTCCGGTGGCTTCAACCGCGACGACCGCAAGCCGCGCTGGAAGAACTGACCCGGTCGGCACCGGCTCCACGGGCCCGCTCCACTTCGGTGGGGCGGGCCCGTCCGCGTTCCCGCACTCGTCCGCCCGCGTCGCCCGGGCCGCCCGGGGTCGCTCGTGGCCGCTCTCGGGTCGCTCTCAGATGGCTCGGCCGGGTGTTGTTCTGTTGGTGAGAATAACCTGTGGCGCGAGGGCGGCCGCGTCCCCTACGGTCGCGGTCATGAGCAGCAGACTGCATCACGTGGCAGCGGTGAACGAGGAGATCGCCGCGCGGGGGAGCTACCGGGTGACCGGGGGCGAGCTCGTGCAGGTGGGGGAGCGACTGGCCGCGGCCAGGGAGGGGACGGTGTCGTACACCCCGGAGGCGCTGGACGCGCTGGTCCGGGCGGGCGGGCCGGGCCCGCTGACGGCCGCGGCCGGGGCCGTCGAGGTGACCGCCGAGGGCAGCATCGAGGCGGCCCGGCGGCTGGTCGGGGCCGGCCCCGGCCGGGTGGGGGTGCTCAACTTCGCCTCCGCGCGGAACCCGGGCGGCGGCTACCTGCGCGGCGCCCGCGCCCAGGAGGAGGACCTCTGCCGCAGCGCCCTGCTGTACACCTGCCTGGTGGAGGCGCCGGACTACTACGAGGCGCACCGCGCCTCCACCGACCTGCGGTACAGCCACCGGGTGATCGTCTCGCCGGACGTGCCGGTGATCCGGGACGGCAGGGGCGAGCTGCTGGCGCGGCCCTACCCGGTGACGTTCCTCACCTCGCCCGCGCCCAACGCGGGCCAGCTGGAACGGCGTTCGGCCGGGACGGACGTCCGGGGCGTGCTCGCCGAGCGGGCCGTCCGGGTGCTCGCGGCGGCCGCCCGGCACGAGATCCGGACGCTGGTGCTGGGGGCGTGGGGCTGCGGGGTGTTCGGCAACGACCCGGCGCAGGTGGCCGAGGCGTTCGAGGGGGCGCTGGCGCAGTACGGCGCGGCCTTCGAGCGGGTGGTGTTCGCGGTCTGGGACCGCACGCCCGTCTCGGCCAACCGCGCTGCCTTCGAGGCGCGGTTCGGCCGGGCCACCGGCTGACGGCCGGGTCACCCGCTGACGGCCGGGCGCCCCGCTGGCGGCCCGGCCACCCGTGGGCGGCCCGGCGCCCCGTCGACGAGGGCCCGGCGGCCGGCCGGGTCAGCCCTTGCGGGCGGTGATCGCGGTGGCGGCGGTCGAGGCGGCCGCGACCACCCCGGTGACCGCGAAGACGGACGGCCAGGCGCCGATCTTCTTCGCCAGCGGGTGCGAGCCGCCGAACGCCGCCACGTACAGCCCGGTCAGCGCGGCCGCGGTGGCCGCGCCCGAGCGGCGGTGCCACTGCACGGCGGCCCCGGCCCCGGCCGCGGCCAGGACGGCGCCGCCCAGCTCGCGCCGGCCGCTCCAGCGGGCGACGCCGTAGCCGCCGACCAGACCGCTCGCCGCGGTGAGCGCGGCGGGCGCCGCGGCCGAGAGCACGTCGGGGATCCTCGCCATGGTCGACTCCACTCCTGTGGGTTGGGGCCTGTCCTGTGGATCAGGCCGGGCCGCCGGCCGCTCCGGCTCCACCGACCATAACCCGCCCGCGGGGCCGGCCGATCCGCCCACCCGGGCCGGGGCCGGGCCGGTCCGGCCCCGGCCGACCCGCCGGGCACCGGGGCTCAGCGGTAGGCCTGCTCGAAGGGGTGCGCGGGCGCCGCCGCGGAGAGCTTGGCCGCGGCCTCGGCGGGCGCCAGCACCCGCTCCAGCCGCAGGTCCCCCGGGACCTGCTGGATGAACCGCCCGGCCGACCAGCTCCGCTCGTACGGCTGCGGGTCCAGCACCAGGGTGCGGACGCCGTCCACCACCGGGATGTCGGCGGGCGTGCCCTCGTTCCAGATCCACGAGCCGTCCGGGGCGAGCAGGTTGAACGCGCCCAGCGCGGTCACCCGGCGCCGGCCGTCGACCTCCGCGGTCCGGCTGAGCGCCACCACCTCCGGGTCCGGGCGGGTGCCCGGCAGGTGGCCGCCGCCGATCAGCAGTTCGGCGAGCAGCGTGTGCAGCTGGAAGTTGTCGGCCAGTCCGTCCATCCGGACCAGGTAGCCGGTGCCGCTCGGGCGGTCGAGCACCAGCAGCGGCTCGTCGTCCAGCGTCTTCATCAGGTAGAGCAGGCCCTTGAGGTCGTGGTGGCCGTCGCCGTACCGCTCGATCAGCTCGGCCAGCACGTCCGTCACACCGGAGGCCCGGGCCGAGGTGCGGACGGCGGCGTGCGTGCAGACCGCGAACGAGGCCATCTGCCACAGGTGCAGCGTCCACCAGCCGATCACCGCCCGGTGGGCCGGCCAGGCGTCCGGGTCGTCCGGGTCGGCGATCCGGGCGTGCGCGTGACCCGGGTTGTCGGCGTCCGGGTCGGGCAGCTCCCCGCCGCCGGTCTCCTTCCAGCGTTCGACCAGCAGCAGCGCGCCGGTGAGCGCCTCGCGCAGGCCGGCCAGCACCTGGTCGGCGCAGGCCACCGGATCGGCGCCGCGCTCGACGCAGGCGCCCACCATCATCGCCAGGTGGGCCCGCTCGAAGGGCGGGGAGTCCGCCAGCTGGGCGGCCAGTCGCGGGCCGACGGCCGCCGACTCGCGCTCTCCGGCCGGTCCGAGCAGTCCGCCCACCAGCCGGAACGCGGCCTCGAAGCGTTCCATGTCGGCGACCGCGTTCGCGGCCTCCAGAGCGGTGATCGCGCTGTCGAGGGTCGGCTGCTGACGGTCGGACGGATCCGCGGACCCGTCGGGCGAGGGAATTCGGTCGGACACCATTCGCCGCAGCATAGGCGCCCACCCTGACGGGCCGTCCGGCCGGGGTCGACCGTACGTCCGACTGTCGAAAACGCCCGCGGGGCGCGGTCGCTGTGCCGCATACTCGCGCGGTGACCGTGCCCCGTGCCCTGCCGGCCCCCTTCGCGGCCGAGGCGGAGCCCGCCCTGCGGGTGGCCCCGCTCGAACTCTTCCTCGACCTCGTCTTCGTCTTCACCATCACCCAGCTCACCGGGAGCCTGGTCCACCACCTCACCCCCGGTGGTCTGGCCCAGGTGGTGGTGATGCTGGCGGTGATCTGGTGGATGTACGACGCGTTCATCTGGCTCACCAACGCGATGCCGCCGACCAGCCACGGCCGCCGAGGCCTGTTGCTGCTGGCGATGGCCGGCTTCCTGGTGATCTCGCTGGCCGTCCCGCACGCCTTCGAGGGCAGCGGCGTCGCCTTCGGCTGGGCGTACCTGCTGGTGGTCGCCGTGCACACCGGGATGTTCGCGGCCTCCGGCGTGGCGCTCGGGCCGGTGCTGCGGATGGGCGGGCTCAACCTGGTCAACACCGGCCTGGTGGTGGCCGGCGGCTACCTCACCGGCACCGCCCAGCTCGGCCTCTGGGCCGCCGCCTTCGCCCTGCAGTTCGCGATACCCCGGCTGGTCGACCTGCCGAGCTTCCAGCTCCGCGCCGACCACTTCGTCGAGCGCCACGGCCTCGTCGTGATCATCGCGTTCGGTGAGTCGGTGATCGCGATCGGCGTCGGTGCGGGCACCGCCGAGCTCAGCGCCGCGCTGATCGCCGTCGCCGTGCTCAGCCTGGCCGTCTGCGTGGGCCTCTGGTGGGCGTACTTCGGCCACGACGACGACAGCCGCGCCGAGCACCACATGGCGGCGCTGCCCTCGGACCGCCGCAACCTGCTCGCGGTGAGCGTCTACAACCTGGGCCACTACGGGCTGCTGCTCGGCGTGCTGCTCTTCGCGACCGGGGTGAAGTCCGCGGTCGCCCACCCGGGCTCGCCGATCGGCCTCGCACAGGCCGCCGCCCTGGCCGGCGGCGTCGCGCTCTTCCTCGTGGTGAACACCGCGATCCGCCGCAGCTTCGCGCTGACCCCCAACCTGCCCCGGCTGCTCGCCGCGGGCCTGCTGGTGGCCGCCGTCCCGCTGGGTACGCGGGTGTCGGCGCTGGCGGAGGCGGCCGCCGCGGCCGCGGTGCTCGGCGGGGCCTTCGGCTACGAGGCCGCACGGCTCCGGGGCCGGTCGGCGCTCGGCGGCAGGCTCGCACCGTGACGGACCACGCGCTCGGGGACGGCCTCCACCGGGTGCGGAACGTCGGCGGCGGCCTGCTGCCGGAGGTCGTCGGCGGGGGGGGTAGGGCCGCCCCCCGCCCCGGTCCCGGACCGGGGCGGGTCTCGGACTTCGGGACTTCGGGTCTCGGGCTGCAGGCCTCAGGCGGAGAGGTTGCCGTGGAGGGCGGCGAGGTCCTCGTCGGTGGTGCCGTGGGCCCGGAGGTAGTCGGCGATGGAGCCGTGGTTGGCCCGGATCCAGGTCAGCGAGGAGGCCAGCAGCGGCGCGGAGATGGGGCGGGAGATCCGCTCGGTGCCGGTCTCGTCGAGGTACGGGATCGGGCCGTTGATCAGGCCGAGGCCGGCGTTGGAGCGCAGGAAGTCGGCCATGATGTCGGCGTCGGAGGCCCCGAGGAGGGACTGCACGACGGCGATGGTCAGACCGGTGCGGTCCTTGCCGACGGCGCAGTGGACGACCGCCGGGACGCCGCCGGGGGCGCCGAGCCGGCGGACGGCGGCGACCAGGGACGGGCCGGCCGTCTGCGCCATGAACGGGTAGAGCTCGGCCTGGTCCTCGGGCCAGGGGCGGTCGGTATCCTCCCGGTTGGCCGGGAGGGTGGGGAGGTTGACCGCCTCGTGGTCGAGGCCGTGCCGCAGGTCCGGCCAGACCTCCAGCTCGAACGGGCTGCGGAGGTCGATCACCAGGCGCAGGCCCAGTGCCTTGAGTCGCTGGGCGCCCTCCGGGGCGAGGGTGTGGAAGGACCCGGAGCGGTAGAGCACCCCCTTGCGCAGGGTGCCGACGCCGCCGGCGTCACGGAAGTTGCGGACACCGGGGATGTCGATGAAGGCGGACGGCAGGTCGGGTTCACGGTCCGGCAAGGCGTCGGTCATGCGCTCCACCGTACGGGCGGGAGCGGCGCCGCGGGAAGGAAACGGAACACGAGGTCTCGGTGTCCGGGTCCCCGCACCCGCAACCCGGCCTCAGCGGCCGCCCGCGACGTCCAGGAAGCCGCCGGTCATGTACGAGGAGGCCGGGGAGAGCAGGAAGAGGATGGCCTCGGCGACCTCCTCCGGCTGCCCGCCGCGCCGCATCGGCAGGTCGGGGGCGACCCGGTCCACCCGGCCGGGCTCCCCGCCCAGGGCGTGGATGTCGGTGTGGATCAGGCCCGGCCGGACGGCGTTGACCCGGATGCCCTCGGCGGCGACCTCCAGGGCCAGCCCGCGGGTCATCGAGTCGACGGCGCCCTTGGCGGCCGCGTAGTCCACGTACTCGTTCGGCGAGCCGAGCCGGGCGGCGGCGGAGGAGACGTTGACGATCACGCCGCCGGCCCCGCCGTACCGGGTGGACATCCGGCGGACGGCCTGCGCGGCGCAGAGGAAGGGGGCGGTGATGTTGGCGGCCCAGATCCGGTTCAGCCGGTCCTCGTCGACCTCCTCCAGCCGGCACTGCTTCTCCAGCGTTCCGGCGTTGTTCACCAGGGCGGTGAGCGGGCCGAGTTCGGTGTCGACGGCGGCGAACAGCCGCTCGACCCCGGCGGTGCGGGTGACGTCCGCCCGGACGGCCACGGCGGTGCCGCCCTCGGCCCGGATCGCCTCGACCACCGAGGCCGCCGAGGCCTCGTCGCTGCGGTAGTTGACGCAGACCCGGTAGCCGCGGCGTCCGGCGAGCCGTGCGGTGGCGGCGCCGATCCCGCGTCCGCCGCCGGTGACGAGGAGGACTTCGGTACGGGCCGGGGCCGTCGAGTCGGTCATGCCCTGCACGGTACTCCGTCCGCTCCGGCCCGGGCCCGTGTCACGGCCCGGACGGCGTCACGGTCCCGCGGCCCCGGCATCACTCCCCGGACGCGGCGGCCGCCGCCCGCAGGGCCGCGATCTTCGGCGCCCGGCTCCGCGGCGAGTCCAGGCTGAACCCGCGCGCGTCCCCCAACTGGTCGCGGACGAAGGCCTCGGTCCGGGCCACCGCCGCCCGCAGTGCGGCGTCGAGCGGTACGAAGGACTGGTGGACGATCTCGGCCCGCTCGACGTCGTACTCCCAGAAGCCGACGATCCGGCCCCGGTCGAGCACGATGTGGGTCTGCGGATCGGCCTCGCCGCCGAAGCTGCGACCGGCCTTCCCGCCCCGGCCGGAGGGCAGCTGCCGGGCCGCGTCGGCGGGGTCGACCAGCCGGGGCAGGTCGCGGTGGAGCAGGTGGATGCCGTCGATGCCGGCCAGCAGTGTGTAGTGCGGCTCCGCCGGGACGGTGAACTCGGCGAACTCCTCGACGAGTTCGGGGAGCATCAGCAGCCCGTCGCCGGCCGGCCCGCCCGGCAGCGGGACGATCCCGGCCTCGGCGACGGCCCGCCGGGCGGTCGCCGCGGTGAAGCCGGAGAACCAGCGGAAGTGCCCGAGGTTCGCCGGACCGGCCCAGGCGAAGTAGCGCCGGGCGAGGTCGACCGCGCCGCCGGTGACCGGCTGGTCCCACCCGAGGTAGCCGTAACGCTGCTGGTCCAGGCGGCCGTTGACCGGCACCCGGCGGATCTGGCCGCGCGACTGCATCAGCCCGAGGGCCAGCGGCAGGGTGGTGGAGAGGCCGCGCTTCTTCCCGGCGTCGCCCAGCGACCGGACCGCGCCGCCGACCGCCACCCGGAGCGCGGCCGGGTCCTGCGGTGTGTCCGGTGCGGCGGCGAGCGCGCGGCCGATGGCCAGGCAGAGCTTCTCCACCTCGTCCCGGCCGACCCCGAGGTGCTTCTCGGCGGAGGCCAACTCGCCCGCGGGGGCGGCCGCTCCGGCCGCCAGGGCGAGCGCGAAGTCGGTGGCCGGCACCACGTAGGTGCAGCCGCGCGCGGCGGGCAGCTCGTGCACCGTCAGCCCGGCGATCGCCGCGTCCACCGCCTGCCGGTCCAGCCCGGCCCGGGCGAACAGCCCGAGGTAGGGCGCCGCACCGCCCACCGAGCGGGCCCAGCCGGTGGCGGCCAGGACCTCGGCCGCGGACGCGCCGCGGTGGGCGCCGTCCAGCCACTGCCGGTGCGCCCACCAGGCCCGCAGCTTCTCGGGGGTGACGTCGGGCGCCGCGCCGGGTGCGGTGGGGGCGACGCCGGGCGGGGCCGTGGAGACGGCCTCGGGGTGCCGTGGGGTGCCGTTCGCCTTCGCCATGCGGCCAGTATCCGGCCCGGGCCGCCACCGGGCGGGAATTCGCTCGCCCGGCGCGGCCCTCCCGCGGCACACTCCTCTGACCGCACCGCGGGACGACCGTCCCACGCGATCCCGCCCCGGCCGGCCGGACCGCCCCGACCGGAGGAGACCCCATGCCCACCGCACCCGGCACCGCTCGGCTCCCCGCCGCCACCGGGCTCCCCGGCGCCGTCCTGCTCTCCGGCATCGTCGGCTCGACCGCGTACGGCTTCGCCCACGCCGGCTCCGACACCGACCGGCTCGGCCTCTTCGCCGCCCCCACCGAGGAGTTCCACGGTCTGCACCGCCCGGCCGAGTCGCGCGTCACCACCGAGCCCGACCTCACGCTGCACGAGGCCGCCAAGTGGTGCCGCCTCGCGCTCACCTGCAACCCGACCGCCTCCGAACTGGCCTGGCTTCCCGACGACCTGTACGAGGTGCGGACCCCGCTCGGTGACGAGCTGATCGCGATCCGCACCTCCTTCCTGAGCGCGAAGGCCGTCCGCAACTCCTACCTCGGCTACGCCGACCAGCAGTTCCGCAAGCTGCTGACCCGGGACCCCGCCGACCCGGTCGCCCGCCGCCGGGCGGCCAAGCACGCCCGGCACCTGGTCCGGCTGGTGGAGCAGGGCGTGGGGCTGCACGAGACCGGCGAGAACGTCGTACGCCTCCCCGAGCCCGAGCGCGTCCGCGCGCTCGGCGAGCGCATCGCGGACCACCCCGCCCTCGCCGAACCGCTGCTCGCGGACGCCGCCGAGCGCCTCTCCCGGCCCGGTGCGCTGCCGGCGGAGCCCGACCCGCGCCCGGCCGAGGCCTGGCTGCGCCGGGTGCGCGCCGCGCACTGGACGCCGCCCGTCCCGCCGGCCCGCTGAGCCCGGCGCGCCCCGCAATCCACTGGCGGAGCCCTGGGCCCCACCGGGTAGGATCGCCGTGGCCCGCCCCGCACGGGAACGGGCCACGGGCCGCTAGCTCAATTGGCAGAGCTGCGGACTTTTAATCCGTAGGTTCAGGGTTCGAGCCCCTGGCGGCCCACGGTTGCGGAGCCGGACCGGACGAGAGTCCCGGTCCGGCTCCGCTGCGTTGTGGGGGCAGGTGGACTGGCGTTGACGGAGAGTCACCCGTGCGTGCGGGCAGGGCCCGAGGGCCGGTGGGGCGCGGGTGGGTGACCGAGAGCACGGCCGGATAAATATGACCGGCTTGTATGCTCCGAGAGGGCCTGTTGTGGCTGCAGGGGGCCTGTAGGGGGGATTGCGGGGACGATCACGGGGGCGTTCGTAGGTCATTACGACCTTCGTATGTGCAACCCGGCGGTGGTTCCAGCCGTCTCTCTGTGTGCAGTGCGCCCGGAGTACGGGTGCCGCGTCCGCCGGTGAAAGGTACACGGATGTCTGGTCAGTGGGGCGAGGGCCCGGCTCGTGGTGACGACGCGCCCGGTGCGCTCACGACCGAGGCGGCCGACGGCGGTGCGGTGCCGCAGCCGCGGGCCGGTGGACGGGCCGAGGCCCGGCGGGCCGCACAGGGCAAGGGCCCGCAGACCAGGGGTCCGCAGGGCAAGGGAGGACCGGAGAGCGGCGGGCCGGCCGGCCCCGCCCCCGGTGGGCGGGCCGCGGCCCGGAACAGCCGCAAGCCGCCCAAGAAGAACGTGAAGAAGATCGTCGCCTGGTCGGCGGCCGGGGTGCTGGTGCTGATAGCCGGCGCGGGCGGGGCGATCTACCTCAAGCTCAACGCCAACATCAAGTCCTTCGACGCGGACGCCATCGCCACCGACCGGCCCCCCGAGGCGCAGGCGGACGCGGACGGCAACAAACCGGTGAACGTCCTGCTCATCGGCTCGGACAGCCGCGGCAAGAACAACTCCGACCTGGGCGGCGGGGACGAGGACGGCGGCGCCCGCTCGGACACCACGATCCTGTTGCACGTCTACGCCGACCACAAGCACGCCGTCGGCATCTCGATCCCGCGCAACGCCAAGGTCAACCTGCCGGCCTGCAAGCTGCCGAGCGGCAAGTGGACCAAGGAGAGGTCGGGCGCGCTGTTCAACGAGGCGTTCGCCACCGGCAGCACGGACGACGGCAACCCGGCGTGCACCCAGAACACCGTGGAGAAGCTCACCGGTATCCGGGTCGACCACACCATCGTGGTCGACTTCCAGGGCTTCTCGGCGATGACCAAGGCGGTCAACGGCGTGGACGTCTGCCTGCCGAAGCCGATCTACGAGGGCGACATCAACCCCAAGCTCCAGAGGAAGGGGAACCTCGTCCTGCCGCAGGGCCCGCAGAAGGTCGAGGGCCAGAAGGCGCTCGACTACGTCCGGCTTCGGCACGGCATCGGCGACGGCTCCGACATCGGCCGGATGAAGCGCCAGCAGGCATTCCTCAGCTCGCTGGCCAAGAACATCAAGGGCCAGGGGCTCAACCCGACCACCCTGCTGCCGCTCGCCGACGCCGCCACCAAGTCGCTGGTCGTCGACCCCGGGCTGAACTCGGCCGACAAGCTGCTCTCCTTCAGCCTCTCGCTGAAGAACATCGACCTGCACGACCTCAAGTTCGTCACGGTGCCCTGGCGCTACCGCACCCAGGACGCCGACCTCGACATCATCCCGCAGGACGCCGCCAAGCTCTGGGAGACGCTCAAGGCCGACCGGACCATCGACGGCCAGAACGCCACCGGCCAGCAGCCGGACGCGCCCGCCTCGCCCTCCGCCACGACCGGACCGGGCGCCCCCGCCACCACCACCTCCACCCCGGCGGCGGCCTCCGACGCGGGCAACGCGGCGATCAAGGTGGCGGTCTACAACGGCACCACCACCCGGGGCATGGCGGACAAGGCGAGCGAGCTGCTCAAGGGCGCCAAGTTCACCGTCACCAAGGCGGGTACGGCGGCCAGTACGAAGTACACGACCACGATGATCGAGTACGGCTCCGGCCAGAAGGCCAACGCCGAGAAGGTCGCCGCGCTGTTCCCGGGGGCGAGCGTCGAGGCCGGCAGCTCGCCGGGCGTCACCGTGATCGTGGGCAAGGACTTCGCGGCGGCCAACGGCGGCGCGGCCGCTGCCGGCGGTTCCGGCAGTGCCACTCCCTCGGCCGCCCCGACCACGCCGGGCCCGCTGCCCACCAGCGTCACCAACCAGACCCGCTCGGCGGACGACGACATCTGCGCGGACACCAGCTACGGCAGCGGCGGGTAGCGGCCCGCGACGCACGGCGACGGCGCCGGGCCCGGGGTGTGCGCACCGCGGGCCCGTGCCATGGTGGCCGAGGAGGCACTCCGGGGGGCCGCAGGACCGAAAGGCGGACCCATGGCCGAGATCGCCATGCAGTTCGACATCGCCGCACCCCGCGACGTCGTGCTCGCCGCGCTCAACACCCACGACGGCCTCACCGGCTGGTGGACCACCGAGGTCGACCGGGACGAGGGCGACGTGCTGCTCTTCGACTTCCCGGGCGTCCCCGAGCCGTTCCGGCTGCGCCGCGAGCGCGCCGACCGGGACCGGGTGGTGTGGACGAACGTCGGCACCTTCCCGCCGCACTGGGCCGGCACCTGGATCAGCTGGGAGCTCGCGGACCAGCCCGGCGACCCCGGCCGCACCCGGCTGCTGTTCCGGCACGGCGGCTGGCAGCCCGGCACCGAGGAGGGCGTCCCGATGGTGGCCGGCACCTGGGCGGAGCTGATCGTGCGGCTCAAGGACTACGCGCAGAGCGGCAAGGTGCAGCCGTACTTCGTGAAGGCCCCGGAGCACACTGCGTGACGGTGCGGCGGGGGTGTCCCCCGCCGGGCGCCGTCCGGTGGCGCGATCGCGGTGGCGCGGCGAAGGTGGGCGGTGTACCGCCGTCCGGTCGTCCGCCCGGCGCGGGAGCGCCGCGCCGGCCCCGACGGCTCCCGCCCGGAGTGCCGGACCGGCGGGCCCGGCGGAGGACCATCGCTCTTGGAGGCCCAGCAATGCCCGTAGTCACCGCTCCGTACAAGCCCGGCACCCCGTGCTGGGTCGACCTGATGGCGAGCGACCAGCAGGCCGCGCTCGACTTCTACCGCGACCTGTTCGGCTGGCAGGGCGAGGTCGGCCCGCCCGAGTTCGGCGGCTACGCCGTGTGCTCGCTGAACGGCAAGCCGGTCGCCGGGATCATGGCGCAGATGGCCCCCGAGGGCCAGCCCGTCCCGCCGGTCGCCTGGACGACGTACCTGGCCTCGGACGACGCCGACGCCACCGGCCGGGCCATCGCCGACAGCGGCGGCACCATCCTCTACCCGGTGATGGACGTCGGCACGGTCGGCCGGATGCTGGTCGCCGCCGACCCGACCGGCGCGGTGTTCGGCGTCTGGCAGAAGGTGGACTTCTTCGGCGCGGGCGTGGTCAACGAGCCCGGCGCGCTGGTCTGGAACGAGCTCAACACCACCGACACCGACGCGGCCGGGCGCTTCTACCACCAGGCGTTCGGCCTGCGCCCGGCGACCATCCAGGGCATGGAGGGCTACTACTCGCTCAACGTCGGCGAGCGCACGGTGGGCGGGATGCAGCCGGTCGCCGGGTACCTGGCGGAGGGCACGCCCCCGCACTGGATGACGTACTTCTCGGTGGACGACACCGACTCCACGGTGGACGCCCTGGTGAAGGCGGGCGGCTCGGTGATCCAGCCCCCGTTCGACATGCAGTCCGGCCGGATGGCCGTCGTGCGGGACCCGCAGGGCGCGGTCTTCGCGGTGACGGCGGCGCCCGAGTCCCAGATGCCCGACTCCTGAGCGCCGCCGGAGGTCCCGAGAGCCGTCGGGAGTCCCGAGAGCCACCGGAAGCCGCCCCTTCCCGCGACGCGCCGCCGGGAATGGGCGGCTTCCCCGCGTTCGCGGGTAAGACTGCACCCATGCTGGGGCTTCCGGACGACATCCGCGCTTTCCTCTTCGACCTCGACGGGGTGCTCACCCAGACCGCCAAGGTGCACGCCGCGGCCTGGAAGGACACCTTCGACGCCTTCCTGCGCGCCGAAGCGGCCCGCACCGGTGGGCAGTTCGTCCCCTTCGACGCGGTCGTCGACTACGACACGTACGTCGACGGCCGCCCGCGACTCGACGGCACCCGCGGCTTCCTGGAGAGCCGCGGCATCGTGCTCCCCGAGGGCACCGACGCCGACCCGCCCGGCACCCGCACCGTGCACGGCATCAGCCTGGCCAAGAACGACACCGTGCTGCGGATGATCCGCGAGCAGGGCGTCCAGCCCTACGAGGGCTCCGTCGCCTACGTGCGCCGGCTGCGGGAGCTCGGGCTGCCCAGCGCGGTGGTCTCGTCCAGCGCGAACTGCCGGGACGTGCTGCGGGCCGCCGGGATCGAGGACCTGTTCGACGTGATCGTGGACGGCCTGGTCGCCAAGCGCGAGGGGCTGCCCGGCAAGCCGGCCCCGGACACCTACCTGGCCGCCGCCCGGGCCCTGGGCGTCGAGCCGGCGCACGCCGCCGTCTTCGAGGACGCGCTCGCCGGCGTCGCCTCCGGCCGGGCCGGCGGCTTCGGCGCGGTGGTCGGGGTGGACCGCACCGGCCAGGCCGCCGAGCTGCGCCGGGACGGCGCCACCGTGGTCGTCACCGACCTTGCCGAACTGCTCGAAGGAGGCGCGGCATGACCGGCCTGGACAACTTCTCGGTCGACCCGTGGCAGATCGTCGAGCCGGGCCTGGACCTGGCCTCGATGGCCCGCGCCGAGTCGCTCTTCGCCCTCTCCAACGGCCACATCGGCCTGCGCGGCAACCTGGACGAGGGCGAGCCGCACGGCCTGCCCGGCACCTACCTGAACGGCGTCTTCGAGCTGCGCCCGCTGCCGTACGGCGAGGGCGGCTACGGCTACCCGGAGTCCAGCCAGAGCGTCATCAACATCACCAACGGCAAGATCATCCGCCTGCTGGTGGACGACGAGCCCTTCGACCTGCGCTACGGCGAACTGATCAGCCACCGGCGGTGGTTGGACTTCCGCGAGGGGCTGCTGCGGCGCGAGGCGGAGTGGGCCTCCCCGGCCGGCCGGACGATCCGGGTGAACTCCACCCGGCTGGTCTCGCTCACCCAGCGCGCCGTCGCCGCCGTCGAGTACACCGTCGAGGCGGTGGACGGGCCGGTGCGGATCGTCCTCCAGTCCGAGCTGGTCGCCAACGAGCAGCTGCCCGGCGGCCCCGAGGGGGACCCGCGCGCGGCCGCCGTGCTGGAGGCGCCGCTGCTCGCCGAGGCCAGCCACGCCGGCGGCACCAAGGCCGTCCTGGTGCACCGCACCCGCTACAGCGGCATCCGGGTCGCCGCCGGGATGGACCACGTCATCGAGGGCCCGGAGCGGCTGGACACCGTCGCCGAGTCCGAGGCCGACCACTGCCGGATCAGCGTGACCACCGTGCTCGAACCGGGCCAGAAGCTGCGCCTGGTGAAGTTCATGTCCTACGGCTGGTCCGCGACCCGCTCGCTGCCCGCCGTCCGGGACCAGGTGGAGGCCGCGCTGACCGCCGCCCGGTACACCGGCTGGGACGGCCTGGTGGCCGAACAGGCCACCTTCCTCAGCGAGTTCTGGGAGACCAGCGACGTCGAGATCGAGGGCGACGTCGAGCTCCAGCAGGCCGTCCGGTTCGCCGTCTTCCACGTGCTGCAGGCGGGCGCCCGGAGCGAGGAGCGGGCCATCCCCGCCAAGGGGCTGACGGGCCCCGGCTACGACGGCCACAGCTTCTGGGACACCGAGACCTTCGTCCTGCCGGTGCTCACCTACTGCCTGCCGGGCGCCGTCAACCAGGCGCTGCGCTGGCGGCACACGACGCTGCCGATGGCCCGCGAACGGGCCGTCCAACTCGGCCTCTCCGGCGCGGTGTTCCCGTGGCGGACGATCCGCGGCGAGGAGTGCTCCGGGTACTGGCCGGCCGGCACCGCGGCCTTCCACATCGGCGCCGACATCGCCGTCTCCGCCGCCCGGTACGTCCGGGCCACCGGGGACGTCGAGTTCGAGCGCGAGTACGGGCTGGAGCTGCTGGTCGAGACGGCCCGGATGTGGCGCTCGCTCGGCCACCACGACGCCGTCGGCAAGTTCCGCATCGAGGGCGTCACCGGGCCGGACGAGTACAGCGCGGTCGCCGACAACAACGTCTTCACCAACCTGATGGCGCAGACCAACCTGCGCGTCGCCGCCGAGGCCGCCGCCCGGCACCCGCGGGAGGCCGCCGCGCTCGGCGTGGACACCGAGGAGACCGCCGCCTGGCGGGACGCCGCCGCGGCGATGTTCATCCCGTACGACGAGAACCTCGGCGTCCACCCGCAGGCCGACGGCTTCACCGACCACCAGGTCTGGGACTTCGAGCACACCCCGCCGGAGAACTACCCGCTGCTGCTCCACTACCCGTACTTCGACCTGTACCGGAAGCAGGTGGTCAAGCAGGCCGACCTGGTGCTCGCCATGCAGGTGCGCGGCGACGCCTTCACCGACGAGCAGAAGGCCCGCAACTTCGCCTACTACGAGCGGCTGACCGTCCGCGACTCCTCGCTCTCGGCCTGCACCCAGGCGGTGATCGCCGCCGAGGTCGGCCAGATGGACCTCGCGTACGACTACACCGCCGAGGCCGCCCTGATGGACCTGCACGACCTCGGCGGCAACACCCGCGACGGCCTGCACATGGCCTCGCTCGCCGGGGCCTGCATCGCCCTGGTGGCCGGGTTCGGCGGCCTGCGGGACCACAGCGAGGTGCTGTCCTTCCGGCCCCGGCTGCCGAACGGGCTGATGAAGCTGAGCTTCTCGCTGCTGGTGCGCGGCCAGCTGCTCGGGGTGCGGATCACCCACGAGGGGACGACGTACACGCTGCGCCGGGGCGAGGTGATCCACCTGCGGCACGACGGCGAGGGGGTGCAGGTGAAGGCGGGCACGCCGGTCACCCTGCCCACCACGGTGCCGCCCGTCCAGGAGCGCTGTGCCCAGCCGCCGGGCCGCGAGCCGTCCCGTCGCCAGCCGCAGGCCGGGGTGGCCGCCGGAACGCTCGGCCCGGGGCCGGACCACCTGGCGGCGGAGTAGGGGAGGACCGGCCCCCGCGGGGCGAGCGGGGGGTGACGACCGACCGGCGAGAGGAGACCCCCCGTGGTGAGCGTGGCCGAGCAGATGGTGGAGGTGCTCCGGCAGGCCGGGGTGGAGCGCGTCTACGGGGTGGTCGGCGACAGCCTCAACCCGGTGGTGGACGCGATCCGCCGGGCCGAGGGCATCGGCTGGGTGGCCGTCCGCAACGAGGAGGCCGGCGCGTTCGCGGCCGCCGCCGAGGCCGAGCTGAGCGGCCGCCTGGCGGTCTGCGCCGGCTCCTGCGGCCCCGGCAACACCCACCTGATCCAGGGCCTCTACGACGCCCAGCGCAGCGGCCTGCCGGTACTGGCGCTCGCCTCGCACATCCCGTCCGGCCAGATCGGCACCGGCTTCTTCCAGGAGACCCACCCCGAGCGGGTGTTCACCGACTGCAGCAGCTGGTGCGAGACGGTCTCCACGCCGGCGCAGCTGCCGCGCCTGCTGCGGATCGCCGTCCAGCACGCGCTGGGCGCCCCCGGAGTCGCCGTCCTGGCGTTCCCCGGGGACGTCGCCGCGCTGCCGGCCGCCGGGCCGACGGGCGGCAGCCACTTCCTCACCGAGCAGGCGGTGGCCGCGCCGCCCTGGTCCCAGGTGCAGGCGCTGGCCCGGGCGCTCAACGGGGCCCGGAAGGTCACGCTGTTCTGCGGTGCGGGTGTGCGCGGGGCGCACGGCGAGGTGATGGAGGTCGCGCAGGCGCTGAGCGCGCCGGTCGGGCACTCCCTGCGCGGCAAGGAGTGGATCCAGTTCGACAACCCGTACGACGTCGGCATGAGCGGTCTGCTCGGCTACGGCGCCTGCCACGAGGCGCTGCACACGGCCGACCTGGTGCTGCTGCTCGGCACCGACTTCCCCTACGACTCCTTCCTCCCGCAGGCCCGGACGATCCAGGTGGACCACGACGCCACCCGGCTCGGCCGCCGCACCCCCCTGGAGCTGGCCGTCCACGGCGACGTCTCGGCCACCCTGCGCGCCGTCCTGCCGCTGCTGGAACCGAAGGCCGACCGGGCCTTCCTGGACGAGATGCTGCGCAAGCACTGCCGGGCCCTGGAGGACGTGGTCGGCGCCTACACCCGGGACATCGACAAGCACCTGCCGATCCACCCGGAGTACGTGGCCTCGGTGCTGGACGAGGTGGCCGCCGACGACGCGGTGTTCACCGTGGACACCGGCATGAACAACGTCTGGGCCGCCCGCTACCTGCAGCCCAACGGCCGTCGCCGGGTGATCGGATCGTTCCTGCACGGCTCGATGGCCAACGCCCTGCCGCACGCGATCGGCGCCCAGCTGGCCTGCCCCGGGCGGCAGGTGGTCGCGATGGCCGGCGACGGGGGGCTGTCGATGCTGCTCGGCGAGCTGCTCACGGTGGCCCGGCACCGGCTGCCGGTGAAGACGGTGGTCTTCAACAACGGCGCGCTCGGCATGATCAAGCTGGAGATGCTGGTCTCCGGCTACCCCGACGCGGAGACCGACAACGGGGACGTGGACTACGCGGGGATCGCCCGGGCGATGGGCATCCCGGCCAAGCGGGTCACCGAGCCCGTGCGGGTGCGGGAGGTGCTGGCGGAGGCCCTGGAACGGCCGGGCCCGGCGCTGGTGGACGTGGTCACCGACCCGAATGCGCTCGCCGTCCCGCCGCACATCACCGCGGCCCAGCTGAAGGGCTTTGCGCTGGCGGCCGGGCGGACGGTGCTCTCCGGCGGGGTCGGGCGCATGATCGACCTGGCCCGCAGCAACCTGCGGAACATCCCCCGGCCGTAGTCGGGCCGGGCGCCGCGGAGGGCGTGGACCGGCGTTCGTCGGGGTGGCCGATCGGCGCGAGGTTACGGTGATTTGCCTCTGAGGCAAATTTCTTGCCCGTGGGGCACGCCGGGTGTCCACTGGTCACATGAGCACCAGCCCATCCGGCCCCACCACCGCCGGTCCCGCCGGTTCCACCGGCACCACCGGTGACCAGCTCGACGACCAGGAGGTCGCCGGCCTCGCCGCGCGACTGCGCGAGCACCGGCTCGGCAGCCGTCTCACCCTGGAGGTCGCCGCCGCTCGGGTCGGCCTCTCCCCAGCCTATCTGTCCCGGCTGGAAACCGGCCGCCGACAGCCTTCGCTGCCCGTCCTGCTGGGCCTCGCCCGCGCCTACGGCACGTCCGTCTCCGGCCTCCTCGGCGAGGCCATGGTCGAGCCGGACCCAGTGGTGCGCGGCGGTGCGATCGAGCCCGGCCGCGCGGGCGGCTGGGGCTACCGGCGGGCCGGTGCACCCGGCCGGGCGATGCAGGCACTGCGCGTGCACGTCCCGCTGGGCGTCCAGGACGCCGTCGTCCGGGTCCACCCGGGCGAGGAGTGGCTCTACGTCCTCCAGGGCCGGCTGAAGCTGACCCTCGGCGACCGCGTCCACCAGCTCGACCAGGGCGACTCCGCGCACTTCGACTCGCTCACCCCGCACTGCATCGCCGCGGAGTCGTCCGGCGGGGTCGAGCTGCTCTTCGTCCACACCCTGCTGCAGAGCCCCGGCGGCGAACTCTGCCTCGGCGGCGGCCCTGCCGCTCCCCACTGACCCACCCGTCAGACCTCCCGGAGGAGATCTCCCATGGCTGATCCCACCACCATCACCGCCACCGCCGCTGCCACCGCCGGCACCGCCGCGGTTCCCCCCGCCGCGCCGGCCGCCCCCGCCGCGAAGACCGTCGACGCCGGCAAGTGGGCCAACCGCCGTGTCGGCATCCGACTGGTGATCTACACCGTCGCGACGCACGCCTTCGCGGGCTTCATCCTCCTGCTCTTCGAGCTGGGCAACCGGAACAAGTAGCAACCGGAACAAGTCAGCGGACAGGCCCCGGGCACGCCCGACCCCTCACACCCCGCGCAGGAGCTCGCAGAGCGCGTCCACTGCGGCCGGGAAGAGCCGGTCGGGCGGCGTCGCGTAGCCGACCACCAGGGCGGGCGCGGCGTCCGGGCTCGCCGGGGGCGTGGTGTCCGGGCCCGGCGGGGGCGCGGCGAGGTGCCGGCCGAGCACGCCGAACACCAGGCCCGCGGCCTCGGCCCGGGCCAGCAGCTCGGCCTCCGACGGTGCGCCGGGCGGCAGTTGCAGCACGGCGTGCAGACCGGCGGCGATGCCGGTCACCCGGACGTGCGGGGCCCGCTCGGCCAGCGCCGCGACCAGGTGGTCGCGGCGGCGCCGGTAGTGCAGCCGGGAACGGCGCACATGACGGTCGTAGGTGCCGGAGGTGATCAGCTCGGCGAGGGTGAGCTGGTCGATCACCGGGGACATCCCGTCCGCCTGCTGCTTGAGCCGGGCCACCGGCTCCACCAGCGCGTCGGGCAGCGCCAGCCAGCCCAGCCGCAGACCGGGGGCGAGACTCTTGGCGGCCGTGCCCGCGTACACCACCCGCTCGGGGTCGAGCGCCTGCATCGCGCCGAGCGGCTGCCGGTCGTAGCGGAACTCGCCGTCGTAGTCGTCCTCGATCACGTACCCGTCGTGCGCGCGGGCCCAGGCCACGGCGGCGGCCCGGCGCTCGGCGGAGAGCGCGGCGCCGGTCGGGAACTGGTGGGCGGGGGTGAGCAGGACCGCCGCGTCCCGCCGCCCGGCCAGCAGCTCGGTGCGCGCCCCGGAGCAGTCCAGCGGCAGCGGTGCCGTGCTGAGCCCGGCGGCCCGGACGACGTCGTGCTGTGGCGGCAGCCCGTACTCCTCGACGGCCAGCGAGCGGGCCCGCCGGCCGCGCAGGGCGGCGCAGAGCAGGCCGAGCCCCTGGGTGAAGCCGGCGCAGACCAGCAGGTGGTCGGGGTCGGTCCGGACGCCGCGGACCCGGGCCAGGTAGTCGGTGAGCGCCTGTCGCAGCTCGATCCGCCCGAGCGGGCTGCCGTAGTCGAAGGCCTCGTGCGGGGCGGTGGCCAGCGCCCGCCGGGTGGCGGAGAGCCAGGCGGTGCGCGGGAAGAGCGAGACGTCCGGCCGCCCCGGCGCCAGGTCGTACCGGGCGGTGCGGCGGTCCAGTGGCGGGTGGGCGGCCCGCCGGGCCGGGCGGGGGGTGGTCCGCTCGGCCACCGTGGTGCCCGAGCCCTGCCGGGAGCTGAGCCAGCCCTCGGCGGTGAGCTGCCCGTACGCCTCCACCACGGTGTTCCGGGCGATCCCGAGGTCCTCGCCGAGCGCCCGGGAGGACGGCAGCCGGGTGCCGGGCGCCAGCCGGCCGTCCTGGACCGCCTCGCGCAGCGCGTCCTCCAGGGCGGCCCGGACCCCGGTGCCGGCGGCCCGCCGCCCGGTGAGGTCGAGGTGCAGATCGCCGCCGAACGCGGTCCAGGAGGCGGCCCCGGCGGCGGCGCGGGAGCTCGGGGAGCTCCGGGATGCGGGTCGGGAGGCGGCTCGGGAGGTCCGGGAGCTGGTCATGGGCCGTTCCCTGCGGGCGTGGACGGATCGGTACGGGGGATTATCGCCCCATCTGCCGCCGGGCGGCCCGGCCGGTGCGCGCGGGCGCGGTCCCGCGGGCGGGCGCGGCGCGGGCCCGCGGAGCCGGCCGAAAGCATGACGCATCGTCACGGCGGCTTCCCGGGACGGCAGTCCGGGGTGCCCGCTGCGGCCGGCGCGAACGGCCGGCGGGCTTCCGCAGGTCAGCGCGGATGCCGCGGCGCGGGCCCGTTCCGTCGGTTAGCGTCCGTCAGTGGACCGACGGATCCCGACGCGAGGATGTGACCGATGAACGGGGAAGAACTGCTGGCCCGGCGCTTCGAGGAGGAGCGCCCTCAGCTGCGGGCGGTCGCCTACCGGATGCTCGGATCACTGGCCGAGGCCGAGGACGCCGTCCAGGAAGCCTGGTTCAAGCTGCACCGCAGCGATGTGAGCGAGGTGCGCAACCTCGCTGCCTGGCTGACCACCGTGGTCGGCCGGACCTGTCTGGACATGCTGCGCTCGCGCACCGCCCGCCGGGAGGACGCGATGCCGGAGCAGGAGGACCGGCTCCGGCTGCCCGACCCGGTGGTCAGCCGCGCCCAGGCGCTCGACCCCGAGCAGGAGATCCTCGTCGCGGACTCGGTCGGCATCGCGCTGATGATCGTCCTGGAGACGCTCTCCCCGGCGGAGCGGCTCGCTTTCGTCCTCCACGACATGTTCGACGTGCCCTTCGACGAGATCGCCCCGATCCTCGGCCGCACCTCCGCCTCCACCCGCCAGCTCGCCAGCCGCGCCCGCCGCCGGGTCCAGGACGCCGCCCCGGCCCCCGACGCGGACCTGGCCCGGCAGCGCCAGGTCGTGGACGCGTTCCTCGCCGCCGCGCGCGGGGGCGAGTTCGACGCCCTGCTCTCGGTGCTCGACCCCGATGTGGTGGCGCGCTCCGACGGCGGCGCCCTGCGGCCGAGCGTGCTGCGCCGCGGCGCAGCCGAGGTGGCCTCGCAGGCGATCACCTTCGCCCGGTTCGCGGCGCGGGCCCGCCACGTGCTGGTCAACGGCGGGCCGGCGGTGCTCTCGTTCGCGGACGGCAAGCCGCTGTCGCTGATGGCCTTCACCATCCGGGGCGGCCGGATCGCCGCCATGGACATCCTCACCGACCCGGAGCGCCTGGCCGGCCTGCTCGCGGGCCTCGACCTGGCGGACTGACCGCTCCGTCCTCCCGGTCGCCGCGTCGTCCGGCCCCTTTGCGGGGCCGGGCGGCGGGTCCGGCGTGCCCGGCACGAGCGCTGCCGACGGCGGGGGCGATCCCGTATGTTGATCATGCCGGGGGGCGCCTTCCGGGCGGGTTGGCGGAGCCGCGAAAGAAGTTCGGAAAATGTCGTCGGGTGATGTCGAGGACTCCGGACCCGCTCCGACTGGAGGGTGAGAGCGCGCCGGAGGGGCGCGCACGACGGGAGGACACCCGAGATGAAGTACGTCGCGATGATCTACGGCAACCAGGCCAAGTGGGACGCGTTCCCGGCCGAGGCCTGGCCCGAGGCGATCGCCAAGCAGGACGCGTTCAACAGGAAGTACCGCGAGAGTGGCGAGCTGATCGGCGCCTACGGCCTGGCCGACGCGGCCGCCGCCCAGCTGGTGCGCCGCCGGGAAGGCCTCCCGGTGGTCACCGACGGCCCGTACCTGGAGACCAAGGAGTACCTCGCCAGCTTCTACCTGCTGGACTGCGAGAGCCTGGAGCGGGCCCAGGAGATCGCCGCCGACATGCCGTTCGCCGACGTCGAGCCGGTCGAGCTCTGGCCGGTCCTGCACGACGCAGCGGCGGACGTGTGACCGCCCTGCCCCACGCGATCGAGGACCTGCTGCGCGAGCTGGCGCCGCAGGTCCTCGGCGCGCTCGTCCGCCGCTACGGCGCCTTCGACGCCTGCGAGGACGCGGTGCAGGAAGCTCTGATCGCGGCCGCCGGGCAGTGGCCCGGGACCGGCACGCCGGAGAACCCGCGAGGCTGGCTGCTCACCGTCGCCTCGCGCCGCCTGGTCGACCAGGTGCGCAGCGAGACCGCCCGGCGCCGCCGCGAGGACGCCCTCGCCCTGGCCACCCCGCAGTCGGCGCTGATCGGCCACGCGGCGGACGGCACGCCGGAGAGCGACCGGGACGACTCGCTGGCACTGCTCTTCCTCTGCTGTCACCCGGCGCTCTCCGCACCCAGCCGGATCGCGCTGACCCTGCGCGCGGTCGGCGGCCTGACCACGGCGCAGATCGCCGCCGCCTTCCTGGTGCCCGAGGCGACGATGGCCCAGCGGATCAGCCGGGCCAAGCAGACCGTGAAGGGCGTCGGTCTGACCGTGCCCGAGGGGGCGGAGCACGCCGAGCGCCTGGCGGACGTCCGGCAGGTGCTCTACCTGGTCTTCAACGAGGGCTACACCGCCAGCGACGGCGCCGAGCTGACCGTGCCGGCGCTGGCTGTCGAGGCGATCCGGCTCACCCGGCTGCTGCACGGGCTGGTGCCCGAGGACGCCGAGACGGCCGGCCTGCTCGCCCTGATGCTGCTCACCGAGGCCCGCCGTCCGGCCCGCACCGGCGCCGGCGGGGAGCTGGTGCCGCTCGCCGAGCAGGACCGCGGCCGCTGGGACGGGCAGCTGGTCGCGGAGGGCGTCGCGCTGCTGGAGCGGTTCCTGCCGCGTGGGCAGGCCGGTCCGTACCAGCTGCAGGCCGCCGTTGCGGCGGTGCACGACGAGGCCGGATCGGCGGCGGCCACGGACTGGCCGCAGATCCTCGCCCTGTACGAGCTGCTGGAGCGGTTCGGGCCGAACCCGGTGGTCACGCTCAACCGCGCGGTCGCGGTGGCCATGGTGCACGGCCCGGCGGCCGGACTGGAGCTACTGGCCACGCTGGAGGGGGAGAAGGGCCTGGCCCGGAGCCACCGGCTGCCCGCGACCCGGGCCCACCTGCTGGACCTGCTCGGCGACCGGGCCGGCGCGGTGGAGTCCTACCGGGAGGCGGCCCGCCGCACCACCAGCGCGCCCGAGCGGCGCCATCTGACGGAACGCGCACGACGGTTGGAGAGGGCGGTATGACCGCGGTGAGGTTTGTGGAGAGGGGTGGGGTCCGCCTCGCGTGCCGCGACTCGGGCGGTCCGGGAACAGCCGTCGTGTTGCTGCACGGGCTGGCGGGGCACGCGGGGGAGTGGGACGCCGTGGTGGCGGCGCTGGGCGGCCGGTTCCGGGTGGTGGCCGTGGACCAGCGCGGCAGTGGCGCGAGTGAGCGGCGGCCGCAGGACGTCTCGCGGGCCGCGTACGTGGCGGACGTGCTCGCGGTGGTCGAGCAGCTCGGGCTGGAGCGCCCGGTGTTGGTCGGCCAGTCCTACGGCGGGCATGCTGCGATGCTCACCGCGGCGGCGCACCCGGAGTCGGTGAGCGGGTTGGTCGTGGTCGAGGCGGGGCCGGCGGGTTCGGACCAGGAGACGCTGGAGGGGATCGCGGGTTGGTTCGACTCCTGGCCGGTGCCGTTCCCGACCCGCGCGGAGGCGGTCGAGTACTTCGGCGGCGGCCCGGTGGGTGAGGGCTGGGCGGCGGGGCTGGAGGAACGTGGGGGCGGTTGGTGGCCGCGGTTCGACAGCGGGGTGATGGTCGAGTCCCTGACGGAGAACGCCCACCGGTCGTGGTGGGAGGAGTGGGCGCGGGTCGGGTGCCCGGTCCTGGCCGTGCTCGGGCAGTCCGGGATCATCGACGCGGACCAGTTCGACCGGATGCTGGGCACGCGACCGGAGACCGTGGCGGTCAGCGTGCCCGGCACCGGCCACGACCTGCACCTGGAGCAGCCGGTGGAGTTGGCCCGGCTGATCGGCGAGTTCGTGGCGTAGGAGGATCAGCCGAACTCGCCCACGCGGACAGCGGTGACGAAGGCCTGCCAGGCGGCAGGGGAGAAGGTGAGGTCGGGCCCGTCAGGGTCCTTGGAGTCCCGGACGCGGCCGGGGGAGGAGTCGTCCACCTCGACGCAGTTGCCACCCTCGGCATTGCTGTAGCTGCTGGACCGCCACCGGGCGGACTGTTCAATCTGGCGCATTCGCGTATTCCTCTGCCACCGACTGGATTAGAGCCAGGGACGCCCTGCGTGACAACGCGGCGGCCCGCACCAGATCGTAGGCCCGACGGCACTTGGCCACCATCTGTGGCTCGTCCAAGAGTTGGCCTGCAAAAGGGCCTTCGCTGTAGGCGAGTGGTGGCGCGGCTGCGAAAGTCATCAGACTGAGAAGGCCCGAGAGAAGTGGATGGGCCCCGGCCGTGAAGGTGACCACCTGAACGATCATGCGTCGCTGCTTGGCCAAGTTGATGATGTGGCTCAGCTGTTCTGCCATGACCTGATTGCTTCCCACGGTGCGACGGAGCACGGCCTCGTCAAGGATGTACCAAAGCTCAGGTCCAGTAGGGCTTGTGATGAGACGTCCGCGCTCAATCCTGGCGGCAACCAGTTCGGCAATCACGTCATCCGTGCGGAGCGAAGCGGCATCGAGGAAGATCGCGCGCGCATAGTCGGGTGTCTGGAGCGCACCCGGAACAAGGTGGCCAGCGTATTCGCTGATGGTCAGTGCCTGGGCTTCATGCTCCGCAGCGTGCTTGAAGAAGTCCGGGAACCGCGAGAATTCCAGCAGCTCGTGCAGCCTCTCCAGCACTCCACCTGTAGCGAGTGCCTTGTCGATCCGGACCGAGAGATCGAGCTGCGGCACCCGTACCGCCTGCTCCAACTGACCGATGTAGCCCCCGGATACGAACGTCAGCTGGCCCAGCTTCTCCTGGGACATCCGGGGGCACGCGGCCTCGCGCAGTCGGCGCAGCTCCGAGCCGTAGTACTCGCGAGGTGTCTTGCCGCTGGGGAGGTTCCTGGGATTGGGCATGGCGGACCCCGATCTCCTACATGCAACTCGCTGTGATCGTTCGGCTTCACACCGTATATGTGAGGCGTGATCCTTGGAGGCGGAATTCCGGAACTGACCGAAGGGGCCGACCGCCATGTCCTCCATCCTCCGCAGAATCACCGCCGACGACCGCCGTGAAGCCGCTTCCGTCCTGGACGACTTCAAGGTCACCCTCGCCGCCGCCGGTACCGAACTCCCCTCCACCGGCATCGACTGGAACTGCGCCTCCGTGACCGGGGTCGTCCTCATCGACCTCGGCGCCGCCCCCGTCTCCGTCGTCACCAAGCTCACCGACGTCATCCGCGACGGCGTCCGCGCCCGCCGCGAGCTGCATCAAGGGGAGGACTGGTACCCCAGGGCCGGCCAGGCCGTCACCCTCAACACCGCCGAGGGCGCCCCACTCGCCGCCGAAGTGGTGGTCGCCACCCAGCGGTTGGTGACGATCCGCCTCGACGGACGCCGCTGACCCCCGACCTGCCGCTCCCTGAAGGACCACCCCGTGAACCACCGTCCTCCCCACCCCCCGCTCACCCCCGGCGAACTCCTCCACGACCGCCGGACCCGCCGCACCGGCGTCTACATGGACACCATCGGCGGCCGCGTCTATCTCCGCCCCGTCGGGGGCGGCATCGAGTGGACCGCGCGGCCCGAGCACGTCACCGCGCCCCCGTCGCAGCCCACTCAGGCGCGGTCGCTGTCGTGAGCCGCCCGCCCCGCGCCCTGCTCCTCGCCGCCTCGGCCGCCTCCGTGGCGGCCGGCGCCGCGCTCGCGGTGCTCGCCGTCTGCCCGGTCCGGCACGCAGCCCCGCGTGCCGCCGGTTTCCTCTTCGTCACGGTGCTCTGCGTCGGCACCGTCCTGGTGAACCTGCTGCTCGGCGCCGCTCTCCAGCGCCGGGCCGGCCGACGCGGCGACCGTGGCAGTGCCTCGTCAGAAGCTCTCCGTCCCTCCGTCACATTCCCTTGTCGGGATCCGTCGGGGAGGTGAGACGGATCAACGGAGGAAAGGGAGCACCCCATGCTGACCAACGTCATGTACGTGACGCTCTACGTCACCGACCAGGACCGCGCGCTGAGGTTCTACACGGAGCAGCTCGGCCTGGAGAAGCGCATCGACTTTCCGGGCCCCGACGGGCGCTTCCTCACGGTGGGCGTGCCCGGCGCCCCGGTCGAGATCATCCTGTGGGCGCACCCCGCGGCGGCGGGGCAGCCGGCCGAACCGGTGCCGGGCGCCACGCCCGGACCGGTCATCCTCGAATCCGACGACCTGCGGGCCGACTTCAAGGTGTTCCGCGACCGCGGGGTGACCTTCGACCGGCCGGAACCGGAGGACTACGGGTTCGGCGTCCGCATCGAGACGGCCGACCCGGACGGCAACCGCATCTCGCTGCGCGAGCGCAGCCGCGTCGCCCGCTCCAACGGCTGACCGCTCGTGGACCTGGTGCGGACGGCGCCGGCCGCACCAGGTCCGAACGAGGACGTGTACGTATACGTCGGCCCCTGAGCCACGTCGCCGCGCAGGTCGCCCGGCTCCGCTCATGACTGCCCGGAGGCCGGGGCCTGCTCCGGCCCGGTGTCCTTCGCCGCTGCCGGCTTGGCGTACGTGAGGAGCACGCTGCCCTGGTCGAAGGTCCGGCTCTCGACGAGCTCGAAGTTGCGAGCCTCGAAGTCGGCCGAGAACAGCGGAATGCCGGAGCCGGCCACGATCGGGTAGAGCTTGACGATCAGTTCGTCGATCTCGGGCAGCAACTGCCCGGCCAGCGAGGCGCCTCCGCAGAGCCAGATGTCGAGCCCGTCCGCCTGCTTCAGGCGGCGGACCACCGACAGCGGGTCCTCGGTGGTGACCTCGACGGCCGGGTCCGGGCTCTCGGCGAGGGAGTTGGAGAAGACGATCTGCCGCAGGTGGGCGTAGGGGCTGGTGGCGCCGACGGCCAGCCCCGGCTCGTAGGTGTTGCGGCCCATCAGCACGGTGTCGTAGTGCTTGTTGGGCGCGTCGTCGATGCCGGCGGCGACGCGGGCCGGGCTGAAGACGGTGTCCGGGTACTCGGCGGTCAGGTAGGAGGCGTACTCGCCTGTGACGTACGGGAAGAAGAACTCGAAGCCGCCGTCCGGCGTGGCGATGAAGCCGTCGATGGTGCTGCCGATGAAGTAGCTGAGCTTGCGCATCCGTGTCCTTGGTGTCGTGGTGCTGGGTTTCGGTCCGTCACTCGAACCACTCCATTTATAGTACTTCGACTGTAGTGGTTGCAAGGGTCTTCTGAGGGAAAGTCAGGACCGGCCCGGGTTCGGCACGCGTCGGCCGTACGCTCGGTGCCATGACCGAGCCCGCTCACCTGGCCGCCGTCCGCGCGTCCTACGACACCGTTGCCGAGGACTACGTCCGGCGGGTGGTCCCGCCGGAGGGCATGGACCCGGTGTCCCGCGGGATGCTCGGCGCCTTCGTCGAGTCGGTGCGGGCGGACGCGCTCGGCCCCGTCGCGGACGTGGGCTGCGGGCCGGGCCGGGTGACTGCGTACCTGGTCGGGCTGGGCGTGACCGCCTCCGGCATCGACCTGTCGCCGCGGATGATCGAGCTGGCCCGTCGGGCGTACCCCGGACTGGACTTCACGGTCGGCTCGATGACCGGCCTGCCGCTCCCCGACGCCGGGCTGGGCGGCCTGCTGGCCTGGTACTCGACCCATCACACGCCACCCGAGCAACTGCCCCTCGTGTTCGCGGAGTTCCGCCGCGTCCTCGCTCCCGGTGGCCGCCTGCTGCTGGGCGGCCACACGGGCGAGGCCGCCCACCTGCGGCCCACCCGGGGTTACGGCCGCCCGGTGACGTACACGTCGTACATCGTCCCCGCCGACCGGCAGGCCGAACTGCTGGCCCGGGCCGGGTTCGCCGTGACCGCGCGGCTGGAGCAGCCGGCCGAGGGCCGGCTTGAGCGCTCGTACCTCTGCCTACTGGCACAGGCCGTCTGACCAGAGCCCTGCACAGGAAGTCGGCCGAGCCGACTTCTCGGGCAGGAGTCCCGTCCGCGAGCTCACCTCACCGCGGCGTACAGCTCCTCGACCAGCCCGGCGACGGCCTCCGGCTCGCGCAGCATGGGGTAGTGGTCGGACCCGGCGAGCCGGACGAGTCGGCAGCCGGGGATCCGGGCCGCCATCTCCTCGTTCAAGCGCACGATGCCCGGCCGGTCCAGCTCGCCCAGTGCCAGGACGGTGGGCGTCGCGATCTCCCCGAGCCGGTCGAAGGCCGGTGCGCCGGCCTGCTGGTAGCCGACGTTGCCGAACCATGCGGGCAGCACCGTCCTGAACTGCGCGGCCGCGACCGGATCGGCCTCGGGCGTACCGCCGCCCGCCAGCCCCCAGAGGCTCAGCCCGTACCGGACGATGCCCTCCATGTCACCGGCCTCGGCCAGCCGCTGTACCTCGCGGTAGAGCTCGGACTCGTCGAGCCCGTCGTACCCGGCGACCTGGGGGACGAACAGCGCCAGGCCCGCCAACCGCTCCGGGGAGTCCAGGGCCAGGCTGATCGATGCGGCGCCGCCCATGCTGGAGGCGACCAGCACCGCCCGGTCCAGCCCGAAGTGGTCGAGCACCGCGGCGAGGTCGTCGGCCGGGGTGTACGGGACGGTGGGGGCGGGCGAGCGGCCGTAGCCGCGGGCGTCGTAGCGGACCACCCGGTGCCGTCCGTCGAGCGCCGCGAGCACCGGATCCCAGATGGTCGAGTCGCCGACGCCCGGGTGGACCAGGACCATCGGCAGTCCGTCCCCGCCCGAGTCCTCGGCCCAGACTTCACCACCGCCGACGGGCACCATGGTCTCCATGGCTCCCAGTCTGGGCGGGCGCCGTCGGCACCCGCCAGTGGGCCTGCTCCATCGGGCCTTGCGGCCGGCTCAGACGATCCGGCGCCACCGGTCGTCGGGCGGGCCGGTCACCGGGGCGCGGCCGAAGTCGTAGCGCAGCCCGTCGGGCCCGAAGGCCAGCAGGGATATCGACGACGAGCCCCAGATCCGGCCGTCACCGAACTCCCGGCGCTGGATCAGCGCCTCGGGGGCGTCCAGGGGCAGGCCGTCGCCGGCGACGATCGGCAGCCAGGCGCCCCAGGCCTCCTCCGCCGGCTCTTCCGTCGGCCCGGCCGCCGGCTCGGGCCGGACGGCGGCCTCGAAGCGGGCCCGGAAGTGCGCGGCTCGGGCGGCCATCAGCGTGCGGACCAGCTCCGAGGTGGTCCGGGTGGCAGCCAGGCCCTCCAGTCCGTCGTTCAGCACCACGCTCAGGCCGGTCGGCAGTTCGCGCTCCTCGGGGCTGCCGCCGCCCCAGCTCAGCACCCGGGCGCCGTCCGGCCGGACGACGACCAGGTGGAAGGGGTCGTAGCGCTCCAGGTCGAGGTGGCCGATGCCGCCGTCGCGGACGGCGGTCAGCGGCAGCTCGCCGCGCGAGAGCCGCGCCTGCGCCGGGGCCATCGCGCCGAAGCCGTTCAGCAGACAGGCCGCGACCGGCTCGGCCCCCGGGCCGCCCGGCTCGACCGCCAGCCACGTCCCGCCCGCGGCGAGGTCGAGCCCGCCGAGGACCGAGGGCTGCGCGGGCCAGTGGTGGTCCGGCGGCAGCCACTGCCGCCCCGCGTACTCGTCCCGCACCGACAGCAGCAGTACCGGCACCGCCGACGACGGCTCGATGCTGACGAACGCGGTACACACGCGGCCGGCCCCCTGGTCTTTCGCGGCGGGGCGGCCGGACACCGCCCCGCCGCCGATCCTCGCACGCACGTTCGCCGATCGGAACAGCCGCAGGACCACCGGCGAACAGCCGGAACGGACGGAGCCCCGGCCGCCCCGCCACCGCCGTGGCAGACTCGGTCCCGGAGTCCTGGACCGGACGCCAGGGCGCAAGCAACCCGCCGGTGGCTTTCGGGACTTCGAGGCCGTGGTCTCCCGCGAACCCCTCCTTCACGGGGGCACGGAAATCCGTGGACGGACCCGTGGAAGATCACGTACCGTGTGGCTCGACGCCCCGAGACGGACGGAAGGAGGCGAGTGCCGTGCAGTTCACATCTTTCCAGCGCTCCCTTTTCCGTTGTCCCGGCGTGGTTCGTCCGTTCTGACCGGGAGCGCTCCAAGCAGCCTGTATCCCGGAGGAATCCATGACCGATCCGGTCATCCGCGCGCTCTCCGCGAGCGACGCTCATCTCTTCGACGCACTCCCCGACCCCCTGGGCGCCCGTGAAGCCCATCGTCGTAGCCGGTTCCGCCCCGACTGGAAGCGTGTCGCCCTGCGCGACGGCGAGGTCGTCGCACGCGGCGCCTGGTGGGGCGGCCCCGACGACCCGGAGCCCGTCAACATCAACTGGTTCGACGTGGCCGAGGGCGAGGAGGAGGCCGGGGCCGCACTCCTGCGTTCGGCTCCCTGGAAGGTCGAACTGGAGATCAACCTGCCCGGTGCCTGGCGGGAGGAGACCGACCTGCGCGCCGGCGCCGAGGCCCGCTTCGCCGCCGCACGAGCCGCAGGGTACGAACTCCTGGTGGAACGCTTCCTGTATCGCTGGACCCCGGAGCGAGGTCTGCCCGAGCGGCCCGGACGCCTGCGCTTCAGCGCGGAACCCGACGACGGCGTGTTCTTCGACGCGTTGCGCCGCATCCACTCCGCCACCCTGGACGCCCACGCGCTCAGGGCCGTCGAGGAGGGCGGCCTCGACCAGGCGGCCCAGGAGGAACTCGACTTCTTCCACTGGTGCCCCTCCCCACGGGAGTGGTGGCAGGTCGCGCACACGCCGGAGGGCGACCTGGCCGGCATCCACATCCCGGCCCACAACCCCTCCGGGCCGACCATCGGCTTCATCGGGGTCGTCCCGGAACAGCGCGGTCGCGGTTACGCCTACGACCTCCTCGCGGAGTGCACCCACTTCCTCGTCGAGCAGGGCGCGGAGTTCATCACCGGAGCGACGGACCGGACCAACCTCCCCATGGCCGCGAACTTCGCCAAGGCGGGCTTCCCCGTCATCCGTGAACGCATCCACTTCCTCCCGGGGGCCGAGCGGCCTGGCGAGGAGTAGCACCTGGCGAGCGGTCCGGTCCGAGGACAGGCCCGGACCGCTTGCCGGTGCCCGTGGGCCAGGACCGCGGGGCCGCCCGGCCCGGCCGCGCGCCACCGGCGCCCGGCGCCCGCCGCGGCGCCCCGAAGTGGCCCATGATCCCCGGCCGCGATTGTGCCAAGGAGGCAGTCCACTCCCCGCCTAGGCTGGCCGGTATGACGACGACGAACGAGACCGCCACCGTGTCCGCCCCCGAGCAGCGGATCTCCCTCCCCGACCTCGCCCCCGAGTTCTACCAGGCCATGATCGCGCTGGACCGGTCCGCCCGGAAGGGCGTCGACCCGGCCCTCGCCGAGCTGGTCAAGGTGCACGCCTCGATGATCAACGGCTGCGCGTTCTGCATCGACATGCACTCCACCGACGCGCTGAAGAACGGCGAGCAGAACCACCGCCTGCTCTCCCTGCCGGCCTGGCGCGAGACCTCGTGGTTCACCGCCAAGGAGCGCGCCGCCCTGGCGCTGACCGAGTCGGTCACCCTGCTGACCCAGGGGCACGTCCCGGACGCCGTCTACCAGGAGGCCGCCGAGCACTTCGAGCAGGCCGAGCTGGCGCAGCTGATCACGCTGATCGTCACCATCAACGCCTGGAACCGGATCGGCGTCACCTCCCGCCTCAGCCCGGCCGCGAAGTAGGGTCGCCGCCATGACGCCCACTCAGCAGCAGAAGGCCCGCGCGCTGCGCGAACTCCACCGCCCGGGCGAGCCGTTGGTGCTCGCCAACGTCTGGGACGCGGCCGGGGCCCGGCTGGTCGCCGCCGCCGGGGCGCGGGCCGTCGCCACGGCCAGCGCGAGCGTCTCCTGGACCCTCGGCAGCGCGGACGGCGACGCGGCCGACCGCGACGAGGTGCTCGCGCAGACCGCGCTGGTCGTGCGCGCCGTGGAGCTGCCGGTCACGGCCGACCTGGAGAGCGGCTACGGCGCCACCGCGGCCGAGGTCGGCGAGACGGTGGCGGGGCTGCTCGCCACCGGTGCGGTCGGGGTGAACCTGGAGGACGCCCACCGGTCCCCGGCCGAGGCGGCCGAGCGGATCGCGGCGGCCCGGGAGGCCGCCTCCCGGGCCGGGGTCGACCTGTTCGTCAACGGGCGCACCGACGTCTTCCTGCGCGGGATCGGGGAGCCGGCCGGCCGGCTGGACGAGGCCGTCGCCCGCCTGCGCGCCTACGTCGAGGCGGGCGCGGACGGGGTGTTCGTGCCGGGCGTCGCCGATCCGGAGACGATCGCGGCCCTGGTCGCGGCCGTTCCGGCGCCGCTGAACGTGCTGGCGGGGCCCGGTTCGCCGTCGGTGCCGGAGCTGGCGAAGCTTGGCGTGGCCCGGGTGAGCCTCGGGCCGGGCCTGGCCAAGGCGGCGTACGCGGCGGTGCGCCGGGCCGCCGAGGAGGTCTACGGCGCGGGGACGTACACCGCGCTCGACGGCGGGCTGACCTACCAGGAGCTGAACGCCCTCGCGCAGGGCTGACGGCTTCGGCCGGGGCCCGGAAGGGCCGCCCGGTCGGGAAGGGCCGCCCGGTCCGGTTCGGGCACGCTCGGGGGAGCGCCCGAACCGGACCGGAGGTCACTGCGCGGGCGGCCCCGCGGCGCGGGCCCGGGTCAGTTCAGGACCTGCCCGCTGATCCCCGGGTGCTCCATCTGGCCCGTGCCGACGGCCTCCACCTGCTGGGCGGCGTGGCCGACCAGCGGCAGCTTGCCGGCCTCGTGGAGCGCCAGGTCGGTGGGGGAGAGGTTGAGCCCGCTGGAGAGCCCGTCCAGGGCGTCCGGCTGGGAGGCGACCGAGGTCGCGGCGGACGCGGTGGGGGCGGCCAGGGCGAGGCCCGCCATGGTGAGGGCGGCCAGGGTGGCGAGTTTCGTCATGACACGCCAAACGACCCGGCCGCCCTCAGGTCACCCGCGCGGCCCGACTGTCACCCGCAGCGTCCGCACGCTGTTGCTGACGAACGAGCCGATCGGCTCCGCCCCCGGCTCCTCCGCCAGGGCCAGCCGCGGGAACCGCTCGAACAGCGACCGCAGCGCCGTCTCCGCCTCCAGCCGGGCGAGCCCGGAGCCGAGGCAGAAGTGCGGGCCGTGGCCGAGCGAGAGGTGCCGGTTCGGCTGCCGGGTGACGTCGAACCGGTCGGCGTCCGGGTGGTGCCCGGAGTCCCGGCCGGCGGCGGCGTACGAGGCGAGCATCGCCTCACCGCGGCGGATGACGACGTCGCCGACCTCGATGTCCTCGATCGCGTACCGCATCGGGAACTGCCCGACCGGCGAGTCGTGGCGGAGCGTCTCCTCGACCACCGCGGACCACTCCACCTCGCCGTCCAGCACCAGCCGGAGCTGGTCGGGGTGGGCGAGCAGCGCGCGCACCGCGTTGGTGATCAGGTTGAGCGTGGTCTCGTGGCCGGCCACCAGCATCAGCAGCAGGGTGCCGACGAGCTCCTGCTCGCTGAGCCGGTCGTCGGACTCGCGGGCGGCGATCAGGTCGGTGGTGAGGTCGTCGCCGGGCTCGGCGCGCTTGGCCGCGATCACCGAGCCGAGCAGCGCGAACAGTCCCTGCTGCGCGGCGACGGCGGCCTCGGGGGTGGCCGAGCTGGAGACCATGACGTCGGAGAGCTCGTGCAGCTCGTCCTGCTGCTTCGGCGGCAGGCCCAGCAGCTCGCCGATCACCTGCATCGGCAGCGGGTAGGCGAAGTGCCGGCGCAGGTCGAAGTCGCCCTCCAGCAGCTCGACCCGGTCCAGCAGGGCGGTGGTCCGGGCCTCGATCGCGGGCTGCAGCTCGGCGATCCGGCGCGGGGTGAAGGCCTGGGTGACCAGCCCGCGCAGCCGCCGGTGGTCCTCGCCGTCGGCGGTGACCATGCCGGGCACGGTGACGAAGTTCAGCAGCGGCCAGCCCTTCGGCAGCCGGCCCTCGGTGAACGTCGTCCACAGCTGCGGGTTCTTGCCGACGCGCGGGTCGGCGAGCAGCGCCTGGAGGGTGTCGTGGTGGGTTATCGCCCAGACCACCACCCCGCCAGGGAGCTCCACCAGGACCGCCGGGCCGGCGTCCCGGAGTCGGGCGTTCTCGCCGTGCTGGTCGCGGCCGAAGGGGTCGAGCCGAACGGGCTCGACGGGCCGGCGGCCGGGCTGTTCGGTTCCAGGGTCGGCGGTGTCCATGCGGGCCTCTCGGGGGCGGGCGGGCGGGGCGGGGTGAAGGCGCTGTAGAGCACCGGCAGGCCGACCAGGGCGCGCGACCAGGGCGACGGGCGCCAGGCCAGGTCGTGCGGCGGGACGGCGAGCTGGAGGTCGGGCAGCCGGTGCAGCAGGGTCTCGACGGCGGTCTCGGCGATGATCCGGGCCGGGTGCTGGGCCGGGCAGACGTGCTTGCCGGCGCCCCAGGCCAGGTGCGCCCGGTTGCCGCCGAGGGTGCCCTGCGCGGCGGCGGAGGCACCCTGGGCCGCGGGGTCGGCGTTGGCCGCGGCCAGGCCGAGCACGAGCATGTCGCCGGCGCTGATGTACTGGCCGCCGAGCACGGTGTCACCGGTGGCCCACCGGCCGGGGAAGTTCTGCGTCGGCGGGTCGCGCCAGAGCACCTCCTCCAGCGCGTCGGTGACGGTCAGCCGGCCGCCGGTCAGGGTGGCCCGGAAGCGGCGGTCGGTGAGCAGCAGCCGCAGCGTGTTGCCGATCCAGTTGATGCTGGTCTCGTTGCCGGCGACCATCATCACCACCACGTGGTGCACGGCCTCCTCGTCGGTCAGCCCGGCCGGGTGGGCCAGCAGCCAGGAGGTCAGGTCGGCGCCGGGCGTCTCGCGGCGGCTCCTGACCAGGTCGACCAGGATCGCCTGGAACTCCGCGTTGGCCTTGACGGAGTACTTGCTGCTGTCGACGAAGTGGTTGATCAGCTCGACCAGCCGGGGGCCGGCCTCGGCGGGCAGGCCGAGCAGCTGGGTGAAGACCAGCAGCGGCAGTTGGCGCGCGAACTGGGCGATCAGGTCGGCGGTGCCGTCCGGGCCCCAGCTGTCGATCAGCGAGTGGGCGGCGGCCTCGGTCGTCCCGCGCAGCCGGCGGTGGTCGATCTGGGCCAGCGTGTCGGTGACGGCGGCGCGCAGCCGCTGGTGCTCGGCACCGTCGAGGTTGAGCAGGGTGGGCCGCCAGGCGGTCATCGGCAGCAGCCGTGAGTCGGTGGCGAGCCGGCCCTCGGCCGGCACCCGCCAGCGGCGCGAGTCCTTGGAGAACAGCGCCTCGTTGCGGGTGAGTTCGAGCAGTTCCGGGTAGCCGAGCACCAGCCAGGCCTCGACCCCGGGCTCCAGCTCGATCGGGGCGACCGGGCCGTACTGGGCGCGCAGGTCGGCGTAGAGGCCGTGCGGGTCGTCGGCGACGGCGGAGCCGTAGAGGGCCGGCAGCGGCACACCGGTGGGCATGCCGGAGCCGGCCGGGACGCCGCCCGCGTGCGCGGGGCAGCCGGGCGGGGGGCCGGCCGGGTGCGGCCCGGACGTGCCCGGTTCGGGGACGGTCATCGCTGGAGCTCCAGGACGGAGGTGGCGTGCAGGTGGCTGACGAAGTCGATCAGCAGGTCGTAGGCGGCCCGCCGGTCCCGCGCGTCGCAGAACAGGATGGGCACGTCGGGCAGCAGGTCGAGGGCGGAGCGCAGCTCGTCCTCCGGGTAACTCGGGGTGTCCGGGAAGGTGTTGACGGCCACCGCGAACGGGATCTGCTGCTCCTCCAGCCGGCCGAGCACGTCGAAGCTCTCGTCCGGGCGCCGCAGGTCGACCATGGCGATGGCGCCGAGCGCACCGCGCGAGAGGTCGTCCCAGAGCGGCCAGAACCGCTGCTGGCCCGGGGTGCCGAAGAGGTAGAGCGCGAGCCGCGGGTTGAGCGTGATCCGGCCGAAGTCCAGCGCGACCGTGGTGGTGGTCTTCCCGGCGCGCCCGGTGAGGTCGTCGACGCCGCTGCTGGCGGCCGTCATGGTCTCCTCGGTGCGCAGTGGCGTGATCTCGCTGAGCGAGCCGACCAGCGTGGTCTTGCCGACCCCGAACGGGCCGGTGACCAGGATCTTCACCGCACCCTGGACGGAGGCCGGCAGGTACTGCGGCTCGGCGGGCGGGCCGGCGGGGGCTTCAGCGGAGTTGGCGGAGGCCAACGAGCACCTCTTCCAGGAGGGTTGTGGGCAGGCGTTCGGCCTGCGGGACGGGCGGGAGCACCTGGACGGCGCCGAGGTCCCAGAGATCGCCGACCAGCACCTTGACGACGCCGAGCGGCAGCCCCAGGTGGGCGGCCACCTCGGCGATCGACAGCAGGCTGCGGCAGAGGTCCAGAATGCGCTGGTGCTCGCGGTTGAGCAGCGCGTCCTCGGGCAGTTCGGGCCGGTCGGGTAAGGCGCTGACCAGGCTTTCGACGGCGAGCGCGGCGCGGGTGGGCCGGCTGCGCCCGCCGGTGATCACATAGGGCCGGACCGGCCCGCTCACCGCTGGCCCCCCACCGGGTGGTCCACCCGGGGCGGGCTGGTGAGGTGGGTTCCGATCCGCTCGACCAGCACCTGCATCTGGTAGGCGACCAGGCCGGCGTCGACGGCCTCGGTGGTCACCACGGCCAGGTGGGCGCCGGCGCCCGCGGCGACGATGAAGAGGTAGCCGCCGCCGTACTCGATGATGATCTGGCGGGTGGCGCTGCCGTGGCCGCCGAAGCCCTGGGCGACGCCGCGGGCCAGCGACTGCAGGCCCGAACAGGCGGCGGCGAGCCGCTCGGCGTCCTCGCGCAGGATGCCCGTGCTGCGGCCGATCTCCAGGCCGTCGTTGGACACGACGACGGCGTGCTGGACCTCGGGGACGGAGACGATGTCGGCGAGCAGCCAGCCGAGGTCAGGGGTGGTGGTCATGGAACTCTCCGGGGCGCTGGGGAAGCTGGGGGGAAGGGGGAGAAGCTTCGGTGGCGGCCTGGGCCCGGGCGGCCGAGCGGCCGCTGGCGGTACCGGCCTGGAACATCGCCATGAACGTCTGGGCGTCCCGCGCCGAGCGGTACGGCGGGGCGGGCGCCTGGGCCGGGGTCGGGGTGGCCGGCGCGGCGTGGCGGCTGGCGCGGTCGCGCCGGTGGCTCCGGCGGGGCAGCGGGGGCGGGGTGGCGGGGCCGGCCGCGGGCGGCGGGGTCTCCAGCAGCGGGTGGCCGGCGGGCGGGTGCTGCCCCGCCGCCCGGGTGTGGTCGACGGAGCCCTGGTACGGGGATGCGGGTGCGCGGAGCGGCCCGGGGGAGAACGCCCGGTCGTCGTGGCCGAGGCCCGGGACGGTCGGCGGCAGCGGTTCGGTGAGCAGCGCGTTCGGCAGCAGCACCACGACCCGGACGCCGCCGTACGGCGAGGGCGCGGAGCTGAGGGTGACCCGGAACCCGTACTGCTCGGAGAGCCGGCCGACCGCGGCGAGGCCCAGCTGCGGCACCTCACCGAGGCGGGAGACCTCAAGCGTGGAGCCGCCGGCCAGGGCGGAGGCGGCCTTGGCGACCGCCTGATCGGGCATGCCGACGCCACCGTCGTCGATCTCGATGACGGCGCCGTTGTGCACCGGCATCAGCGTGACGAACACCTGGGTGCTGGGCGGGGAGTAGCGGGTGGCGTTGTCGAGCAGCTCGGCCACGGCGTGGATGAGCGCCTCGGCGGCGGCGCCGACCACGGCGGTCTCGATCCGGCTGCGGACCACTACCCGCTGGAAGGGCAGGATGCGCGACTGGGCGCCGCGCACCACGTCCTCCAGGGAGACCGGCTCGGGCCAGTGCCGGCCGGCCCGGGCGCCGCAGAGGACGGCCAGGGTCTGGGCGAGGCGGGCCTGTTGGGCGGCGGCGTGGTCGGCCTTGAGCAGGCCCTCCAGCAGCGCCGGGTCGTCGTGGGTGCGCTCCATCTCGTCCAGCAGGGCCTGCTGGTCGTGCGCCATGACGAGGATCCGGCGGGCCACGCTGAGGAAGGCCCGCTGGGTGGAGGCGTTGAGCTCCTGCTCCTGCTGGACGGCGGCCAGTTCGCTGCCACGGCGGGCCAGTTCGGTGTTCAGCTGCTCCCGGAGGAGGGCGATCTCGCGCTGTTGCCGGTCGGCCCGGCCGCGTTGGGTGGCGGAGACCGCGCGGTAGCGGGCGGCGGCCACGAGGGCGAGGGCGGCGAGAACGCCGGCTGCCGTCACGCACCACTGAGTCATCGTCACGCGGCGAATTCTAGGGTGATGATCCTACGAAGATGTGAACGGATCTCGCCATGTGACCGGATCTCGTCAACATCCCGTCAATACGGCGTCAATCAGACGTCCTTCGGGCCCGATCGGCCCTTCCGTCGGCCGGAAGTCGCGCTACTGGGCCGGCGACACCCGGTGCAGCAGGAGCAGCGCGACGTCGTCCGGGCGGGAGCGGCGCTCGGTCACGTTGAGGGTGAGTAGGTCGGCCAGCCGCTCCAGGGCCGGCGCCGGACCGATCAGGACCGGGCCGGTCTGCCGGGCCCACAGCTCCAGGCCGCCGAGCATCCGCTGGACCGACTCGTCGTAGTCCTCCTCGCGGTCCTCGACCAGGCCGTCCGTGTACACCAGCAGGGTCTCGCCCGGGGCCAGGTGCCCGACCGCCGGCGGGTACGGCAGCCCCGGGGCCACGCCCAGCGGCGGGCCGCCCGGCAGGTCCAGCTCCACCGCCCGGGCGTCGCCGGTGATCAGGACCGGGGCCGGGTGCCCGGCGCGGGCCGCCCGCAGGGTGCCGTCGGCCGGGTCCAGGGTGAGGTAGAGGCAGGTGGCGAAGAGGTCGGTGTCGAGCCCGGAGAGCAGCCGGCTGGTCCGGGCCAGCGTGGCGGTCGGGTCGTGCCCGTCGGTGGCGTAGGCCCGCAGGGCGCTGCGCAGCTGGCCCATCACCGCGGTGGCCTCGGCGTTGTGGCCCTGGACGTCGCCGATCACCAGGCCGATCCGCCCGTCCGGCAGCCGCAGCAGGTCGTACCAGTCGCCGCCGATCTGCATGCCCTCGGTGCTGGGCAGGTAGCGGGCGGCGCTGGCGATCCCGGGCAGCCGGGGCAGGGTGCGCGGCAGCATCGCCCGCTGGAGCTCGGTGGCCCGGTGGTGGTGGGTGTCGTAGAGGCGGGCGCGCTCCAGCGACTGGGCCAGGACGCCGGCGAACGCGGAGTAGAGGGTGCGGTCCTCGCGGCCGAAGACCCGCTCGGTGGCGAAGGTGATCAGGCAGGAGCCGACCTGCCGGCCCGAGGCGATCAGCGGCAGCACCGCCCAGGCGGCCGGGGTGAGCGGCCCGCCGCTGTTCTCCGGCGCCCGCCCGGTCCGCCCGGGCTCGCTGAAGAGCGGGGCGGAGCGGGCCAGCGCGTGCTGCATCACGCCCTCGGAGAGGTCGGCCAGCCGGGTCAGCTCGGTGCGGCGCGGGCCGCCGTAGACGGTGTGCGAGACGGGCAGCAGCCGGCCCTCGTCCACCAGGTCCAGCACGATGCTGGCGGCGCCGAACGCGGGCCGGGCGACATCGGTCACCGCGGTGGTGACGTCCCGGACGGTGACCGCCCGGGACAGCGCCCGGGTGAGCGCCAGCAGCAGCGCCGAACGGGCGGCGGCCGCCGCCGCGCCGCCCTCCGGCGGTTCGGGCGACGGCTCCTCGGCGGCGCGGACGCGGTCCCGGTCGGCCAGCAGACCGGCGATCCGGACCGGCCGCCGGTGCACGTCCAGCATCACCTCGCCGGTCTCCTCGATCCGCACCACGCCGCCGCCCCGGCGCAGCACCCGGTACGCGATCCGGTACGGGCCGCCGGCGGCCAGCGCCTCGGCGAGCGCGGCCTGGACGTCCGGCAGGTCCTCGGGGTGGACGATCCGCTCCAGGTCGGGGGCGGGAGCCTGGGCGCCCTCGGCCGGCGGCGGCCGGCCCGTCACCCGGTAGGCCTGGTCGTCCCAGTACGTCTCGCCGGTGACCAGGTCCCGCTCGAAGGCGCCGTGTCCGGCGGAGCGGACGGCCAGCGACAGCATCGGCTGGGCCGGCCCGGTGGCCCGCTCGGCGTCGCCCCCGGTGGCCCCGGGGCCCGGCCGGACGCCGCGCACGGGCGCGCGGCCCTCGGGGTGCGCGTGGTCGAGCAGGTGGGCGAGGCGGTGGCCGCAGGCGTCGGCCAGGGTCTCCAGGACGTCCAGATCGCGCCGCGGGACGGTGCCCCGGTGGGCCAGGGCCAGGCCCAGGACGCCGATCGGCTGCTCGTCGACGATCATCGGCAGGGTGATGACGGCGACCATGCCGGTGCCCATGCCGGTGTTCCGGTTCGGGTACTCGACGCCGGTGCGCTCGGGGCTGAGCAGATAGGGGCGGCGCAGGCGCAGCGCCATCGCCGCGGGCAGGTCGCTCGCCGGGTCGACCACGCTGTAGCGCTCGTGGGCCCAGTCGGGCAGGCCGTGGGAGGCGGTGAGCCGGAGCATTCCGGCGGGGTCCAGCAGGTAGAGCGCGGAGCCCTCGCCGGTGATCCAGCCCGGGCCCTCGGCGAGGACCGTGCCGAGGAGCTCGGTGGCGCTGGTGCAGCCGAGCAGTAACCGGACACAGCGCATGGCGCTGCGCGCGGTCGGGCTGCTCCGCGGCGTCCGGTTCTCGTCCTCGGAGGGGGGAAGCCACGGCGAGGTCAGGTCCATGGGATGGCCTTTCCGCCGCCCTGTGGGGCTCTGCCGGATCGGGCTCTCGATTCCTCGTACCTTGTTGCCGGCCAATCTATCCCGTCTTGCCCGATTGGTCCCGATCAGTTCCGATTGCCGGCCGATTGCCGGCCCGAACGCCGGCCCGATTGTCGGTCCGACTGCCGAGTGGCGGGGCACCCGTCGCGGTCGAGTAGGATGGCGGTTCGGCGAGGGCCTATAGCTCAGACGGTTAGAGCGCTTCCCTGATAAGGAAGAGGCCACAGGTTCAAGTCCTGTTAGGCCCACCACCACGCCGGAGGGCCCGGAGCGATCACGCTCCGGGCCCTCCGGCGTTTCCGGGGCCGCTCCGGCGCTCCGGTGCGCCGGGGCGGCCCCGGGTCAGGGCGCCGGCCAGGCGCGCAGGCCCCCGGTGAGTACGGCGATCAGGCGGTCCTCGGTGACGGCGAGGTCCTCGGCGAGCTGGAAGGCGCCGCCGATGGAGAGCGAGGCGAAGCCGTGCGCCACCGAGCGGACGGTCCGGGCGGCGTGGATCGCCTCGGAGCCCTCCAGCCCGTACCCGCGGAGCACCGCGACGATCACGCCGACCAGCCGGGCGGCCGCCCGGGCGAGGTCGTCGTCGGGCTGCGGCGCCTGCGGGAGCGCGTGGTAGCGGTGCGGGTACTCGGTGGCGTACCCGAGGTAGGCGCGCAGGACCGCCGCGACGGCGTCGTCCCCGCCCCGGCCGACGGCCGCCCCGGCCAGCCGGTCGGCCAGCTCGCCGGTGACCCGGACGGCCACCAGCCGCCGCAGCTCGGCCAGCCCGCCGCTGACGTGCTTGTACAGCGAGGGCGTGGCCACCTTGGCGCGGGCGGCGACCGCGGCCAGGGTGAGGGCCTCGGCGCCCTGCTCGTCGATGAGGGCGAGGGCGTGGTCGACGACCTGCTCGGGGGTGAGTCCTACGCGGGGCATGGGGAGCGGCCTCCGTGGTTCCGGGGTGGGGTTCGGCGCACGCGGGCGCCCGGGTCGGCGTGGTGCGCGGGGACCGCGCGGTGGGTCGGCGGCGGTTTCAGGCGAGCTCGGCGAGGAAGGGCAGCAGCGCGTCGGCGGTGGCCTGCGGCCGGTCGGCCATCGGGTAGTGGCCCGACCCCTCGATCATCACCTTGCGGGCCTTGAGCGCGGCGGCCTGCCGGTCCGCGACCAGCTCCGGCTTCGGGAAGTCGGGGTCCTTGCTGCCCATGACGACCAGCGCCGGGCAGGTCACGGCGGCGGTCCAGCCGGCGGGCGCGGACTCCCCGCGGACGTAGCCGCGGGTCGCGGCCTTGCGGCCCGGCGTGCGCATCGCGGCGACCAGGCCGTCCACGTAGCCGTCGAAGTCGGCCGGCTTGGGGCCCGGGTAGGCCATCTTCCGGTGGTAGAGGCCCCAGAACGCGGGCGAGTGCACCAGCAGGGTGCCCATCACGCCGAACATCGCGCGCTGCAGGGCGGTCGGCGGCAGGTTCTCGACGAAGGCGTCCAGCAGGACGATCCCGGCGACCCGCTCGGGCGCGTCCCCGGCGGCCTTGACCACGGTGGCGCCGGTGTAGGAGTTGCCGGCCAGCACGGCCCGCTCGATGCCGAGGTGGTCGAGCAGGGCGAGCACGTCGGTGGCGATGGCGGCCGGCGAGTAGTCGTCCCAGGCGATCGAGGACTCGCCGAAGCCGCGCAGGTCCATGGTGATCACCCGGCGGCCGGCCGCGGTCAGCAGCGGGCGCAGGTGCCGGTAGGCGGCCCGGCTGTCGAGCATCCCGGGGAGCAGGACGACGGGCAGGCCGTCGCCCTGCACGGTGTCGTCGTAGGCCAGCCGGCCGCCGGGGACGTCGAGGAACAGCGTGGTGGGGGTGCTGGTGCCGGTCATGAGGGCCTCCGCGGTCCGCCGGGACGGGGTGTCGGCGGGCGCTGCCGACACCCATAAAGCTAAGGCTAATAGCCTTAGCCGTCAAGCTATCGGCGTCAGCCTGTCGCGCGTCCCGGCCCGGGCCCCGGCCCTGGCGCGTCCGGGGGTCTGCCGCTCTCCCGGCCTGTCGGCTCAGGCGCCCTCGACCTTGAACGGGTCGTGCTCGGCGAGCAGCTTCTCCAGCCGGGCCTGGTCGACCCGGGTGACGATCTCGTTGGTCTCCTGCCGGTCCCGGACGACCTTGGCCAGGGTGAAGGCGGAGGTGACGGTGTAGAGCAGGCCGACCCCGAGGAAGGCGCGGGTCCAGGCGCCCACCGGGAGGTAGGCGATGCCGATCGCGAGGGCGCCGGCGGAGAGGGTGAAGGAGAGCACGGCCTGGACGTAGTACGCGGCCGTGGTGCGTGACTGCATCGGTGCGTTCATGGCGCCAGGATGCGCGCCGTCGAACGAGGTCCACATGAGTAGAAGTACTCAAACACGGGGTCGTTCGTTGACGTCCTATCACGTTCGGTAGTGTCAGTTGTCGTCAAACGCCCCAAATCGCCCACCGGATCGCGTAGTGTCCGAGCTGTGTCCTGTCGTCCCATGCGGACGGCTTGGAATCGGGGGCTCCTAGGATTAACGTTTGATAACGCAGCGCGGTCCGCAACGCCGTACCCAGACGGCACCGTGCGCCGTCGCCTAATCCCGCCGGCCGGCCTCCGGGCAGGCCAGGGAGCCGGGGAACCACGTTCCTTGGGGTGAATCGGCCGGGCCCAGGCCCAGCCGTAGGAGACCTTCCTGCTCCGAACCCGTCAGCTAACCCGGTAGGCGCGAAGGAAGGAAAGGAGCGCGCCTCCGTGGCGTCGACGCACTCTCCGGCACATCTGCCCGGCTCCTCCGCCGGCACCCAGCTGCTCGACCACCCGTGGCCGCCCGCCCACCTGGGCGAGTACGGCGGGTCCGACGACGAGGCCGCCCCGCAGCCCGCCGAGACCAACCGCCACCGGATGCCGCGTCAGACCCGCGGGACCGCCCCGCTGCTCGGCGTCACCGCCGTCGCCGCCACCCTGGGCGCCACCGGTTTCGCCTCCGCCACCCCGGCCGCCGCGCCCGCCGTCGAGGCGCCGGACGAGGCCCCGGTCGCGCTCTCCGCGGACCCGGGCCTCGCGCTCGCCGCCCGGATCCAGCAGCAGGCCGACAGCCAGCGCACCGCCGCCGAGGAGACCGCCCGCCTGCAGGCCGCCAAGGAGGCCGAGACCAAGCGCGCCGTCCAGCAGCAGGAGGCCAAGCGCGCCGCCGAGGCGGCCGAGAAGGCCAAGCTCGCCGCGATCAACCTGCCGGTGCGCGACTACCGCCTCTCCGCCCACTACGGCCAGAGCGCCTCCTACTGGGCCCACCTGCACACCGGACTGGACTTCGCCGCCGACACCGGCACCCCGGTGTACGCGGTCGGCCAGGGCACCATCACCTCGGCCGGCTGGGCCGGCTCGTACGGCTACCGGATCGTCGAGACGCTGCCCGACGGCACCGAGATCTGGTACTGCCACCTCTCCTCGATCATCAAGGGCTCCGGCAAGGTCGTCCCCGGCCAGCAGCTCGGCAAGGTCGGCGCCACCGGCAACGTCACCGGCCCGCACCTGCACCTGGAGGTGCGCCCCGACGGCGGCGCCCCGGTCGACCCGGAGAGCTGGTTCGAGCAGCGCGGCGTCACCCCCTGACGGTTCGCCCCCCGGGGGCGGCCGCCCCGTGAGGGCGGCACGACGAAGGCGCCCCGGCCGGTACCGATGTACCGGCCGGGGCGCCTTTCCGTCTCCGCGCGCCGTCCGCGCTACTCGGTGCGCTTCTGCTCGGCCGCGTCCTGCTCCGTGAGGTCCTGCTCCGCCGCGTCCTGCTCCGCCGCGTCCTGTTCGGCCGGCAGACCGGCCAGGTAGGCGTCGATCTCCTGCTGGCCCGGCTCCGGGGCCAGCTCCGGGAACTCCGCCACCAGCAGCCGCGGCAGCCCCGGCACCGTCCACGAGCCGAACAGGTCCAGCGCGGCGGACTCCGCCGCCTCCTCGAACGCCCCGAAGTCCCCGGACAGCTCGTCCGGCATCGGCCGGCCCAGCGCCGTCAGCTCCGCCAGGTTGCGGTAGCTGCGCCGCATCAGCCCGTGCTCCAGCAGCCGCCGCGCGCCGTCGGTGGCCATCCCGACCGAGAGCACCCGGCCCGGACCCCAGCCCGCGGGGTCCGCCTCGTCCAGCCAGCCGGCCTCCGCCAGCGCCTCGAACGCGGCCCGCCGGTCCTCCTCGGCCAGCTCCCGGAACCCCGACAGCCAGTCGAACACCGCGGCCTCGTCGGTGACGTCCACCCCGTACGCGTGCAGCAGCAGCGCGTACAGCCGCGGCCAGGTCACCAGATCGGCCCGGCGGAGCAGGCCGGCCGCCACCTCGCCCTGCCACTCGGCCTCCGCGTGCAGCCGCTCCTGCCGCTTGGCGTTCAGCCGCTTCGAAGCCCGCTGGTGGTCGATCAGCAGTCGCACCGCCTCGCCGTACGCCAGCGGGTCCTGCTCCGGGTCGGGCTGCACGTAGAGGTGGAGCCGCTCGTGGAGCAGCTGCTCCACGGCGTCCGAGGTCAGCTCCGGCCAGCCGTCGCGCATCCTGCCCTCACCCAGCTCCAGCAGCGCCAGCACCGTCCGCAGCGGGGCCTCGGCCACCGGCGCGCGGCCCTCGGCCTCCGCCCAGGCGAGCAGCTCGGCGGCCCTGGTGTGCGGGGCGAGCCGCAGGTCATCGTCTTCCATGTCACTTACGGTAACCGGAAAGCGCGGGTAGGGTCTGCCTCCATGGTCCCCGTCCGCCTCACCGGCCCCCGCCTCGCCCTCCGGGAGTTCCACCACACCCCCGGAGACGTCGACGCGCTGCACGCCGTCTTCGGCGATCCGGAGGCCACCCGCTACCTCCCCTTCGAACCGCGTGATCTGGTGGACTGCGCCGACCAGATCGAGCAGTACCTGGAGGAGGCCCTGCGGGAGGAGCGGACCGTCTACCGACTGGCCGTCACCCGGCGCGCGGACGCCGACGACCCGGCCGACGCCACCCCGATCGGCAACGCCGCCCTCACCCTCGGCGACCACCGCTCCGCCGACCTCGGCTACGCGCTGCGCCGGGACACCTGGGGCAACGGTTACGCCGGCGAGATCACCGCCCTGCTCTGCGACTTCGCCTTCGGCGCGCTGCGCCTGCACCGGCTGGCCGCCCGGGTGGACCCGGCCAACGAGGCCTCCGCGCGGGTGCTCACCCGGGCCGGCTTCCAGCTGGAGGGCCGGATCCGGCACGACGTCAGACTGCGCGGCACCTGGCACGACTCGCTGCAGTACTCGCTGCTCGCCGACGAGTGGCCGCGGCCCGGCGGGCGGGGCCCGACGGGGGGTTAACCCCACCCCCGGTTCGCCGGGGAGCCGGATGTCCGCCGCGTCCGGGCCCTGGGAGGGTGGAGCCATCCCCGAAAGCCCGCAGAGAACCGAGGACCGAGGCCGGCCATGAGCAGCCAGAGCATCCAGCGCACCGCGTACGACCTCCCCGCCGAGGGCGCCCGCCGTACCGAGGAGCCGCCGTACGCCTGGCGCGCGCCCTTCTCCTCCTACTTCTACCGCGAGCTCGGCTACAGCCTCACCGGCCTCCCGGTGGCCGTCGCGGGGTTCTCCTTCGCCATCACGCTGTTCAGCTTCGGCCTCGGCACCGTGGTCACCGTCCTGGGCCTGCCGGTCCTGGCGGCGCTGACCGCCGGGGCCCGCGGCTTCGGCCGGCTGGAGCGGGCCCGGACCCGCAGCATGCTGGCGCTCGACGTGCCGGGACCTGCGCCGGTGAAGGCCGTCCGCCCCGGCAGCTGGGGCCTGATCACCGCGCGGATGGCCGACGCGGCCGGCTGGAAGGCCGCGCTCTACCAGGTGCTGATGTTCCCGTGGGCGATCGTCAGCTTCACCGTGTCGCTGACGTTCCTGCTGGTCGGCTGGGCGCTGGCGGCATACCCGCTCTACCACTGGGTCTACCCGACGTACGTCGGCTGGCCGGGGCTGCAGCTGTTCGACTTCTACGACGACGACCACACCCGGCACGTCTACTTCATCCAGTCGCCGCTGCAGATCGCCGGCGTCTCGCTGCTCGGGCTGCTCATCGTCTTCCTCACCCCGCAGCTCGTGCGCGGCCTGACCAACGTCAACCGGCTCGCCGTCCGCGGCCTGCTCGGCCGCTGAGCCCACCCCCGGGCCCCGCGGCCCGGCCGGACCCTCCGGGGCGGCGGCCGGGCTGCGGGGCCCGGGCGTCTCCGGATGCGGGCGCGGCCGGTCCGTGTTCCGATGCCCGCATGGCCGCCCCTGCAGCCCCCGCCGCCGCCCGCGCAGCCCCCGACCCCGCCGGCGTCCTCGTCACCTCCCGCCCGCTGGACGAGTACTGCGGTCTCTTCGGCCTGAGCCGCGCGGCGCTCGCCGCCGTGCCCGGGCCGGTGCTCGACTGCCCCGCCGGCGCGGCCGGCCTGGCCGCCGAGGCGCGCGCCCTGGGCTGCCACGTGATCGCCACCGATCCGGCCTACGCCCTGCCGGTCCCCGAGGTGGCGGCCCGCGCGCTGGCCGCCCGTGCCTCGATGGCCGCCGCGATGGCGGCCCGTCCGGCGCTCTACCCGCTGCCGCAGCACCGCCCGTACGACCGCTACCTGCGCAGCTGGGACCGGGCCCGGCGGCTCTTCACCGCCGACACCGGGCGCCACCCCGAGCAGTACGTGGCAGCCGCGCTGCCCCGGCTCCCGTTCGCCGACGGGACCTTCGCGCTGACGCTCAGCGGGTACCTGGTCTTCGCCTACCCCGAGCTGTTCGACCTCGACCGGCAGGTGGCCGCCCTGGCCGAACTGGTCCGGGTCACCCGGCCCGACGGCGAGGTCCGGGTCCACCCGCTGCACGACGGCTCCGGTCAGCGCTGCCCGCACCTGGACGGGCTGCGGCACACCCTCGGCGAGCGCCGGATCGCCAGCGAGATCGAGGTGTTCGCCCGGGCGGAGGACGGCCGCTCCCGGCGCGTCCTCGTCCTGCGGGCCGCCGACCACCGACGCCGGGCCGGCGGCTCCCGGTGGCTCCCTAGGGCTGAACCGGCTGCGACGGCGGCGACGACTCCGGCTGGGCCGGCGCCTCGGCGGCCGGGCCCGCCTGCTGCGGGAGGCTGATCTGCTGCGGCGGCAGGCCGGGCGCCTCCAGGCGGGAGAGGATCTTCTCCGCCAGCCAGCTCCGGTCCGAGCCGTACGGGATGCCGTCCGCCGCCACCAGCTGCCCGGCCAGCGCGTCGCGCAGCCGCTGTGCCTCGGCGGCCGGCAGCCGGTTGAGCAGCCCGCGGGCCGCCAGCAGCGCGTTGTACTGCTCGAAGCCGGAGCGCGGGTGCTCGATCGCGTCCAGCACGCCGGGCAGGTCGGCCAGCGCCGGATCGCCCTGCATCAGGGCCAGCGCCTGGAGCCGGCGGCCCTCGTCGCCGTCCGCGAACAGCTCGCGCACCTGGTCCGCGGTCAGCGCCGAGCGCCGGGCCGCCGAGCGGACCTCGGCCATCACGGTCGCCGGCCCGGGCACCGCGCCCGCCGACGGGCGGTGGACCGGCTCCTCGGCCCGGTCCGCGGCGCCGCCCAGCAGACCCAGCTGCTGCATCGCCCGGACCCGGAGGTCGTCCGCACCCACCTTGTCGCCCCGGCGGTCGCGGTCCTGGCCCGCCAGGAAGAGGTCCAGCGCCTCGTCCGCGTCGGAGAGCACCCGGGGCAGCGCCAGCCGGGTCACCAGCCAGCCGGCCAGGAAGCCGAGGACCAGGAAGTAGAGCACCAGCGCCGCCGCGAACGGGACGGCGCCCTCCTCCCCGCCCAGTGCGGGAGCCAGCGCCGACCCGAGCTGGTGCATCCGCTCGCCGAGCGAGCCGAGCTGGGTCAGCCCGACGCCCAGCAGCACCTTGGTCAGCCAGTCCGACACCTGCTCCAGATTGGTGTTCGGCGCGTAGGAGCCGTGCGTCTCGCCGCCCGGACCGCTGCCACTGCGCACCCGGGGCACCCCGAACAGGAAGCCCAGCGCCCCGCCGAGCACCATCGACGCCCCGGCCACCACCAGCCCGCCGCCCAGCGCCTGCCAGGCGTGCTCCCGGCCGAGCGAGAACAGCAGCAGCCCGAGCACACCGACCCCGAGCAGCACCGCGGCCGCCACCCGCTGCGCCGCGTGCACCGTCGCGGCCGCGCTCCCCGCCCGCCCGACCTTCCCCGCCATCGCGTACCCCCTGTACCCGTCCCGCTCCGGTTCGCGACTCTAGTTGGTGGGCGGCTGCGCGCCGCCTGCCGCCCGGCCGCGGGCAAGCCCGCCGGAGCTCGAATGCCCGGTACGGGGCGCCGGAAACCGCGGGGGGGGGGGCTGGACAGGGCAGGGTGCCGGAAAAGGTGCCGTGAAACGCAGACGGCCCGTGGGCTGCTCCTCTGCGCCGGCCCTGCGAGGGGCCGGGCGCCGAGGCACCGGGGATGTACCGGTGAGCCCACGGGCCGGGTGACTGCTTGGGATTCGCCTGCCGGAGGCCTGGGGCCTCGCCCTGCGCAGGCAGGGGCGGCTCTAGCGAGCAGCCACCTCACGCATCCTGATGGAACTCAATTCAGGATCACCTCCTTTCAGTGTGTCGCCACCATAGGCAGCCCACCCGGAGGAGGGCAACGGATTATTCGCGGCCGCTGCCCGGGGCCCGGATCAGGCGCCCTGGAGCTCCTTGAACTTCTTGAAGTCGATCACGCTGTCGGCCGGCGGGGCCTGGACGGTGAGCGGCTTGTCGAAGTCGCCGAAGTTCATCTGGCCGCTCTCCTTGCCGCCGGCCTTCTCGATCCGCACCGGGTAGGGCTTGCCCTCGACCAGGACGTGGATGGTCGACTCCTCGCCCTTGGCGTCCTTCGCCTTGAGGCTGAAGGTCTTCGCGCCGTTGACGGTGCCGGCCGAGCCCTTGGTGTAGGTGCTCTTGTCGCCGTCCTCCTCGACGAGCTGCTTGCTCAGCACGGTGAGGTTGCAGACCGAGGAGAGGCTCTTGAAGTCGTCATCGCTCTCGAAGCCGGTGAGGTAGCGGCCCTTGAAGAGCTCGGCGGCCTTGGCGCCGTTCGGGCCGCCGACGGCGGTCCACATGTCCTTGTCCGGCTTCAGGAAGGACTGCTTGCCGTCGCTGATGATCTCGAACTTGCCGGTGCCGGGCATGCTCATGGTGCCGGTGCACTGGCCCTTGGTGTCGAGCGCCAGGTCGATGGTCATCTTGCCGTCGGCGTCGGTCATCTCGCCGGTGATCTTCACCGAGGAGGCGGTGGCCAGGGCGTCCTTCGCCTGCTTCTGGATCTCGTCGGCGCTCAGCTTGTCGGTGTCCAGCTTCGGCACCGCGGCCGCGGCCGGGGCCTTGCTGTCCTTGGAGTCGCCGCACGCGGCCGTGCCCGCTGCCAGCAGCAGGCAGATCGCGGCGGTACTGACAAGGCGCTTCGACAGCATCAGGGTTCCTTACTCGACGCGAGCGGTCGCGTCCGAACGAGTGACAGGTGCGCCCTCAGTATGCTTGACGGTCCCTTTACCGGATCTTGCGGTCCGGGTCCCGTTACCGGTTCCTGATGCAATCGTGCCGTCGCCGCAGCCCCCTGGAACGGCGAAAGGCCCGGAGGACGAATCCTCCGGGCCTTTCGGCTACTGAGTAGCGGGGACAGGATTTGAACCTGCGACCTCTGGGTTATGAGCCCAGCGAGCTACCGAGCTGCTCCACCCCGCGTCGGTGAACACAACAATACGGGGAAGTCGCGCGGATGGGAAATCGGTTCTCCGGCGGGCCCGGCGGCCGGTCCCGGCCGGGTGGGTTTCCGCGGGCGGTCTCAGGCGGCCGCGGCCCGGGCCGGGGCGCGCGGGCGGCGCGCGGAGTGCCGGACGGTCCGGGCCCGCGCCCAGGCCGCGAAACCCACCAGCGCGGCGAAGCAGGGCACCATCAGCACCGCGTAGACCAGCAGGAAGCCGTGGGTGCCGAGGTCGGCCGCAGCGTTCCAGGTGCCGTGCAGGGCCATCGACAGCACCAGCCCGGTCGGCGCGGCCAGCCGGGCCAGCCAGCGCCGGCCGGTGGTGAGGGTGACGGCCAGGCCCAGCCCGGTCAGCGCGGTGAACAGCGGGTGGGCGAAGGGGGAGAGCAGGGCGCGCAGGACGAAGGTCTGCACGGTGCTGTCGAAGTCGCGCAGGCTCGGGGTCGCCCCGAGGCCGATGCTGTCCAGCCGCTGCTGCTCGTCGTCGCTGAAGGCCCGCCCCAGGTAGAGCGCGTTCTCGGTGAAGGCGAAGCCGCAGGCGGTGACCCCGCCGAGGACCACCCCGGCGGCCAGGGTGCGGGGGCGGGCCCGGGCCCGCGGGCGGTCGTGGGTCAGCGGGTACGGGCGCAGGTAGGGCAGCGGCCGCAGGTAGGGGCGCAGCCGGCCGCGGGCGTTCGGCACGGCGGTCCGGCGGGCGTACGGGCGGGGCCGGCCGGCGCCCGGCAGCGGGCGCAGCACGCTCGCGCAGGGGCGGTCGGTGGTGCGGTGGCCGCGGCACGGGAGCTGCCGGCCGATCGGGACCAGCAGCAGGAGCAGCGCCGCCCCCTTGGCGCTCTCCTCGATCACCGGGGTGACCAGGTCGGCGCCGAGCGCCTCGCCCAGGCTGCCCTGGTGGGCGGTCAGGTAGTCGGCGGTCCAGCCGTTGGCGAGGATCGCGACGGTGGTCGCCGCGAAGGCGCCCCAACCGAGGCAGAACACGGTGTGCCGCAGCGGCACCCGGGCGGTCTGGTTGAGCCAGGCCAGGCCGCCGAGCACGAAGGGCAGCGGGACGGTCGCCAGGCCGAGGCCGACCAGCAGTCCGGTGGTGCCGGTCTGGCGGTGCACCAGGTGCAGGATCAGCGCGCCGCAGCCGGCGAGGGCCAGGGCGGCGCCCGCGGTGACGGAGGAGACGGCGAGCGAGCGGCCGGCGCCCCGCCGCCGGGGGGCCGCCCCGGCGGCGGGGCCGGGTGGCGCGGCGGGCGGTGCGGTCGGGGCCGCGGTGGGCGGTGCGGTGCCCGAGGGGGTGCCAGGCGGGGGGTCGGGCGGGCTGCCGGGCGGGCTGCTCTGCTGTGGAACGGCCGGTGGCGCGGGCTGGGGCGTGGCCGGCGGCGCGGGCTGCGGTGCGAGGGCGGCCGGCCAGGGCACGAACCGGTGCGCCCGGCGCCCCCGGGGCCCCGGGATGGTCCGGGTGCCGGCGGTGCGCGTGGGCATCGCTCGGTCGTCGGCGGCGTGGGCCGTGGCCCCGTTCCCGCCGCCGGACGGGCTGCTCACCCGGCACAGGGTAGGCCAAGGCACCGGCCCGCCGGGAGGAGTCGGGACGAATCTCCCCGGCCGGATCGGCCGGATCGGGGCCGGTGGGCCGGTGCGGGTCCGCCGGGTCGAACACCCGGCGGCGGCTCAGCGGCGGCGGAACAGCAGGTCGTGGACCACGTGGCCCTTGGCGATCCCGGCCCGTTCGAACTTGGTGACCGGCCGCCAGTCCGGCCGCGGCGCGTAGCCGGGGATGCTGCCGTCCGGGTGGTCGGCGGGCTCCAGCCAGCCGGTGCCGTCGCCCTCCGGGTGCAGGTTCTCCAGCTCGGGCGAGGCGGAGAGCACCTCCAGCATCTGCTCCGCGTACGGCTCCCAGTCGGTGGCGCAGTGCACCAGGGCGCCCGGGGCGAGCCGCGGCAGCACGAGGTCCAGGAAGGTCGACTGGACCAGGCGGCGCTTGTGGTGCTTGGGCTTGGGCCACGGGTCCGCGAAGTAGACCCGCAGGCCGGCCAGCGAGGCGTCGGGCAGCATGTCGCGGAGCAGGATGACGGCGTCGCCGGCGGCCAGCCGGACGTTCTCCGAGCCGTCGCGCTCCAGCATGCCGAGCAGGTTGCCGTGGCCGGGGGTGTGGACGTCGGCGGCCAGGATGCCCGTCGCCGGGTCGGCGGCGGCCATCGCGGCGGTGGTCTCGCCCATGCCGAAGCCGATCTCCAGGGTGACCGGCCGGTCGGCGAAGAGGTCGCGCAGGTCGAGCGGGGTGCCGTCGATCGCGATGCCGTACTTCTCCCAGCCCCGGTCCAGCGCGCCCGCCTGGGCGTTGGTCATCCGGCCCCGGCGCGGCTGGAAGCTGCGGATGCGCCGCTCGCTGTGCTGGGCCTCGGTGGCCTTGTGCGGGTACATCGGCGCGGGGTACGCGGCGGGCGCCGCGGAGAGCCGGGCGGAGGGCGATTGCTGGGGGATCGGGGCGGTGGCAGTCACAATCAACCGAGTCTACGGGGCCGCCCGGCGCGTACCGCAGGCCCGGCGAGGCCCTGTGACGCACGCGACGCGGGTGCGGTGGGCGGGGCGGGCGGGGCGGGTGCGCAGGAAGTCGGCCCGTTCGACTTCCTGCGCACCCACGCCGTCGCTTGGGCCCGGGTCACGCGTCCGCGCTCAGCCACCGGCCTCCTGGGCGGCGAGCGCCCGGCGGGCCACCTCGCGGCCGATCGGCAGCGAGGCGGTGGCCGCCGGGGAGGGCGCGTTCAGGACGTGCACCAGGCGCCGGGTGGAGCGCGGGTCGTCCGGGTCGAAACCGGCGAAGGCGAAGTCGTCCAGCAGCGCGCCGTCCCGGGCCACCGCCTGGGCCCGCACCCCGGCGGCGGCCGGGACGAGGTCCGCCGCGGTCACGGCCGGCAGCAGCCGTTGGACGGCGGTGGTGAAGGCCCGCTTGGAGAGCGAGCGGTGCAGCTCGCCGATCTCGTACCGCCAGTGCCGGCGGGCGATCTGCCAGGTGCCGGGGAAGGTGATCGTGTCGGCCAGGTCGCGCGGGCGGACGGTGCGCCAGTCGTAGCCCTCGCGGGCCAGCGCGGGCACCGCGTTCGGGCCGACGTGCACGTCGCCGTGGATGCCCCGGGTCAGGTGCACGCCCAGGAAGGGGAAGGCCGGGTCGGGCACCGGGTAGACCAGGCCGCGGACCAGCTCCCGGCGCTCCTTGGTCAGTTCGTAGTACTCGCCGCGGAACGGCACGATCCGCACGCCGGGGTCGTCGCCGGCCAGCCGGGCGATCCGGTCGCTGTGCAGGCCGGCGCAGTTCACCAGCACCTGGCAGCGCAGCTCCCCGGCGGAGGTCTGGAGGGTCACCCCGTCGGCCCGGCGGGCGACGGCCCGCAGCTCGGTGCCGGTGCGCAGCTCGGCGCCGGCCTCCCGGGCCAGCCGGGCGTAGGTGCCGGCGACGGCCGGGAAGTCGCAGATGCCGGTGGTGCCGATGTGCAGCCCGGCGATGCCGGTGACCTCCGGCTCGTGCTCGGCGATGCCCGCCCGGTCCAGCTCGGTGACCGGGATGCCGTTCTGCCGGCCGCGCTCGGCGAGCGCGTGCAGCCGCGGCAGCTCGGCCGGGTCGGTGGCCACGATCAGCTTGCCGGTCACCTCGTGGGGGACGTCGTGGGTGCGGCAGAACTCCACCATCTCGGCGGCGCCGGAGACGGCGTAGCGGGCCTTGAGCGAGCCCGGCCGGTAGTAGACGCCGCTGTGGATGACCCCGCTGTTGCGCCCGGTCTGGTGCGCGGCGAGGCCGGCCTCCTTCTCCAGCACCGCCAGCCGCAGCCCGGGCCGCTCCCTGGTCAGCGCGTACGCCGTGGAGAGCCCGACGATGCCCCCGCCCACCACCACTACGTCGTAGTCGTACGTCACCGCTCGCTCCCCACGCGTCCGCCCGGGTCTTCCCTCCGCGCCCGCCGCCGGGCGGGAGGGGCCCGACCCGCCGATGCTGCCACGGCGCGCGGTACCGGTCGAGGGGGCCTCCGGGCCCGTCCCGGAGGCCCCCTCGACGCACGACGCCGGGGGCTCGCTGCCCGGAGCTCGCTGCCCGGAGCCGGGCGTCAGCGCTCCCCGTGCTGCCGCTTCCACGGCCAGGTGGCGTCCCGGCCCGCTTCGAGCAGCGGGATCAGCCGGAAGGCCGCGTCGCTCAGGCCGCCGAAGGTGTGCCGGTTCGCCGTGCCGGCGGGCCCGTGGCCGGTCCGGTAGCCGGCCAGGTTCCAGGTGTAGACGGGCACGTCGGTCGGGACCTCGGCCAGCGGGTCGCCGCCCCAGCAGCCGGGGCCGGTCTGCTCGTCGGTGACGATGACCACCCGGTCGTGGCCGCGGTAGTGGGCGCGGACGGCGGCGGCCGTGTCGGTGCCGCCGAGGCTGGTGAAGCGCTCCAGCACGCGCAGCACCGGCTCGCCCTTCGTCACGGTGACGACCCGGCTGGTGGTGCCGAACTCGACCAGGTCGGCGTCGGCGGCCCGGATCTTCAGCGCGGTGCCGAAGATCGCGGCCGAGTCGGCGCGGTTGAGCCGGGTCTGGGCGCTCGGGCGGTCGAACATCGAGCCCGAGCGGTCCACCAGCACGAGCGTCCGGCCCGGCAGCGCGGGCACGTTGGCGAGCGAGTGGGAGAGCGCGGCCTCCAGTGCGTGCCCCCAGCGCAGCGACGGCGCGTGCCGGTACGCGGCGAGGTAGCGGAACGGGAACTGCCGCGAGCGGTGCACCTCGCCCCGGTCGGCGATCCGCCGCGCGACCCCTGCCGCGACCTCGTCCCGGACGCCGGCCTCGTCGAAGTTGCGCAGGTTGCGCACCAGCGCCATCGGCCCCATCGAGGGGATGACCGCCTCCCAGACGGGCGCGTCCAGCGGGCCCTGCAGCCAGCCGGCCAGCGCCTCCCAGGTCAGCCCGGCGGCGGCCAGCCGCTCGGCGCCGCCCTCGGCCGTCACCGCCGCCCGCCGCTTCTCGACCGGCAGCGCGAGCAGCTCGCGGTTGGCGGTGAGCAGCGCGTCCGAGGCCGGCGGGACGGCCTCCTCGGGCCGGTGCCGGCGGTCCAGCGCGTAGCGGAACAGCTCGCCCTGCCACGGCTTGGCCGGGTCGGGCGCGGGGTGGGTCAACTCCAGGACGTCGCCGAAGCGGTAGCCCTTGGACGCGGTGTCGTACTTCAGCAGCGAGCGCCCGTTGTAGAGCCGGCGGACGGCATCGGCGACGCCACGCTTGACCGGCTTCGGCAGTGCGCGGCCGTAGCGCGAGGTCCAGTAGGCGAGCAGCTCGCCGGGCTCGTCCGCGCGCTGCAGCACCGCGTCGACGGCCTGCCGGGAGAAACCGGGCGCCCCGGCGTCCAGCCGGGCCCGGGTGAACTCGGCGGCGCCGACCAGCGCGGCCGTGCGCATGTGGGCGTCGGTCCGCAGCCAGCGGAGCAGGCCGAGGGTCCACTCCGGGTCGGTGACGGCGAGTCGGCGCACCAGCTCGGTGTAGCGGTCGTCGCGGGCGCCACCGGTCTCGTAGAAGGTGTCCTGGCCGACGAGGTTGGCGACGGCCAGCAGGAAGAGCTCGGACTTCGCGTGCCGCAGGTGGCCGGTGCCGCCGTTGTGGTTGGCCGTGCGCTGCCCGGTGGTGGTCACGGGCGAGCTCGGACTCGGCTTGGCCTTGCGGCCGTTGAAACGCGACATGCTGATATCCCCCTTGCTGGCCGAATGGAACGTGCAGGGAGGCATGGCGAACAAAGGGGTGCCCGAGATCGTGCCGGCCCGGCGGCCGACGTCGGCGGAGGTTTGTATGCCTTGCGCTCTGTCCGGTTTGAGCTACCGGCCGTACTCGCGTACGGACCGACCGGGATTCGAACCCGGAACCCCAAGATCCGAAGTAACCCCCGCCTGCGCACCGGGCACCCCGGGCGCTCTGCCTCCCGAGATCAAGATGGCGGCGGTGTTGATTTCCGGTTCACCGCGCCCCGCTGGGGGCACTCCACGAAGTAACCGCTGCCGTCGCACCGGGAGGTGCGGAATTCTATTCACGAATAAGTGTCCAGAGTTCTGAAGCGGCTGAGGTGACAAGCTGCTCTACCGACTGAGCTACACCGGCCCGAAAGCCGGTGGCGGGACTCGAACCCGCGACCCGCCCATTAACAGTGGAAGTAACCTCCGCCTGCGCACCTGGACGAGAGAGACCATAGCCAGGCCTCTCCCGCCCGTGCATCCGAATATCCAGCCGCCTTCCGTGCACCGGACGGCCCGTCCTGCGGGTCAGGCCGGGGCGACGAGCACCGCGCGGGCCCGCTCGGTCAACTCCCGGACCCGGCGCTCGCCCTGGAACGGCTCGAGCCGGCGGAGCATCTCGACCACGTACTCGCGGCTGCGCTGGGAGGAGATCCGCCCGGCCACCTCGACTGCGCGCTCGCCGGCGGCCACGGCCGCGTCCAGGTTGCCGGCCTCGGCCTCGGCCATCGCGGAGACGACCAGCCGGAGCCCGTGCGAGCGGACGAAGCCCTCGGTCGGCCGGGCCAGTGCCTCGCGGGTGAACTGCCGGACCTTGGAGGGCACTCCGAGGTCCCGGAAGCACTCGGCGGCGTCGGCGGCGAGCCGGTCGTAGGCGTAGAAGTCGATCCACGCCGGATCGGGATCCCCGGCGCGTGCCCGTTCGAGTGCGCTCTCCGCCGCGCCGAGCGCCGTCGCACACGCCGCGGCATTGCGGGCCTTGGCCTGGGCCCGTGCCTCGACCAGGTGGAAGAAGCTCATGGTGCGGGCGGTGGCCAGCCCTCGGTTGCGCTCCAGTGCGGCCTGGGCGAGGTCGACGGCCTCCTCGGCGAAGCCCCGGTAGCCCGCCTGCAGGCTCATCGAGGCGAGGACGTAGCCGCCGAGCGGCACGTCGGCGGCGGCGCGGGCCAGCCGCAGCGCCTGGATGTAGTAGCGCTGCGCGGCCTCGTGCTGGCCGGTGTCGAAGGCCATCCACCCGGCCAGCCGGGTGAGTTCGGCGGTGGCGCCGAACAGCGCCCGGCCCACCGCGTCGCTGTAGGAGGCCAGCAGCAGCGGTGCCGCCTCGACCCGCAGGCACTCCGGCACCATCGACGAACGCCAGTCCCCGCCGCCGTACTTGGAGTCCCAGCGGCGGGCCTCCTGGGCGGCCTCGCGGAGCTTGGCGGCGTCCGAGTGGCCGACCCGGTAGGAGCCGGCCTCGGCCGGCATCCGGACCTCGCGGGCCACCGAGCCGTCCGCCGGGGTGATCAGCCAGCGGGAGACCGGGGTCGCGTACGCCGCGACCGAGAACGTCCCGGCCAGGCTGTCGCTCCAGCGGCCGCCGCCGGAGCCGCGGCGCAGGTCGAGGTCGACCCGCCAGAGGTCGGTGGCGGAGCGGACCGCCTCGGAGACCTCCCGCGGGAAGGCCAGGCCGAGTTCGGGCGCCGGGTCGGTGTCGCCGAGGCCGATCTCCTCCAGGGGCACCGGCCGGCCGAGCTTGCCGCCGATGGCGGTGGCGATCAGGTGCGGGACCGGCCCCTGCGGGACCATGCCCTTGCTGACCCAGCGGGCCACCGAGGTCTTGTCGTAGCGCAGCGTCAACCCGCGCTGGGCGCCGAGGTCGTTGACCCGGCGGGCCAGGCCGGCGTTGCTGATCTGCGCGAGGGTCAGGAGCGTGCCGAGCCGTTCGTTCGGTCCACGTGGGCTGACGGTCATGGTGGCGGCGACACCTCCTGCGGCCTTGTGCGCGGGGCCCGGGCGGCACCGGGCCGTAGCTGCTGTACCTAGAGTAGTCGGACGCGTTCCGAGGGTTAAGAGGCCGCATTCCGGATGGCGGGATCGTGCACCCGGTGCCGGGCCTCCGGCGGTCCGCGGGGCGGCCCGGCGGGTTGGTCCGGACCACTCGGAACCGGCCGGGGTCGGGGCGGGCGGCCGCGCGCCGGAGCGTCGTGCTCCGGTCCCGTGTCGATGTGCGCCCGGCCGTGCCCCCTGGCCCGACCGGCCGGTCGGCGATTCGCTGGTGGTCGTGGGTCGGCCCGCCGTCGAGGACCCGGCGGGCCGGGGGATGCCGCCGTCTCAATCCCCGCGGACGGTGGCGGAGTCCGGGAGGGCATGCGGATGCCCTCCCGGGCCGGACGACGCCTTTCGGCCATCTCGCGATGGTCATGTCAAGGCGGCGATGTGGGGCGGTCCGGGCCGAGGAGGGGGAGGCCCGGCCCGCCCCGGCCGGGGAAGTGCGCGGGCCGGCCCGGCCGGGGGGTGCGCGGAGTGCGCCGGGGCCCGCGGGGGGCCGTGGCGGGACCGCCGCCGAGCCCCGCCCGGGCGTCCGGACGCCGGCCGCGGGCCGGGTACCGCCGTCAGGCGGAAACGACAACTCCGGTCCCGGGACGGCCGACCGGTGGCACGATGTCTCCTGACGGTGCGCCGGATCGCGTGGGCGGCCGCCGCGGTGCGCCATGGGCCGGCCGGGGCTGCCCCGGCGGCGGACGCGCCGCGCGGCGGCAGGTCCTCGTCCGGTGGAGGCGCGATGCGGTGGCTGACGGGCTGGAGCACGGGCGCGCCCCGGGCGGGCGCACCGGCGCAGGAGACGCCCGGCGCCGTGGCGCCGATCGCCGCGCGCGCCCTCTGGGCCGGACCGAACCCGCTCTGGGCCGTGGGCGACTGGCGCCCCGAGGAGATCCGCCTGGCCACCCTGCGCCCCGGCGCCCCCGCCGCCGTCACCACCGGACCGACCGCGCCCGACCCGGTTGAGGACACCCCCGCCACCGTCCGGCTCGCCGTCCTCGGCCACTGCGGCGCCTCCGACGCCGAACTGGCCGCCGGCCTCGCCGCCGCCCGCGGCGGCGCCGTCCGTCACCTCACCGCCTGGCCCGGCAGCTACACCGTGGTGCTGCGCACCGGCACGCGCTCCACCGTGCTGCTCACCGACCTGGCCGGCGCCCGGCCCGTCTTCCACACCCCCTGGGGCGGCGGCACCGCGTACGCCACCGCCGCCCTCCCGCTCGCCGACCTGATCGGCGCGCCGATCGACACCGGCCACCTGGCCGCCCGGCTCGCCTGCCCGGAGTCGCCCGAGGCCCTCGGCACCGGTACCCCGTACCTCGGCGTGCAGCAGGTGCCGCCCGGCCACGCGCTGGCGATCCGCGGCGGCCGCCCCTACCTCGCCGCGTACGACGACACCGGCGACGCGCAGCGGCGGCGCGGCGAGGCCCCGGCCGTCCGCGAACTGACCCGCGCGCTGCTGGAGTCGGTCCGCTCCCGGGTCCGCACCCCGGCCCCGGGCCGCACCGCCGGCGAGCGGGCCCGGCTCGGCGTCGACCTCTCGTACGGCACCGCCTCCGCCACCGTGGCGCTGCTGGCCGCCGCCGTGCCGCTCGCGCCGGGGCCCGGGCCGGCGGCAGCCGTCCGCGACCGGGCCGCGGCCGACGGGGACGCCGCGCCCGGCCCCGCCGCGGCCGGCGCGGGCGCGGCCAGGACGGGCGCGGTCAAGGGCTCCTGGGCCCGCGCCGCCGCCCCGGACCGGGCCGGACCGGAGCAGCTGGCCGCCGTCACCCTCGGCGAGACCGAGGCCCCCGCGACGCTCGCCACCGACATCCCCCGGCTGCGGCACACCGTGCTCGCCCCCGACCCGGCCACCCTCCCGTACGCGGACCTGCGCGCCGACCCGCAGGACGGCCCGCTCACCGACGAGCCCGGCCCAGAACTGGTCGCCGCCGCCCGCGCCGAGGCCCGCTTCGGCGCCGGCGGCACCGACCACCTCACCGGCTACGGCGCCCGGCAGGTCCTCGACGGGCACCCCGCCCGGCTCGCCGACCTGGTCCGGGCCGGCCGCCCGCGCGAACTGCTGCCACCGGTCGCCGCCCTGGCCGGCGCCGACCGGGCGACGGCCGGCGTCCTCGCGGGCGCGCTGCGCACCCCGCTCACCGTCGTCCGCGCCGCCCACCGGCTCTCCCGGATCCGCTACGCCGACGCGCTCGACGACGCGGCGGTGCGGCTGACCCTGCGTCACGGCCCGGACGGCGGCGGCACGGCGGGCGCCCGCTCGGCGGACGACCTGGCCTGGTGCGTCCCCGGCCCGGCCGCCCGCTGGCTCTCCGACGAGGCGCTCTCCGCGGTCGCGCTGCGACTGCGGCTGGCGGCGCGCGAACCGGCGCCCGTCGAGCCGCCCGGCGCGCGCCGGGCCCGGTACGCCCTGTACCGGCACGCGCGCGGCTTCCGCACGCTGGTGCACGCCGCCGAACAGCCCGGCCAGCGGCTGCACGCGCCGTTCCTGGACAACCAGGTGGTCCGCGCGGCGCGGCTGTTGCCCGACGACATCCGGCTCCAGCCCGGCGCCCGGCACGCCCTGCTGCGCGCGGTGCTCACCGGCGCCGGCCGCACCGACCTCCCGCCCGACTGGGGCCGCGGCCCGCGCCCAGACCGCACCGCCCCCGCCCGGGCCGGCCTGCGGCTCGCCGCCGACGGCCTCGCCGAGCTGTTCGACGCCCCGCTGCTCGCCGAGGCGGGCCTGATCGACCTGCCCGCCGTCCGGGCCGGCCTCGCCCGCTGCGCGGACCCGGCCGCCGCGCTGCCACCCGGCACCCTGGCGGGCCTCGCCGAACTGGCCGCCACCGAGCTCTGGCTGCGCCGCGTCCGCGCCCGTCGCCACGGCGCCTGCTGGACCGGCCTGCCGCCGGCCCGGCGCACCGCGCTGGCCCCGGCCCGCTTCGGCTGAGGCCGCGGGCCGCGCCGGGCCGCGCCGGGTCGCGCCGGGTCGCCCGGTGTGGCCCGGTGCGGCCGGCGCGTCCCGCGCGCTGCGGCGCCCCGGCGCGGCTCGGCGGCCCCGGGGGTCCGGACGGGCAATCATGGCGCCAACCCGTCCGCTCCGCCCGCGTGGAGGCCTTGGTGACCAGCGCCAGCCCGGATCCGTCCGTCCCCGTCGTCCTGTCGGTGCTCGGCCGGCTGCCGGTGGGGCGCCCGCCGGGCGTGCTGGCCGGCTGCGACGGCTCGGACGGCTCGCTCTGGGCGCTGGACCGGGCGATGACCGAGGCCGAGCGGTTCGGCCTGCCGCTGTACGTGCTCGCGGTGGTCAACCCGGCCCCGGCCGGCTACCCGCCGGGGATGGCGGAGCTGGTCCAGGAGAGCGTCGAGACGCTGGTCGAGAGCATGGCCGACGGCCTGCGTCGGGCGGTGGCCACGGTGCAGCGGGCCCGGAGCGGCCCGTACGAGGGGGCGCTCTCGCTGCACGTGGTGCTCGGCAACGTGATCGAGGTGCTGCTGGCCGCCTCGGCCCGGCAGCACACGCTGGTGGTCGGCACCCGGGGCAACGGTGGCTTCAACCGGCTGCTGCTGGGCTCGGTCAGCTCGGCGGCGGTCCACCACGCGGCCTGCCCGGTCCTGGTCGTCCCCGCGCCGCCCGTGGCCGAGCCCGCGGTCCCCTGAGCCGGCCCCCGAGCCGGCGGGCCCCGGCCGGCCCGGGGCCCGGACGCCTCGCGGGGTGCTGCCGGGAATGTCCCGAGATGGTTGACCGTTCACCCATTCGGAACACCGTCCGCCCCACCCCTGGAGATACCCCCGCCATGAAGGTCGAGATCTACTCGGACATCGCCTGTCCCTGGTGCTACATCGGCAAGCGCCGCTTCGAGGAGGCGCTGGACGGCTTCGCGGGCAAGGAGGGCGTCGAGGTGGTCTACCGGCCGTACCAGCTGGTGCCGGACGCGCCGGCCGCGGCGAGCCCGCACCGCGCCTGGCTGGCCGAGCGCTACGGCCCGCAGTCCGTCGCGATGGACGCCCGGGTGGCCGAGCTGGGCCGCGCCGAGGGCATCACCTACGACTTCGACGCCGCGCTGCACGCCAACACCTTCCTCGGCCACCGGCTGCTCCACCTCGCCGAGACCGAGTACGGCGCGGCCGCCCAGGGCCGGGTGAAGGAGGCGCTGCTCAAGGCGCACTTCACCGACGGCGTGGACGTGGGCGACCGCGCGGCGCTCACCGACGTCGCGGTCTCCGCCGGCCTGGACCGCGACCGGGTGACCGCCTACCTGGCGGGCGACGAGGGCACCGCCGAGGTGCAGGCGCAGCTGGCCGAGGCCCGGGAGCTGGGCATCACCGCCGTGCCGACCTTCGTCTTCGAGGGCAAGTGGGCGGTGCAGGGCGGCCAGGAGGCCGAGACCTTCCGCAAGGTGCTGGAGCAGGTCGCCGCCGAGATCGGCGAGCGCCGCCCCGTGCCGGTGCCGGTCGCCCCGGCCGGCGAGGCCTGCGCGGACGGCTCCTGCGCGATCTGAGGCCGCACCCGCCCGGGGCCGCTCCGCGGCCCGCCGGGCGGACGCCGCACCCCCGACGCCCCCCGACGCCCCCCGACGCCCCCCGAGGCCCGCTTCAGACGCACCTGAAGCGGGCCTCGGCCCAGTCCGCGACGTTCAGGACCGGCCAGGCACCGCGCGCCGGGGCGACCGCCAGCCGCACCGACTTCTGCCCGTTCAGCGGGACGTGCACCGGCACCGCGTCGTCCCCCGTGGCCAGGACGGGCGACTTCCAGAGCGTGCGGCCGTCGGCGGCCTGCACGGAGAAGACGACGCCGCCGGGCCAGGCGGTGATGTCGTCCACCCCCGCGACCGCGTCGAACGACGTGCAGGTGCGGTTGAGATCGACCACGGTGGCCGCCGGTGCGTGCACGGTGATGCCGTGGGCGTACCGGGTGCCGCCGATCCGGACGCTGTCGCGCTGCCAGAACCAGTCGCTGTCCTTCTCCCGGATGCTCGGGCCCGGCGGCGGCACCCGGTTCCTGCCGGGCTTGACCACCGGCAGGTCGTCGGCCCAGAAGTCGGTCGGCGCGGGCGGCGCGGTCGGCGTCGGCACCGGGGGCGGGGTCGGCGTCGGTACGACGGGCGGCTCCGGGGTGGGCACCGCGGGCACGGTCGGCGTCGGTACCACCGGGACCGGCACCGGGGGCGGCGTCGGCTTCGGCGGCGGGGTGGGAGCCGGTGTCGGGGACGGCGGCGCCGGCCGCGGGCTGCTCGGCGCGGGCCTCGGCGGCTCGGCCCTGGGGCTCGCCGGTGCCGGTGCTGCCGGTGCCGGCGGCTTCGGCGCGGGGGAGGGGCTCGGCGGGGGCTCCTCCGCGGGCTCGGGCTCGGGGCTGCTCGGCGCGGGGCTCGGCGGCACCGGAGCCGGGACGGCCGTCGGCGGCGGAGCCGGGACGGCCGGGGAGGAGGCCGGGGGAGCGGCCACCACGGGCTTCGGGTCGGGCGAGCCGGTCAGCGCGTAGGCGGCGACGGCCGCCGCGGCGACCGCGACGGCGGCGGCGATCCCGGCCTTGGCCGCCACGCCGAGGCCCTCGCCGGCCAGCACCCCGGCGCCGGCCCCGCCACTGCCCGCGGAGCCCGCCGCGCCGCCGGCCGCGGAGCCCGCCGCCGCGCCGGCGGTCGTCCCCGCCGTCCCGGCGGCCGCGCCGCCCGAGGTGGCCGCCGCCGCGCCGACCGCCGCACCGCCGGCTGCCGCGGCCCCGCCGACGGCGGCCGCGGCGGCGCCGAAGCCGCCCACGCCGACCCAGACCAGCACGCCGCCGGGCAGCAGCGCCCGCAGCCCGTGGTTGATCTCGGACAGCTCCAGGCAGGCGGCCGTGCAGCGGTCGCACTCCTTCAGGTGGCGCCCGACCTCCGCCGACGCCCGCTTGCGCAGCGAGCCGCGCGCGTACGCGCCGAGCCGGTTGGCGTACCCCTCGCAGTTCCGGTCCTGGCTGCCCGAGACGTGCGCCTGGAGGAAGCCGACGGCCAGCCGGTCGCGTGCCCGGTGCGCCTGCACCGCGGTGGCGTTGGCGGTCTTGCCGAGCATCACCGCGACGGTCTTGGGGGACTCCCGCTCGACCTCGGTGTGCCAGAGCACCACCCGGTCGTCCTCCGGGAGTTCGGCGTAGGCCTGCATCACCATGCGCTGGTCGGCCATCGCCATGGCCCAGGCGTCCGCGCCCGGGTCGGCCAGGTCGAGGTCGACGGTGGCGGCCGAGGTCTGCGCGAACGAGCTGAAGTCGTCGATGAGTTGTTCGCGCCGCTCGCTGCGGGTCCAGGCCGCGGCGACGTTGCGCACGGCGGTCAGCAGGTAGGCGCGGACGGCGAACTCCGGCCCCTTGCCGGCCTTCAGCGCCTGCAGGGTGCGGGCGAAGACCTCGCCCGCGAGATCCTCGGCGGTGAAGCTGTCCCGGCAGCAGGTCCGTGCGTAGCGGCGCACCGAGTCGGCGTGCCGGCGGTAGATCTCCTCGTACGCGGTGTCGTCGCCGGCCCGGACCAGTGCCGTCAACTCGGCGTCGGACGGCGGGCGCTCGCCGTCCGCCGGGTCGGCGGGGGCAGGCACGGTGGGCCGGGCAGGCCGGCGGGCGCCGATGAAGGCCTCAGGGGTGACGCCGCCCCGGCCGGCCGGTGCCTGGCCGGGGACGCGGCCGTGCGGGAGCGCGGCGGCGGAGGCCGAGAGGGTCTCGCGGCTGGGCATCCCGGCCTGGTCCGGCACCTGCCCGGTGGGCCCCGAAGGCGTGGACGGGCCGGACAGTCCGCCGGGCATGTGCCCCGGCGCGTGGCCGGGCGCGTGGCCGGATGAACCCGCGCTCGGGCCCTGCGGCCCGCCGTCCGGTCCGCCCTGTCCGGAGCGGCCGAAGCCGAGGCCGTAGCCGTAGTCGTTCTGTTCCTCGGCGCTCACAACGGACCCCAGATTCCACGACAGCCCCCGTAGTGTGGCAGGGCGCGCGGGAGTGCGTAGGCGCACGATTCCCGGCGGTGCGGCGCCGACTGCGCGCGAACGGCGCGCAACGGGACATTGGCTCCAACCACGGGCAAAGGATGGCATAGCGCAGAGTGAGGCGGTAGCCGGACCGCCGTCACCCACTCTTCCGAGGGGCCGTCGCGGATGTGTTCGGCCAGGCCGGCGCCCCGGCGGCGCGCAGCCCCGCGTCGGGCGCAGGGCCGGACGGCACCCGCCGGCAAGGCGCCCAACTCGCCCACCCGCAGCGGCCGGAGGGAGCGCAGTGCGCCGGACCTCAGCGCGTCCGCAGCCCGTCCAGGAGGATCCGCAGCAGCCGGTCGGCCGGTGCCTCGGCGGGGTGACCGTCCGTCTGCCGCGCGCCCACCGCCCCGAGTCGGCCGGCGGCCGCACCCGCTGCACCCGCCCCAGCCGGTTCGGGTGCGGTCCGTCCGGCGTGCACCGGCACCGAGGCCGTCAGCACCAGGACCACGTCCGACACCGTCACCCCGGGCCGCAGCTCGCCGGCCGCACCCGCGCGGGCCACCAGCGCCGCCAACAGCTGCAGCAGCAGCCGCGGGTCCGCGTCCGCCGCCACCGGATCGCCGTCCTGCGGCCCGCCGCCGCGTGGCTCGATCCGACCGGCGGGGAGGGCGCCGGGGAGACCGCCCGGGACGGAGCCCGGGATGCCGCCCGCACCGGCCGGATCGCCCGACCGCTGCTCGGGCACCCGGCCCAGCTCCTCCGCGTACCGGAAGGCCTCCGGCGGCAGCAGCCGCCCGGCACCGGTCGACACCGCCCGCGCCAGGTACCCGGCCAGCGCCTCCCAGGCACCGTCGCCGCCGTACAGCGACTCGCGCGCCTGCGCCGTCAGCCAGGCCACCTCCTCGGCGGCGATCCGCTGGACCAGCACCTCCTTGCTCGGGAAACGCCGGTACACCGTGCCGACCCCGACCCCGGCCCGGCGCGCGACCTCCTCCATCGGCGCGCCGTAGCCGAACTCGCCGAACACCTCGCGCGCCGCCCGCAGCACGCTCTCCAGGTTCCGCCGGGCGTCCACCCGCAACCGGGAACCCGGCACCGCCGCACCACCTGCCTGCGACGGCTCGGCCCGGTACGGGACCCCGGCGTACGCGACCCCGGCCTGCGCCGATGGTTCCGCCGGGCTGCGCTGCTCCGGCACCACGCCCTGGACGGCGCGCGGAGCGTCCGCCCGTCCCAACAGTCGTTCCTGCTCCATCATCCCAACTCTCCCCCGCAGGCGCCCGTTCCCGGGCCCTGCCGTCGCCCGCCCCTGCACCCCCCGGTGCAGCTCCGCCTGTCAGAAATGACCGATGACCCATCACTCGCGCCGGTTGCGCCGTGCCCGCCGGCTCGCCCTGCCCGGGAGACGCCCGGCCGTCCGTGCCCGGCCGACCGCGTCCGACCGGACCCGGCTGACCGCATACGCACGAGGACCGTCCTGCCGGGCCTCGTCCGGGACTACCCTTCCCCGGAACACCGTCCCGCAGTCGGGCTCTCCCGCCAACGCTGGAACTGGCCGTAATGGCAGCTCCACGGTGCGTCGCCGCCGATTGACATGGCGGTGGCCGCGCCGAAACACAATCCGACCATAGTTCACCTCGGTTCGAGGCCGAAAGTGCGTCAGAAACCGTCCCCGGAAGCACATTCGGTCCCATCCGTCCACTCCGGCCCCATCCGCCCCGGCACGGACTGTGGACAAGAGGGCCCCCGGAGGTCCTTCATTGAGGGCTAGACGACGGCGGTGCGCCGGCGGCCGATGGCCGGCGGACGGCCAACATCGGCAGGAGGTGCGTCATCAGGATCCTGATCGTCGGGGGCGGCTGCGCAGGGATGTCCGCCGCGCTGCACCTCCAGCGCGGGCTGCGGGAGCGGATCCGCAGCGGAGACGCGGAGATCACCGTGGTCGAGCCGCAGTCCCACCTGACGTACCACCCGCTGCTCGCCGAGGTCGCCGCCGGCTCGATCGACCCCCGCCACGTGGTCGTCCCGCTGCGCCGGGCCCTCCCGCACTGCCGGGTCCTCACCGCCAGGATCACCCGGATCGAGCACGCCACCCGCCGGGCCTGGGCCGACGCCGCCGGCCGCGGCGAACCACCGGCGCCCGTCGAGCTCGACTACGACGTGCTGGTGGTCGCCCCCGGCTCGGTCTCCCGGACGGACCCCGTCCCCGGACTCGCCGAGCAGGGCCTCGGCTTCTCCACCGTCGCCGAGGCGGTCGGCCTGCGCAACCACGTCCTGGAACAGCTCGACCTCGCCTCCGCCACCCGCGACCCTGCCCTCCGCCAGGCCGCGCTGACCTTCGTCTTCGTCGGCGCCGGCTACGCGGGCGTCGGCGCGCTCGCCGAGCTGGAGGACATGGCCCGCCACGCGGTCCGCGGCTACCACAACGTCGGCCAGGACGACCTGCGCTGGGTGCTGGTCGAGGCCACCGACCGGATCCTCGCCGAGGAGTCCCCCGAGCTGGCCGCGCACACTCTGGCCCAGCTGCGCGAACGCAGCGTCGACGTCCGGCTGCGCACCACCCTGGAGTCGGCCGCCGACCGGGTGGTGGCGCTCTCCGACGGCAGCCGGTTCGCCGCCCGCACCCTGGTCTGGACGGCCGGGGTGCGCCCGTCCCCGCTGCTGCGCGACACCGACCTGCCGCTGGACACCCTCGGCCGGATCCGCTGCCTGCCCACCCTCCAGGTCGTCGGCCCGGACGGCCGGGCGCTGCCCGGGGTCTGGGCCGCGGGGGACGGCGCCGCCGTGCCCGACCCGCACGCGGGCGGCGCACCCTGCGCGCCCAACGCGCAGCACGCCTTCGACCAGGCCGAGCTGCTCGCCGCCAACCTGCTGGTCTCCCTGGACGGCGGCCCCCGGGCGGCCGGCATCGCCGAGTACCGGCCCGACCGCGCCGCCTGTTCCACTTCGCTCGGTCTGCGCCGCGCGGTCGCCCACACCCGGCGCGGCGGGCGGCTCACCGGCCGCCGCGCCTGGTGGCTGCACCGGGCCCGGCACCTGAACCGGCTGCCGAGCGGCGACCGGAAGGTACGGGTGCTGATGGACTGGCTGCTCGGCGGGGTGTTCGCCCGCGAGGTGGTCTCACTCGGAACGCTGGAGCACCCGCGGGCGGAGTTCGAAGCGGGGTTCGGGACCGGGCCGAGGAGCGGCCGTGGCGCCGGGCCGGAGACGGGCCCGGGGCGCGGGGCTGCGGACGACCGTCCGACCTGACGGCGCCCCCGGGCGCCCCACCGTGACCCATCCGACGGCCGCGCCGTGCGCGCGCGACTTCCGGAATCGGGCCTCCGCCTGACAGGATCGGCCCAACCGAGTCATTACCCCGTGTGTCAGTGCGCGCACAAAAAGTGATGATATGCCTGGAAACCGAGGAAGCGGCCGTCGTTTGAACCTCATGCGCTGGAGCGCCCGGCTCACCGGAGCCCCTTGGCGTGCCCTCCCGTCCGGCGGGAGCGGCACCGACCAGGGCACGCCCTCCGGCGATGTCGTGGTCCCCGGCCCCCGCGACCCCGCCACCCCGGCCGGCCCGAACGAGCTGCTCGACCCGCAGCGTCCGCAGGAGCTGCGCGAGGTGCTCAGCCGCATCCCCGCCCCGGTCGCCGTCACCTACGGCCCGCTCCACCAGCTCGGCTACGCCAACCGCGCCTACCGCGAGCTCTTCGGCGACCGCCAGGCCGGCCTGCCCGCCTGCGACGCCCTGCCCGAGCTCGGCACCATGGGCGTGCTGCCGCTGATGGACCAGGTCATCCGCGGCGGCCGCCCGCGAAGCGTCAAGGCCCGATGCATCCTCGGCCTCACCGGCAACCGCTACTACAACGTCTCCTGCGTCCCGCTCAGCCGCCACGACCAGCGCGCCGAGCCGGACGACACCGGCGACCACAAGGACACGCCCCCGGCCGGCGTCCTCATCTTCGCCGCCGAGGTCACCGACCAGGTCCTCGCCGCCACCCGCCTGCGCGAGGCCGAACGCCGCCAGCGCGAGGCCGCCGTCACCCTCCAGCGCAGCCTGCTCCCGCAGAAGCTCGACCAGCCCGCCGACCTCCGGGTCGCCGCCACCTACCAGCCCGGCGGCGCCGAGGCGGCCGTCGGCGGCGACTGGTACGACGTCATCGCCATCGACGGCGGCCGAACCGCTCTGGTCATCGGCGACGTCATGGGCCGCGGACTGCGCGCCGCCGCGGTCATGGGACAGCTCCGCACCGCCGTCCGCGCCTACGCCCGCCTCGACCTGCCGCCGCACGAGGTGATGCGCCTGCTCGACGGCCTCGCCATGGAGATCGACGCCAACCAGATCGCCACCTGCAGCTACGCCGTCTGGGACCCGAAGCGCCGCGCCCTCACCTACGCCTCGGCCGGCCACCTCCCGATGCTGCTGCGCTGCCCGGACGGCACCGTCCTGCGCAGCGAGGAGCAGAACGGGCCGCCGCTGGGCACCGGCGGCGGCGTCCACGTCTCGCACACCCTGCGCCTGCTCCCCGGAACGACAGGTGTCCTCTATACGGACGGCCTGGTGGAGCGCCGGGACGAGGACATCGACCAGGGCCTCGACCTGCTCGCCCGCACCCTCGCCGGAGCGGTCGGCGCCCCCGAGGTGGTCTGCGCCCGGCTGCTGCGGGCCATGGGCGTCACGGCGGAGCACGACGACGACGTCGCCGTGCTCGCGTTCCAGCTGCCGGCGGAGGAAGCGGACCCGGGCCTTGCGGCTCCGGCCACGCAGGCTCCTTCGGCTGGCCCGGTGAGCCCGGCGAGCCCGGATCCGGAGCCGGCCGCCGAACCTGGGCCGGGGGTTGACTCGCCCTCCCGAGAGGTCTAATGTTCTTCGAGTTGCCTGGCAGGGAGCACCGGACACGCATCGGCGCGGACGGTCCCGGGGCGGCCAATCCCTTGAAACACCACTCCTTCCCTTTCGGGCTGGACCGCGCTTTGTCGCGTTCCTGTTCGGTTCGGGGTCTATTCGGTGTGTGCGTTTATCGGGATTGCGGCCGGATTCGCCTTTCGGGGCGGGGATCGGCTAGAGTTTGAAACGTCGGACAGGGCGTCAAGCCCCGGAAGACACCGGCGAGTTGGATGAAGGAAGCCCCGGAAGCGGAGCGGAAAACATCTGATAAGCTGGAAACACGAAAGAACGAAGCGCCCGGAGGGCCGGTGTGAAAGCCGCCTGAAGGAAGTGTCCGTTCCTTGAGAACTCAACAGCGTGCCAAAAGTCAACGCCAGATATGTTGACATCCCCGGCCTCGGTCTTCGGACCGTGGTTGGAGATTCCTTTTGAAATAACACAGCGAGGACGCAGTGCGCGGGGCCGCCCTATTCCGGTGGTTGCCGTGCCGCTCAACGCGAGTGTGAACCGGATTACCGGTAATCATTCACGGAGAGTTTGATCCTGGCTCAGGACGAACGCTGGCGGCGTGCTTAACACATGCAAGTCGAACGGTGAAGCCCTTCGGGGTGGATCAGT